>CAYLJJ010000003.1:113565-177503 GCA_964384025.1 uncultured Nannocystaceae bacterium
AGAAGCGCGGTAAACCCAAGAATAGAACCAGACGAGCACCAAGGCCAAAAGTCGAAACTGTTTGACACAACCAACAGAGGCTCCCTGATCCCTTTTAGCCTGGGCCCAGCGCTGCTGATGATGGAGACTTTAGAGTCGCTCAAGGAGAGTGGAACTGCCTACTTTGTGTTCTCCAGGATGATCAGTAAGGCTTTGGCTCAGGAATCTCTGCGGGTGATTCACGAGCTGGAGTGGAAAGGAGAGACCAGCTCAGATCGCTCCTCTCAAAGTGAGGCCATTGTGTTGGGCCCATCGCTTGAGACAATCACGCTCGATAGAGGTTGGCATACGGTTATAAGCTCCTCGGGCCTGAACAATCTCTCTTGTAAGGAGGCGCAACTCTACGGTAAGTCGTCGAGCTTGATTACAGCGCAAAGACCAGATGCTGCACTGCCTCATATGTACATTATTGAGATAGCTGGCGACACAGTGATGCATCGCTCGACCCTCCTCTACTAGGGCGATCTCTTCCCGGATAGGGCTCATCTCCCAAACCGTTTTTGGCGTATTTTCAGGATCCTCCTCATTTTGCTCACTGGGTGACCAGCGCATCATCTGAAAGCCATCTTCAGGTAGGGGGATTCCTCGAAAGCCTAAGCGGAATCGGCGAAGATTTTCATGCCAAAGCCACATCCCGCGCACAAGAGTCCCAAGACTGCGCCCTTTCATCTGAAACGTCACTCCCTTCTGCGTGCGTAGATGCTTTAGATAATCTAGGAGAGGAGCAACTTGATGCATCTCTCCCTTTAGCTCTTGTCGACTCATCCAACTCAGAACCTCATCATAGAAAGGCTCATCATCTTTAAAGCCTCTCTCTAAGAAGCTGTTACAGACCGCCTCTCCTAAGGCTGGGCTCCCTCCATGGTTTAAGACCTGTGCGCTGCGATACGCCTGCATTATCCCCATGTTCTCTTCCATCTGCATGAAGTGATGTGCGCCGCGGCGATTGATCGGTAACCCCAGATCATCTCGGAGCAGCTTAAAGAGCGAGGCTCCCTGAGCCAGACGAAGGAAGACCCAGAGCCAGGGAGGCATCAAGCTTCCCTCACACTTCTTCTGTCGCCAGCCCACCATCCACGCAGGATCACAGGAGTGTTCAATACTACGCTGGAAGGCCTGATAGAGAAAGAGAGGCACTGGATAGCGCAAAAGCAGATGATCGATGAGGGATCTCAACAGCCGCTCTTGGGAGCGGCGAGGAGCCCCTCGAGGATTCCAATGCTCCAGGGGGCGAGTCCAGAACCGGTATGTTCGCGCAAGCTTGAGCAGCTCGGGCGGCTCCGCCGGATCTTTAACTCGAAGCATAAAGCGAAAGCGCTTCTGTAGCGCCTCATAACTTTGGAGGAGTGATGGATCTCGGCGAGCCAGCTTGGGGAGGCTCCCAGGAGAGGGCTGCGTCGCCCAGATCGGGGGTTTTGTCGCCTCGCGTCTCTGCTGCTCTCTGCGCTCAGCGCGTCGCCTGAGGAGATCCTGTTTGCGTTCGATCTCTTGCTTGTTCTTCTTCTTAACTCGTCGTTGTTTGCGACGACAGCTCGTGATGCTTTGCATCTGTCCTCCTGAACTTTGATGGGATAACCAAACCGAGGCGAGGCCGTTTGAGGCGGCGCCAGTTCAATCCAGCCCTAAGCAGACAGAGGAGGAACCCACAGATCAGTGTTGGCAGGTCCGATCACTTAAGTCGCTGAGGATGATTGAGTGGATTTGGGTCGCTTAATCCGCTCAGTGATGATGGAGGACAATCATCTTGAGGCTCCTGAAAGGGCAGCTCTAGGTGCTCGTTACACCATATGAAATATGAGATGAGCAGAGAGGAGTCAAGGGAGATTTGGAGCATCTGAGGTCAAGTGCTGCTCCCGATGCTGTTCATATGAGGAGAAGCACATTTTTTGGGATCTGCTCAGAAAAAAAATTGGACTCCGAGTTGACAATCTTGAAAGGGGCCTTATCCATATATTCACCAAGGGAAAACACCCAGTTTAGAAAACCAACAGACACCCATTACCCACCATCAAAGAGGAGAAGTCATGTTGTTTCGTTTTGACGCATTAGAGGACACTTTTACTCTGATGGATCGGATTCAACATCAGGTTCAACACAGTATAGAGGAGAATGCAGCGGTCCTGAGACGGGACCGCTGCTGGGCCGACCTCCAGGAGGATGATGAGCAGCTCTCTCTACGAGCCGATCTGCCCGGTATCCGAGATGAGGATCTGGAGATCAGCCTCCTGGGTGAGGTCCTGAGCATCTCCGCTTCAAGGAAACTGGAGCACCCAAAGGGACGTCTGCACCTCCAGGAGCGGCGAGCCTTCAAATTCACCCGCAGCTTCTCCCTCCCCAGTCGAATTGATCCTGAAGGAGTCAAGGCTGAGCTGCGCGATGGAGTACTCAACGTCACCTTAAAGAAAGCCCCTGAGCTTCAGCCTCGACAGATCCAAGTCAACGTTTAAGGAGAGGAGAGAAGATGAAAAAGCAAGAGATAAGCAAAGGGCCCCCCCTTCTCAAGGTTCTTCGGCCTGTCGTAGACATCTGTGAAGATGAAGAGGGTTTCCTCCTCCGCGCTGATCTCCCTGGAGTCTCTCAAGAGAGCCTAGATCTTCAAGTGAAGCGGGGCCTCTTGCGGCTCTCGGGGCAGCGCCTCTACCATGAGGGCTTGCTGGAGTATCGCCGCAGCTTTCAAGTACCTCGAGAGATCGACAGCGAGAAGATCAGCGCCACCCTGGAGCGCGGAGTTTTGGAGCTGCGCCTCCCCCTCGACGAGAGCTATAAGCCCCATCGCATCCCCGTTCAGATCAGAACCTAGACTCTATTGTTTAATCCACCCTGAGCAGCAGCTCCGGGAGAGCTTCAGCCCTCTGTGCTGAAGCTTCTAGGCCCATCCCCAAGAGCCCCGCTGTCGCCAGATAGATCCCAGGTAAGCCCTCTAAGCTGCCCCCAAGCTGAGACCAGCGCTCCCGCTGTCCAAGAGAGAGCTGAGGCATCCCCTCTGAGAAGGAGCATAGGTGGCTCAAGCAGGGCTCAGACTTCTCCTCTATCATCTGACCAAGCGTGGAGAGGGTTTGAACGATCAGCGCCTCTCTATCCAAAGAGAGGGCCTCCTGGCTGAGCCTCAGTTGAATCAAGCTCTGGCCCTGAGGGGCTCGACCCTTAAAGAGACTGCTGCTCCACTGAGCCCCTGAGATCCAACCCTCCCTCCAGGGGAGTAAGCAGCCCGGAGAGTTCAAAGCCTGGGGCAGTTGAGCAGCCTTAAAGCCGAGACTGAGCACAGCGGTAGGGGGAGGCATAAGCTGCGCTAGGGTGTCGCTGAGCTGAGGGCGTAGAGGGGCAAGGAGCTGGGCGCTGACTGAAGCGGGGGTCGCTAAGAGGAGCAGATCAGCCTCTAAGCTATCCCCCTCAAGAGAGAGCCTCCAGCCTCTCCCAGAGGGGCTGAGTGCCTGAACGGGGGTATTTAGCTCCAGATGAATTGAAGGCTCCAGCGCCTCACGAAGAGCATGGATCAACTCCTCCATCCCTCTACGGAGGCTCATCCAGCGCCCCCCCAAGGGGCTCCCACGCTCTTTCTTCAGCTTGAGGAGGCCTCTGAGGAGCCTGGGAGGCTCCATCTCCAAGGCTTTGAGCCAGGGGAAAGCCTCCAGGCTGATCTCGCGAGCATCTCCTCCATAGAGCCCCGCCATCAAAGGATCCAACAGGCGCTCTGCAACCTCCAAGCCCAAACGCCGACTGATAAAGTTGTAGATCGACTCCTCTCCCAAAGAACGTGGTGGATAGAGAGGCTCCATCAGAGCACGTAGGCGAGCCTTGAGGCTGAGGGGGCTCCCTCTAGATAGGGCGGAGAGCCCCTTAGGAAAGGGTCGCAGCCGCTCCCCCATCAGGAGCTGAGGCTCTCCCAATGTCGGAGAAGAGCTGATCAGCTCTCCTCCCAAGCCCACATCTCTCAACAACTCCAATAGAGCTGTATCTCGATCAAGGAGGCGGCTGACGCTGTGTTCGATCAGATAGCCTCCCTGAGCTTCGCTGCGGATCTTGCCTCCCAGGCGAGGGCCAGCTTCTAGAAGGCAGAGCTCACAGCCCTCGACCTTTTTCAAGCGGAGGGCTGCTGCCAGACCACCAAAACCCCCTCCAATGATCGCAATCTTCATCAAATCTCAGGTCGCAGAGTGCGAGGCTGGTTTAAGCAAACCACCCCAGAATAGCAGTGCTCAGGCTGACCGCTAGGGAGAGCTTGAAGAGGGCCACTGGTCCCTCGATCTCCAGATCATCCTCCACGATCTCATCGGTGAGCTTGAGGAGGGACATATTGACCAAGAGGGGCACAAGCAGATAGGCGAGGCCAAAGCTCAATATTGCAGGCAAAAAGAAGAGGAGCTTGAAGCCAAAGCTCAAAAGCCAGCCCAAGAGGAGGTTAGCTAGGCCTAAGACCGCCGCAGCGGTCAGAGCGCCTTGTAGAGACTTCAGCTTGACCTCAGGCAGCAGCTTGGCGGCTCCCATAAAGACTCCCGCGATGACAAACCATTTGATCAACAGAGCGATCATCTCACTCCTCCTTTCACCATAAAGGGCTCCTCTTCAACGATCAGCCCCGCTCCCTCTTTTCCGCTCAGGGCCAAGAGGCGCGCAGGCTTCCCGCGATCATCCCTTAAAAAGCGCAGCTTTCGACAACACAGCCCCGCTCTCTTTAGGGCCAAGAGCAGCTCAGCCAATCGCCCCGTATCATAGAGGAAGAGGGCCTGACCATGGGCTCGGAGAGCCTGAGCAGCGGCGCGGCAGAAGTCGTCTATCTCTCCCTGCAGCGCGTGGGTGGCCTTGGCGGTTTGAAGATCTGCGCTCTGGCGTCCCCAACCCTTTGGGAAGAAAGGGGGGTTGCTGATCACCAAGTCAAAAGCTCCCGGCAGAGGCAGGCTGCGCACATCTCCTTTGATGATCAGGGCTCGGCAGCCCGCAAGACAGGCATTACGCTGTGCACGTGAGGTTCGCTCCTCATCCAACTCTAAGCCAACCAGGGCCTTAAGTTCTCCCTCAAGCTGGTGTAGAGCCCAGAGGAGCACACCCCCTCCACAGCCCAGATCCAGGACTCGGTCCCCTCTACGCAGAGGGAGAAAACGGGCGAGCTGAAAGGCCCAGGGGCAAGGTCTAAAGCCCCTGCGTTGGCGGATCAACCAGCTTTGACCCAGCGGGACGATCTGTTCTCCAGGATAGATGGGGACCCCTCGCTCTTCAGCAAAGAGACGACCGGCCCGCACTCAGAGGCTCTTGAGGAGCTGCTCAGCCGCAACCCCTCCCACCCCACTGATCTCCTCAATGATCTCCTTAAGCGCTGCTCTCTCCTGCTCATCCACGCTGAAGAAGCCAAAGATCCCTCCGCTGGCCTTAGCGACCTGCATCGCTAGGCTGTAAAGATCTTGGGTGGCGATCTGAGCTTCCTCTTCAGGTAGAGCCATAAAGAGGTGGCGAATAAAGGCTTGAGCGGTCTTAAAATAAAGTTCACTGGGGCGCTCTTTGAGAAGCGCTTCAAAGGCGAGCAAGGCGCTCTCGCTCTTGACTCCACATTGAGGTGCAGCTTTGTGGAGCAGCTCCGCCTCCTCTTTCTGGATCTCCCCATCAGCCCAGGCTACTTGAACAAGGGGGACCATATGAATCACCTCGATGGTCTCTCGGGTGACGCCCAGCTCCGCCAGTTGGCTGAGGAGCAGCTGCTCTTCAACTCCCGTGGCCTCCTTTATGCCATCTGCGTTGGCCTCGCGTTGTAGCTTCTCACGAAACTGCGAGAGCAGCTTCTGGTTATGGCGGTGGAAAAAGCTTTCGGTAGGTTCAGGCTCGTACTTCATACTTTCCTCGTCTGGAATAATCCTCAATAGGACCTGATTTTAGGGCTCGTCAAGCGCTTCTCACTTCAAAGCTGCTGCGATGGCGTGTTGATAGATCAGTTTAAGGGGGATGTTCGCCTTACGAGCCAGGGCGCGACACTCCTCAAACTCTGGTGCTAAGTTTAGCAGCCGCCCCTCCTGCTCTCCCAGCTTGACCCGCAGAGGCCCCCAGGGGGTCTCTACCGAGATCCAGCGCCGAGCCAGACATTGGCGGCTCACCGGATAGCTGCGTAGGCCCAAGCTGCTGGACTCTCTGAGGAGCGTCTCCTCCACCTGCCTCCGTTTCTCCTCCTTAACCAGAGCACCCAGGAGCAGACCGGGGCGGCCCTTTTTCATCTGGAGGGGGAGGAACCAAGCATCGAGAGCGCCCCGCTCCATCAGACGCTCCAGGAGATGAGCAGCGATCTCTGGCTGCATATCGTCCAGGTTGGCCTCGACGATATAAGCGTCACTGGGCTCATCTTGACGACAGCCCAAGAGCAGTCTGAGCAGGTTGGGACGATCAGGCAGCTCTATCTGCCCAAGGCCATGGCCCACCCGCTCTAGCTGCATCTCTGGAATGGGACCAAAGCGCTTCACCAAGACCCGCAGGAGCGCCGCTCCGGTAGGCGTCAGCAGCTCTCGCCGCAGAGCACAGCCTTGGACCGGCAAGCCCTCTAAAAGAAAAGCGGTCGCTGGAGCAGGCAGAGGGATGCGTCCGTGAGCGCTGCGAACAAAGCCCCGCGTGAGAGGAGGTGGGGCGGCCTCAATCCGCTCAACCCCCAGGCTCCAGAGACCATAGCAGCTCCCCACGATATCCAAGACGCTGTCCACCATCCCCAGCTCATGAAAGTGGACTTTGGCCAAAGGGATCCCATGCGCCCGCGCCTCAGCCTCTGCGACCGTCTTAAAGATCTCCAGCGCCTGAGCTTCAACCGGAGGAGGCAGGCGCCCCGCTTGGATGATCTCGCGGATCTCCTCTGCGCTTCGATGAGCTTGAACCTGCTGCTCCTCCTGAAGCTTGATCTTAAGCCCCAGACCACCCATCCCTTGGCGGCGACCCCGCTCGATTTCAAGCCTCCAAGGGGGCAACGGCAGGCGCTCTAGGGCGACGCTCAACCTCCCTGGATCTAAGCCCAGATCGATCAGAGCTGCGAGGGTCATATCTCCAGCCAGACCGCTAAAGCAGTCAAAATAGAGCAGCCTCATTCCCGCGCTCCACCCAGGATCAGGGCGGCGGCGCAGGCCGCCCCAAAGCCATTGTCGATGTTGACCACCGTGACCCCCGCTGCGCAGGCGTTAAGCATCGCCAAGAGCGCAGCGAGACCCCCAAAGTTGGCACCATAACCCACGCTGCTCGGTACTGCGATGATGGGGCAGGCCAGCAAGCCAGCGGTCACGCTGGGCAGAGCGCCATCCATCCCCGCCACCACGATGATCACCCGCGCTCTACGCAGGCGAGGTAGACGGGAGATCAGGCGGTGTAGACCCGCGACCCCCACATCCTGAATCAGAGCAACTCCCAGACCACAGAGGCGGGCGGTCAGCAGCGCCTCCTCAGCGACAGGAGCGTCACTGCTGCCCGCAGAGAGGATCAGCAAATCCTCTCCCTCAGACCAGGGTGCTGAGGAGCGGTAGAGGGCGCGAGCTGAAGGAGCATAGCGCAGCTCAGGCAGGGCTTCTTGAACCTCCTCAGCCTTCTCTGGGTTTACTCGAGTCGCCAGGAGAGGGCCGGGCTCGTTTAGGAGACGCTGGATAATCTGGATCAACTGTCCTGCGCTCTTGCCCTCGCCAAAGATAAACTCAGGGAAGCCCCGACGAGCGCGTCGCTCCAGATCAAGGTGAGCGAAGCCCAAAGGAGCCTCTCCCCGAAGGCGCTCCAAAGCTTGAGGTGCGGTACAGAGGCCCCGCTCCAGCGCCTCCAAGATCTTCAACGGCTCCATCAGCGGTTCTTAAAGTGAGGCGCCTTGGAGCTGTCAGTGAGCAGCTCAACCCCGTCGGAGGTCACTAAGATCGTATGTTCAAACTGAGCGCTGCGCTTGAGATCGACAGTCACAGCGGTCCAATCATCATCCCAAACTCGACAGCGGTGGCTGCCCATGTTGATCATCGGCTCTACGGTGAAGGTCATCCCCTCTTGCAGGATCCTGGGGTTGCGCCTCTCAAAATAGTGGGCCACATAGGGATCCATATGGAAAGCCTCACCGATCCCATGGCCGCTGAAGTCACGTACAACCCCATAACCATATTTGCGAGCATGAGCTTCGATGGCTTGGCCGATCTTATTGAGCTTTAACCCAGGACGGATCAGCTCAATGCCGCGCATCATACACTCCCAAGTAACCCGCACCAATCGCCGAGAGTCCTGATCCACGCTGCCCACGAAGATCGTCTCTGAACAGTCTCCATGCATGCCATCCAGATAGACAGTGACATCGCAGTTGATGATCTCCCCCTCCTTAAGAGGACGGCTGTCGGGGATACCGTGGACGACCACCTCATTGATCGAAGTACAGAGAGACTTAGGGAAGCCCTGATATTCCAGGGGGCTGGGGTAGGCGCCCAGTTGAATGCAGCGCTCGTGGGCGATGCGATCCAACTCATCCGTAGAGCGCCCAGGACGCACCGCCTCTAAGACCCTGTCCAAGACATCCCGCGCCGCCGCTCCCGCGCGACGCATACGAGCGATCTCATCGGGACTCTCCTTGAGGCAGGAGCGCCTCCGAGGAGTCGAGAGCCCCTTCTGGGCATAAGGAGGTCGTGGAATGTGAGGAGGGACTGTTCGAGGGGGGCTTAAGATCCCTGGAAACACCGTAGCCTGGGGGGCTGTGTTGGGGGCTTGAGTCTCCCCTCGCGAATCTGAAGCGAGGTGACATTTCTTATACTTTGTCCCGCTGCCACACCAACAGGGCTCATTGCGTCCAATCCGGCCCATCATCTCAGATCTCCTTTTCAACGGTCTGGGCTCTGTTTACGACAGAGAGACTCGGGGAGCAAACAGCTCAGCGCTTCAGCTTGCGTGTTAGGGTTCCTCTGTCGATCTTTAACGCCCGAGCGGCAGCGGAGATATTGCCATCACAGCGAGCCAAAGCCTCTTGGATAATCTCAAGCTCCAGGGCGCGGACACGAACCGCCAGAGGAGAAATGGACTGAAGCGGAGTGAGGGAAGATTTTAAGATCGCCCCCTCCGCCAGTGCTTGGATCTCTGGAGCCAGATCCTCCAACTGAACCCCTTCATCGCAGAAGATCAACCAACGTCGTACTTCCGCTTCCAACTCACGCACGTTACCCGGCCAGGGGTAACGATGAAGCGCGGACCGTGCTGCTCGGCTGAGTTGAAGATCAGCTCGCCCTGCGTGCTTCAAGAAGTGTTGGATGAGGGGCTCCAGATCACTGAGGCGCTCCCGCAACGGGGGGATCTCTAAGACCGCACCATTGAGGCGATAATAGAGGTCTTCTCGAAAGCGTCCCGCCTGGATCTCTGCACGCAGATCCTGATGAGTCGCGGCCAAGACCCGTACATCGACCCTGATCAGCTCCTCTCCTCCCAGGCGGCGGATCTGCCGCTCTTGAAGCACCCGCAGCAGGCGAACCTGAGTCGCGGGGCTCATCTCAACCAGCTCATCTAGAAAGAGCGTGCCCCCCTCCGCCTGCTCAAAGAGCCCGCGTCGTTGTCGATGTGCTCCAGTAAAGGCGCCCTGCTCATGACCAAAGAGTTCACTCTCCAACACCCCCTCAGCGAAAGCACCGCAGTTTTCAGCCACAAAGGGTCCCTGAGCGCGAGGGCTGGCCTCATGAACAGCGCGAGCCACCCGCTCCTTACCCACCCCTGTCTCACCCAAAATCAGGACAGGGACCTCAGCTACTGCCACCCGCATCATGCGTTGAGCCAGGCGCTGCATCGCGGGGGCCTCACCGACCAACCCCCCAGCGATCAAGCTTACCCGAGCACGCAGCTGTGTCAGCTCCGCTCGTAGAGCACGGATCTCAGGAAAACCCTCAATATCAAGATGTAACTCCTTGACCGGAGAGGGGTGTGGGTGGGGGACAAAGCGAGGGGGGATCACTTGCAGCATCCGCGCTTTTAGGAGACCTGACTGCACCAAGATCACCCAGAGGGTCTGGGCTTGAGGGGTCCCCGCCGAGAGGAGCAGATCGATAGGCTCCTCAGGCAACTCAGGCAGGAGCGCGCGGAGGATCTCAAAGAGGCGATGATAGTCGCTGGGATCGGGAAGCTTGACCGCCCTGATCTCAACCTCATCGACAAACTCCGCCATCGCGCGAGCCAGGGCATAGGTCTGGGGGCGTTGTCGCTTGGAGCAGAGGAGCAGGGCGCGTTGGTAATCTCGAGGGCGGTGCTGGAGCAGACGCAGGATGGGGCCTGGATCTCCCGACTTACATGCTCGATCAACCCAGCTGAGAAGAAGAGTCATATCGCTGTCCTTCGAGCCTCTCTCAATCCTTAGGGAGCCGCGCTCCTTTGGGGATCTGCTCTCCTTTGAGGATCTCAGGGATCGCTTGGGCTTCGATAAAGAGGCCACCATCATGCTCTAGTTTGAGGCGATAGATGCGACCTGGAGCGAAGCGGGTCGCTGGGGCCTCGATCTGGGCGTTCCTGATCTGTGCGGCCTCTCGCGCCTCAGGGTCCAAAGTGTAGCTCCAAAAGCGTGCCCAAAGCTTCCTCTGTAGCTCCTCCTCCTCTGGCTTTAGCTTGGAGAGGCGATAGCCTGAGGGGATCTCTTTGACTTCGTTAAGCTTGCAGGACTCATAGGTGTTTCCTTTGTCATCCAGAGCAAAGGCGCGTTTAAAGAGGTGTAGACTCTTACCCTCTCCACCCGCCACGACCTTATCGCTGAGGCGAACCACCAGAGTCTCGATATGTACGATGTTGTTCAAAGAGAAGCTACAGTAGCGCGGCTCCTGAGCCTCCCCCTCTGTGTTATAGGGCAAGAACTTGAGCTTGATACCCTGCGCTTGGGCCTCCACCCAAATATCAGCTACATGCTCCTGACCGCTGAGGCGCTCGATCATCCCCTTGAGCAGCTTGAGCTCCTGCTGAGACTGCCACCAATAATAGCCGCCTCCACAGAGCGCGCTGCCCGAGAGCAGCAGGAGCAGGCGAGAGATCAGACGCCAGAGACCCAGAGGTTGTGCAGCTCCCATAGATCGCTCCTCTTGTGGTAGTTTTGGTTCAGGCACCAAGCATAACTCATCAAGCACCAAGAGCTGAACTTCTCCTGCGGCATTTTGCCGCAGTTGAAGTGTTTTGCTGCAGTATCTTACCGCAGGAACGCTGAGATCTCTTTAAAAACGTATTGGCATAGGCCCTGCTCAGCTCCTCCATATCGATTTTAGGAGAGAGTATGTCTGCCTTGACCAAGCAGCCCTTGGTGATCAGCGATGAGAAGGTTTGGATGGAGGGCCGCGCTTTGGAGCAGCTCAGCCGGGTTGCTGAGCGACCCGGCTGCCGACGCGCGGTGGGGATGCCTGACCTTCACCCTGGACGGGGTATCCCTCTGGGAGCCGTCTTTCTCTTTGACGCCATCCACCCTCAGTTGATCGGCGGTGACCTGGGCTGTGGAGTGCGTCTGGTCCCTGTGCTGAAAGCTCGGGTCCGAGGAGACGCGCTTTTTCGCCGGGTGAAGCACTATAGTGAGGCTCCTATCCTCCCTGACGTAGATCGACAAGCGCTCCAAAGGCTGGCTTGGCATAAAGGGCCGCGGGGCTTGGCGGAGCTGGATGGGGTCCCAGAAGCTCTTAAGGAGATGTTGGCTACAGAAGCCTCCTCAGAGGGCCTCGTCGCTCCATTGCCTCTGGATGGAGAGTGGGGCGAAGCCTTGGGGAGCATCGGAGGAGGCAACCACTTCGCTGAGCTCTCCCAAGTCTCCAAGGGAGCGGAGCGGAGCTTGGGGCTTCGCTCCGGGAGCTGGGCGGTCTTGGTTCACTCTGGCTCCCGCGCCCTGGGTGCGGCCATCGCGAGGCGTTGGCAGGGAAAGATCCTAGAGCAGCCTGAGGAGCAGAGCGCCTATATGGCTGAGCTGCAAGGAGCACTCAACTATGCGCGTTGCAATCGAGCGCTGATCTCCTGGCGTCTCTTGGAAGCGCTGGGAGCAGCTCGTGCCAGCCGCATCGGTCCAGCTCTAGATATCGTGCATAACAACCTCAGCGTTCACCCTGAAGGCTGGCTGCATCGTAAGGGAGCAGCCCCCGCCGAGGCGGGGCAGCTTACCCTTGTCCTGGGCAGTCGAGGGAGCCCCTCCTGGCTGATGCGTGGCCTGGGCGAGGCCAAGGCGCTCTCTTCGGTGGCTCATGGAGCGGGACGACGTATGAGCCGCGGTGAGGCTCTGGAGAAGCTGCGCCATAAGTATCGTCGTAAAGATCTCAGGGCAGAGGCGAAGCGGCTGCTCTGCTCTGATCGTAAGCAGCTCTGGATGGAGCATCCCAAGGCCTATAAGCCGATCGAGCCGATCATCCGAGCTTTAGAGAGCGAGGGCTGCGCTCAGCGTATCCTGGCCTTGGAGCCCCAGATCACGGTGAAGGGATGAGGGCTCTTCTTCAAATCAGCGCAGGGATGGGACCCTGGGAGACACGGCGCTTTGTGGCCTTGCTGGCTCCCCTCCTGCGGAGCCGCTGTGAGGCGCTGGGGCTTATCGTTGAAGCAGAGATGCTCAAGGGCGATCCTGAGGCTCCTCGCTCTATCACTCTCCTTCTCCAAGAGGTGAATGGGCAGCTTGATGATCTCTTAGGCAGCCACTGCTGGCGGGCCCAGAGCCCTCGTCGAGGGCAGGGCTCTCGAAAACGCTGGTATGTGGGCGTGAGCTTACATCCTCTCCAAGAGAGGCGGCGCATGGTAGCGCCTGAAGAGCTGGAATGGAGCAGTTGTCGAGCGCGTGGACCTGGGGGGCAGCATGTCAACCGTCGAGAGAGCGCGGTGCTGCTCTACCATCGCCCTACGGGGACCCGTCTACGCTCTGAGGGCAGCCGCTCCCAGTGGATGAACCGCCGCGCAGCCCTCCAGCGCTTAGAGCAGCTGTTGGCACAAGGAGATCAGGCGAAGAAAGCTCAGGGGCGCTCAGCGCGTAGGGCGGCTCACTATCGCTTTGAGCGAGGCAACCCTGTTTGTATCTGGAGAGGAGAGCCGCTCAGACCACTCTAAACTCCTTCGTCAAAGTTATTGATGCCCAATCTCAAAAGGAGCAGGCTGATCTTCTCTGCTTGAGGAGCTTGAGCTGAAGATGAACAGGATCTTTCTTATCGCCAGCCTGCTCTTGGGCTGTGGTCCCAGCCAAACCCTGCGTGTATGCACTGGAGATGCTCATCAGATCTTCGTGAAGCGGATCAAGGAGCGAGCAGCTGAGCAGGGAGCAGAGACGGGCTTTGAGCCCCAGCGTACTCTGGGCTCTTGGGAGAGCCTTGACTCTATGGATTCAGAGCGCCCGAGCTGTGATGCGGCCATTGTTCAAGCCGATGCCCTCAGGCTCTATCTACGCAATCGAGTCAGCCCCAGCCCTTTACTGCGCTCATCAGATCTTCTCTTCCCTGAGATCATCCATCTGATCTGCAACCGTAAGTTGAAGGCTCAGAGCATCATTGAGCTGAGCATGGTCAAGCATCGCGTCTATATCGGCCCCAAAGGCTCAAGTACCTTCGCCACCTGGAGGCTCTTTGAGCGCTATCACCTTCACTACAGCAGTTTCCCGATCTCCTTTAACAGCTCCGATCCTCTCAAAGTCTTGGCGGAGGGAGAGGGGCCGCTCTGTGGGCTCTTCATCAGCGCCCCAGACAGCGCGTTGATGAGGCGCGCTGAGCAACAGTTTGGAGATCAGCTCAAGTTGCTCTCAATCAACGATCCTCGACTCCTCAAGGCTGAGGGAGAACATCCCCCTATCTTTAAGAAGGTGCAGATCCCCCAGGGGCGCTATCCCCGCCTCGCCCCCAAGCAGCTGGATACCCTCTCGGTGGAGGCTCTTTTTATCCTTGGAGAGTCCTGGGCTCAGCTCTATCCAGAAGAGATTAAGGCGATCCGTGAGATGATCGGGAGCGCTAAAGAGTAGTTGCTCATCTCGCTCTAGATCCTCCAGCGGATCGTGGATGAGATCTCAGCTCCTCATCTCTAATGTTCGATCTCCAGCAAGAAGGCGGCGCTGCGGCTCCCTGGGTGGTCAACGACCAAAAAAGCAGCCCCCTCTAAGTCGACCCTCAGCTCTATAGCTTCGCCTGGATCTCCCTGAAGCTGAGCGATGCACTCCTGAGGCTGTAGACAGTCGCCCAACACCGAGAGAGAGAGCGCTGCTCCTCCCGAAGCGCGCGCTCGGATAAGCCAAGAGCCCTCTCCCTCCAGATGAAAGATCTGATCGGGGCCAAAGAGCCCCTCATCGCCGCAGGCTTGGAGATCATTGTCGCGCCCCTCGGTGCTGCCTACGAAGCGCGCAGGGAGCCTCAGGGGGATCGCGTTTCCACAGCGCTCACCCGCCTCAAAGGGCTGAAATCCAGCCACAAAGGGGCCACCTCCGCCCTCATCCCAGACATCTACAATCAGATGATAGAGCTGCTCTGGAGAGAGACTAAAATGTTCAGCCAAAGGATCACCAAGCTCTTCAGCGGTCGCTCCTTTGTTCTCCAAGCACTGCTCCAGCTCTGCACACTCTAGATTGTCATTCACCCAGAAGAGAAACTCCTGTTCCCTGCTGAGGGGGGCCACACCGATGAGATAATCCCCCGCTTGAGGGACCGTGAAGCGAAACAGCTGATCAGGGCCATTGTTCCTACCTGTGCAGAGAGAGTGTGCATAGTCGTTGTTGAGTTCCGCGCTGTTTCCAGTCTCAACCTCTCCCACCTCTAAGAGCGGCGCAGTCTCACAGACCTCCCCACCGCAGGCGCTGCCCTCATCGATAGCTCCATCACAGTCGTTGTCTCGATCGTCACAGATCTCAAGCTGAGATTGATCCTGGCTGCCCCCTGGATGGCTGCTGCAACGGCGGCCCTCTTCACCATCACACTCCCAGATCCCCACCCCGCAGATGCCCAGGCCCTCGCAGGGCTGCTCTAACTCAAACTCCTCATCGCTCTCTCCATCGCAGTCATCATCTAGGCCGTTACAGCGCTCCGCCTCGCCCTCCTGAGCGCTGCCTCCAGGGCGGCTGCTGCAGAGGGCAAGCCCTCCCTGACACTCCATCTCCCCCACCCCGCAGATCCCCTGAGCTGGACAAGCGGCTCCGATGATCAGGCCAGGGAGGGAGTCAGAGCCTCCTGGATCGACCGAGCAGCGTAGACCCTCAAGGCCGCACTCCTGAACTCCAGGAAAACAGGCTCCCAAACCCTCACAGGAAATCCCTACAGGGAAATCCTCATCCAACTCTCCATCACAGTCATCATCCAGGCCATTGCAGATCTCAGGGATCGCCTCCGCGGCGCTGCCTCCCGGCTCTGTAGAGCAGCGCAGACCCCTTGCCCCACACTCTAAGCTCCCCGTTCCACAGCGCCCCTCTCCATCGCAGGGCTCGCCCAGAGGGAAGCCCTCATCTATCTCACCATCACAGTCATCATCCAGGCCATTGCAGATCTCCTCTTGAGGACTGCCCTGACTGCCCTCTTCATCGGTTGAGCAGATGGGATTGAGGCCCCCAGGAAGGCACTCAAGCACGCCCACGCCGCAGTATCCCTCACAGGGATCGTTCAGAGGAAAGCCCTCGTCTATCTCGCCATCACAATCATCATCCAGGGTGTTGCATCGCTCTCCTACAGGCTCCTCTTGGGAACCTCCGATATCGGTGGAGCAGCGCAGCGCCTCCCCCAATCCACACTCAAAAATCCCCTCACCACAGGACCCTACGCCATCGCAGGGTTCACCCAGCCCTGGGAGGTTGTCCACCTCACCATCACAGTCATCATCCAGCTCATTACAGCGCTCTGGCTGAGGTCCGATGGCCTCCTCACAGGGCTGCCAGAGCCCCACTTCGCTGCAACGACGATGACCTGAACGACAGGAACCCACCGCTAGACCCTCGCACCTCTGGACCTCGCCCGGCTCACATTCAGCGACGGGAGAGAGATCTGCTTGACTGTCTTGAGGAGGGCCCTGATCTAAGGTGATCTCATCTTGAGGCAGGACGGCCTCATCTTGGAGTAGAGTTTGATCTAAGGGGAGATCTTGAAGCAGAAGATCTTGAAGTGGAAGATCGGGGTGGCTGCTGTCTGGGAGGCCCAGATCCAACTCAGGCAGCCTTTGATCAGGTTGAGGAGAGCGGCGAAGATCTCCAAAAACCTCAGCGTCTAGGAGCTGCCAACACTTCTTTAATATGCAGGCCTGTCCCTCAGGGCAGCTGCGGCCCCCTCCACACTCCGCTTCAACGGGAGGATCAGAACAGGCCCAGCAAAAGGCCACCACGGTCCACAAGTGTTTCTTCATAGAGAAGTTCATAGCAGATTCACCGTCTGAGATGCTGGTAGAAGAGAAGAAGCCTCTCTATCCTCTCGCGCAGGAGGTTATATGAACTGGATAAGCATCGACTCAATCCTCAAGCAGAAATCTGAGGGAGCTGTCGGCAACATCGTTATCGTCAAAGCCTGGGTGCGCTCCAGGCGGGATTCAAAGGCGGGGCTCTCCTTTATTACTCTCTCGGATGGCTCCTGCTTTGGAGTCCTGCAAGTGGTCGCCCCCGCAGAGCTGCCCAACTATGAAGCTGAGGTCAAGCGTCTGACCGTGGGCTGCTCTGTAGAGGTGGAGGGGGAGATCATCGAGAGTCAGGGGAAGGGGCAGCTCGTAGAGCTGCGTGCCTCGGCGCTGCGGCTCGTCGGCGCTGTTGAGGATCCTGAGACCTACCCCATCTCTCCCAAGCGCCACTCCTTTGAGTACCTGCGAGAGGTGGCTCATCTGCGACCCCGCACCAACACCTTCGCGGCGGTGACACGGGTACGACATACACTCTCTCAGGCGATCCATCGCTTCTTCTATGAGCGGGGCTTCTACTGGATCCACACCCCCATCATCACCGGGGCGGATTGCGAGGGGGCTGGAGAGATGTTCCGCGTCTCTACCCTCGATCTCGCCAACATCCCCAAAGATCCTCAAGGTCAGGTTGACTTTAACCAAGACTTCTTTGGCAAAGAAACGATGCTGACAGTCTCTGGTCAACTTAACGTCGAGAGCTACTGCTGCTCTTTGAGTAAAGTCTACACTTTTAGCCCTACTTTTAGAGCTGAGAACTCCAACACCAGCCGTCACCTCTCTGAATTTTGGATGATCGAGCCGGAGATCGCCTTCGCTGATCTACAAGATGACGCCGTCTTGGCGGTTGAATTTCTCAAGTATCTCCTCGCCGCTGTCCTAGAGGAGCGCGCGGATGATATGGCCTTCTTTAACAGACATATCCAGAAAGGTCTGATTAAGCAGCTGCAAAGTGTACTTGACTCTGAATTCAAGTCGATCAGCTACACCGAAGCAGTTGAGATCCTCAAGCGGCGCAAAAAGAGGTTTCAGTTTCCTGTAGAGTGGGGTTGCGAGCTTCAATCGGAGCATGAACGCTATCTCACAGAGAGCTACTATAAGCAGCCCCTGATCGTGGTGGACTACCCTAAGGAGATCAAAGCCTTCTATATGCGCCAAAATGATGATGGCCGTACTGTGGCCGCCATGGATGTTCTGGCTCCTGGCATTGGAGAGATCATCGGAGGGTCTCAACGGGAGGAGCGTTTAGATAAGCTGGATGAGCGTATGGATTCCATGGGCTTGGATAAGGAGGAGTATGGTTGGTATCGAGATCTACGACGCTACGGCAGTGTTCCCCACGCGGGTTTTGGTTTGGGCTTTGAGCGCCTGATCATGTACTGCACCGGCATCTCTAACATCCGCGATGTGATCGCCTTTCCCCGCGCCCCTCGGCAGTGCAGCTTCTAGGCTCTCTCTGAGGGCTCAAAATAGGGTCTAAAATCGCAGGTGGCTGCGCCCTCCCCAAGTCAAGCTCCAGGTCTGTACGCTCTCCTCCTGGCTCTCCTGGAGTCGACGAGCGCTGAGGGGCAATAGAAGATCTGTACCCAAGCTAAAAGAGAGCCAGGAGGAGAGATCAAAATGCAACTCAAGGCGCTGGAGCGCAAAGACTCCCCCCTGTTGATCGGGAGTGTTGATGCCTCCAAGGGTTTGGAAAGGTAAACCCAAGGCCAAACCACCATCCAGGATCAAACTCCAAGGTCCCAAGCTTTTGAGCACCCCAAAGCCCATCCTGGCGTCTGCGCCTGCCAAGACCTCAGTATCAAACGAGGGGCGCAAGCGACCACTGAACCAGATCCATGAGAAGAGTTCATTCTCAGAGCGCTCCCCCACCATAAGGCGCAGCTTGGCCCCCATGAGGGGAGCATCTGGAGCCATGATAGCTTCAGCGTCCAGAGCGAGGAGAGGGGAGAGCCCCAAGCGCAGCTCAAAGGCGGGCAGCTCCTCTTCAAAGCCCAGGCTCAGCGCGAGCCGATGAACCCCTGGGGAGGCTACATGCTCAGGGAGCTGGAGGCTCAGCAGGAGGAGAGAGAGCGCGAAGCCACTCAATTTTTACAGAGCACCTCAGCGGAGTCACGATAGGCTCCCAGAGCGATAGCGGTGCCGCTCATAGGCCAGGAGAGGGGGATCTCACAGCCCCCCAAGGCGGTGCAGATGGAGTAAGCCATATGAGTTCCGCTGTGTAGGTGGGACCAGTCCGATTCACCAAACTGAATCACGCAGCCTCGCTCTCCATCGATGAGAGGCCAATCTTCATGGCAATACTCTCCTGTTTCTGGATCCACCAAATTAACCCAGAGTGGATGCCCAAAGACCAGAAATCGAGTATCCATAAACAGGTCATAGTAATATCGGATCGCCTCTTTATGTGGCTCCCATAGACCCTCAGTAATGCTGCCTGAGATGGGGAGGCCAGAGGGAAGCATATCAAAGCCAGCTGAGATCCCCAGGCTAAAACCGTAGACCCCCTCTGGAGGGACCAACATCTCGTTGGGGGCGATGAAATGATCTTCATTCTCATCCACACCAGAGATAAAGAAGGCAGGATTGAATGAGAGAAAATCTTTTAAGAAAGGCAGGCTCAGCTCAGTGGCGGTGGTCACAAAATAACCATTCCAATCAGCCACGCCGCTCTGGAAGCCCAAGGCGAGCCCGGTGTAGGCGGTGAGAGAAGCACCCAAACCCGGTCCACCGATACCCGCTCCGACATAACGAGAGACAGTCATTTGCTGATGGTAGAGATCCCAAACCATGTCATAGCCCTCTAAGACTCGCCCCAAGCCCAGGGCCCCCCCTCCCTCAAGGCCCACAAAGAAGGCTGCTCGCGTAGCTTGATCTCCAAATTCCAATATGGGCTCAAGGAGTTTGCAGGGATCAACTCCAAAGAAGTCTGCTTTGCCCACCCCATACTCCCCCTGAAGGCTGTTCATCGCCTCTTGAAAATCCTGTAAGTTGGCCTCTGATCGAGCAGAACCCTCTTCCTGTTCAGCCTCCTCTTCTAGAGAGCTTGCGCAGGCGAGGCAGAACAGGAGGGGAAATAGGATCCAACTCGTTTGCATGGTGTGCTCAGCTTTGATTTGCTCTTTCATCTCAAATTTATCAGCAGAGATGCAACCGTAATCCCTTGTTCTGTAGCCTCATCATGGGATGGGTTTTGTAGAGCTTGAGGTGCTCATCTTGGCCATAAAGCTGATCTTCGCTGTCTGAGCGCTCTAGATCGAATAGCGTGAGAGCTTCAACTCTCTCTGAAGGAGCTGCGCCATCTGTGCGCAGCTCTCTACTGAGGAGAGCCCCTTAAGCCCAGCCACAAACTCTCTATGAACACGACCTCCTCGATAGGCTGGCTCTCTGGGGGGATGCTTCAGACAGCGCTCCATCATCTCTAGATCGGGATCGATCAGGAGGGTGGCTGAATAGAAGAGGATCTCTCGGGAGCGGTAGAGGCAGGAGCCGGAGATCTTACGCCGGTTTAAGACCAGATCTGAGATCCCATCCTGCTCGATCTCCTCGACTCCTGCGCGGTAGAGGCCCGCCATCAACCAGTCAGAGATCTGATCAAAGATCCCTGGCCTGCCTCTAAAGTGATCAGCCGGTAGAGCCAGAGAGATGATCAGATTTCCAGGGTCTAAAAAGACCGCGCAGCCTCCTCCTCGGCGCCGATAGATGGGAAGCTGCTCTCGCTGACAAACCTCCAAAAAGAGTTCCAACTCCGCACGGCTCCCTCTCCCCAAGACAAGCGCTCTCTCTTCGAAGGGATAGATCCTCAGACGGGCGCGACCATCGGCGCGGGTCGCCTTGATAAGCGCCTCATCATAAGGATAGATCGGGAAGCGCTCGTTCAAGCTCCTATCCCTGGATGATGCAGATGGATAGGTAGACCTGCAGCATCCTCGCTGGCCTCAAGGAGAGATTCTGCCAGGGTGGGGTGAGGGTGGATGGTGACCATCAGATCCTCCAGCGTAGCGCCCATCTCCAAAGCCAGACAGGCTTCACTGATCAGCTCTGAGGCGTGTGGTCCCACCATACCTACACCCAGGAGGAGATCTG
This sequence comes from uncultured Nannocystaceae bacterium, assembly GCA_964384025.1. Lineage (GTDB taxonomy): Bacteria > Myxococcota_A > Bradymonadia > UBA7976 > UBA1532 > CAYLJJ01. Next base: position 133,978 of record CAYLJJ010000003.1, read on the forward strand.
ACTCTGGATCGGAGAGCACCTTCACCATGCCATCGCTCCTCCCCATCGTGCGCGCTCGCCCCGAAGCCTTGAGAGGAAAGCGCCCGATCTTAACAGAGAGGCTTTGCTCTTTGGCCTCCGCCTCACTCAGACCCACCCAGGCCATCTCAGGATCAGTAAACACTACAGCGGGAACAGCACGGTTATCAAAAGCGGAGGGGCGACCCGCGATCACCTCAGCGGCGACCTTAGCCTCACGGCTGGCCTTATGGGCCAGTTGAGGGCCTGGCACGATATCTCCGATAGCAAAGATCCGAGGCTCCACCGTACAGCAGCGCTCATCCACCTCGATGAGCCCCTGCTTGTTCAGCTGAATCCGGGTGTTCTCCAAGCCGATATCCTGAGTGTTGGGTCGCCTCCCCACCGCCACAAGCACCTGATCCACTTCACGTTTGAGCACCTCCCCCTTATGTTCGATCCTGACCAGATAAGCCGCTCCCTTTCTCTCGATGCCTGCTACCTTGGAGTTGAGCATCAGCTCCTCAAAGCGTCGCTTACAGCTCCGGATCACAAACTTGAGGAGATCGGGATCTGCTCCCGAGAGGAGCTGAGGAGAGAACTCCACCATGCTGACCTTGGAGCCCAAGCCCGCATAGACAAGCCCCATCTCTAAGCCGATATAGCCCCCACCGACAACTAAGAGGCGTTCAGGGATCTCAGGCAGCTTAAGCGCCTCTGCTGAGTTCCAGAGGGGCAGCTCTTGAGTCCCCGGCAGCTCATTGATGCGGGAGCCGGTGGCGACGATACAGTGCTCAAACTTGACGCTGGAGATCTCCGCTCCCGTGATCTCAAGCTCGCTGCTGTTTCTGAAGCGAGCATAGCCCTGGATCACCTCAACTCCCCTCTGCTTTAGGAGGCTATGGATCCCCTCACTGAGCCCCTGAACAGTGGACTCTGTGAAGGCGCGCAGGGTGTCAATGTCGATCCTCAGACCCTCAAAGCTGATCCCGATATGATGAGCTTCTGAGGCGGCATTGATCAGCTCTACGGCGTTGATCAGGGTCTTCGAGGGGATACAACCCTCCAACAAACAGACCCCCCCAAGCCTCGCTTGAGCCTCGACAAGCAGAACTTCTTTGCCCAGATCTGCTGCACGGATCGCAGCGATATATCCCCCTGGTCCTCCGCCAATGACGACAAGCTCAACCTCTTGCTGTAAGCTTCCCATGACCATCTTATGCGACCTTTCTCTTTAGGTTTGAGTTGGGATCTACTGCTGGAAGATCACTTTTGCGCTGGAAACTGAGCCTCCTACTGGATCTCCCCAACCAAGGAGTTCTTGGGGGTGGTCCCGTTCTATGAGGGGCAGCTCTGGAGCCCTGGGAGTTTTGCGCTGCGCCTCCTCGATCCAGGCATCCAAGATCGCGCTCTGCTCAGGCCAAGGGCGCATAGGCAGCTCTAAGGAGAGCAGGGGAGCGAGGCGCTCTGGGATACTATGGATCCAGTAACGTCCATCTCGAGGCAGGGTCATGCGCAGGTCAACATCAGCCCAGGCTTGGCGACGACGCAGCCCTGGATAATCATAACTGGGCAGCAGAAGTGGGCAGAGCGCCAGACCCTCAGAGAGCGCCGCCGCCAGGGCTTGATCCAGAGCCGCTGAGCGCCAACTCTCCTCTCCCACCATCAGGATCAAGACCTCAGCCTCTCCCTCCTCCTGCAGATGAATGCCCAGGAGTTTCTTGAGCTCCTCAAAACGCTCCAGATCTCCCCCGTCATGAATCACGCGGGCTCTGTACTCTCTCTCCATCCTTGCCTCCAGGCTCTATAATGGTGAGCGACAAAGTAGCAGATCTATCGAAGGTCCGTAGAGGAGATGCCTTGAAGAGAGTGACACGAGATCAAGAGCTGCTGGAGGCCCTAGAGGATCTCCTTCACGATCTGGGAAAACATATCTATCTACCCCTCGCCCTGCTGCCCCCCAACATTGGAGAACTTGAGCTGCGGCGAGGCGCAGAGCAAGCCCTCCTAAAGACTCGGCGGGGTCCCTCTGGGGTCCTCTCTGCAGCGCAGATCTGGAGAGCCTTTTTAGAGGAAGCTCCCCAGGCTCGTGAGCTGCCGGGCTTCTCTGCTTTGGAGGGAGCCGTTGATCGCGCCCTCTCCTGGCAGCAGAGATTGCCCAAGCTGAGCAGTCAGGAGGCGGAGGCTCTCCGACGAGATCTGGCGGCGGTTTCAGCTCGGATCCGTGCCCTCCTAAAGTCCCTCTCTGATGGATGAACGCCCCCGACTACTCCTTATCGACGATGGTGAGACCTATGCGGAGGCGATCCCTCGGCATATCTCTGAGTTGGTCCTGATTCACCCTGGGATTGTAGAGCAGCCTCGCCTTCCGGATGGTCCCTGCGCCCTGGCTTGGCTGGCCAAGCGCGCTGAAGAGGTCGATGTGGTGCTTTTGGATATGCACTTTGATCTCCCCGAAGCGCAGCTCCTACCCCTACCTGAAGCTCAAAGCCTACGCCGCCAACGGCGCTATCAGGGGATCGCCATCCTTCGAGCGATTCGTGGCCGTCATCCCGATCTCCCTGTGGTCTTGCTCACCTCAGTGCGCGATCTAGCCCTGGGGGATATAGCTCAAGCTCTCTCCGCTCAGTCCCTCACCTATCTCCTGGATGGAGAGGATCTAGACGCTCTACGTATCCGCATCCACACCGCCTTGGTTGAGGGCCGACGAGATCCTGAAGAGGATGGGATCTTCTGGGGCCGGGATCAGGGTGTTCGTGCTCTACGTCGCCGCCTCTCGGTCCTGGCGCGGGGGCGGCTGCCTGTGATCTTGGAGGGGGAGACCGGGACAGGAAAATCCTATCTGGCGGAGCGGGCGCTGCATGAACGCTCAGGGCGCAGTGGGGCTTTTGTGGTCTTGGATCTCTCTACCATCCCCCGAGATCTGATCCCTGCTCATCTCTTTGGCTCTGTTCGAGGCGCTTATACGGGGGCGATCAGTGATCGCAAAGGGGTCTTTGAGTTAGCCCACCAAGGCAGTCTCTTTATCGATGAGATTCAAAATGTCCCCCTGGAGGTGCAAAAGCAGCTGCTCTTGGTCTTGCAGGATCGCAAGCTGAGGCCCTTGGGCAGCACCCGAGAGCTGGCGGTAGATGTAAAGATCATCGCCGCCAGCAATCAACCTCTGATGGAGGCGGTGCGGGCAGGGCGATTTCGAGCTGATCTCTATATGCGACTCTCTCCTGCGACCCGAATCCTCCTGCCCCCTCTGCGGGCGCGGCCCTCCGATCTGCCCTTCTTAGCGACCCGCTTTCTCGACAAAGCCTGCCAAGATCCCGACGTAGCGGCGCTCTTAGGGAAGATCTGTCACGCTGAGGGCCTTGGAGCTAAGGCTCCTCTGCGGCTCCTCTTGGGTCACGATGATGGAGGAGAGGGGCTGCGCTTAGTGCTCCCTGAGCCTGCTTGGCGGAGGATGGCGCGACACCCCTGGCCTGGAAATCTCCGAGAGCTTTCGATGGTGATGCACAACATCGTCACCTTCACCTTGGTGGCGGCGATGGACGCCATCGAGATGGGAGCGCGGCTCAGGAGCGGGCGCCTACAGGTTGATCCTGCCCTTATAGAAGAGCTGCTGGCGGGTTCGATCCTCACAGAGGAGCCCATCGATCCTCAAAACATCTCGGTGAAGGTAGAAGCTGCCAAGACCTTGAACCAGGTCTCAACCTCGGTAGAACGTCAATATTTCTTGGAGCTTTTTCGGCGAACCCAGGGAGACTTTGGCCTTATGGCAGAGCAGATGCTGGGGGATCCAACGCGGGGGCGGGCGGTGCGCCTGCGCTTCAATCAGTTGGGGCTCAAGGTACGGAGCCTCCGAGGGCTGCGATGAGGATCCCTGTGCTCACGCTGCTCCTGCTCTGTGGCTCTCTCGCTGGGGCTCAAGAAGCGGGGTTGCCCGATCAGGGGATCGACTATAAGAAGCAAGCTCGTGAGGCGATCAAGCGTTTGGCTCGCAGCCGCAACAAAGCGGGGCTGAGAGCCCTGGCCAAGAAGAACTACCCTAAGGCCCTCTCCGCTTTCCGTAAGGCCCATGAGTTAGCCCCTCGAGACCCTGAGATCAGCAATAACTTGGCCTATCTCTTTCAACACCTGGGCAATGAGCAAGAGGCTAAGCGCCTCTATCGACAGAGCTTAGCGATCCAGCCTCGCCGCAGCATCGCCCTGATCAATCTGGCTGATCTGCTCGCTCGGGAGGGCGCCAGCCAAGCTGAGCTTGAGGAGTCTGCTGCCCATCTTATGCGCGCTCGGGAGCTTAAGGGCAACCTACCCCGGCTCATCAAGCGTCAGGCCCGAGTGGCCGCGCGCTTGGGACGCTCTCCCCAAGCGGAGCACCTCTATAAGACCTACCTGGAGCAGCGGGGAGAGGATGAGAAGCTTATCTTAGAGCTGGGAGATTTCTATCGCAGCTTGGATAAGGTGGAACAGGCCCTGGGCTGCTATCGCCGTATCCAGAACGATAAGAGCCTGTTGAAGCACGCCCAAGGGCGGATCCAAGAGCTGGAGATGGAGCGAGAAGCGCGGCGCTATGGCTGGGGGCGGCCTGAGACGATCCCAGAGCAAGCCAACAGCCTCCTGAGCCGTGCCCAGATCTTGGGGCAAGATGGGCAACATAAAGAGGCCGTTCACCTCCTAGAGCAGGCCCTTAAGATCAGCCCTCGCTTTGTAGAGGCGCTGATGGCCTTGGGAGATCTGAGGCGGGCGCTTAAGGACAGCCAAGGGGCAGAGCTGCTCTATCTACGCGCCCTGGTCTTAGAGGGGGGCGAGGTCAAGCTGTTGGCGCGGGTGGCGGACTTCCTCCAGGAACAGAAACGCCCCGCTGAGGCGGTCTTCTTTTTGGAGCGTGCCTTGAGCCTTAAACCGGAGCGGGAGGATCTGCGTCTGCGCTTGGCCAAGAGCTTACAGATGAGCGGCCAGCTCCTCCAAGCTTATCAAGAGGTTGAGCGCTACCTCGCGAGGCTCTCTGAAGATGTACCCAACAGTGAGGCTCTCGCTCTCAAACAGAGCTTAGAGCAGGCCCTCCCCAAGGCGCTTAGAGGGGGGCCACAGAGCAGACCCTCCCCAAAAAAGGAGACCAGTCCAGAGCACCTCAAGCGAGCGCGAGCTTGGTTGGCTCAGGATCAACCCGAAGCGGCGATGGCGGAGCTGCGCCGTCTGCCCCCCAGTCAAGAGGGGGTGGAGGTCCTCAACCTAAAGGCGCGCATCTTAAGGGCGGTGGGTCGCCTTGAGGCCGCAGTCTCTACCTTTGAGGCCTCTCTCTCCAGGCGAGCTGATCAGCCGGAGATCCTCAGGGCCCTGGCGGAGCTGCGCTTAGAGCAGGGGGAGAGAGAGGAGGCGCGCGCGCTCTGGTCCAGCGCCAGGGCTCTGGGAGACGCGGCCGCCGATCTGGCTCTCATTCGCCTCGATCTACGCCCTGATCCCCAGGGCTGGCCGCTGCTGAGTGATCTCTCTCAGATCGGGAAGCTCTGGCGCTTGGAGGAGCGCCTCTCTGCGCTCTTTGAGGAGGAGCGTTATGGACCTGAGGCTCGGGTCCTAAATCAGGAGCTGCGAGAGCGACTGCGCAGCCTCTATCTGCTCTTGGGCGGGGGGCTCCTCCTGAGCCTGCTGCTCCTCTTGGGTCTGCGTCTGAATCGTAGAGCGCGCCCTGCTGTGGATCTCCTCAGCCTGCTCAGCGCCCATCCAGAGGCAGGCCCAGATATCCAACGCATCCTCTCCGCCATTCGCCACGAGGTCCTCAAGCACAACACCATGGTCTTGGAGGGGCTGATCAAAGCCCTGGAGGAGGAACACCCGGAGGCTCAGGCCAAGGCTCTTTGGGCGCGTCGCAGCCTCTTGGGGCCTCCAGGCTCATCTGGAGGAGCGCGGCGGCGTCTCTTGCGTTATGTAGAGGAGCTGCTTCAGATCGCGCGGCGCTATGATCTGCGCTTAGAGCCCCATCGCCGTGATCCAGCCCTCTCAGCCCTGCTCTCAGGTTTTAAAGAGCTGAGTCGGATCGCCCCTCTTCTGGACCGCGCCCACCGCCTGGGGGCTCGGCGTAGGGAGCGACTCTTGCGAGCCTTGAAGCGCGCAGAGAGCCTCCTCAACGCTCAGGGCTATGAGGCGATTCGGGCGCTCTTAGATCATCTCAGGATCCTCCAAGTCGATGAGGCCCTGATTTTAAATCTCTTTGAGCGTACAGCGGGAGAGCCCGCCTTCGCCGAGGAGAGCGTCGCCTCTCTGGAGATCTCCGGTGAGCTGCCCTGCACCTTGACCCTCCCCCAGGGGGCCTTTGAAGATATCCTCAGTAACCTGATCCGCAACGCTCTCCAATCGATGTTGAGAGAGGGGGTCAGCCTTCGCTTGGGCCTGGAGGTAGAGGAGGAGTTTGATCCCATCACGGGGCTGGCTCGGGCGGTCTTCTCTGTGAAAGACTCCAGCCCCGCTCTCCTCTCTCTGGAGCAGCTCAGAGGGCGAGGGATTGAGGCGGGTTTGGGGATCGTCTCTGAGCTGCTCTCTCGCTATGAGGGCAGCTTGGATATCTGCCCTTTAGAAGCTCCTTGGAGCAAGGCGGTGCAGGTTAAACTGCCCATGATGGAGGAGGTGGAGTGCTGGTGAAGCAAGTCTTAATCATTGAGGATGGTGATGAGTATTTGGAGAACCTGAGCCACTTTTTGCCTGGATTGTGCTACCTCCAAGCTCACTCTGGAGCTGAAGCTCTAAAGCTGCTCAAGGGAGAAAAAATCGACCTCATCTATCTGGATATGCGCTTTGATCGCAGCCCCAGAGAGAGCCTTTGGGGAGATCACGCCCGTATCACTCGAGAGCAGAACGGCAGCGGCGAGCGAGCTTGGCGCTATCTAGCCAACAACCAGGGCCTCTTTATTCTGGCGCATCTCCACGAAGAGGGCTGGTGCCAGCCCACGATCCTCTCTTACGACTTCTCCCGAGAGCCGGGGCGTTGGCGCTTCCTCTCTCGGCGTTATCCTCAGCTCGCTTGGCTTCCCGACACGGTGACCTCGGAGGAGATCCGCCGTCAGATGGATGCGATGTGGGCTTAACCCTAAGGAAACCTCAGGAGCCTTGATCGATGAGCAAATTAAAGAGCAGATTGCTCCCCAACCTCCTCTGGATCGGGCTGTTGGGGGCCTTGATCGCTGCTTTTATCACAAACCCAAGCCATGAAGAGCACCAGCATGCGATCCACCTGGAGCTCAAGTCCACGCTGGCGGAGAAAGACTCGACCACTCGTCTCCTGGTGGATTTCCTGGGGGACAGGCTGGTGGGGCCGGAACATATCCCACTCAAACTGAAGAACTACTACCTCTTCTCTCAGGGGAAGGTGGACCTATCCCTCGCTGGACAGGGAGCGCAATATAGCAGTCTGGGGCTCTTTACCCACGTCTTTGTGTTCAAAAACAAAAAGGGATAGAATATTTTGTCCACAGGCTGTCTCCTGGCGGTGGAGATTCTAGTAGGGTTAAGGGCTCTGCCTGGAGCTTAGAATCAGAGATTAAAGCAGCCATACAGGACCTGAAGTTCGCCGAGCTGGGCCGATGAGAGGAGCAGAACAGGGCTGTGTTGTTGAAGTGGAGGGGATGGGTGCGCTACAGCTTTTCTGACTTTTCAAAGATGATCCAAACCGGGAGATCGATACAGCCTCCAAATCCACAGAGCAGGGAGAGCGACAAAGGGGGTGGCTCCCTTCTGCACTCCAAGCGCAAAAAAGCTTGTGTGCTCTGAGCCACTAGGCGATCTTGTAGTTGATGGTGAGGTTGCGGCTGCTTATATGTTCGGCGCGGTTTCGCCACACGAATCACCAAGGGAGAGAACAGGAGTTGAAGCCAGGGGCCAAATTTGGAGCCTATACACTCGTAAATCGGGTGGGACACGGGGGGATGGGAGCGGTGTGGCTGGCTGAGGCTCGCGGCCCTGGGCGCTTTGTCAAGCGGGTCATCCTCAAGTTCATCCAACCTCATCTGGTCAACAGCGCCAGCATCGTAGAGCGATTCGAACGTGAGGCCCGCGTCGCTGCGCTGCTGCACCATCCCAATATCGTACAAACATTTGCCTTCGAGCGAACCCCTGAGGGTGTCACCTTCCTGGTGATGGAGTATGTGCCGGGTAAGACGCTCCGCCAACTGGCCCCCCTCTATCTCAAGAACCCCAGTCTCCGGCCAGTGGGACCCTGGCTCCGCATCTTTGCTATGCTCAGCGATGGTCTGGCCTGCGCCCATGAGATCACTGATGAATCTGGGAGAGCCTTGGGTCTGGTCCACCGCGATCTCGCGCCCGGAAACGTCATCATCTCAGAGCACAACATCCCTCGGATCCTGGACTTTGGAGTTGCTCACGTAGAGGATGAGCACGATGAGACCCAGCCTGGGACCTTCGTAGGGCACCTGAGCTATGCCTCTCCAGAGCAGTGCCTGGGAGCCCCCATCACACCCGCCTCTGATGTGTTCACCCTCGGGATCCAGCTATATCGGATCCTCACAGGGAAGCACCCCTTCCAGAGCCGGGGCCGGATAGATACTCTACGGCAGATCATCGCAGCTGAGCCCCTCTCGGTGCTGAGCCACCGCCCTGATCTTCACCCTGCGGTGGTGAAGGTGGTGGAGGGCTGCTTGGAGCGTTCAGCAAGTGAGCGTATCCAGAACGGGGGAGAGCTGAGGGACGCGCTCATCGAAGCCTTGGAGCGGGCGAAGCTGAACGTTGATGAGACCCGAGCGAGGCAGTTTGCCGCGAAGCTGCTCGCGCTGGACTCAGGCTCCCTCCCAAGCGGTTCAAAGAGCGGCTTGAAGAGCACCTCGAAGGCAGGGCTGCCACCCAAGCCTTTTACGGCTTTAACTCCAAGCTCTACAAGCTCTGGCTCAGAGCCAGCCTCGGCTACGCCCTCTGACCTGGACTCACAGTCCCACGATGAGGACGCAAAGCTCAATGAATCCTCAAGAGCTGAGCAGCTCCTTGAGGAGGGCGTCACCAAGATCTCCGTGGATTCCTTTCATGTGGAAGCTCAGGCGGCGCCTAAGGCGACTGGAGCAGCGGAGTCCGCCCCATCCTCAAGCCGGCCTAAGCTGCTGTTGAGCGGTGTCGCCACGCTGATGATCGGAGCTGGTGTGTTCTTCATCCTCGGCCCCAACCTCAGATCGACCGAGCGTCAACCTCCAACGAGTACAGCGGAGGAGATCTACCATTCTATCAAAGATGTTCAGGTAGACAGCACCCAGCTCGACGCCGCAAAGCCCGATGCTGTGAAGCCTGATGCTGTGAAGCCCGATGCTGTGAAGCCCGATGCTGTGAAGCCCGATGCGAAGCTCCGTCAACAGATCAACCGCTCCAAGCATCAAAAGAAGAGAGGTGCCCAGCGCACTCTAACCCAACCTCGACGGGTCCACGTACCGCTCAAGGCAGAGCCCTCTAAGGCAGAGCCCCCCAAGGCAGAGCCCTCTAAGGCAGAGCCCCCTAAGGCAGAGCCCCCCAAGGCAGAGCCCCCCAAAGTGACGCTCTCGCCCTGGGGCAAAGCTGCTTATGCTACAGCCTACTCTCGGCCTGAGATCACTGGGGTACTCGCCTTGATTGAGCGCCAACTGGGCAAGCGGCTGAAGACCAAGAAGCTCGCCGGAGTGACCCGTCCCCTAGCTCGAGAGTATCTGAACAATCACAATCCGGGCTCGCCGGTGCGGATACCCCTACAGATGATCTATGAACATGCTGGCCGAGCCCATCTGGCCGGTCGCTCTCCTCACTCCATCGCGAAGGAGCTGCTCATGATGCGACGTAGCGGAGTATTTTAATGAGCAGGATCAGTGCCTTGATGGTGTTCCTGACCCTCGGTCTGCCTCAAGCCGCTTGGACACAGCCTGAGATCTCAGCTGCTGATCTGCTCCGAGAAGAGAGCATTGAACCCTCCGTGGTTCAGCCCCAGCCTGAGATCTCAGCTGCTGATCTGCTCCGTGAGGAGGGTGCTGAATTCCCCATGCACCAGACTCCGCCTGAGAGCCTCGACGCTGTACCAAACTCCTTCGGCCTTGAGCTTGAGGCGCTCTCTGAGCGTGTCAATATCTCCGCATATGGTGACACCGAACTCTATTTCGACGAAGACACCTTGACTTTCGACCAAGCTCACGCCAACCCCATCATCGGGGCGCCGTTGGGCGATGGCTTCTACGCTGAAATGGAGCTTGAATTTGAGCATGGCGGTGAGAAGAAGCTCCTTGAGTACGCCTACCTAGATTGGAACAAGGCTGAGTGGCTCACCCTACGGATGGGTAAGTTCCTCCTCCCCGTGGGATTCTTCAACGAGAACCTACACCCCTCTTTTCGTAACCAACTGGTGAGCCGCCCCATCGTCGCGTTGCAGATCATTCCTTCCACCTGGGGAGATACTGGGATTCAGCTCCGAGGTCGCCTGAGGCTGGGGCCCAGCACTCAAACATCTTATAAACTCTTTGTCGTCAATGGACTTCAGGAGCTTGAAGGTCAGGAGGGTGGGGAGATCCGCTCCATGCGATATCACGAGCGAGATCTAGAGGATAAAGGCAAGGCCTTTGGAGGTCGCTTGGAAATCGCCCAACACCTGGGCACCCACTTCTTTCACCTGGCTGCTTCCGGATATCATGGAGCGATCTCAGCCGATGGAGCCCATGATCTGACCATCGGAGATATAGATTTCAAGCTGCGCTTCGATCCCATCACCCTCCACGGGGAGGGGGCCATCGCCAAAGTAGATCAATCCGATGGGACAACGGATCGGCGATGGGGGCTCTATGGCCAGCTCACCTGGGCCGTTAATGAGATGTGGTCCACCAGCCTACGCTACGATCTAGCGGATCTAGATGAGCAGCAACAGAAGGGCTCAGCGGGCCTGCTCTGCGCCTTCAACACTCACGTTCGCCTCTTCTTTGAGACCAGCCTGCTCCGCCAGGAGGGCAGCGTTCACCCCAGCGGCCGCTCGATGCTGGCCTTCTCCTTCTAACCTCGAGATCCAAACGCGCTGTCCTCCCTGAGCACCATCTGGCTGGGCTTCACCTCAATATCTATCATCCTCAGCCTGACCGCCGCGCTTCTCACTTGCGTCCGGTAGAGTAAACGGTGACCGAGGCCAGCTCACTCAAGGCGAGCTGAGATCACAGATCCCATCACAAGGGACCAGGACCTCCCCTGTGCGTAGGAAGTGGCTGATGAGGCTCCAGCCCTCCTCGGTGAAAGCCAAGTTTACATGTCCCCCATCATCCACCTCTGGAGAGCGGTTGCCTGGAGGCGGGGAGCGATCCCCCAGATCTAGAGCGATATAGGCTGAGCCCTGGTGGGGAGAGTCCACTACGGGGAGCCCCCAGGGAAGATGGCTGGATTGAGAGAGGACTGGGAGCCCCGCCAAGCGCGCGGCGCGATGAGAGGAGAGGTTGGGGACCTGGGCGTCGTTCTCAGCGATGAGGTAGATGAACTCCTTAGGACCAATTCCAGGGAGGCCCTCTAAGCTTTGCCCCAGATAGGTCGCTGATTCAGCTCGGTCCCAGATCTGTTGGGAGAGGGCCATCAACAGAGCCTTGTTTTTACGCGGGGAGTAGTCCCTGAGCAGCAACTCAAAGTAGTTAAAGTGGACGCTGCGCTCGATCATAAAGGAGAAGCCAGCCCCTCCAACGATGAGGGCACCTCGATGGATGTCGGGAGAGAGCGTCAAAAAAGTCCCACCTAAGATAGAACCCTGAGAGCCTCCCAGGAAATAGGGCTCAACCTCCTGAATAAAGGAACCCTGCTCACCAGAGAAGGCGGGATGATCTTGACAGCGTCCCATCAGTGTTCGCGTTAGGGCGATCTGATTGATCATCGACTGTTGCAGCATCTCACCTACTTTATAGAACTCTGAAGCGTTGCTGAGCGCGGTCGCCAAGAAGGAGAGATCGTGCTGACTCATCCCTGCCCAATCGGTCCCCGCCATCACCGCACCGAAGCGAGCAGCGGCGCTCACCAGGGCCTCACTGCGTATGCTGCTGTCCGCCTCTCCAAAAAGCCCATGCCCCCAAATGATCAGAGGGCCGCTGCGCTCCTGGAGTGAGCGAGGTATCACCGCAGTAAAGAGCACCTCCTGATCTCTCTGATAGAGAGGTCGTCCCACCTCATCTCGGACAAGCTGGGCGGGTAGATTGGGCGCGCTCATATACCAAGGGGTGCTCACCGTCCCTTGGATAAGCCTGAGGCCCGTGGGGGAGAAGTTCTCCTCTATGTTCTCAATTTGGCAGGCGATCCCCTCTTCGCCCAGATGCATCAAGGCGTCCTCACGCATCGCCAGGAGATCTCCTTGGAGGGAATTCTGAGACTCGGTGTGGAACCACCAAGCAGCTTGTAGATCTCGTCGGGGCAGCCCCGCCTCCTCCAAGGAGTCAAAGAGCAGCTCGTAGCTGGGGCGACGCGCCTCTAGGCTGGGGATTCCACTGGGCTGTCGTTGCCGTAAGGCCAAGAAGGTCTCGCTGGGCGCGAGGGGCTCTCCACTCTCTCCCATCAGCCCTCGGATGGCTACACCGTAGCGGTGGTTAGACTCTAGGCGAGTCGCTGGTCGGATAAAGAGCAACACCCTCCCAAAGATCTCGGAGCGAGCGTCATTCTCAATCCAGTGAGGGATCCGCTCTCCAGTCTCTAGATCAAGGAGGAGCGTGGGAAAGCTGGGCTCTAAGGAGCGCTCGATCTGCTCTGGACCCTCAAACTCTCCCAGGACTGCAGGCTCGGAGAAGAGGGTGATGATTTGGGTGCTGGGGCTAAAGCCATCCAGGCGACGATAGGGCGCGGGATCCATCGAAATCCCATGGCGGTTGATGGGCAAAGCTTCCGCGCTGTATTCCAAACGAAAACCGCTCTCCTGCCCCTCATCTACCTGGAGCCAACGATCGCTGGGCCAGGGGAGACCACAACTCAGCGGGTTGAGGGTGTCGCAGTTGGGTTCATGAGGCAGTGAAATCAAAGCATCTGGAGCAAGATCTGGGAGCGCGTCAGGGAGCATATCAGGTATGAGATCTGGGAGCGCATCGGGTATAAGATCTGGGAGCGCGTTGAGATCTAAAGTTTCTAGATCAAGGGAGAGATCCAAAGGCTCTAGATCCTGAAGAGGAGCAAGATCCAAAGGCTCTAGATCCTGAAGAGGAGCAAGATCCAAAGCTGCTTGATCCAGCAGCAGATCTGGAGGAGATGCTTGATCCAGCAGCAGATCTGGAGGAGATGCTCTATCCAAAAGGAGCAGATCAGGAGAGGGGACACTGTCTGGGATCTCCAGATCCAGAGGAGCCCTGTCAGGCTCCATATCGAACGAAGGATGATCTGGGAGTGGCCTTAGATCCAGGAGGGATGAAAGATCAAGGGTCGCGCTGTCCAGCTCAGCGTCAGAGCCAGAGAGATCTGGAAGAGGGGCGAGATCCAACTCTGCCTCTGAATCCAGAAAAGGCAGCTCCAAGAGAGCGTAGTCTTTCTCAGAGAGCAGATCTGGAATGGGCCTCAGATCTGGAAGAGGCCCCAGATCAAGAGCCCCGTCCTGAAGCCCCAAATTAGCGTCGGTGGCTGGGTCTGAGCCCAGATCTTTAGTCCCTGACCTTGAGCCCTCATCGTCACAGGCCCCCAATAGGAGCAGCGCCCCCCAAAACATCCAAGCTCTCATCAAACAGCTCCCTCAATAAAACTTGGGCAGGATGCCACAGATAAACTCGGGCAGGATGCCACAGAATTGGAGGAGATAGAGCGCTGCTTTACTCCTTGATCTCGATCTCCTCCTTCTCTTGATGAAGACGTCGAGCCTCGTTGCGGATCAAGAGCAGATCTTGTTGAAGCTCAGCCCAACCCTCCCAGTGAGTCTGAGCGGGAGCGTGGTGGTAAGCCCCTTTAAAAGTCAGGGAGCGGTGTGTTCGCGCCATCTTAAAGAAGAGAGCCTCAATCGCTGAGGTCTCCGCATAGCTGCCTGCCAGAACAAAGCGATGCCCCTTTCCGGGGAGGGGGGGACGCTCACTGGGCATCGGCTTTAATAGCCCTGCTTGGTGTAACTCACTGAGGAGCTGAGCTGCCTCAGAGACGCTGCGATCTGTAGCCCGTTTGACTCCATCGGCGATCTCCAAGTGCCGTTTGGCGAAGCGAGCGGAGTGACAGGAACGACAGGTGGTGATCATGCTCGCACGAGCCTTTTTAAACTGCGCCGCTGTGATCACTCGCTGAGGCAGGGTGATGGGCCGCCCTCGAGTCTGACCAGGAGTCATCCGATGCGAGCCTGCTTCTCCTTCGATCACCGCCCCCAAGAGGCCCTGACCTAAGCTGAGACCCAGCTGATCTTGATGCCCCCCAGGGCCGCCCATGTGACAGTCTACACAGCCAGGAGCCTTCTCAGGATCGCTGCCATAGAGGATCCCATGTTTGGATTGAGCCCAAGCCTCATATTCTGGCTGCTCAGGTCCAGAGTGGCAACCACGACAAGCTTCTGGGCGACGCGCCTCTGCCTTGGAGAAGCTGTGTCCTGAATGGCAGGCGTTACAGCGACCTCGGGAGCCATCGAGATCCAGGCGACCCACGTTGTGGCATTGAATACAGCCCGCCTGCTGAAGTGCAGAAGGCAACATTTTAAAGAGAGGCTCTTGCTCCAGGCTCTCCATCCCTCGGGCGTGAGCTGACTTGCTGAAGCTTTGCTGTTGGGCTGGGTGACAGCCCCCGCAGGTTTTGGCTGAGACCTCTCCACGGCGCTTAAAGATCTCCTCATGATCCTCACCATGACAAGCCTCACAGGAGATCCCTCCCTGCGCTCCACAGGAGGCCTGACGCCACTGCTCTACCAAGATGGGGTTGTGCTTAAGATGGCAGCCCAGACAGCTCTCTTCGTCTCGGCTGCTCAGATAGAAGCTGATCTCCTCCCGCTTGAGCAGCGCAAAGAGAGCAAGGAGGGTGAGGCTGAGCCCCAAGAGCGTGATGAGCAGACGGCGCATAGGGCTTGATAAAGATCCAGTCACTTGAGGAGTTGTGCAGCGAAGTGTTTAAGCATCAGCCAGATCTCTCTTCTGAGCTGTCCAGGGTGAGGCCTCTCTTAGGAACAAAATCGGCTTCACCAAATTGTTGTTGTCCAGAACCCCCCCCGCCTTCTCTGCGGGTTGTTCTGCTTCCAGATAGAGCTGCTGGCCTGGAATATATCTTTGCCGATAGAGGCTTCGAAGAGCTTCTTCTGAGCCGAAGTACTTGAGATCCCGCTTAGAGGCACGCTCTATCGTCACCTCAAAGGCAACATCAAGGAAGAGGCTAAAATCCCAATGAGGCAGCAGTTCCGGTCGGTGAAGAAACACGCCTTCAAACAGGAGGATCGCATCTGGAGATGCTCTCTCCCAAAGCGGTTCAATCTCTGCTTCGCCACTGAGGTCGAATCTAGCCAATGTATAGCGTCTATCGCCCTCTGGACCCAGAGGGTGGAGAAGATCAGAGAGGAGAGAGGGGAGATTAAAGGAGTCTTCGTAGTAACCTTGTGGGGAGGTACGTCCCCGCTGATAGCGAAGCTCTCGTGGATTATGAAAGTTATCGATGGATGCTTGGATAGGGTTTTGTTCCCGAGCACAAAGCTCTTTTGCTAACTCTCCTGCGAGGATCGTTTTGCCCGAGCAATCAACTCCATCGATGCCCACACGGATTGGGTGAGGGCGCTCAAGTCCCAGGATTATATCTACGAGTTGACATATGACTCTGTATCGACTCAAGCCAGCGGCTCCTTAAGGGCCTTGATCTTGGAATCCAAAGCTGTTTGCTGATGTGCACAGCAAGCGTCCTTTTTTATCGCTTTCATATTGATCAAGGAAGCTTGAGAGGAGAGGAAACTGATCAGGGAGGAGTGAGCGCCTTAGACCTCGTTCTTGATGCTGGCCTGAGCAGCAGCGAGGCGGGCGATGGGTACTCGGAAGGGGCTACAAGAGACATAATCCAAGCCCACCTTGTGGAAGAATTCGATGGAGCTGGGATCGCCGCCATGCTCGCCACAGATGCCCAGGTGTAGGTCAGGGTTGCCCTTACGGCCCTTCTCCACGGCCATCGCTACCAAACCACCAACACCATCCCAATCCAGGCTCTGGAAGGGATCACGCTCGTAGATGCCACCGCTCACATAGTGAGGCAGGAAGGAGCCGCTGTCGTCACGGGAGAAACCACAACCCATCTGGGTCAGGTCGTTGGTGCCGAAGCTAAAGAAGTCTGCGATGGCGCCGATCTGATCAGCGGTCACGGCGGCGCGGGGGATCTCGATCATCGTCCCCACCTTAAAGTTCAGCTCGCTGAGGCCCTGCTCCGCTTTTACCTGCTCAGCGATCTCTAAGATGATCTTCTTTTGGTTCTCAAGCTCTCGGTAGTGACCCACCAGAGGCACCATGATCTCAGGCTTGATCTCCACCCCCTCCTTATTGAGCAGCGCGGTGGCCTCCAGGATAGCGCGGGCCTGCATCTGGCTGATCTGAGGGATGCTGATGCCCAAGCGGCAGCCACGATGACCCAACATGGGGTTGAACTCATGCAGACCCTCGATCTGCTTCTTTAACTCCTCTACTGTAACCCCAAGATCTTCAGCAACCTCAGCGATGAGCTGTGTATTGTCGTGAGGGGGCAGGAACTCATGTAGGGGGGGATCTAAGAGGCGGATGGTCACCGGATAGGGGCTCATCGCCTTGAGGATCCCGTAAAAATCCTCGCGCTGGAAGGGCAGCAGCTTGGCGAGAGCAGCCTCTCGCTTCTCAGGAGTATCAGAGAGGATCATCACCCGCATCGCTCGAATACGATCCTCACCGAAGAACATATGTTCGGTGCGGCAGAGGCCGATCCCCTTAGCGCCAAACTTACGGGCTCGCGCAGCATCAGCAGGATCGTCGGCGTTGGTGTGGACGCCCAGGCGTCTACGCTCATCAGCCCAACCCATGAGCTGCATATAGCTCTCATTGCTGTCAGGATCGGCGTCTACAAGATCGATGCAACCCTCGTAAAAAACGCCCTTGGTCCCGTTGAGGCTGATCCAATCCCCCTCTTTATAGGTCTTGCCACCGACGCTGAACTGTCGCGCCTCGTAGTCAATATCCAGGGCGGCGCAGCCCACGATACAGCACTTGCCCCAGCCCCGCGCGACGAGCGCGGCGTGGCTGGTCATCCCCCCACGAGAGGTGAGGATGCCCTTGGCGGCGCGCATCCCATCCACGTCCTCGGGGCTGGTCTCTAGACGCACCAGGATAAGAGGATCACCATCATCCTTCTGAGCCCAGGCGCGCTCACTGGAGAGCACGATGCGACCAACTGCCCCTCCAGGACCCGCAGGGAGACCTTTGGCAACCACCTCAGTGTTCATCTCTGCCTTGGGATCCAACATAGGGTGCAACAGCTCATCGAGCTGCTCAGGGTTGACCCTCATCAAAGCGGTGTCTCGATCAATGAGGCCCTCAGCGACCATATCCACAGCCATCTTCACCGCCGCCGCGCCGGTTCGCTTGCCGGTGCGGGTCTGGAGCATGAAGAGCTTGCCCTTCTGGATGGTGAACTCCAGGTCCTGCATATCGCTATAGTGCTTCTCTAAGCGATTGCGGATGGCGTACAGCTCCTCATAAAGCGCAGGCATGCTCTCCTGAAGAGAGACCTGATTGTGGCCCGGCTGCTTGGAGTCCTCATTGAGGGGATTGGGAGTCCGCAGCCCCGCGACCACATCCTCGCCCTGGGCGTTGATAAGCCACTCGCCATAGAAAATGTTGCGGCCTGTAGCCGGATCGCGGGTAAAGGCAACACCGGTAGCGCAATCATCCCCTGCATTACCGAAGACCATCACCTGTACGTTGACGGCGGTGCCCCAGCCATGAGGGATCCCCTCAATGTTGCGATAGCTGATCGCACGGCGACCGTTCCAGGATTGAAAGACAGCGTTAATGGCGCCCAGGAGCTGCTCCTTGGCATCGTCGGGGAAGGGTACACCCAAGACTGCCTGGATGCGCTCCTGATACTGAGCACAGAGCATCTTGAGATCCTCGATGGGGATATCGCTGTCGTTGGTATAGTTCTTCTCCTCCTTGAGCGTTTCAAGGAGACCTTCAAGTTGAGGACGGATCCCCTTGCCCTCCTCAGGCTCGGCGCCTGAGGACTTCTCCATCACCACATCGGAGTACATGGTCATCAGACGACGATAAGCATCATAGACGAAGCGCTCATCGCCATTGAATTGCTCAACCAAACCGGGAATTGTCGCTGTGGAGAGGCCCACGTTAAGCACCGTCTCCATCATCCCAGGCATCGATTGGCGAGCGCCAGAGCGCACAGAGAAGAGGAGAGGGTTCTTTGGATCGCCAAACTTGGCGCCCTCCATCACCGCCTCAACCTGAGCCATCGCCTCCCAAGCTTGATTGAGCACTGGCTCAGGAGTGCAGTTGTGCTCAAAGAAGAGGTCACAAACATCGGTGGTGATGGTAAAGCCAGGAGGGACCGGGACACCCAAGCTGGTCATCTCAGCGAGGTTGGCGCCTTTGCCACCCAGCTCATTCTTCATGCTGCTGTTGCCCTCAGCTTCACCACCACCAAAGAAATAGACATGCTTCATGCTGGCTCTCCCGCATCCTAGAGTTCAGGGGTATCTCCCCTGTATGGCCGCGAACTCTACTCGTCTGAATGGGGGAAGTCTACTGCTTATAAGCAGCTCTGTGAGCAACTCTGAGAGTCCGCTCAGCTCCTTTGATCTTGGAGGATTGTAGGCGTGCTGAGAGTTTGCCGATCTCTAGCGATCAGGCTTGAAGATGTTCTCTTTGAGGAGAGGAGCATTGGTCTGAGGAGAGTGGCACATGGAGCAGTTATAGAAGCCTCCATAGACATCCCGCACGCTCGGATGAGCCTTGATGATCTCCCCTTCTCGGTTGACATAGTGGCTCTCAGGCACCTCTTTGATGCCTCGCTTCTGCCAAACTGAGGAGGGGTTCTTATGGCAGTTTAGGCACTCGTTTCTGAGGCCGATGGGGAGATAATCCTTTACATCGTGGGGGATCATCGGGGGAGCTTCATCATATGAACGACTCAGCATCTTGTTCTTCCCCGGATGTGTCCCCTGGTAGTTTGTCTCCAGGACGACACGATCGTCCTTATCTAAGGGGAGCTGAGTCAAACCCAGCTCGTTGGGATCGATGTTCTTTTCCTTTTCAGGTTGAGCCAAGGCCCAACTGGCCAGGCTGATGAGGATCAAGAGGATGGCTGTTCGACTCATATTCCAGCTCCAGGAGGACGAAGGCTGAAGTTCAAGGCCTCCTCTTTGCAGACCTCAATACAGCGTCCGCAGTTGAGACAGAGGCCAAGCGGGATCCAGCCACCCTGAAACTCCTTGTCCAGGACAGGGCGGAGGATGGGCCGCTCAGGGCAGATTTGATGGCACTTCATGCAATGGGTACAGCGGGACTTATGAAAGCGGATCCGCAAAAAGCCAAAGCGCCCGATGAAAGAGTAGAAGGCACCCAAGGGGCAGAGATGGCCGCAGAAACCATCTTTAAGCACCGTGAGATCAAAGAGAAAGAGGCTCAGGATCAACCCCAAACCTGTCCAGGAGCCATAAAACAGGCTCCTCTGTAGAAGGCCGATGGGGCTCAGAGCCTCAAAGGCGGGGGTGCTTAAGAGGAGGCTGAGGAGCAGCGCTAACCCCAAAAGCAGGAAGCGAGTTTGGCGAGAAAGCTTTAAGCTTCCTTGGATTTTCAGGACGCGACTGAGCCAGCCAGCCCCCTCTGTGATGGGGTTGATAGGACAGATCCAAGCACAGAAGAGGCGCCCTCCTATGAGGGCATAAAGGAGTAGGATGATCCCAGCCCCTAAGAGCAGCTCCCAAGGGAGGCGGTGTCCAGAGAGGCTGATTTGAAGGCTGGCGAATGGATCACTGAGGGGGATCAGCCCAAAGAGTCGGGAGCTGGAGAGGTTACCATCTAGGATCTGGCTATCACCCCAGGCGGAGAGCATAAAGAGAGACAAAACGCTCAACTGAAGGAGGCGCCGTGGCAGCAGAAAGCGCAGAGATCTCAAAGCAACTCTCCGCTGTTTAGGTAGTCCAGCCCCGGAACCTCACCGCTCTCTTTTGGTAGCACAGGGGTCTTAAACTCCTTGCTTTTCTCATCCTTCCAAGAGCGCAAAAAATGATCCCCTGTGCGCCCCATGAGCTGCTCTCGAGGGATGATCCTGATGGCGCTTTTGTCCAAAACGCAGACCCGCTCACATTTGCCGCAGCCGGTGCAATAGTCCGCGTCAATCACAGGTTCAAAGATGGCGTGAACACCTGTGCGAGTTTGTGGGAGGAAGAGCAGCTTGATCGCCTTATCCAAGAGAGGGCAGGCGCGGTAGCAAACCTCACAGCGGATGCCCTGAACTGAGAGGCAGGTGTCCCCGTTGACCACCGCCAAGCCCATACGGGCCTCATTGATATGGGAGATCTCCTTATCTAGAGCACCACTGGGGCAGATCTTGGCACAGGGGATATCAGGGCACATCTCACAGGGGATCTGTCGAGGCAGGAAAGTGGGCGTGCCGATGGCCGCTCGGCCTCCTGGACGCTCTAAGAAGAGAGTATCATAAGGGCAGGTGTTGACACAGAGACCACAACGTAAGCAGGCCGCGCTGAACTCCGCCTCGGAGAGCGCAGCTGGAGGCCTCAAACTCAACGCTGAGGCCCGTGAGGCGCTTAAGGCTCCAGCCCAAACACCCCCAAGGGCGCCCGCTGTCCCCAAAACCTTTAGGCTGTTGATTAGGAATGAGCGGCGTTCCGGGTCCATGCTTCTTTCTTCTACAGCTCCAAGAGATCTAAATCAGGCTTTAGTGACCCGTACAGCGCACTTCTTAAAATCTGTCTCCTTGGAGATCGGGCTTGTTGCGTCCAGGACCAGCTTATTGATCAGGACGTTTTCATCAAACCAGGGCACAAAGATGGTGCCTTTGGGCATCCTGTTGCGACCACGCAGCTCAACGCGAGCCTTAATACGGCCTCGGCGGGACTCTACCCAGGCCAACTCATCTTGCCCGAGCGAGAGGGCTTCAGCGTCACTGGGGTGCATAAAGATCTGAGCGTAAGGGACCGCTCGGTGCAGCTCAGGGACTCGGCGAGTCATGGTGCCTGAGTGCCAGTGCTCCAACACTCGGCCTGTGGTCAACCAGAGAGGATATTTCTCATCTGGCATCTCACAGGGTTCCATATAGGGGCGGAAGAAGATCTTAGCCTTATTGGGCAATGGGGTCTTCTTCTTGTCAGTGACCCCCAAGAGGTTGCCCTTGGGGAGCGCCTTGAGGGCCTTCCCGTAGAAAGCAAACCCGGCGCCCTTGGGGACGTAGGGATCATACCCCTCAATAAAGCGCCACTGGGTTTCCTTGCCATCTATCACGGGCCACTTGAGGCCCCTCAGCTTGTGATAGGTGTCAAAGTCTGCCAGATCGTGGCCGTTGTTCAGGGTGAACTGACGATACTCAGCCCAGAGGGCCTTCTCTACAAACCACCCCACCTTCGTAGCGATATGATTGGAGTG
The DNA here is from genome assembly GCA_964384025.1 of uncultured Nannocystaceae bacterium. Lineage (GTDB taxonomy): Bacteria > Myxococcota_A > Bradymonadia > UBA7976 > UBA1532 > CAYLJJ01. Next base: position 155,487 of record CAYLJJ010000003.1, read on the forward strand.
TCCGTTGCTGATGGGATCAGGCCAAGCCACCTTTCGGTTGGTGGGGGTGTTAAAGAGCACCTCATAAAGGCTGTCTGTCCCCTTATATCCCATCTTCTGGGCCTCAGCGAGGACAGAGGGCAGCTTGCCATCCGTGAAACCGGGCGCTTTTAAGCCGGGAATAGGTTGTTCACCCCAGACATCCTTAACTTGGATATGCTTGGCAAACTCCATGATCTGCCAGAGATCCCCCATCGCCTCTCCAGGGGCATCGGAGTGCTGGCGCCAATGCTGAGTGCGGCGCTCAGCGTTGCCATAAGCCCCCCACTTTTCATGGATCATCGCCGCAGGGAGGATAAGGTCCGCGACCTTAGCGGTGATACCAGGATAGGCCTCAGAGACAACGATAAAGTTGTCCATCTCTCGCGCGGCCTTAAACCAGTGATTGGCGTTAGCGGAGTTTTGGAAGAGGTTGGCCACTTGGACCCAGAGGAAGTTGATCTTCTCTGCCTCTAGATCACGGAGGATCTTGACCGTGTGAGCCCCCACTTTGGGATTGAGAGTCTTGGCCGGTAGCTTCCAGAACTTCTCAGTTATGCCGCGATGCTTGGGGTTAAAGACCACCATATCTGCGGGGAGGCGGTGACAGAAGGTCCCCACCTCACGGGCGGTCCCACAAGCAGAAGGCTGCCCAGTGAGAGAGAAGGCGCCGTTTCCTGGCTGAGACTGTTTGCCCAGCAGCAGATGCACAGCATACATATTCTCATTCACCCAGACACCGCGTTGGTGCTGGTTGAAGCCCATGGTCCAGTAGGAGACCACCTTGCGGCCCTTCTCGATATAGAGATCAGCCAGCTGTTTGAGCTTGGCTTTGAAAGCCTCTAGATCCTCATCGGGATCCCCCTTGGCGAGCTGGGCAACGAAATCCAAGGTATAGGGCTCCAAGCCCTTCTTGAAATCCTCGAAGGAGATCTCCCAGTGAGCCTTGGGCTTCTTGCGGTGGACCATCTCCACCGTATGCTCCTGCTTGGGATCTAAGCCCAGAGCGATCACCTCATCAGGACTGAGGGTCTTCTTCAGCTCCTTAGCGACCGTGTCCTTCTCTGCTTCGGTAGCAAACTTAAGGCTGGGGAGACCATAGCCTGTATAGCGCACACCGGTAGCGAAGATGCAGTGCTTCTTGACGAAGTCCCAGTTGACGGCGTTCCGTCGGATGATTTCTCGGTTGAGGTAGTTGAGGATCGCCAGATCGGTGGAGGGTTTGAAGATGATCTCCAGGTCCGCCAAGTCACTGGTTCGGTTGCGATAGGTGCTGAGGTTGACGATACGAACATGGCGCTTCTCTAAACGCCGCGCCGTGACGCGAGACCAAAGGATGGGGTGCATTTCAGCCATATTGGCTCCCCAACAGATCACCGTATCGGTGTGCTCCATATCCTCATAGTTGCCTGCGGGCTCATCGATCCCAAAGGTTTGGATAAAGGCACCCACGGCAGAGGCCATACAGTGCCGAGCATTGGGATCAAGGTTATTGGAGCGCCAGCCCCCCTTGACCAGCTTGGAGATGGCGTACCCCTCTTGGATCGTATACTGGCCGGAGCCAAAGACCGCGACGCTGGTGGGCCCCTTGGCGGCGTAGTAGCGCTTAAACTGCTCCGCCATCACCTTAAAAGCTTCCTCCCAGGTGACTCGCTCAAAGCGGCCTTTTTTATGGAAGCGCCCATCCTTCTTCCTCAAAAGGGGGTACTTAAGGCGATCAGCGCCATAAAGGATCTTAGCGTTAAAGTAGCCTTTGACGCAGTTGAGACCCCGGTTGACGGGGGCCTCAGGGTCACCCTTGGTGGCCACCACGCGGCCATCCTTACTGGCCACCATGATCCCACAGCCTGTGCCACAGAATCGGCAGACGCCCTTATCCCAGCGCCAGCCGTCGTCGCCCTGAGCCTGCGCCTCGCTGGGCTGCAGCTCGATACCGATGGCCACCGCAGCGGCGGCGCCGGCGGAAGCTTTGAGGAAGTCTCTTCGCGTGGTCATGCTTGCCTCAGTTAAGGGTGTATGAGGAGAGGTTTTTCAATGGGCCCTGAGCTTGTCAAGGACCTCTTGGAGGGGGGCTTCAGGGTGCTCTTCATCTTCAAATGCGTGGTAGGCCACCTCCGCGAGGAGAACCTCTGGAAGCTTTTGGACCTCTCTTAGCCGAGCGATCTGAGCCTGGGTATCTGGGGCCTCAATGGAGATGGCTATTTTCCCTTCACTGAGACGGATATGGTGGATCTCCACCCCCTCAAGCTGCTCCAAAGTCCCAGCGACCTGAGCGCAGTCCTTGGGGAGGCAGAGAACCCCAACCCCAGCGATGCTCACTTGTAACGAGCCTTGAAGTCTTGTTGGCGCTTCTTTCGCTTAGCCTTCTCCTCTGGATCCATCTTGTTGAGGAACCAGCGGTGGTGCTCATTGTTGAGGATCTCATCCAGAGTCTTCTCTAGAGCATCGGCGGCCTTCTTCTTGCTCTCATCACCGCTCTTATGGCCGCGCTCAACCAGCTCTCGCAGCTCGGGGACGAACTCAGTGTAGAAGTTGCGTGCGATTTCATAAGTACCATGCCAGTGGGTGATATCTGGTCCCATCATGGAGGCGCCATGGCGAGCGCGACGACCCTCATGGTGCCAAAGCTCAAACCAAGTGAAATCGATCTTATCTGCGAAGTTGGGCTTCCGCTTGAGGGGAGCGGCCAGCTTCATCAGCTTGATGCCGGGCTTGGCGAACTTCTCAGCGTAGAGTTCAATGAGGCCATCATACTGGATGTAAAAACCATCGATGAACTGTTTGTTGTGACAGTTAGAGCAGACATCCTGCATATTGGCTCGGCGTGTCTTCCAATTTACGTTAGCGCCAGGGAGACCCAACTTCTTGTCAGAGATCTCAGGACGCACACTGACCTTGGGGCGGTTATTCCAGCTGATGCGCATCCCTACATCGTGAGTTACAGGCTGGTTGGGGGTAGCGCTCATATGGCAGGTCGCGCAGGTTGGAGCGACGCTGTAATCTTCACCTACAACCCACTTCTCCTTGCTGAGATGCATCTTGTCCCGGTTGGCGCGGAAGGCGATGCCATGCTTGGACTCATTGTAGATCTCGATCTGGGGGTGGTCAGGACCCATATGGCAGCGCCCACAGTTCTCAGGGTTACGCGCCTGCTCTACAGAGAAGCGGTGTCGAGAGTGACAGGCGCTACAGGAGCCGACAGAGCCATCAGGATTAAAGCGACCGATGCCTGTGTTAGGCCAAGTGGCTGGATCCAGCTTACCATCCTTGAGGACCACGACCTGGCTTCCGTGACACTGCCAACAGCCGTTGACCGCTGCTGCAGAGTTGCCGCTTGGGAAGCCTGGAGTCTTGAAGCTCCGGTTGCCCTCGACCACCTCAGCCAAGATATTATCCAGTGAACCCAAGATGCGCCCCGCCTTGGCGTGGTGAGAGTCCTTAAACTCTTGCACCTCCTGAGGGTGGCATTTTGCACAGTCTCGAGGAGAGACGATGACAGCGATCACCTCACCCTCATGCTTAAAGGCATCATTATCTTCGGGCTCAGCTCTATGGCACTCATAGCAGCCGACATTGGCCCGATAGTGCTTGGAGTCTCCCCAGTGATCATAGAGCGCGGGAGTCTTATCCTTATGGCACTCGATGCATTTTTTGCTCTTCTCGCTCAACTTATCAGGGAAGGTGCCCGCCAGCGCAGGGAGGGCAAGACAGAGCGTCGCGAAGAGAAAGGATCGTTCCAGAGAGCGAGCCATCAGGCCTCCTTCCGAAGGTTTCCGAGGACCACCGGGATGGCGATCCGAAGCATGAGGGTGTAAAGCAAAGCGCCGAGAGCCCAGATCCCCAGAGAGACCAGGACCTCGTTTAGACTGGGAGCGTACTCAACGATCTCTCCCAGAGGGCTGGGGACAAAACCGGGGACGATCAACCCCATCCCCTTCTCAATCCAGATACCACCGATGGCCAAGACGCAGGCCAGGTTCAGGATATGGAGCTTTTTAGAAGCTGGGCTGAGGAGGATAATCGTTGCGATGACATTGACGATCAGCGCCAACCAGATCCATGGGACCAATTTACTGGCTCCATGTAGGCCAAAGAAGAGGTACTCAGCCGAGGCAACATGGTGTGAGTGTGTATAAAACTCGGTGAAGACCTCAGAGAGCAGCAGGAAGAGGTTGATTAACATAGCGACTACGACAATGCGTCTCAGGGTCATCAAGGCCCTGTCTTTCACATTAAATCTGCTGAATTTCCTGATGATTTGCAGTGTGATGATGATCAACCCAGGCCCAGCAGCGAAGGCTGAAGCCAAAAAGCGTGGGGCCACAATGGCATTATTCCAGAAGGGACGGCCTCCCAAACCAACATAGAGGAAGGCGGTCACAGTATGGATGCTGATGGCCCAGACGATAGAGATAAAGACAAAGGGGAGATAGTAGCGTCGTTCAGGCTTCTTGCCTCTGTATTTACAATAGATCAAGTAACCGGCGATGTGCATGTTCAGAAGGAGGTAGCCGTTGAGGACGACCACATCCCAAGAGAGCATGGAGGCGGGGAAGTTGAACTCTCCGATGAGAGGGATCATATGCCAGAAGCGATCAGGGCGCCCCAGATCGACCCCTACAAAGAGCAAACACATGATGATCACTGCGATCGCCAGCAGTTCTCCTAAGATGACAATGTCATGAACCGCATCATCCTTGAGGAGATAGGCGGGGATCACCAGCATCACCGCCGCTGCAGCGACCCCCACTAAGTAAGTGAAGTTAGCGATATAGGCCCCCCAGGAGACCTGATCGCTCATCCCCGTAGTGATCAAGCCCTCCACCAACTGCTTGGCGTAGGCGTTGACCCCCACAAGTATGATCATTGTGAGGAAGGCCATCCAGGTGTAATAGCGCCAATCCCCCTCAAAGATGACACGAGAGGAGCGCCGCAGGAAGTTGAGATAATCCTTCATCGCCTCAGGCATCCAGGTAATAGAAGAAGTTGGGTTCGGCACCGAGCTCTTCTTTGAGGAGGAAGACCCGCTTCTCCTTGAGGATGTAACGAATCTCACTCTTGGGATCGAGGAGGTTTCCAAAGGCCCGCGCCCCAGTGGGACAGGCCTCTAAACACGCAGGATATCGCCCCTCATGAGTTCGATGAAGGCAGAAGGTACACTTCTCTATCACCCCTACCGAGCGTGGTCGATTGCTCAAGTAGGCCGTGTTGGGGTTGATCTCCTCTTTGGGGAGGCTCGGCTTGGCGAAGTTGAAGCGTCGCGCCCAGTAGGGGCAGGCCGCTTCGCAGTAACGGCAGCCAATACACCAATTATAATCGACGACGATGATCCCATCATCTTCGATCCAGGTAGCTTTAACCGGACAGACTCGAGTGCAAGGCGCTTCTGAACACTGGTGGCACTGGACCGGCATATAGAAATGTCCAGGCTCAGGGACCAGCTCTGGGTTGTATTGATGGTCGGAGTTCTCCAGATTGAAGCCCCCCTTCTCCATCTCCAAGACTCGGATATACTGCATGCCGGGTCGTCGAGAGACGTTGTTCTCTTTCTGGCAGGCATAAGCGCAACGCCGACAGCCAACACAGACCCCTAAGTTTAGAGCGTAACCAAAGCGGGTCTTCTCTCGAGCAGGGAGATCCTTGATCTTGATCTCCACTCCATATTCTTCCTTGGCCTCAGCCTCCAGGCGCTCAAGGACCTCCTTCTTCTCCTCAGCGTCCATCTCTCGAAAGTGGCTTTGGAGCCAAGCGTCGAGGCTCTGTCCCTCCAGATCTTTGAGTGGAGAGAGCGCTGCAACTAGGCCTCCAGTACCCAGAGCCGCTCCAGCCAGGAACTTTCTTCTGTCAATGCTCACAGGGCGCCCTCCTCAGGAAGGATCCGAGGGGCTGGACCGCGACTTTCAGGTTTCTTGGGGATCGCCTCCTCCTGAAGCATCCGCCCCACGAAACCTTCCGCTGCATGCTTCATTTTTGGCTCTCCGATGGCGACCCCAGGAGGTGGCATCGGCTGGATGGGCTGGAAGCTGGGGTGGTGTGGATCATGGCAGATGATACAATCTGTCCGCTCCACAAGCTCAGGCTGATCCCAGCGCCCTTTACGCCGACCATGTGCGCCCATCTTCCAGTCCCGATAGACAGGGCCATGGCATGTCGCGCAGAGCGCAACATGTTTTGAGTAGTCCAAAGTTTGGCCATTATGGCCGATGAACTTGTCGTACTTTTCTGGGTGGTGACAGTTAAAACAGCGGCGATTGAGCCCGTGGTTGAACTTTAATTCCCGGTGCTCACCGACAAACTCTCGAGGGCTGGGATCTCGGGTCTGATTATCATGGCACTCCCGACATTTATATTTGAAACCTGCTTTGTGAAGCAGCAGCTTGGTCTTCTCTTGATGAGTTGGAAAGCTGGGCACCTCGGGGAGAGGAGCCTCTACAAACTCAGCGCGGGGTTCAGCCGCAGAGGAGAGGAACCAAGCGAAGATAGCATACCCCAACATCCCCGGCAGGATGGCTGTGGCTGCTTTTTGGATCGACTTTGACATCCAGGTCCCCCTTTCAGTATCCCCGGCGCCGTTTGCGCAGCTTTACAAGGCTCAAGAGAGAGGACCTTGATCGAGATCAAGTTAGAGATATTTTTCTCTTCTTGGAAAGGGAAAAATCCTATCTCGCTGAAAATAGACAGATTTTATCCTATTTTTTTTCTCGAGAGTTTCTAAGGATTCCGTCTGCGTCGGATAAAACCACGGATTCTGCGACGTTCAGAGGGCTTCATCTTACGAAATCGATCCAGATTTTGGAGAAAACGCCGCCGCTCAGAAGGAGGCATTTGAAGGAGACGACGGTAGAGTTTGCGGACTTGATGGCGCTTCTGAACCGGCATTTTTCGATAGCGCTTGAAGTTCTGTCGTAGGCTGTGGCGCTCCGTCTTGGGCAGAGATCTAAACGCGCGCCAGTTCTTCCTGAGTCGCTTCTGCTGATCAAGCTTCAAAGCCTTAAAACGCTTCCAGCGCGCCTTAAGCCGTGTTTGATCTTCAGAGGACATCTCCTTAAAACGTGCCCATTTTTTACGAATCTGTTCTCTCTTTTCGGGGCTCATCTTTGCCCAGCGCTCAGCGTTGCTGGGGGTTTGAGCGCCGGAGAGAGCAGGAGCCAGAGCGAAACTGATCAGCAACAGGAGGAGCCTCATGGTGTCACCTCCAAGCGATCGAGAATGGCGACCGCTTCAAAGGTCGCAGGATCTTCTAAGGCATCCAGCAGCTCCATCTCACCATAGACCTCCAGCAGCTCCAGATGAGCCAGCATCGGCAAGTCCTCTTCTGGAGGCCGCTCCTGTCCAGGAAGAAGAAAGAGCGCAGCAGCAGCAGCTAAAGCGGTGAGGCTGGCGACGATGCTTGCCCAACGCCGCTCTCGGCTCCAGCCCCAACGAGGTCTGAGAAGCTTCTGCTCTACCTCAAGACGGGCTTGAAAGCTGGAGTCAAAACTGGAAGAGGGTTCAGGCTGATCCTGTTCAAGCAGTCGCTCTAACTCCAAAGCAGCTTGAAAGCTGGAGTCAAAACTGGAAGAGGGCTCAGGCTGATCCTGTTCAAGCAGTCGTTCTAACTCCAGAGCAGCTTGAAAGCTGGAGTCAAAACTGGAAGAGGGCTCAGGAGCATCACGAGAGAGCAAGGCGTTGAGTGGATCGTTCATCTCAGGGCTCCCTCCTGGGCAGTGTCATCTTTCAAGAGTGGGGCCAGTTCAACCATCAGAGCCTTGCGTGCCCGAGTCAGGAGAGACTTCACGGCAGACACAGTGGTCTCCATGATCTCAGCGATCTCTCTCTGAGGCAGCCCCTCCTCTCGTTGAAGCAGGAGCGCTGCGCGCTGCTGAGGGGGCAGCGCGGCCACTGCTCTACGAACTGTTTGCTGTATATGATCAGCCTGAAGCAGAGCCTCTGGGCTGGGCCGATGAAAGTCGATGGGCTCTCGGCTCAGCTCCTCTACAGCCACCCGCTTATGGCGATATTCTCCGCGCCTCAGCTCGTTGAGGCAGTGATTGCTGGCCACTCGAAAAATATAAGCGCGGAAAGCTTCCCGTGCCTCGTAGCGATGTCGCGCTCGGTAGATCTTAAGGAAGATCTCCTGCGCCAGCTCCTCTCCCCGCTCCTGCTGCCCTACAAAGCGGACTGCAAAGCGAACAATGGGACGCCTCCAGCGCTGAAACAGCGTCTCAAAGGCGGCAGGATCATCTTCGCGGACCCTCAACATCAGGCGGGCATCTTCCTCGATCACTCTTCATCCATCAGCAGCTCAAGATCCTCGACCATCTCAAGGGCTTCTAAAAATTCCAGTTGCTCCACAATCTCCATCTCCAGCTCTTTTATCGGAGGGGTCGGGAGCCCCGCATCGACCTGAAAAAGGAGGAAACAAATCCAAACGCTCACACTCAAGAAAACCCCACCCGCAGGAAAAAGTTGCGCTCTGAATGTTTATTCATTTTCTGCTTTTGAATGACGCTGATTTAGCTGAAGGGAGAGCCCCAGGCTCCACCAAGGTCCTCCTTCAGGATAAAAGTTGCCCGGCTCAAGGGCGGCGAACTCCAATTGGAGGTTCCAGTCATCTGCCAAATAGGCAAGGCGGAAATCCAACTCTGTACCATAGTGAGCCTGACCCCGAGGGTTGCTCACCTCAGCGCGTAGGTCACTGAGCAGGATGCTGATCTCCAGTTGGCTGTTGGGGACCAACAAAAACTTTAAGCCTGGAGCCCAGACGCCATAACCGTTGACCCCCGCCAACTCCGCGTCTCGCCGCTCCCATCCGCTGCCCATCCCCCCTCCAAAGAAAAGGAGGGGCTCTCGAAGATAGGGCGCTGGCGCAACATAGCTGCTTAAGGTCTTGGATTCATCGATGCCTCCTCCGCTCATCCAGATGAGATTTAGGCTCCCATAGAGTCCCTCTCTAAGGCGTAGGCGCCAGTCCGCCTTAAAGGCGAAACTCTCCACCTCAAAGTTCCCTCGCCCCTGGCCTTCAGGTAAGGAGCGACAGCCCTCTTGGCTCTGAATCTGCCAATCGCCTGAGCCTCCCCCAAGGAGCCCAATTACACGAAATTGTCCCCTAGAGAAGAGCAGCTCTCCATAGCCACCCAGATACCAGAGGTCCATATTGCCTTGGAGCACTGCGCAGCGCTCCAACCAAGCTTGTCGCTCCAAAAACCTCCCCAACTCCAGACGGCTCAATCGGATAAGGATCTGCCGCTCCAGGAGCTGCTCGGCGGTCTCATCGGCCTGAGCAGTGACAAAGAAGAGGCCCAACTCGCTGAGTCCATCACTCCAGGAGAGTCGCAGTCCGATGAGGGGTTCACTCCGGGGCTCCAGATCTCGACCTGGGAGCCAAGCCCCCGCCAAAAGAGAGAGAGGCTCCCAGTCGATCTGAAGCTCTGTTCCTGTACCCATCTCTTCATAGATCAGCCCACGCCCCAGCTTGAGCGGCAAGCGACCCATCCGTAAACTCAGGGGCAACGGGGGAAAGAACTCCAGGGAGGCTTCCCGTAGGAGCGCGGTCTCCTTGACCTCTTCTGTCAAGCTGCGACCATTTGAGCTGGGCTCGCCATCCAGCCTCAGGGCGCCTGTGTCCATGCTGAGGTTGATAAAAAGCTGAGAGCTGAGGCTGAGGCCGAGACCCACACCCAGAAAGATGATCAGCTGTTCGTCATCTAAGCTGGGTTTGAGGTAACGCTCTTTATCGAACCGCAAGCCTTGCTGGGTTAACTCGAATAGGGGTTGCTCATCAGGTCGATCCTGCTCTGTTCTCAGGAGCAAAGCTTCAGAGGTCCAAGCAAACCACTCAGGGCTAAAGAGCAGCTGAAGGCTGAACATCAGGAGGATTGAGGAGCCCAAGCAGAGCCTCAGGAATTTTTCCTGTTGCACTTTCAAACATCAAGGGCTCTCTTGCAAGAGACGAAAACAGGAGCACTCACTTATGAGCGAGCATATACTCTTCGCCAACACGGACAATTTTCAGGCTGAGGTGATCGACTCTTCTATTCCCGTAATTCTCGATTTTTGGGCTCCCTGGTGTGGCCCTTGTCGGATGATCGGTCCCATCCTAGAAGAGCTTGCGCCTAAGTATGAGGGGCGGCTCAAGGTGGCCAAGCTCAACGTCGATGAGGAGCCTCAGTTGGCGGCCCGTCACCAGATCAGGGGTATCCCAACCCTCGTGGTCTATAAAGATGGAAAAATCGCCAAGACGGTGGTGGGCTTTCATGGGCGTGGGGGCCTCGAGCGCCTCTTTAAAGAGTTTGGCTGAGCCTGTGAAGTTGTTGCTCTCTCTTAGCCTGGGGGCGCTCTCGGGCTATCTCTACCATCGCCTGGTGGGTTGCCGCAGCGGGGCCTGTCCGATCACCGCGAACCCCTGGATCTCCACCCTGTACGGCGCGATCTTGGGAGCTTCTCTCTCCAGCACCTAAAAAAAAGCTTCTTGTTGTTAGAGAGCACCGCGGTTTGAACGGTGGTTTGGAGCTGTGAGCTTGTTTTGAAACTCAAATATAGATGCAAGTGTACAAATCTAGAGGCCTTTTTCTCCCCCAGCCTGTTGAACTTCTCCTATAAACTGCCCCGGTCGGTTTTGATCGAGATCAAAAGAAGCTTCCAAAGTCCCCGATAATTCCCACTCCTCTAAAAAGTCCTTAAAGAATTTTAGCTCGATATGCTTGCCAGCCTTCGCAATCGATAGTATTCCGTTCTCAGACCTTTCATTCTCCTTGGGGGGATATATGAGAACGCTTCTGGGTGCTCTTCTCTCAACAGCGATGCTTCTAAGCTTCAGTGATCAGGCTGAAGCCAAATTTGTGATCAAGGATGGCAACAGCAGCTTAAGGGTTGGAGGCTTTGTACAGCCCACTCTGGGCCTTGATTTTGACAAGAAGGACGCAGCTGGAGAGGATGGTCCTTTTTATAGCGACTTCTACGTCCGCCGCCTGCGCTTTATCTTCGTCGGTAAGATTGCTAAGAATTTGGGTTTTAAGGCTGTAACTCTGTCACCCAATATGGGCAAGGCAGGCAACAGGAAAGCCGGCAGCATGATCGGAGATGCTTGGTTGGAGTATAAGGTCAGTAAGGCTCTTAACATCAACTTTGGGCTTCTCAGGAGCCCCTTCGCTCGTCACTGGCAAGTCGCTGGCCCTACCCTCCACGGTATCGACTTCCACGGCTTCTTTATGAAGGATAAAGTGGGTGATTTCCCCACTCGGGATTTCGGAGTCAGCTTCCGCGGTCTATTGATGGGTGGAAAGATCGACTATCGCTTTATGATCTCTGATGGCGCTGATTATGGGAATCAGACGATGGAGGATCCAGCTGACCCGACCAAGACCATCACGACCGTCACCAATGAAGACGATATGTTCCGTCTCTCTGGTCGCGTCGCTTTTAACCTCTGGAATCCAGAGCCTGGCCAGGGCTTTAAGGGTACCTACCTCGGCAAGAAGAAGGTCTTCACTGTAGGCGCCAGCTTTGATATGCAGCCTGGGGTCGGCGGTGATGACGGCAAGGGGATGTACTCAGCCTTTGCCCTGGATACCTTCATGGATATGCCCATGGGCAAGAATGGCGTCGTTTGGACCTTTAACTTCATAAAGTATGGTGAAGGCGGACCGATGCCTGGTGACAAGGGTGGTATGGGTCTCTGGACCGACGTAGGCTATCGTGTGGGCAAGCTGGAGCCTCTGGTGGCTCTTGAGTGGTACGCGCCCGATAACGAAGACAGCGAAAACAAGACAGGCAAGCATATGGCGATCATGCCTGGCATCAACTTCTGGGCCAAAGGGCATGCCTATAACATCAAGACCCAGTTTGGGATGGTCAAGGATGGAGCAGGGACCGAAGATGGTGACTGGATGAAGAGCGCCCTTATCCAGGCCCAGATGATGTGGTAGATCTTTAAGACCCTCCAAGCTCAGCAATCTCTCCACACCCTCATTGACGCTCTCTTCAAAGCGGTTCAAAATCCAAACTCTATTGAGAGGATGGATTTTATGAAGCCCTACCTAGACACAGTCCTTTTGATCGCCTTGCCAGCTTCTGGAAAGTCAGAGCTGCGTCGTTATCTGATGCATGAGGAGCGAGAGAAGCGGGTTGAAGTATTCCATCTCAGCGACACCGTGCAGCTGGATGATTATCCCTATGTAGAGTTTATGAGGGAGACTGATGACGCCCTCGTTGAGATGGGCGAGGCGCCCCGTTTTTTTAAGGGTGCCCAGGGCCGCTTTATCCAGGCAAATGATTGGGGCAGCCTCCTGCATCTTGTCAATGAAGATTGGGCGGTGATCAGCGATCCTCAGAAGCCCAGCCCCAAGCCTGAGGCTGAGATCCTCTTCCAGCGCATCGATGCGGCTCGCGCCAAAGTGGGGGCTCCTCCCGCCTTTGAAGGGATGGCTGAAGACCTGCGCGCTCAGCTGGCTGATATGATGTCTGCCAAGACCGCTTGGGTGATCGATGAACTCTTTGGCAATCGTCCCGACTCTATAGAGGGTAAGACCCTGGTGATCGAGTTCGCCCGAGGCGGCCCCGTTGGAGATGGGATGCCTCTGAAAGCTCCACATGGCTATGGTTGGAACCTCGCTCAGCTCCGTCCTGAGATTCTCGAGCGAGCCTCTGTGCTTTATGTTTGGGTGGATCCCGAGGAGTCTCGACGAAAGAACCGCGCGCGAGCCCCTAAACCGGGAGAGACCAACACGATCATCTTCCACGCAGCCCCCGAAGAAGTGATGATCAATGACTATGGCTGTGATGATATTGACTGGCTGATGCAGCAGGCTGAGCTGCCCAACACCATCGAGATCAATGCTGATAGGCGTTATGTTCTACCCATCGGACGTTTTGACAACCGAAAAGATAAGACCACCTTCGTTCGAGGAGAGCCCTCCAGTTGGGATCCAGAGCTTCGTGAGAGCCTCCACTCTGGTCTTAAGGAGAGCCTTGATGCGCTCTGGTCTGCACACAGCAAACTTCGAGGCTAGGCTAAGCCCGAGCGTTCTTTCTCTTTGAGTCTTAAACCTCAATTTTCTATCAAGTTTGCACCTCTTCCGGTCGTTTTGAGGAGGGCAATTGTAGAGGTCCTTGGATGAGCAGCGAAAATCGTTTGATGGTCCTTGATGATGACTTCATCCTTCGAAAGCTGATCACGGGGGTGGCTCGTCAATGTGGCTTTGAGGTCCTCGGGGTGGGAGAAACTTCTACCTTCCAAAGAGAGTTTGATCGCTTCCGACCTGAGATTGTGACTCTCGATCTCGCCCTGGGAGAGGGAGATGGGGTTGAGGTGCTTCACTACCTCTCAGGTCGCACTCATCGATCCAAGATTCTGCTGGTGAGCGGTTTTGATAAGCGGGTCTTAGCCTCTACGGTGCGAGTAGGAGAGTCTCTGGGGCTGGAGATGTTGCCTCCCCTACAGAAGCCTGTTCGGGCGGATCAGCTCTCCAGCACCCTTCAGAGCCTCCCCAAACGGATCGAGCCGATCACCTCAGAGCAGATCGTTCAAGCGGTCAAAGATGGGGAGCTCTTTATCAACTACCAACCCAAGATCGATCTGCGCAGCCAGAAGACCGTTGGCGCTGAGGCTCTGGTACGTTGGTATCGACCAGGGCGGGGGGTGATTCCCCCAGATGCTTTTATCGCCATCGCGGAGCAGGGTGAGGCGATTCACCCTCTCACCGAGTTTGTTTTTCAAGAGGCTGTTTCAGCTCTAAAATATTGGAACGAGAAAGGTCTTAAACTCTCTATTGCGGTCAATATCTCCGCCCTCTCCATCGAAGACAGTGCCTTCCCCGATCGCCTCTCTGAGTTGGCCAAGGAGGCGGGGATCAATCCGGGTCAAATCACCCTGGAGGTGACCGAGACTACCGCTATGGGTAATGTAGATGTTGTTACCAGCGTCTTGACCCGCTTGAGGATCAAAGGCTTTAAGCTCTCCCTGGATGACTTTGGAACGGGCTACTCCTCTCTCGTCGAGCTGTACCGGATGCCCTTCTCTGAATTGAAGATCGACAAATCTTTTGTGACACGCTTGGACACAGATCAAGACGCACACAACATCGTCCATGCGATGATCTCTCTAGCACACAACTTGGGACTCAAATCAGTCTGTGAAGGGATTGAAACTCGAACAGTTATGGAACTTATTAAAGAGATGAACTGCGATATCGCACAGGGTTATTTTTATAGTAAACCTTTAAGTTTTGATGAGTTTAATGAATGGCTGAAAAGATGAATGGTTCTTTTAATGACAAACCTCCAGACGTAGATATCAAAGCACAGAACTATTTCTTTCGTCACCTGATTGATACAGATCCCAACTTGATCTTTGTCAAGGATCGCCGAGGTCTGCTCCGCCTCGTCAATCAAGCAGTTGCTGATCTGATGGGAGCTACGGTGGGTGAGCTGGAGCGCTCTCAAGAGCCCCTCGATTATCGCGCCCTCCTGGGCAGTGAGAGGACGGATCGTCTGGTCCTAGAGGAGGGGCGCGAGGTACGCCTGGAAGAGAAGATCATCCTGCCTGGAGGAGAGGAACGCTGGTTTCATACCATCCGTCGTCCCCTCAGATCAGAAGATGGAGAGCTTTGCATTCTAGGGATCTCCAGTGATGTCACTGAGAGAAAGAACGCTCTTTTGAGTCTGCAGATCGCCAAAGAAGAGGCTGAGGAAGCCTCCCGCGCTAAGTCTGAGTTCCTGGCCACCATGAGCCATGAGATCCGCACTCCCATGAACGGGGTGCTCTCAATGATCAAGATCCTCTTAGACACCGAGATGGCACCAGAGCAGCGCGAGATGGCGCGGACCATTCGTGAATCTGCTACTTCACTCCTCGCGATCATCAATGACATCCTGGACTTCTCTCGCATTGAGGCGGGGAAACTGGTCTTGGATGAAGCTCCCTTTCATCTAGAGCAGATTTTAGAGGGGGCCTTGGATATCATCGCGCCTAGAACAGAGAGCAAGGGGCTCGCCCTGGGCAGTTATCTGGATCCTGAGCTGCCTCAGATGATGCGGGGAGATGGCAGTCGGCTCCGGCAAATCTTGATCAACCTTCTGGGCAACGCGGTTAAGTTTACTCTGCGAGGGGCGATCATCTTAGAGGCCAGGATCTGCTCCTCAGCCCAGGGAGCTTCTCGTGTTCGCTTTGAGGTGAAGGATACGGGGATTGGGATCGAGCCTGAGGTGCTGCCTCAGCTCTTTGAAGCCTTCACCCAGGCAGACGCCTCTAACTCCCGCCGCTTTGGGGGCAGCGGCCTGGGCTTGGGCATCAGCCACCGCCTCTGCAAGCTCATGGGGGGAGATTTAAAGGTCGACAGCGTACCAGGAGAGGGCAGCACCTTCTGGTTTGAGCTGCCGCTGGAGGCTGAAGGAGTTCAGAGCCCTCAAAGCTGCTTTTCAGGAGAGAAGATCCTCCTCGGAGTAGAAGATCTCACTGTCGCCCGGGTTTTAGAACGTCAGTTGGAGGCCTGGAGCCTCTCAGTGTTGATCCGCAACAGCGTTGATTCCCTCCAAGAGGCGCTGGATCGTTTGAAAGATCAGGAGTTTCTTCTCTTGGTAGACGAGGCCCTTTTTCGGGCGCTGCCCCAAAATGAGCAGAACCCCGTGATTATCTCCGCTCGGCCTTGGGAGTGGAGGGAATATCGCGTGATCGCCAAGCCTGTTCATCGCGCCGCTCTGATGGGGAAGGTAGCTGAGGCTCTGGGCATCACTCAAGGAGCCGAAGCTCTGGGAATGGAACGCACAGACAGCCTCTTTCAGCCCCAGAAGTCTCTTCATATCTTGGTCGCTGAGGACAACCCCGTAAATCAGAAGGTGGCGCAGGTCCTGCTGGAGCGAGCGGGGCACAGCCTCTCTTTGGCCCACAATGGTCTTGAGGCGGTAGAGCGCGCCCAGGCAGAGAGCTTTGATCTCATCCTCATGGATGCTCAAATGCCTGAGATGGATGGCCTGGAAGCGACACGGAAGATCCGCGCGCTCCCTGAGCCCGCCTGTCGTCTACCGATCTTAGCGATGACCGCCAATGTCCTCTCAGGTTTTCGAGAGACCTGCTTTGAGGCGGGGATGAACGACTTTGTAAGCAAACCCATCGATTTCGAGCAGCTCTTCTCCGCGCTTCAGCGTTGGGGAGGGGTTAAACTGGAGCTTCCCAGCCCAGAGCTTGAGGAGTGGTCTTTTGAGTTGGAGGAGGAACCGGAGGAGCTTTCTGATCTCCTCGATCTTGAACTCTTTGATGGCTATGTCGATTCTCTGGGCGCCGAGCTGGTGGGAGAGCTGCTTGAGGAGCTTCAAAAAGACGCTCAGGCTCGCATTCAGAGGATGTTGAACCTTGAGGGTGAGGCCCTGGGTCGTGAAGCCCATAGCCTCAAATCCTCGACGGGTAACCTGGGGCTGCGAGCGCTCTCTGAAGCAGCAAATGAGATTGAGTTGGCGTGTCGTCAGGGAGAGGAACACTCTATAGAACTGCTGCATGGCATGGAAACGCAGCTTGAAGAAAGCTTGCTGCAGCTGATGAGGCGCCTTGAGCTTTTAATCTGAGCAGGCTTGTTCCATAAAGAGGCTATAGTGGTTCTTGGCTTCAGAGTAACCATAGACCTTGAGGTAGAGAACACCAAGCTCCTCTGGGGTATAGCGGATCTCCTCAAGATCACCGACCCCTGTTGAGCGCTCCAGACGGTTGCCTTCGGCGTCCTGAAGCTCCAGGTCCAGATCTCCATCATCATCCACAAACTCCATATGTAGATTGAGTGGGCTTCCAGCACAAACCTCAATCCTGTACCAGTCGTTGTCTTCACAGATGCTCTGCCAGGGCAGGGCGCCCTCTAGGAGGCTGGCTTCCTCTGGGCTATTGTCCGGTTCACGAAGATCATCTACGCAGTCCTGAGCACAGCCCTGGATCGAGAGATCAAGGGTGTAGCTGTTGGAGTCTCCGACGACCTGGAAGACACGCAGGGCCGCCCAAGTGTCTTGCTCGGCGGTGTAGGTGATGAGCTCATCATCACTGCTGCTCATCGCCCAGGCCAGCCTCAGCCCCTCACTGTCCTGCAGCGTGAGCTCAAGATCCCCCTCTGCGTGGAGGAAGCTCATCTCTGCTCGCAGCTCGCCCCCCGCGCAGACAGGGATCATATACCAATCCTCCTCGTTGGGGCAGAGACGGCGAAGCCCTGAGCTCCCTGGGCTCAGCAGTTCAGCGCTGGAGAGATCATTGTTGGGCTCCTCCAGATCTGAGATACAGATCTCACAGAGCCCCGCTTCACAGATCTGTGCATCGGGGCACTCGCTGTCTCGAGTACACTGGCAACCCTGGATCTGAATATCCAGATCGTAGCGGTTCTCCAACCCTCGATGTCCCAGGACCTGAAGCTGTAGTTCGCTGAGGTGCTCAGCTGAGAAGCGTAGGCTCTCTCCATCCTCATAACCAGCAGAGCGCAGTAAGAGCGTCTCTCCCTCCCAGAGCTGCAGATCAAGATCTCCCTCAGCATGGAGGAAGCTGAGGTCAGCGGTCAGGCTGCCCCCCTCACAAAGCTGGATGCTGTAGTAGTCGGGGTCATTAGCGCAGATCATCAAATCTTGATGGATCCCCGCTCCTATGGGCCGAGCGCTCTGAAGAGTATCATTCTCTTCCAACTCATCATCAACACACAGCTGCTGATCACAGCCCAAGATCTCCAGGTCCAAGTCGTAGCTGTTCCTGCTCTCCTGATAACTGAAGACCCCCAGGAAGATGATTTGATTGTCTGAAGAGACCCAAGAGAGGGCCTCACCATCATTCTCGGTGATAGAGTGCGCCAGCTCATTGATCTGAGCATCAAGGAGCAAGAGGTTTAGATCTCCCTGAGCATGAGTGAAGCTGATCCCTGCATTCAGCTGGCCTCCCTCACAGATCTGAATCGCGTAGAGATCTGGATCCAGAGGGCAGATCTTTAGATCTTGCCAGTTCCCTGGGCCCAAATTGGGGGCTTCAGAGAGGATATCATTCTCTTCAAAGGGATCCTCTTCACAGGGAGGAATCTCAACGCAAATTCCATCCTGACAAACTTCGGTGTTGGAGCAGTCCCGCTCATTCTCACAGCGACAATGGAGTTGGCTTAGTTCCAGATCGTATCGATTCTCAGCCCCCTGATAACCAAAGACCCTTAAGTAGAGGTCACCTCCCTCTGGATTGAGGTGGCGGATCTCTTCATCATCGCTGCCACTGCTTCCTTCTACCAAGACAGCTCCCTCTCCGCTCAGCAGCTCCATATCTAGATCTCCATCAAGACTCTGGAAGCGGATCGCTGCGGTGATCTGTCCTCCAACGCAGCTCTCCAGTCGGTACCAATCTTCATCCTCCCCACAGAGCATCAACTGTGAGTAATCTCCAAAGCTCAGCGGGGTTGCGCTCTCTCGATCGGAGTTCTGCTCCATCCCATCATCTAAACAAAGAGGGGCTTGGGCGCAGCCCTGAATGCTCGCCTCCATCCGATAGCTGTTTTGGGCACCATCATAGCCTCGCACCTGGAGACGCAGCTCCATCGCCTCGCTGGCTTGGTACCATAAAGACTCATCATCATCACTGGAGATGCGGTTAAGCAGGCGGCGGCCATCCAGGCTCTTTAGGCTCATATCCAGATCCCCGTCAGCATGGATAAAGCGTAGATCAACCTGTAACTCCCCCCCCTCGCAGAGCTGGAAGCTGAACCAATCCTCATCGCCCGCGCAGATCATCAAAGGGCTCTCTTCCAGAGGTAGAACTGAGGCGCTCTCAGGCTGATCGTTCTCCTCCAAGGGATCATCAACGCAGGGGGCGGTGGAGACACAGAGGCTCTCCTGGCAACGGAACCCAGCCTCACACCCCTCATCACTTTGGCAGGCACAATCGCTGAAGTTGATCTCAAGTTCGTAGCTGTTCTCCGCTCGCAAAAAGCCCTCCACACGAAGGAGGAGCTGCTGTGCCTCAGAGCTGCTGTGATGCACCGACTCCTGATCTTCAATCCCGTCAGAGCTATCCAGGCGAACTCCTTCAGCGCTAAAGAGCCCCAGCTTCAGATCTCCCAGTGCATGTTCAAAGCGGATCTCAGCATCGAGGCTGCCCCCTTCACAGAGCGTCAAACGATAGTTGTCAGGATCCTCGCTACAGATCTGGAGGTTTTCATAGAGCCCAGGCTCCAAAGAGTTCGCCTGTTCGTCATCGTCATTCTCCTCAAAGCGATCATCCACGCAGAGGCCCTCTTCGCAGCCCTGACGCTCCAAGAGAAGACGGTAGAGGTTAGAGGCGGAACCCAGGCCGCCGATCCTTAAGAAGAGAAGCTCATCGGCGCTGGCCTCATACTCTAGCCGCTCAATATCTCCGGTGGTCCGAGAGGATCCCAGGGTGAGGCCCTCAGCATCATAGAGGGCAATATCTAGATCCCCGTTGCTGTGAAGAAAGTGGGCCTCTACGCTCAACCGCCCACCTTGGCAGAGAGGCAGGCTGTACCAATCCTCATCTTCAGAGCAGATCATCAGATTTTGATGGTCCCCAGGCTCTATCGGCGCAGCGGAGCTGAGCTGGTCGTTCTCTTCAAAAGGATCGTCCTCACAAGAGGGCCTGCGCTCACAACGACCTTCTCGACAGATCTGCTCACCAGGGCAGTCTCGATCAACCTCACAATCACAACCTGCTATATTGAGCGCCATAGCGTAGCTGTTCTCAGCCCCCTTCACGCTCAGATAAAGCCGCTCGTGGGCGAGAGACTCATAACGCAGATGTTCATCGTCATCTTGGCTCTCAGCGCTCGCTCGTGCTCCCCCCTCTAGATCCTGAAGTTGCAAGTTGAGATCCCCTTGGGCGTGAGAGAAGATGGTATCGACCGTCAGGACCCCCCCTTCACAGAGATCTACGCTGTACCAATCGGGATCACAAAGCTCTAGGCGCTCAGCAAAGAAGGGGGTCTCAAGCAGTAGAGCTTCCTCTAAGCTGTCATTCTCCTCGTATAGATCGTCTGGACAGCTGATCACCGCACAGCCAGGGTTGTGGATCTCCAAGTCATAGTGGTTTCGAGCCCGCTGAAAACCATAGATCACGAGGGTTAGACTCATCTCTTGAGGAGCTTGAAAGCGGATGGACTCATCGTCATTGGTGCTCTCCGCCCAAGCGACCAACTCATCGGCGGAGTTGAAGAGCTGCATATCAAGATCACCCCGAGCATGCTGAAAGCGGAGGTCGATCTGCAGCTCCCCCTCTGCGCAGATCTCCAGAAGGTAGAAGTCGATATCTTCACCACAGCTCATCAAGCCCAGGTGGTTCCCAGGGGAGAGAGGCTGAGCGCTCTCCGGTTCATCATTCTCCTCAAAGCGGTCATCCTCACAGGGAGGGGCGGGCTCACAGAGACCCTCTACACAGATCTCATCCTCAGCACACTCCGCGTTGTGATGGCAACCACAGCCCTCCAACTCAAACCGAAGATCGTAGCTCAGATCCCGCCCATCTAAGCGGATATAGATGAGATCATCCACCTCGGATTCCAGGACCAATATGGTGCCTCCATCTACAGAGATCCCCTCCTCCAGCAGCTCCGCTTGAGAAGAGAGGGCCTGGAGCTGTAATGGGGCCTCAGCCAGAGCCGCCACAGTCAGCACACCCCCCTCACAGATCTGGAGCGCGTAGTAATCCTCATCACAGAGGCGCCCCCTAAAGCTGATGGGAGGGCTCGCCGAGTTGGCCTGCGCTGGGTTGTCGTCAGGCTCAGCTCCATCATCTACACACTCTGATCCCTGTTCACAGAGACCTTCGACGCAGATCTGCCCCTCTACGCACTCATCATCTCCATGGCAGATCGGAGGGCAGAACATCTCCACCTCTAGGCTGTAATGATTTTGAGCCCCCTCATAACCCAGGATCTGGATCCAGGAGCTGCGGGGATCACTGCCGTTCTCAATCGTGAGCGCCTCGTTATCGGTGCTGGACTCGCTGGAAGCCTGGACTCGCCCCTCTGCATCCAACCGGCGCATATCAAGATCTCCTTGGAGGTGAGAGAAGCGGAGAGCGATCTGCACTTCAGCGTAGGGGCAGAGATCCAAACGGAACCAGTCTGGATCACAGATCTCCAGCTCATAGAGTCCAGGCCTTAAGATCGTCGCTGAGCTGAGATCATCATTCTCTTCAGAGGCATCATCTTCACAGATCGGGTTGGGGAGACAGTGCCCCTCTCGGCACTCCTCTTGAGGGCCACAATCCTCAGGCCCCTGACACCCCTCCTCCAGCGGGACACAGGCCCCAGCAAGGCAGCGTCCCTCAGGACAATCTACATCTCCCTCACAGATACAATCCTCGTTGATCTGCCCATCACAATCATCGTCCAAGTCATTCTCACAGCGCTCCTCAGAGGGGCTCCCCTCCTGAGCATCACAGAGGGTGTCCAAGCCATCTTCTGCGCAGCGGATCAGCCCCTCAGCGCGACAGGCCCCTTCTCCCAAGGCACAGCTGTCACCCAGCCCTGAGAACTCCTCATCGATCTGCCCATCACAGTCATCATCAACACCATTACAGCGCTCTTCGGGGCCAACACACTCGCCCCAAGCTCCTCCTTCACAGCGCTGCTCTCCCTCTTCACAATTTGGATCGGGACAGGAGCGATGTTCCCCCTCTGAGCAGAGAGGGCTGGAGATATCTGGCTCAGGGGCAACATCCAACGCCCGATCGAAGAGCCCCTGATCCTCCAACGCCAGATCGGAGAGCCCCTGATCTTGAGCAGGTGAAGCCTGATCAGGCATGATAATGAGACCTATATCGGGCCTCGGGATGATCAGCATATCGGTCGCGCCGTTGACGGAGATCTCCTCTGAGCAGGCGAAGCTCAAGAGCAGCAGAAGGAGGGGGAGTCTTCGAGCATTCATAGGAGGTCCGATGTTACTCTGTTCGGCGAAAAGCTAAGGTCTTTAGGGGGAGTAGATCAATGACTGTTCCCTACTTACAATACTTCGGCGTAACTTCTCAATAAGTCCGGGCACCTCACAATTTTCAAGATGGGCATAAACTTT
>CAYLJJ010000004.1:0-118925 GCA_964384025.1 uncultured Nannocystaceae bacterium
CCCCAGTTACCGCCACCGCCGCCACCGCCGCCACCGCCGCCACCGCCGCCACCGCCGCCACCGCCGCCACCAACAAAGGTGACACGCTCAGCCACGATCTCAAAAGAGCGGCGCTGATTGCCATCTCGATCGGTGTAGGTGTCGCTCTGGATGCGCCCCTCGACGAAGACCTGCCTCCTCTTGGAGAGGTAACGCTTACAGGATTCTCCCTGGGAGCCAAAGACCTTCACTCGATGCCACTCTGTGCGCTCTTGGCGGTTGCCTTCCTTATCATTCCAGACCCGACCAGTTGCTACATTCAGGGTCGCGATGGCCATACCGCTTTGGGTGTAGCGGACCTCTGGGTCTGAGCCGAGATGTCCCAACAACATCACCTTATTTACACCCGACATAGGACTCCTCCTCTTGATTCAGAGCACTGATCATTCCTTCAGGACGCTTCAATTTCAAACGATTTCGACCAGCCATCTATTTTCTATCGCCCGGCCCCGACTCCAGTCGCGACTTTTTACAGCTTCTCCTAAAAAGAGCTGCTCTCTCACCGCTTCCCTTGGCTCTCTTCGCCCTGTATGTTCAGCACCATGGAGCATATCCGTACACACAGCCCCCTACTTCAAGCTGATGACGTTGACCCAGACGCTTTTAGAATCATCAAACGCCTTCAACGCTTTGGCTATCTGGCTTATCTGGTGGGGGGCAGTGTCCGTGACAGTCTCCTGGGGTGTTCGCCTAAAGATTTCGATATCGCCACCTCAGCGCGACCAGAGGAGGTGCGCGCACTCTTCCACAATTGCCGCCTCATCGGTAAGCGCTTTCGCCTCGCTCACATCTATTTCCACAACGGGAAGATCATCGAGACCGCAACCTTTAGGGCCGCACCCGTTCTAGGAGAGGATGGAGATGAGCTGATCAAAGAAGACAATGAGTTTGGCACACCCGAGAGCGACGTGCAGCGCCGAGACTTCAGCGTTAACGCACTGTTCTATGATCCTGTCGCTGATGTGATCATCGACTATATCGGTGGGCTCGCCGATCTAGAGTGGGGGATATTGAGGAGCATCGGTGAGCCCAAGCTCCGCTTTCGAGAAGATCCAGTGCGGATGCTTCGAGCGATCAAGTTCTCTGCTCGTCTGGGCCTGCATATTGAGGAGAGCTGTTGGGAAGCGATCCAGAGTGAGGGGCAGCAGCTCTCACGTGCGGCGATCCCTCGCCTCCTCTTGGAGCTGCTTCAGATGTTGGGGCGGGGCAAAGCTCGTCGTAGCTTGGAGTTGCTGGATCAAGCAGGGCTTCTAGAGCTGATCCTTCCAGAGATCGCCGCTTTCCTCGGGCGGCCTGCGTTGAACCCCTGGTCTCCTCTGGCCGAGCTGCTCGATGCCCTGGATATGGAGGAGAAGCCGCCGGAGATCGCTGTTCAGTTGGCCCTGCTCTTCTGGCCCATCGTCCAGGAGCTGTTAGAGATCTTCAAACCAGAGTCTCCTGGTCGCAAAGTCTGGAGCATCGCCGAGACTCTGATCGAGCCTGCAGCCCAGCGGCTTTGTATTCCTCGTAAAGATGTGGCGCTCAGCCTAGCGGCGATCACTGAGCAACTCCAGTTTGAGGAAGCTCGCCGACGTCGCTCCAGCCGCAACTGCTTTATTAACAACTCGAGCTTCTCTGCCAGCTTCGCGCTCTTTCAACTCCGCGCACAGGTCGAGGAGATCCCTAAGCAGATCCAAGAGGAGTGGAGGCAGATGGCAGAGCAAGCTCCAGAGCCCAAGCAGCGCTCCCGAGGAGGGGGTCGACGGCGTCGTCGTCGTCGTTAGGCCAAGATGTCTCCACCCAAATCTCTCAAGGTGTTGAGTCGCTCCTCTCTAGATGAGTCCAGAGCAAAACGACAACGCATAAGCGAGCTGGTTCTGACGGTTCGCCGCCCTCCCGGTTCTGTTCATGTCTATCGCTTCGCTGCTGATGAGATCTGTGTTGGCCGAGATCCAAGCTGCGAAGTGCAGCTCCCCGATCCAGAGATTGGCCCAGTGCATCTGCGCTTTAAACGTTGTGGAGAAGAGTGGCAGGTTCAGGACGAGGGCTGTCTAGGAGGAAGCCATCTGGGTACAGGGCGTCTACAACCAAAGAGAGCGCAAAAGATTCAGAGTACAGATGCCATATCTCTGGGACCCTATCTCCTGGAGATTTTCCTGGATGAGGGTGGAGGTTTAACCAGCAACAGCGTAGACACCGGACGTTTGGCCCGTGCGCTGGTTGAGGAGATGCTCGTCGGACGAGACACCATCTTTAGCCTCTGGGTATTGCGAGGAGTCCAAGCGGGGAGCGCGATCCCCCTGGAGGGCTTGGTCACCATCGGCGCCGGGTCTGACTGCGACTTGGTCCTTAATGATCCCGGTATCGCTGACCTCCACCTGACCCTAGAGCAGAAGGGAGAGAAGATCAGCCTCCACGCTCTCGCTGCTGTCAAGCTGAGAGGAGAGAGCGAAAAGCGTGCAGAGCTGGTCGCAGGTGATCTCTTGAGTTTGGGTGAGGTGATCCTTCAAATTCAGGGTCCTTCGCTCTCTCCTCCTCTCTTGAGATGGAGCCGTTTGGAGTGGGGGGTTTTGCTTGTGGCGGCCCTCTCTGCGGGCTTGGGATTCTTGGCTTGGTTGAGTCGTTGAGTTCCCTAGAGATCTTCCAGGGGAGGAGCACTGTCTCGGCAGCGACCCATCATATGGCTCAGCCCCTGAGTCCCTGGAGCCAGCTTCTGCACCATCTCTAGAGCCTTGAGCGCCTTGACACAACGACCTGCATCATAGGCACGCTTTCCCTGAGCTAAGCTCTTCTGAGCTTCTCTGATCTGCCCTCTCAGGCGCTCCGCCTCCTTCTCTCTCTTTTTCAGGGGAGAGAGCGCCTTGAGAGCCTCCTTAAATTGACCCGATTTAAGCTTTTTACGGGCCTCTCTGAGTGCCTCCCCTTTGCGTTTCTCAGCAGCCTTACGTTTCTTTTCGGCGGCAGCCCTACGTTTCTTCTCAGCGATGGCCTTGCGCTTCTTTTCGGCGGCAGCCTTACGTTTCTTCTCGGCAGCAGCCTTGCGCTTCTTTTCGGCAGCAGCCTTACGCTTCTTCTCGGCGGCTTGGCGCTCCGCCTCTCGTCGTATTCTCTCTTTCTGCCCTGCTAGATCCTCTCCAAAAGCTACTTGAGCAGCATCCTGAATGGAGGAGGATTGGCTATCTCCCTGAGGTTTCAGAGCGCCGCTGATCGAGCGACTGGAGCCCTCAGGCGCGGAGAAGATCAGGGCTGCTGCTGCGATCACCCCAACGAAGAGCATCGCCAGCATAAAGAGTGTGCCCCCAGAGGGACCTGGGGGGCGCTGAAAGTCCCTTGGAGGGGTGATGGAGAGATCAAGGCCCAATGGAGAAGCTGGGGTTCTCTCTGCATCAACCTTTCCCTGCTCTGAGGCTTCGGTGAGCGCCTCCGGAGGAAGAGCGCTTGAGCGCTCTCTAGGTGCCTCCCCCTCAACTTGAACTTTGGAACTCAGCTCAAGGCTCTCCATCGCTTGAATCAGCAGCTCCGCGCTCTGGTAACGATCTTTGGGGGCCTTCTCCAAACAGCGAAGGATGATCCTCTCCAGCACCTTAGAGAGGTTGGGGTTATGCTCCGAGGGTGGCTTGGGGCGTTCATTGGCTTGGTGGTGCATCACCGTCATCTTGTTGGAGCCGGTGAAGGGGGGTCGTCCACAGAGCAGCTCATAGAGCATACTCCCCAACGCATAGATATCGCTGCGAGCGTCTACCAGATCGCCTCGAGCTTGCTCAGGGGCCATATACTCGGGTGTACCAAAGACCATCCCCGCTTGAGTCAGGCGGGGGCCTTCATCATCAATGGCCTTAGCGATCCCAAAGTCTAAGAGCTTAAGGTGATGGTGTCCTGGACGGGTCTCCATAAGGATAACGTTCTCTGGCTTGAGATCTCGATGGATAACCCCCGCTTGATGGGCGGTCGAGAGACCCTGAGCCAGCTGAACCACAAAGTTGACTGCCTGCACCTCAGAGAGTCGTCCACGCTCACGCAGATACTTAGAGAGGGCGATCCCTGGGCAGTACTCCAGGACCATAAAGAAGGTGTTGTTCTGATCATGACCGTAATCATGCAGGGTGACCAGGTTGGGATGAGAGAGACGGCCATAGGTCAGGGCCTCATTCTCAAAGCGACGGGTGAGCTGCTTGTCATGGGCGTAGCGCTCATGGAGCACCTTGATAGCCACCTTCTGGCCGATGCGGGCGTGGAGGCCCAGATAGACTGTACCCATCCCTCCCACGCCGATGCGTTTCTCGATGCGGTATCGATCCGCCACCACGATCCCCAAAAGAGGATCGATGGGGTTCTCACTCTGGGCAAGGCCACAGCGCCCACAAAAACGGTTCCCAGAAGAGAGCTTATAATCACAGCGAGGGCAACGCATCGCGTGCATTGTAGCAGCTCTGATCACATCTTCAATGCGCCTCGCCGCTCCTCTTCACCTTTGAGGAATCAACGGGGTGGTTGGAGCGATCAGGTCAGTGAACCACTCTGGACTGAAAGTCCAGAGCATGCTTTGGCGACTGAAAGTTGCTGTTGGCTTTAGCCGACGCTGAGTTTGAGCAATTCGACTATTAGTCAAACTTTTGCTTAGTCGCCTTTACTTTCAAATTATCATTATGATGCGAATATCTATCATAAGCCAAAGAGAAATACTCTTAAATCATCCTGTCAATTGCATAACTAGATTATCCAGAATATATAATTAGAAATTACTATATCACCAGTACTTATCCTTTGAGATATCCTCGAGTTTAGATCTACCCTCACATTAATGCACATTGGCGAATGTAGGCATTTGTGCTGCTTTTTGTACCAAATGCGGACTCTCGCTCAAGAGAAAATTTTTGGTGACCGTAACTTCTCTCATCATTGGATGGGTTAAGAGGAGAGTTTCAATGAAATGGATGTTTAATTTCAAACTTCGCTCCAAATTTTTGCTGATTGGGATCGGCGCATGCCTGCTTCCATTGAGCGTTGCAAGTTGGCTACAGTACAGCAGCAACTCTGATAACCTCTCCCATATCGAGCAGTTGACGATAGAGTCAATGGCCGAACATCATCAAGATCAACTTCTCTCAATAAGAGAGATAAAGAAGAGTTCGATTGATGCTTGGTTTTCGTCAAAAAAAGCTCAAATAAAGCATTTATCATCAGATCAATCAGTAGTTGAAGCGATGACTGAATTTTCTGAAAATTTCAGAACATATAAAGATAATATCATTTCTAATGACGTGGAATATCTCAAACTTAAACAATATTATATAGATGAATTTCAAAAAAGAATCCAAAGGCGAACCGGAGAACAAATTCCTCTAGATACAGTATTGAAATTGTCCGGATCAGGAAGATTGCTCCAGCAGACCTATATTTCCGAAAATCCAAACCCTGTCGGCAAAAAGCACCTCCTCAATAAAGTGGATGGAACAAGTAATTCTTATCATCAAACACATGCAAAGTATCATCCTATGTTCAAGAAGTATTTGGAAAGTTTCAATTTTTATGATCTGTTTCTTGTAGACTGGGAGAGTTCTGATGTTGTTTACAGCGTTTTCAAAGAGATTGATTTCGGAAGTAATCTGATTAATGGGCCATATGCTAAAAGTGGAATTGCTAGAGCATTTTCAGGAGCAAAAAAGAAAAACGGGCTCTACATAAGTGATTTCAATCCATATCTTCCATCATACAATGCACCTGCTGGGTTTATGTCATTCCCGATTGAAAGTCAAGCAGGAGAGCCGAAAGGAGTTTTGATTTTCCAGTTGCCATTAGATCAGATAAGCACCATAATGAATGAACGTTCAGGGTTGGGTAAAACTGGGGAAAGCTATCTAATTGGGCAAGATAGACTGATGCGTTCCGATTCTTATATCAGCCCTGAAACCCATTCGGTGCAAGCCTCTTTCAAAAATCCAGAAATAGGAAGTATTAGAACTGAGGCTGCCAATAGAGTGCTCAAAGGAGAAACTGGAAGCGGCATAATTGAAGATTATAACCAAAACATGGTCCTGAGCAGTTGGACTCCAATTCATATAGAAGATTTGAGTTGGGGCTTGCTTGTGGAAATAGATAAAGATGAAGCTTATGGAACCATATATTCAATTCAAAAACAATCAGATAAATCAATAAAACAGCAGTTATGGATGGCTTTGGTAGTTGGTTTGTCCTCAGCCTTTTCTATTTTGATCCTTATCTATTGGATCAGTGGACGCATCACCGGTCCAATTAGATCACAGGTCGAGACGATCAGAAATTTGAGTTTTGAAGTTTCGGAAGGTCGTGGAGATCTTAGAAAACGCTTGGAAATTCGAGGTCGTGATGAATTTTCTGAAATGTCTGAGAGTTTCAACCTTTTTATTCAAGCGATGCAGGAAGTAGTCCATAGTATTGCCGAAACAACTACAAATTTAGCCAGTGCAGCTACTGAAGTAGATGTTAGTTCCGATTCTATGAGAGATAACGCCTCACAATCAGCCAAGCAGGCTCAAAATGCAGCTGGCAGCAGCTCCCATATCGTCAATTCTTCAGAATCCATCGTTGTTTCCATTGAAGAACTGAACATGAGCGTCCAAGATATTGCTGAAAACGCACATAAAGTATCTGATATAGCAAAACAGGCGTTGAATCTGACTGAAGGGGCTTGTGAAGAGCTCAAAGAGCTTAACAATCGAGTTTTGGAAATCAACAAGATTGTCGATCTCATTCACTTCATCTCAGATCAAACCAATCTCCTGGCTCTGAATGCCACCATTGAAGCTGCTCGAGCTGGACGAGCTGGGCGAGGTTTTGTTGTCGTAGCCAACGAGATCAAGGCTCTGGCGCTTAAGACCACCCAGTCGACCAAGGAGATCGCTATAGAGGTGCAAGAAGTTCAGACCAGCAGCCACAAATCGCTACTTGTTATCGGCGAAATTCAGGAAATAATCGCTCAGATCAACGAGGCGCAGCTCAGCCTCAGCACCGCTGTAGAGGAGCAAAGCACCACGACAAACGAGATCTCCCAAGAGATCAGCCAAAGCTCTCGAGACAGCTTAAAGATCTCTGGACATATCCAAGAGGTGGCGGGGATAGCTGAAGATACCTCAGCTGGAGCGCTTCAAGCTCAGGCGGCGGCTCGCGAAGTCTCAAAGATCGCAGAAGGTCTGCGCTTTATGGTCGCTCAGTTTCAGTCCTGAACGTTCCGTTTCCGATGATTTGAGGTCATATCAACACATTATCACAGATCATTGTTGTATCGTTGAAAACCAAATGGGTGGGAATAATCTACAATAGCCCCCAACGACGCCTGAGATACCACTCTAGGCTGGGGAAGAGGATCCCCAAAAGCAGCAACCAGGGAGTGGACCAGAGGGCCACGTCTCTACGACGGTTGACCTTGATCACTTTGGGTTCGGTGCGTTCCAGATCTTTGAGGCCCTGAGAGAGTAGACGAGCTTCACCGCCACCCGCCTTCGCGATGCGCTCAAGGAGCTTAGGGCGCGGCGCGGTCTCACGCATCTCCAGAGGGTCAGGGGCCACCACAAAGACCTCTTGGGCTGCTAAGGATCCCCCCTCAAGCTCCGCCTCTAGGCGCAGGAAGTAGGCCCCCTCCTTCGGCTTGAGGCTCAGACCCCACTCTCCATGCTCATCGCTGTGCCCCTCCTGGCGTTGCAGCTCCTCACGGAGTGCATCAGAGCCCGCTCTTTCGATAGTGAGGGTCAACGGGACCTGTGCTGCGGGCTGGTAGTCGCGCCCCAATACCCGAGCCATCAGGCTGACCTCAGCATCCAGGGGATAGTGGTCCCGATCCGCTTCTAGACGAATCGGTTGGAGGTCAGGGTCGCGAATAAGCCAGCGGATCGCATTGCCCCAGAAGCTGTAGTAGTGGCGGTTATCTCCCCCTGCGCCAGCCGCCAGAAAATCCCAACGCCAACTGGAATCGGTGGCGACCGAGAGGACACGGCCCTCGCCATAGGGCATCACCGCCACCACCGGAGCGCCTTCGCCATCAACCTGAAGCTTGGGGTGGCGGAGCAGGGCGGTGGCCCTTGGCTTAAGGGCGCTGACACGGTTAAGGCCGCTCAGCTCCGGTAGCTTGGCCCAGATGCTCTTATTCTCCTCCGGGAGTAGGCTCAACGCGGTGATGGGGTGGCGTTGTCCAGCTGAGGTCAACATAGGCCTAAAACGCTCATGGTCGAGCAGCTCCTCTCGACCGACGGGAAGCTGTACCGGTAAGAGTTCCTCTACCGCAGTCCCCGCGTAGCCTCCCGCGCTAAAGCTCTGATCGCCTCCCAACATGACAAAGCCTCCTCCATCACGAACATAGTCGCGAATCAGAGGCAGGTAGTGGCGCATGTGGTAGCCCAGGTGGGTAAAGTTCTGAAAGATGATCAGATCAAAGCTGCCCAGCTGCCGCTCAAACAGCTCCTGGGTAGGGAAGGGGATCAGGGAGAGCTCATCGCGACCGGCGACGTTGATGCTGGCGCTGGTCCTCAAGATAAAGAAGCTGATCAGATCGACGTTGGGGTTCTTCTTGAGAAGCTTACGCAGGAAGCGCTGATCCCAAGAGGGTCGCCCCACCACTTGTAGAACCCTGATCTTGTCACGAATGATGCGAATCACAAACTGGGCGCGGTTGTTGGCTAGGATCTCCTCTTCGGGGGCCTGCCCCAGCTCCAGGCTGTAGATATGCTTCCCTGTCTCCTCAGGGACAAACTCAAACTCCAGGCGGTAGTGCTCCTCTCCCCCTTGGCTGCGCAGCATCCGGGTCCCCAACACCCGCTCTCCCTCTCGAAGCGTAAGGGGCAGACGCAGCCCCTCATAGCCGCTCAGCTTAAGCTCTACCTCGACACTCACAGTGTTACGGACAAAGGCGAAGTCATCGTGGAGAACCTGGGCGATAGCAACATCCTTGGGAGCATCTTGAGGGCCGCTAAAGAGGGTGTGGGTGGGCGCTCCCAAGCGCTTCAAGCTCTGCTGTGCAGCGGCGGGTAACTCCTCAACTCCCCCCAAGATCCCATTGGCGGCTCCGTCGCTGATCAGGATCACAGCGGCCAGCTCCTCGGGCTGGAAGCGCGCGGCGAGATCATCAAGGCCGCTGAGGAGGTGGCTGGCCTCCCCGCGCCCCCTGAGGGCCTCAGGGCCACTCAGCGGGCGAGCATGATCGCTGAGGGCGTAGAAGTCCAATTGGTGGATCTGGCGCCAAGCCTCAAGGCGCTCCGCCTCTACTTTTAATAGAACCCGCAGCCCCTCTAAGCGGCTCTCTCCTCCCTCTCCAGGTAGGCTCATGCTGCGAGAGTCATCCAGCAGAAAGGCGACATGGTTGCGAACCCGGCTGACATTCTCAAGACGCAGTCCAGGCTGAAGGGAGAGCAAAGTCAGGAGCAGAAGCGTGAGTAGACGCAGGAGCAGGAGCCAGCGCCGCTGCCACCAGGGTCGCCCCCGCAGGTTGTAGAGGCTCAGGCCAAAGATGAGCAGCAGCAACAGCACCAAGGTGAATAGAGTAAACGGGCTCCAATGGGAGAGAAAGAGCAGCTCAGCGCGGTTAAACTCTCCCACCGTGTCGAAGAGCTGTAAGAGGGCGCTCAAGGCTGCCCCCGCCGCTTCGGATCGACCTGCCAACGTCGCCGCCTCAAGATGGCGGTGACATGCACCTGATCTCGTTTGTAGTTCAAGCAGCTCGCGTACATCACCAAGTTGATCCCCATACGAAAAGCCATCTCTCGCTGCCGCTTGCCTCCAGTCACAGGGAGGAGCCAGCCCCCCAGAGGATCACGGCCAAAGGCACCAAAGAGGTCGTTGCGGGAGTAGAGCACCGGGCTGCGATCATCAAACCAGATCCCCTCTAGCTTCCCTGAGCGAGGGACACGACCATAGGCACGCTCCAGCAGAAAGAAGCTGCGGAAGAGAGTGTGGTCATTGCTCAAGGGCTCCAAGCTGCGCTGAGGCCAGAGGCGGCGCATCTCCCGCCGAAAGCTGAGATCAAAGCGATCATCCCCAAGCGGAGAGATGTCATCTACAAAGAGGCTGCCTCCCGCCCTCAAGAAGCGGGAGAGCCGCTCCAGCTCCGCCTCTGAGAAGGGAGGGCAAGGACCTGAGCCCAACCAGAGCAGCAGGGGCCAGTCAAAGAGCTTGGGGTCAAGCGGTTTAAGGTGAGCGGGGTGCTCTCGAACATTGATGCTCGTGCGCTTGCTCAGCTCCCACATCAGCTGCTCTACAGCGCTGGGGCGCAGCTTATCTCCATCTCCATGTTGAAGCAGGGCGATCCCCAGGGCTCTGTCTGCTAAGGAAGCGAAGCTCGGAGGCGCCAAGAGGAGCGCCAAGCCCCCGCTGAGAAGCTCTCTACGATTCATCTACATCGATCCTCAGAGGCCAAAGCTCGGCGGAGATCTCCGCCGCTTGGCGGTGAAGCTCAGGGGCCGCCAATAGGATCCCCGCATGGTTCTCGGTCGCCTCGCTGCTGTAACGCAGTGGTTGACCATCGCTGCCCGTAAAGCACAGACCCGCCGCCCGAGCGATCGCCTCAGGGGCGCAGCAGTCCCAATGATGGATCTTACCCCCCAAGTGAAGATAGAGCTCCGCCTCTCCTGAGAAGACCTGCCCCACTTTGATCCCCACACCCCCACGATGCTGGAGATCTCCCACCCCGATCTGGATGAGGATCTGGGCCATCTCCAAGCGCAGGATGCGCTTGCTGATCACCGCCCGAGGTCTCTCCCCCAATGGCCTGATCTTCAGGGCTTCTCTTTGCCCTCCAGCGCGCTGTTCAAAGGCCCCGAGCCCCTCCGCGCCATACCAGAGGTGCTGGTGGTCCGGAGCGTTGATCACCCCCATCACCGGGCGTCCTTGCTCCATCAAGCCGATCATCACAGCGTAGTCCGCGCGCCCCTTCGCGTATTCTGAGGTGCCATCCAGGGGATCGATGATCCAGCAGCGAGGGCGCTTCATCTGCTCCGGCTCAAAGAGGCCCTCCTCTCCTAAGAGGCCATCTTGGGGGAAGGCTTGGCTCAGCCCTGCGCGGATCAGCCCCTCAGACCAAGCATCCCCTTCGGTGACGACGCTGCCATCTGGCTTTAGGTGGGAGCGAGATCTCCACCCTGGATGAGTTCTAAGTCCCATCGCCGCCTCTTGTGCCAAGGCCAAGGCCAGCTCAAGCTCTGCCCAGTACATCTAACAGACTCCGCTCATCAAAAGATCATGGAGGCAACGCACCGCTTGATTCTCCTGCGCCTTATCGACGAGGAGGGCGACTCGCTCAGCGCTCCTGAGTTGGCCTAAGAGGGGGATCCCTGCCGCCTTGAGGGCTTGGAGTCCAGGCGTCAGGAGATCGGGAGCGGAGCTGAGGGCTCGACCAATCACGCTGACCAAGCCAAGATCATCGCGCAGCTCCAGCGCTAAGGCGCAGAGCGCACGCCGAAAGCTCTGCGTGCTGTGGATGTTCTCTTTGGGGACCAAAGCGGCCCAACTCATCGGCAACTCCCAGATCCGAAGGTCTACAGCGCCATGTTTCATAAGGAGGGGTTCCAGCTGAGGAGGCATCGCCGCTCCTCTCTCTCCCTGGATAAGGAAGAAGCCAGGGTGAGCGGTGACCGCTAAGACTCGAGGCTGACTCAGCCCCGCTCCCTCTCGAATACGGGTCCCTGGGCGCACCCCTGTGCTTAGAGAGCAGCGAATCTCCACGCCGTTGCGTCGCGCCCACTCCACGGCCTCGGCGTTGAGCATCTTGGCGCCTGAATCGACCAGACTTTGTAGCTCTGGATAGCTCAGCTCATCCAAGCGCTTGGGGGAGCTGAGCTTGTGAGGATCGCCAGAGTAGATCCCATCTACATCGGA
Source organism: uncultured Nannocystaceae bacterium (assembly GCA_964384025.1). Lineage (GTDB taxonomy): Bacteria > Myxococcota_A > Bradymonadia > UBA7976 > UBA1532 > CAYLJJ01. The sequence continues at coordinate 11,857 of CAYLJJ010000004.1, forward strand.
GCAGATCTCCACATACTCTGCGCCCAGCGCAGCGGCCAGAGCGACAGCGGTGGTGTCGGAGCCTCCACGCCCTAAGCTGGTGATCTCCAGGCGCTCGCTGACCCCCTGAAAGCCCGCTACGATAACCACCTGCCCCGCCTCCAAGGCCATACGGATGCGCAGAGGGGTCACGCGGATGATGCGGGCGTTGTTGTGATTGTTGGTCGTGATGATGCCTGATTGAGAGCCTGTAAAGGAGACGGCGGGCTGCCCCAAGTCGTGAATCGCCATCGAGAGCAGGGCCATAGAGATGCGCTCTCCCACCGTCAACAGCATATCCAACTCGCGCTGGTGGGGGTTCTGGCTTACGGAGTTGGCCAACCCGAGTAGATCATCAGTGGTCTTCCCCATGGCGGAGACCACCACTACCACCGAGTGTCCCGCCTCTCGACTCCTCAAGACACGTTGGGCCACCTGCTTGATCTGCGCTGGGGTGGCCACCGAGCTGCCCCCATATTTCTGAACGATGATCCCCAAGTACCTCTCCAGGAGAGTTCAGGCCGCAAGCCTGAAGTGGATGCTTCAACGGCGCAACCGTTTCTCTCTTTTCCTCACTCAAGCGGAAGTGTGGTATGCCCCTGGGCTCTGGCTAGAGGAGCGCTGAGGAATGAGCAAGACACCACGCCGCGGGATGGGCTGCCTGATCTGGATGATCTTGGGGCTGGCCTGTTTGGGCTTCTTGGGGGTGTTTATCCTGGGGCCCACTGGGGCTCAGAGCGATGCAGGGGTACGAGCGCTGAAGCTGGAGTCTCCGCCACAGGCTCAAAAGAGGATCGCCATCATGGAGATCCGCGGAGTCCTCCTCAATGAGCGCAGAGGCAAAGGGGTAACTCAAGATGCTCTGACCACGCTTCGTTACGCTCGAAAAGATAAGAAGCTGGACGGCCTCCTGATCAAGATCGACAGCCCTGGGGGCTCAGTAACCGATTCCGATCTAATCCATCAGGAGATCAAGCGCCTACGCAGCTCAGGGAAGAAGGTGCTCCTGCTGATGGGTGATCTCTGCGCCTCAGGGGGCTACTATCTGGCGGTAGCCGCAGATGAGATCTGGGCGCTCCCTACCACCGTCACCGGCAGCATCGGGGTGATCATCAGCAACCTGAACTTTCATGATCTGCTCAACCAGCACGGGATCAAGGATCTCTCGATTATGTCGGGAGAATTTAAGGGGCTTCTCAGCCCAACGCGGCCCCAGAGTGAGCCCGCCAAGGCGCTCCTTCAAGAGCTGGTCGATCAGCTCTATGAGCGCTTCTTAGAGCTGATCGTCGCTGGGCGTCCTCTCGAGAAGGAGCAGGTGAGGGCTCTGGCGGATGGTCGCATCTTTGGAGCAAAGGAGGCTCTAGAGGCTAAGCTGGTGGATCGGATCGGCTACCCTCATGAGGCCCTAAAACGCCTCAAGGAGATGCTGGGAAAGGGTCCCTATGAGGTTCTTCGTTATGAGGTGGAGGGCTCCTTTATGGATCTCCTCCGTGCGCGCCTCGATCTGGAGCCTCCCAAGAGCGTCCTGGCGCCTCTCTTCATCCCTCCACGGGCGATGTACCTCTACGCTCCCGGATTTTTTTGATATAGGGGCCAACTGATCACTGGAGATCCGATGTCCATCCTCGTCGCTTGTAGCTTTCAGGGCCCCATGAACCTCTATTGGGAGCAGGGGCTCTCCGCCTTTGAGCTCAACCAGCAAAACAGCAAGACTCTCCGTCGCTGGAGCCATGAGGCCCCTGAGGGGGTCCGCTTTATCCTCCCCCTAGAGCCCGGGCTCTTGAGCGCGGGCTTTAAAGGTCCTCAGGCTGAGGAGGCCTGGGACCGCAGCCTCAAGGTTGCCAAGAGGCTCCCCACCGATCTGCTCCTCCTGAGGACTCCTGCTCATTTTCGTCCCACAAAAGAGAACCGTGAGGCGCTCAAAGCTTTCTTTGGCGCGCGGCTTAAAGGGAGCGGACTGCGGTTGGCTTGGTGGGCTGAGGGGCTCTGGGAAGGTCTGGAGGAGGAGTGGTTTACGCTCTGCGAGGAGCTTGGAGTGACCCCTATCCTGGATCCTCTGGCGATGGAGGATGATCCACCCCTGGAGGGAGATTTCTACTGGCGCCTGATGGGTCGTCGTGGGATGAGCGCGGGCTTTTCTGATTATGATCTGGAGCGCTTGTTGGAGTGGAGCACTGGACGCAGCGGTGTTGTTCTCTTTAGTCACTCAACCATGTTGCGAGATGCCAAACGCTTTGTTCAGTGGAGCGCGGAGTTCGCTGAAGGTGCTTCGCAGAGCTAAACGAGGCCTGCCCTAAAATGCTTTGCATCGTCGAAGCTTGGCAACAACGCATTCTCCCCATATAACCATCGAGGCGTTCCAATCTGGACGAGACACCTTAATATATGCGGCTGCCCCAACAGCTTGGTCCCTACATCATCGAAAAGCGCATCGGCATCGGCGCTATGGGCGAGGTCTACCGGGGCTATCACCAGATGCTCAGCCGCCATGTAGCGGTCAAGCTTCGCTTCCGCACTCGCAACTCTCGAGAGCCGATCTTAGCGGAGCGCTTTCGACAAGGTGCTCTGCTTCAGGGCAGCGTCGATCACCCCAGCTTGGCGCGAGTTTATGACTACCTAGAGACCCAGAACTCTCAGGCCCTGGTGATGGAGTTCTTCGCAGGAGGCTCAGCGGAGGAGAAGCTGCGAGCGGGACCTCTCAGCGTAGCAGATGCCCTGGAGGTCGCCCTGCGGGTGGCTGAGGGGCTCCACGCAGCTCATGAGCGAGGGGTCGTCCATCGAGACATCAAGCCCGACAATATGATGTTTCGGAGCTTAGATCCCTGCTCGGTGGCCCTGGTCGATTTCGGAGTAGCCAAGGCGGTAGAACGGGGCCTTGATCTGACCACGCATGGAGCTCATGTGGGGACGGTTTGGTATATGTCTCCAGAGCAGTTCAACCGTGAGCCTCCCCATCCCCTAATGGATGTCTACGCTTTAGGCGCGACCCTCTATGAGCTGCTCTCCGGCCAGATCCCCTTTGAGTCCAAGGAGAACTCAGCCATCTTCAGCCGCTTCTTAGATGGCATCCCTCCACCCCCCCTCCAAAAGCTTAACCCTCAAATCCCGCCCACTCTTATCGCCGTCGTAGAAGCGGCGCTCTGCCTGGAGCCAGAGAGACGAATCCCCTCCGCCGCCGCCTTCGCCTTCCTCCTCCGATCTGTGGGTCGTCGCGCGGGCTTCTCTCTCCTGGAACCTCAACTTCGCCCCATCTACACCCAAGACAACATGGAGCAGCTTCACAACTTCATGGTTCACCTGCGGGACTTCGAGGGGGCTGAAGTTCAACGCGCCGTCTCCGATCTCCAAGTCCAACTTCGCCGGGCTCATCTACGGAGCGGAGACTCCGATCTTGGGGCGATCGAGCTGCTGGTCGATTTTGATGAGGAGGCCAGCAGCTTCTCCGATATGGAGGGAGAGCAGACCCTAGAGGCCACCCTGATCACCGATGATTTTGAAAACCTGGAGTGATGTACGGAGCCTTCAGCCGACGTCTGGGAGCCTTCTGCCTGGGGCTTTGGCTCCTGAGCTTGTTTGAGGGGATCTTTCCTGCTTTGGGGCTCTGGCTCCTCCTGAGCCCTCTCCTCCTGCTTTGGGTGCTTCTCCCAGATCTCCTCTCCTTCAGTGCTCCTGGGCGAGCATTGATGAGGGCTGATCCGAGGGCTCTGACGATCCTGCTTCTCAGCCTCTTGGGGCTCTGGCTTCTGAGGTTCTCTCTCCAAGAACTTCTCTTGCTGATCATGGATCGGGTCCAAGATCCCAGCCTACTCCCAGTGATCGCCGCCCTCTTGGCGTTGCTCCTCACGAGCGCCCTGCTCCCCCCGTTGATCCTGCTCTCCGCTCCCCTTGAGCAGGGCCTTGGGGTCCTGCCCCGTCCGTTGTTCTTTGCGTTGGCCGCCCTGCTTCTCTGGCTGGCGCTCTGGGGACCCTGGCAGATCTTGGCCAAGAACCTCAGGCCGCAGCCCTTCCTCTTCACCCTCTTGAGTTTATCCCTAGTTCTATTCGCGCGGCGAATCCCTTGGAGGCTTTGGAGCGCTGTTTCTCTGGCGAGCGTCAGCCTCTGCGTGGGCCTCTATGCGCTCTGGGCCTACTCAAAGCAGCCTGAGCTGCGCAGATTTTTAGAAGAGCGTCAGGGCCTAACCCCCTATATCGTGGCGGGTTTTCATCGTCTGACAGATGGCGACGGAGATGGCTTTAGCCCCTATCTGGGAGGGGGGGACTGTGATGATCAAAAGCCTGAAAAGAACCCTCTCGCCTACGACTTCCCCGAGAATGGCCTCGATGAAGATTGTCAGGGAGGAGACGCGGTGGCGTTTCCCCATGAAGATCTTCAAACCGCCAAGCACACCCCGCTGCCCCCTCAGCTTCAGAAGCCCTGGAATCTCCTCTTTATCACCATCGAAGCTCTCCGGCCTCAGCAGCTCTCCCTCTATGGCAATGAGAGGTCAACCAGCCCTCAGATGGAGGCTCTGGCCCAAGAGGGGCTCCTCTTTGAGCGAGCCTATACCCCTGCCAACGCTACCCGTCACGCCCTGCCCACTTTGATGGCAGGGCGAGACTTTGGAGATCTTGATCTCCTGCGCTCGGGGAACTTCATCCAGGTTCAAGAGAGCAACCGACTTCTCTTTCAGCGCCTCCAGGAACAGGGTTGGTACAACGAGGCGTTGATCTCCACTGAGCTGGCGCGGGGAATGTTCTATGGCTTGGAGCAGGGCTTTGAGCGCTTCGAGGGAGTGGAGCAAGCGGGGCTCCGTCAACGCAGCGCGCCTCGCTTTGAGCGCGCCTTCAAGACCAACTTAGAGCGGGCGCTCAAGAGCAAAAAACCCTGGGCCACTTGGATACACCTTATGGATCCTCACGAGCCCTACCTGAGCCACAAAGGGTTTCCCTTTGGGCGCAAAACCCTGGAGCGCTATGAGGCGGAGATCGCTTACACCGATCAGGCCATCGGGCGGCTCTGGGAGCTGCTCAAGGTCAAGGGAGAAGCAGCACGGACGATCATCCTGATCACCTCAGATCATGGGGAGGAGTTTGGAGAGCATGGAGGTCGCTTTCATGGCAAGACTCTCTATGAGGAGAGCATCCGAGTCCCTTGGCTGATCCACATCCCTGGGGCTCCAGCGCGGCGCTATCAGGCTCCGGTGAGCACACTGGATATTCCTGAGACCTTAGCCAACCTGATGGGCCTCCCTCCTGGCCTTGATTATGGTGGACAGAGCCAGGTATCCAGGCTCTTTGACTCCGCTGAGCCCAACTGGAACCGGCTGATCTATGTAGACTGTATCCGCAAACCAGAGCAGCCCAGAGATCGCCTTGTCAGCCTTTTAGAGTGGCCCTACAAGGTGATCCTAGACTTTAAGAAAGGACATGAACACCTCTTTAATCTCGAAGAGGATCCCAAGGAGGAGCAAAACCTTCGAGAGGAGCAGCCTGAGCGTTTTGAGCGCCTCGCAGGGCTGATCCGCAGAGAGGATCGGCGCAATCAAGCTCGCCTGACCGAGCGGCTCAAGCAGCGCTTTATCTCCAGAAACCCTCCCCCCAAGCATCAAGCTGTCCAGGTCGCTCCAGGCTTAGAGTGGCTTGGCTCAGAGATTGAGACTCAAAGACCCCATATGCGCGAGCTGCACTTTATACGCAGCTGGTTCCGCGCCGCTGGTTCTCGGCGAGATGATCTCCATATCCAGTTCAGCTTTGAGGGTGGGGGGATGAAATCCAGGCGCCAGCGTTATCGTCCCTTAGCGGGGCTCTATCCAACCCAGCGCTGGGCTGAGGGAGAGGTGCTGGAGGATCTCCGCTTGGTGCGCTTTGTGAAGCGCAAAGGAGAGATCAAGGTCTCCTTAGAGATCTACAAAGGGCGAGAACGCCTCTTTGGCCCGGTGGGAGTTGGGACGATACACTCCTGGATTAAGAGATGAAGTTTCTTTTCAAACATCTGGTTTTCTTGAGCGTGGTTCATCTGCTGGTAGATCATGCTGCCCTTTGAGTTCTAAAGCTGCTTATGTTGCTTTAGCAGGCGCGCTCCTCTTTGAGGAGGAGTCTCCAGCCTCGCTCTCCCACCCAATCGCTTTGGTTTGCCCCACCCTAGAAAAAAAGGGAGAGTGGGTCATCGTTTTTGAAAGAGTGGGAGAGCGATGAAGATGCTTAAACTCGCAGCCTGCGCGCTGTTGCTCCTCCAAGGATGCCAGTTCGAGATGGATGAGGAGAGTGAGGAGCTGGGGGTCAACTCATCACCCGATATGGCTCACAGCTCAGATCGGGGTAACCCAGAGCCACTCCCTGACGCGATGATCGACACCGCAGCAGTTCAACCCGATCTTCGTCCAATCTTTCCTGATGCCAGCCCTCCTCCCCCCGACATGGAGCTTCAAGATGAGGCGCTTTTACCACCAGATTTAGAGCCCATTGAACCCCCCTTTGGCTGTGAAGAGGCTTGTTTGCGCCTCTCTGACTGCGCTTGGGAGAGCTGCGATAACCCCGATCTCAATCAGATCTGCCTGGACTATTGCCAGGAGTACCCCAGCATCATCGGGGCGCTAGAGGAGGAGAGCTGTGATGAGCTGCTCAATTTAATCGAGGAGGTAAGCCCCGGGAGCTGTAGCCCTCCCCCCTCCGACTGTGCACAGATCTGTGAGATCTTTGAGAGCTGCGTAGAGATGGAGGAGATCTGTCCCGGTGAGCAGCTCCAGGAGGAGGGGCTCTTCTCTAGGGCGCGATGTGAGGATTCCTGTGATCTGCTGGCCCCCATCGAAGCTTTCTTGAGTGAGTTCTCCTGCCAAAGTTTCACGCAGCTAAACGAGCTTGTTCCCGGCTTGGTAGAGGAGTGCGATGCCTCCTTCTGTCAAGGGCTCTGTGATGAGCTGGCCTTCTGCGCCACCCTAGAGGAGCTGAGGCTCTGCCCTGGCTTCGATCGAAGAGACCGTGAAGAGGTACAGGTTCGCTGTATGGAACACTGCCCCACCTTTGAGCAGCCTGAAGGCTTGGAGCTGGGCTGTGAAGAGTTGGTCTCCAACGTCGCCAGTCTGGATCCAGAGTTTCAGGCTGTCTGTCAGGGCAACGCAGAGGATGACTGTCTGATGATCTGTGACGAATTCCTCTTCTGCCTTGGCCAAGAGGGACGCTGTCTGATGGAGGAGCCTGAACTCATCTTCGAGGGCTGTATTCAACGCTGCGTTGAGTTTGATCAGCTCGTTGAGTCGCTCTTCCCGATGAGCTGTGAGGAGATGTTGGAGGTTGCCTCAACATTCTTCCCTGAACATGTAGAGCTTTGCTCTCCTGAGCATAGCTGCGCAGGGCATTGCGATCGCGTCTTGAGCTGCGCAGATCAAGAGCTGGGGCTCTGTATGAGCCCAATTGAGTGTCTTGATCCTGCGCGCTGTGATCCAGAGGGTGGCTTTGATGGCTTCTGGGAGTATTGCCACCGTGACTGTCTGGAACATGGCTCTGTTGAGGAGGGTGCTCACTGTGAAGAGCTGCTCTCCGCTCTCTTCTCTGAGGAGGTCTATGGCTGTGATCCCTTAGATAGCTGTGAGGAGATGGGGAGCTACCTCAACCACTGCGCGGAGGTTGAGTGCGCAGAGCCTCAAGCGCCCTTCATCGAAGAGTTTCAGCAGAGCTGTGAGGAGATCGGCTTTGAGGTAGCCCAGTCGCTCCTTGGCTCCGGCTGTGCTGTGCTCGTCGATACTTGGCGCTCCATTGTCCCTGGGTTCGCTGAATCCTGTCCGCCTCTCGAGCCGGGCTGTGAGGAACTCTGCGCTGGGCTCTCCGCCTGTGTGGAGAGCGGAGAGGTCGATTGTGCTGCTGATCCTGAGGAGATCTGGGAGATCTGTGCGCGAGACTGCGCTGAGGTGGGAGATTTAGGCATCTCCTTCAGCTGTGAGAGCTTCCCCCTGCTGGAGTCTCTCTCATCCGAGTATGCTGATCTCTGTCACCCAGAGCGCGCCTGTGAGGGCTTCTGCGATCAAGCTTTGGCTTGCACCGCTCAAGAGGAGGGGCTCTGTTTTCAGATCTCGGATGAGGACAGAGTTCAACTGGGCTCGATCTGCCTAGAGCGCTGCTCAGAGGTGGGGGGGGTTGAGGAGCAGCAATGCTCTGAGCTGTTGGAGCGCTTGGATCCTAACCCTGATGGTCTCTGTAATGAGATCGATAGCTGTGAGGAGTTCTGCGCCCACAGTGAGTTCTGCCTTGAGCGCCACTGCAGCTCCGAGATCCAACCCAGAGAGGAGTGTGTAGAGAGCTGTGCTCAGTTTGGGACGATCTGGCAGAGCTTTGATCTCGCCTGTGACTCCATGATGGAGCTGGTGCAGTTTCAATATCCCGACTTCGAGGAGCTGTGTTCGCCTCCATCGCTCTGCAATGGCCTCTGTGATCGAGTCATTGAGTGCACCGAGGGCTGCTCAGACTTCAATGCGGAGGAGTGGACTCAGATCTGCGCTGAGCAGTGTGGACTGTTTGAGAGCGTCGAGATTCCAGAGAGCTGCTGGGAACTGCGCGAGATGCTCGCTCCCTTTGTCTCCGGCTTAGACAACTGCAATCCAGAGCCTTAGAGCGCGGTGAACGTCGATTGAGGGTATGGCTCAACGCACACATAAACTCCAAAACCGCTGCATGGCGGATATGTAGAGTCCTATCTATCAGCAGCCTCTAGTCTAAGCCCTGAGTTCAGCAAGCAGGAGAGCAAAATCCTGTGGAAGCAAAGCCTTGTCTATCATCAATCTCTGATTTGAACGCTCAGCAGGAGAGGTGAGGCTCCATCAACCGGGAAGCTTTTGAGACTATCCTCCCTGTCCGATCTCCTCTAAGCTTCACTCTCGAACCCGCTGCTTTTGAAAAGCCAGCAACAACCCCTATAAACACAGGCCTCCTCACCAGAGATTATTACCTGAAAAGATGAGTTAATAAAGCTTATACTGCCGCGTCAGGCGCTCAAACTCAGGACAAAATTGATGATCCTTCGAACGACCCTGCTCAGCCTCCTTCTTTGCACTCTGCTCCCTGCCTGCGTCGCTGAGGAGGAGGACTCAAGCGCAGATGTTGGAGTCCAAGCAGACCAAGGTCCCCGTGAAAATTACCCCTCCGGTGGCTATGGGGTTGAGGAGGGGGCGATCCTCGAAGACCACAGCTTTACAGAGGCGATGGGAGAACCCCTCTCTCTGGCAGATATCTACGGTCAGGAAGGCAACCAGATTCTGCTGATCAGCACCTCTGCGGGTTGGTGTACAGCCTGTCGAGAGGAGCAGTCCAACCTCAAAAGCCTCTATACGGACTACCACGAGCGAGGTTTAGAGATCCTCCTCACAGTCTTTGAAGATTCAGATTTTAACCCTGCTACGGTAGAGAACGCGCGGGCTTGGAAGACGCAATATGATCTGCGCTTCCCTGTGATCGCCGATACTGAGAACTACTTCTCCAAGTTCTACCCTCCTGACTCAACCCCCATGAATATGCTCGTGGAGGTGGAGGGCATGAAGATCATCAGCATCAAGACGGGTTGGGATGAGTCCCTCACCCGCGCCATCCTGGACGCCAAGCTATGAGCACACTCTCGCTGATCCTCTCTCTTCTCCTGGTTCCCAACTCTCTTCAGGCCGTTGAGGCCCTCAAAGAGGCGCGCCCTCAAGTAGCGAACTTCATCGCGAGGGATATGAATGGTCGGGAGGTTAACCTGGAGTCATATAAGGGCAAGGTGCTGATCCTGGCCTTCTGGGCTACCTGGTGTGCCCCCTGTAAGAAGGCGATGCCCCTCTTTGAGGAGCTGGCGAAGTCTGACGATGTCGCCCTCTTGGCGATCAGCATGGATGACGCTCAGACCCAATCCCGTCTGCGGGGTGTGGTCAGACGCTACCGCTGGAAAATGCCGGTTCTGACCGACGCCGATGGCCGCCTCGCCCGCGCTATGAACCCCAAGGGCAGCGCCCCCTTCACCCTGCTCTTAGATCGTCAACAACGCCTCAGCTTCAGCAAGGAGGGTTTTAATATGGGAGAGGCAGAGGAGTGGAAGCGGCGCGTTAAAGCCCTGGTCGCTGAGAAGTGAGGCTCCTGCTTCTGTTCCCTCTCCTGTTTCCTCTCTACAGCTCAGCCCAAGTCAGCGCGGTGGAGAGCCTGAACATCAGCTGGTTTGCGAACAATGACAATGGGAAGGAAGAGGACGATGAGTTCTTCCTCCTCCGTCAGCGCCTCGACCTACAAGGCAATGCTCAGGGGATGGAGGCTCAAGCTCGTCTAGATGGCGCTCGCTTTCTGGGAGCCCCCAACAGCAGCTATGAGGATGATCTTCGCTTAGAGCGCCTCTCGCTGAGTTGGCGCTTAGGCCGCTGGCGGATCGAGGCGGGTGATCACCATGTTCAGTTGGGGCGGGGGATCATCCTCTCGCTTAAACCGGTGGAGCCCGCTGGTATCGATGTTGCTCTTCGAGGTGGGCGCCTGAGCTATCAGGATCCCATGCATGACCTGGGGCTCTTTGCAGGGCACAGCAACCCGGTGAACTTCGATATGCTCTCTCGTAAGTTTGTGGAGGACACCGAGGATCTTATCGCTGGAGCCCGCTATGCCATCAAGCCCTCTCCCTCTCTCCCTGAGCTGGAGTTTTTTGCCGCTTGGGTGGAGCCCAAACAGCAGGAGGGGGCAGAGCTGGAGGAGTTGGGCGTCTTGGAGGTTAAGGATAGGGATCGCAACTGGAACGTCGGGGGGGCGATCAAAGCTCCACAGATCACCGACTGGCTTGACCTCTATCTGGAAGCAGACTACCAACGACGGCGGCTGATCGACAAAGAGGAGAAGGGCAAGGCGCTCTACGGGACCTTGGACCTCAGCCTAGGAGAGACCCTCCTGCTCTTTGAGGGGATCTACTTGGATACCTTTGAGCAAACAGGGAGCAATCACACTGTCCTTGTCCAACGCACCCCATACAACCGACCACCCACCATTGAACGCATAGATCAGGAGGTGCTCAACACTTCTGATGTGCAGGGAGGGCGCCTACGTATAGAGCGCAGCTTGGGGAACCCTGATTATGTAGCCCATATCAACGGGATGTATCGCTGGCAAGAACCAGGAAAAGAGAGTGAAGTTCAACAGCGTCATGGATACTTTGGTTTTGAACTCTATCTTCCTCAACGCCTCAGCTTTGGTGGCGGTTATCGAGATGAACACAAGACCCAAGATGTGGGCGGAGAGGGGAACGCCCTCCTCAAGAAGATCTATCACGCTGAGGCCGATTTTACTTGGGGCTTTGGCTCTTATGAACTGCATCTCCTGAGTAACAATGAGCTTAGAGAACGGCCGAGTGACGATCCTTTTAAGATGAAATCCTATGCGCGGGGCAGCACCCTCTTAGGTTTAGAACGAGCAAACTTGGGCGGCTTGACCTTAGAGTATGGCTATGACACAGAGCGGGATGATGTACGACAACACTTTCTAGCTGCTCTGATTCACTGGCGAATCAATCAAAGCCATGATTTTAAGGCTGTATTGGGCAGTCAACGTGGAGGAATCAAGTGTGTTGGAGGGAGCTGTCGAGAGTATCCCGCCTTCGTTGGGGCCAGCGCAGGATGGCAGGGACGTTTCTAGATGTAATCGCTTGGATATCCTGCCATCCCGCCAAAGAAAGCGCACACATGCGCAATTCTGCTATCAATGTTCATCATACTCATCACTTGTGATGTTGCATCTGATTATGAATATGCACAATGATTGAGCACGACGACTATTGGATCAGCTCGGCGAATCTACGAATCGGTATGCCCGCTGCGATAAGATATAGTGCAGCGCATTGCTCCAATATCAACTCGAACCATCTACGATGGGATAAATCGCTCTCATTGTTGATTTTTTTGGGATGATCCTGTCAGTAACGACTGCTATATAGAATCGACCATTCACATTTGGATCTCAGGACGGGGTCGATGCTCACGAGGGACCAGAACGATCTGGTCAAGGGATTAACCTGCTGTTGCTGATAACAGCCATCCCCCTGACGATCCACGTCGAGGGAGTATTGTCGTGCCGGTGAGTTTCTGCCACCATTCCAGAGTGGTGTCACACATTCTCAGGGGAGCCCAGCGATACTGCAGCGCTCACGCCGCCTACCAAATACAGGGTGAGGTTGCAGGGCGGCGAGGAGTTCATCGAGTGGCAAAATTATAGATTGATCGTCCTAATTTTCAAATTTACTGCATTTACACTCACAACATAGTATAAAAATATGAGTTGACATTGGTCGGGAGCGAGGATTTTAGATGCGTTCTATGAAATGGATACCGTTGGGTCTCCTCTTGCTTTTTGGGTGCCTCCCCAATCAAGCTGATGAAACGGCCCATCTCCAAGTCGAGATCTTTACCACGGATGGGAAGAACTCGCTCCTCCAGGCAGACAGCCCCGCTCAAATGATGGAGTTGGTTCTGGTGGATGTGGACAAACGCCAGGATGTTGAAACCACCAGAGTAGAGATTTCCGAACAACAGATCAGGCTTCCAGAGATCCCCTACCAGGGTAACTTCAGGGTTTATATACGAGGCTTCAGCGAACTCGCAGGAAGAACCCAGATCCATTTCTACGGAGCCAGTCAGACATTTGAGGCAAAGGAGGGAGAAAATCGATCGGTGCCTGTTCAGGTCGGCCAAATCAACTGTATGAATGTCAATGCTCAGTCGACTCATAACTCTTCAGAGCAGATCCACGCTCCAAATACAAACCAAGGTCGTATGGGCGCCAGCGTCACCCTGCTTAAGGACGGCCGAGTTCTGATCGTGGGTGGAGCTGAGGCCTATGAGTCGGGACGTCCTGGTCGTGTCCTCAACTCTATCGAGATCTACGAGCCTGGTTCTGGACACTTTTTCTTGCGCCCAGAGACCCTCAACACACCTCGAGCTTTTCACAGTGCGACCCTCCTGGATACTGGAGAGGTCCTCATCGTTGGAGGCGCCAACCAGAGCAACACAGGAGCGCTGAGCCCCAATGCCCATGCTTCTATCTTAAGCTTTGATGAAGAGGATCGGATCACCATCCAAGCGCTCGGCTTACCTGCAGAGGGGACCTTGGCGCGCTATCATCACCAAGCCATTCCTCTGAACGATGAGTTCTCTTCAGTCTTGGTTTTGGGTGGTTTAGGAGATAATGGAGCACCGTTGGCCAGTGCTCTGCGTTATTTCCCTGAGGATCGTATCTTTGAGGCACAGGGAGATATGGGGAGCCCCCGAGTACATTTCGCGGGAGGCAGCTTTGAGCTGGGGCGGGGAGCCTATCAACTCGCCTTTGCCAGCGGAGGTCTCGGCGCCGGTGAGAGCCTCCTAGACAGCATGGAGGTCTTCGTCACTGGTCCTGCTGGACAGAGGTGTCATGGACAGGGCGTACCCACTGCACGCCGGGGTTGCTTTTCCTACCCTGGTGAAGATGGGAACCCAGCTCAATCCAAACACAGCAGTCCTCGTTGGCATCATCAAGCGGTCCCCATCGATAGAGGGCGTCAAGTCCTTTTTGTGGGGGGGTACTCTGACTTTGATAAGTTGGAGGGCATTGTCCATCTTGAGCTCCTCAACGAGGCATTGCAGTTCATCTCCAATGAGAACATCGGTTCGCTTCGAGCGGGACGCGGTGAGCTGAGCGCCACCCCCCTCCATGATGGGAGTCTCCTTGTCGTGGGAGGCTATAACAGCGAAAATCCCACGACTTTTGCCAGTCGCTTAATCCCTTTCTCCACCAAGGGACTCACTGAGGGTTTTCAGATCCATCCCCTCATGGACTGCGAGCTGAGTGAGGGGCGGATGAGTCACACCGCCATTCGCCTTGAGCACGGCCCTGTTTTGGTGTTAGGCGGACTCTCAACTTACGAAGGCAACCCCTTCGCGTCTCGCCGTCCTGAGATCTATTTTCCCTCTGTAGGCAACCTCAAATTCTACTATGGGCCATAAAACCATTTAATGTAATGCAGTAAATATACCTGGGTGTGCATGTCTGGCATATTCTTCATGGGGTGTTTTTACGAGCTCTTTTTGAGCCCGCAAAAGCACCCCATCTCTCCTGCCGCCTTTAACAGACAACCCTGTGTAAATACTACTCTTAGTAAATCACAGAGCTTCTAAATTTTAGGAACTGATAAGTCTCGCAGCTTAGGTTGCTCTCTGCTCCCATCCCCAAAAATTAGATCGAGGTGAGGGAGTTTGAAAAAACATTGTGAATGTAGATCCATCTGCTCTGGTCCCTGAGCGCGCTCCCTAAACATGAGAGGTCTCCGATGAAGGCAACTCTACTCCTGTTGCTCCTCTGCCCTGCGCTGGCTCTAGCGAAAAGCCACTTGGATGGAAGTATCCAGGTTATCAATAAGCGATTCATCCCTGTACAACTACGTATCGATGGAGGAACACCGATTCAGATCGCGGCTAATTCCATGCGTCTCTTAAAACAGGTCCCCAACGGACGTAGAGTCTTGGAAGTAAAGGTGCCTGGACAGGTCAAGCTCTATGAACTGCCTGTTCCCATCTCTCGGCGGGCTGAATTTCAGATCGAAGCGCAACAAGGACTGTTAAAAATCAAAAACAAGGCGACAATGCCGCTTTACCTGTTCTTAGATGGGAAAAAACTAGGCAGGCTCGACCCTGGAAAAAAGAAGCGAAAGCGGCTGAAACCAGGATCATACATACTCAAGGCACAAACTGCCAAAGGAAAGATGTCGAAGGCTAACCTGAAACATCTTATTGAAATCAAGACAGGGGAGCGGAGTAAGGTCTCTCTGGGACCTTGGCACGGACAGATCGACATCAAAAATCCCTTCTTGAAGCGCGTGCGTCTCATACTGGATGGAAAGCGTCAGAAAAAACTGGATGTTGGAGCGACCATCAACCTAGCGAAGCTGAGCCCTGGTGAACATAGACTGGAGCTGAGACGCAAAGGAGAGGTTTGGGCAAAGGCCAAAATCCGACTCAAGCCTGGAGAACGGAAGCGTTGGAAGCCTGAAGAACGTTGGGCTCAGCTCCGAGTGATCAATCAAAGCCAACGCTCAGTCAAAGTTAAGTTAGGTCGGGGCCGTAGCTTCAATCTGGCACCAGGCGCCGATCGAACCCGCCATCTTTCGCCTGGAGAGCGAGAGATCAGAGTGTTTCATCCGGATGGAGATGAGGAGATCCATCACCTGGAGTTAAAGCCGCGTGAGAAGAAGGAACTGGAGATCAAAGAGCATCCTCCCCATAAATGGCTCTGGAATCACAAAAAGCGTCGAGGTTACAAGGAACACGAGAGAGGCTGGAAACATCGAGAACATAAAGAGTATGAGGGACACAGGAAGCATCGAGAACATAAAGAGCATAGATAGGGCAATAGGTGTCCATCCGCGACAGCAGAGGATGCTGCATACAGAGATTGGATTTATCTTCAAATAATCCCGTTAAAGTTGATGTTCCCTCAACTTGCTCTGCGCTCCCTCAGGCTGAAAACGGCCCCGCTGATCACGAGCAATCCCCGCCATCGCACAGCCTGGATCATGAGTAAAAAGCAGCTTGATCCCTCGTCGCTCACAGTACCCCAAGAGTTCAACCTTCTCATCAATGAGCAGCTCGGGAAAACGATCATAGCCCATGGTGATCGCGCTGTTCATCCAAGGTCGCCCAGGGATGAGATCGCTGCAAAAAAGCAGCCCCCCTTCAGGTGCCTTGAGTTCAGTCATCATCAAACCAGGGCTGTGTCCATCGGAGAAGTGAAATCTGAAATCAGGCCCTAAGAGAACGCTCTCTGAGTCCTCGATCAACTCTAAGCGCCCGCTCTCCTCCAGACGATCCAGCAGCTCAGGGATATAGGAGGCGCGATCTCGAGAGTGAGGGCTCTGCGCTCGCTCCCACTGTCGCGCGCTCAGCAGGAAACGCGCCTTGGGAAAGAGCAGCTGTAGCGCTGCTCCCTCTCGCCAAGGTTCTAAAAGCCCCCCAGCGTGATCAAAATGCAGATGGGAGAGGATCAACAGGTCGATCTCCTCATGAGAGCTCCCCAACTCAGTGAGGTTCTCCAGTAACCTGTGTGTGGGCTCTGAGATCCCAAAACGCGCGCGCAGCTTGGGTTCAAAGAAAAGGCCGATCCCTGTCTCCAATAAGATGCGACGGCCCCGCAGGTGATCTTCGATGAGAAAGGCGCGGCAGGCCAGCTCGATGCGGTGCTGCTCATCAGGGGAGATCCAGCGCTGCCAGAGCGCGCGAGGGGCGTTGCCAAACATCGCTCCACCATCCAGGCGCTGCCGGTTCCCCTCTAGGCTGTTCACTGTATATCTGCTCATCTCTCGATTATATCCCTCTGTTTGCCAACCAGAGGCACTCCATGTAGTTTTTGCCCTCCACCGCCTCCTCAGGAGATGAATACTGTGCGACCTCAGCCAGAATCGCTGCTGGAGCTTCAAGCGCCCCTGAGCGGTGTGATCCTGCCCCTTGAGGCGGTCCCCGATCCTGTCTTTGCTCAGAGGATGGTTGGGGATGGGATCGCCATCGATCCCACAGAGCAGCTCCTCTGTGCTCCCTGTGACGCTCAGCTGATCCAGCTCCATCGTGCTCACCACGCACTCAGCCTCAAGAGCGCTGAAGGGATCGAGCTGCTTTTGCATATTGGCCTAGACACTGTACAGTTGGAGGGTCAGGGCTTTAGCCCCCTGGTCAGCGTGGGTGAAGAGGTCAAGGCGGGGCAAGGGCTGATCCGTTTCGACGCTGAGTATCTCTCCCGAGAGGCTCGCAGCCTGATCGTCCTGCTGCTGCTTCCTGGTGAGCAACGCATCTGGGCGCCCGCTGAGGGTTTGATCTCTTCAGGAGAGCGCCTGATGTCGGTCCTCGCCAAGGAGGGCTACGCTGAAGCTGAGCCTCAAGTTGTGGGGAAGCTCCTCTGGTCTCCTCTGATCTCTATCCCCAACCCCATGGGTCTACACGCTCGACCAGCCGCCACCCTGGTGAGGCTGGCCAAGGGCTTTGATGCTGAGCTGCTCCTTGAGCGAGAGGGCAAACAGGCCAGCCTCCGCAGCCTCTTGGGGATCATGGCCCTGGATCTGCGCTTTGGAGCCCAGGTTCGCTTGGGCGCTCATGGCCCTGAAGCAGCCAAGGCGTTGGAGTCGCTCTCTGTACAGCTGCAAGAGGGTCTGGGAGAGGTGAGGGTGGAGCCCAGCGCTTTGAGCGTTCCTCTCTCTTTGGAAGCCGAGCCTGCGCTTATGGGGGTCGAGGAGCAGCAGCCAGGGCTCATTCGAGGGGTTACAGCCGCGCCTGGACTGGCTATCGGTCGTGTATTCCAGCTTCGCCGTGAGTCCTTGAACTTCTCCAAGAAAGGGCTGGGCTTAGAGTGGGAGCAGGAGAAGTCTAAGGTGGCCTTCTCTCGAAGTCGGGAGGAGCTGCGCGCCTTGGCGAGCCGCCTGGAAGCTCAAGGGCAGGGAGAACGAGCCCAGATCATCGGCGCTCAACAGGAGCTGCTGGAGGATCCTGAGCTGTCTCAGGCGGTCGGGGCTCACCTCACAGCAGGAGAGAGCGCCGCCTCAGCTTGGGATCGCAGCCTACGAATTCAGATGGAGACCCTGCGGCGCCTAGACAACAGCCTCCTGGTGGCCCGCGCCGCCGACCTAGAGGATCTGCGCCTTCGTCTGCTCTCTCATCTCCTGGGTTGCAGACCCCAACTTGAGCAGCTCCCCGAGGAGACCATCCTCATCGCTGAAGAGCTGCCCCCCTCTCAACTCAGCGCCTTGGATCCAAAACATCTCTTGGGCTTCGCTACGGTGCAGGGTGGAGCCAGCTCCCATACCGCGATCATCGCTCGAGGGATGGGGCTCCCTGTTCTCTGTGGCCTCCCCCCTGAGATCTTGGCGCTGCCTGAGGGGACGCAGCTGATCCTTGACGCTGAGTTGGGGGGGTTGATCCCCAACCCAAGCCCCAAGCTGCTCAAAGCTATGAGACTCCGGCGCGCAGCCCGTGAGCGAGTACAAACTGAGGCGTTGATGCGTTGTATGGAGCCCGCCCTGACCCTTGATGGGGTTCAGATCCAGGTAGAGGCCAATATCGGTGGAGAGGCAGAGGCGAGGCTCGCCGTAAAGCGTGGAGCTGAGGGGGTCGGCTTGCTGCGCTCTGAGTTTCTCTACCTTCAGCAACTCAGCCCTCCCTCTGAGGCTCAGCAGGCGAGGCGCTATGGAAAGATCGCCGCCATCCTCGCTCCTCGTCCCCTCACCATCCGCACCCTGGATGTAGGCGGTGACAAGCCCCTGTCCTACCTCCCTCTGCCCGCTGAGGAGAACCCTTTCCTGGGCCTGCGTGGGATCCGAGTGGGGTTGAAACACCCCGCGCTCCTGCGTAGCCAAATCCGCGCGATCCTCAAAGGGGTAGGCGAAGGCGCGCGTATCATGTTCCCGATGATCTCACTCTTGGAGGAGCTGAAGCTTGCGCGGAGCCTCGTTGAGGAGGAGCAGGCGCGCCTGGGGATCGAGCGGGTTGAGATCGGCCTGATGATCGAGGTGCCCTCAGCAGCCCTTATGGCGGAGCAGCTCGCCCAATACGCAGACTTCTTCTCCATCGGCAGCAACGATTTGGCTCAATACACCCTGGCCATCGATCGAGGGCACCCCAGCTTAGCTTCACAGGCTGACGCCATCCATCCCGCTGTGTTGAGGATGATCCAGATGACGATCAGAGGCGCTGAGGTCCACAAACGTAAAGTCAGCCTCTGTGGAGGCCTCGCCAGCGATCCTGAGGCGGTCCCTCTCCTCATCGGTCTGGGCCTCTGCTGCCTCTCCGCCAGCCTCTCGGCGCTGGCTGAGGTGAAGGCTCAGGTCCGGGGCCTCTCTCTGCGCCGCTGCCAGCTACTGGCTCAAGAAGCGCTTAAGCTGGAGGCTGCCCCTGAGGTTCGCGCTCTGGTTCGCTCAACCCAAGATTCTCAATCAGGTGCCCTATGAGCCTCGCTAAAAGCAGCTTCGCCACCCTCCAGAAGATCGGCAAGTCGCTGATGCTGCCTGTCTCCGTCCTGCCAGTGGCGGGCATCCTTTTGGGCATCGGCGCCTCCAAACTCAGCTTTATCCCCCCAGACCTGAGCCTAGTGATGGCTCAATCTGGAGGCGCCATTTTCAGCAACCTCGCTGTGCTCTTCGCCATCGGTGTGGCTCTGGGCTTCACCGAGAATGATGGCGTCGCCAGCCTCGCTGCCGTGGTGGGCTATGCTGTCTTGGTGGCCACTCTGGGGGTGATCGCCCCGCTCATGGGAGCAGAGACCAAGAGCATCATGGGAATGCAGTCGATCGATACAGGGGTCTTTGGCGGTATCCTTATGGGTGGGGTCGCTGCCTGGATCTTTAAGCGCTTCTATCGGATCAAACTGCCCCCCTATCTGGGCTTCTTCTCAGGTAAGCGCTCTGTGCCGATCCTTACCGCCTTTGCCGCGATCCTCTGTGCCCTCCTCTTGGCCCTTATCTGGCCCCCCATCGGTCGTGGGATCGACAGCTTCTCTCACTGGGCAGCACATGAGAGCCCTGGCTTGGCCTTTGGGATCTATGGAGTGGTGGAGCGCGCCCTGATCCCCTTTGGCCTACACCATATCTGGAATGTGCCCTTCTTCTTCGAGGTGGGTGAGTTCTTAGATCCTGAAACAGGGAAGATGATCAGCGGAGAGATCCACCGCTATGTCGCTGGAGATCCCAGCGCGGGGAACCTCGCCGGAGGCTACCTCTTTAAGATGTGGGGTTTGCCCGCCGCCGCTCTCGCCATCTGGCACACCGCGCGACCCGATCAGCGCGCCAAGGTGGGGGGCATCATGATCTCCGCAGCCCTCACCTCCTTTCTAACCGGCATCACCGAGCCCATCGAGTTTGCCTTCCTCTTTGTAGCCCCCCTCCTCTACCTACTCCACGCCTTGCTCGCGGGGGCTGGCTTCTACCTCTGTATCCTCTTGGGAGTAAAGCATGGGACCACCTTCTCCCATGGTCTGATCGACTATCTGCTCCTCTTTAACCAGTCCAGCCGGGGTTGGGGCTTAATTTTCATCGGCTTGCTCTATGCGGGTGTCTATTACGCACTGTTTCGTTATCTCATCCAGAGGTTTCAGCTTCAGACTCCTGGCCGCGAAGAGAAGCAGGCTGAGGATCTCTCAGGCCTAGATCTAGATGCTCGCATTCAGGCGCTGATCCTGGCTTTTGGTGGAGCTGAAAATATAGCCAGCTTGGACGCCTGCATCACCCGCCTGCGAGTGGGGACCCATCAGCCCAGCTTGGTTGATGCAGCCAAGCTCAAGGCCCTGGGGGCCAGCGGAGTGGTCAGCGTAGGGGGTGGTGTACAGGCGATCTTTGGGACCCTCTCAGAGAACCTCAAGACCGATATGGAGATCTTCTTAAAACGAACTGGAGCGGAGCAGCTCTCTAAGCCGATCGCCCAAGCGCCTAGAGAGGAGATCTCAACGCAGGGCTCTCAAGCGCTGAAGCTACAAGTAGAGGCGCTCAAGCGGCTCTTAGGAGCTTCCATCAAACAGGTTGAGGTTCGCGCCCTGACACGGGTGGCGCTGGAGCTGGATAAGCCTCATCGCCTGAATCTAGAGTCTCTCCGCGCTGAGGCGGGGGTCCTTGATGTGATGTTCCTCTCTGACACCCATATTCAACTCCTCATCGGACCTCATGCGGAGCGGTATGCCCAAGCCCTCAAGGGCTTGAGCAACTGAGACCTTTTATTTTAGGAGATCCAAAACAATGGGTTTACTCCTCCCCCTCTTCCTGGCCTTTCACCCCATCGACGCTCGCTTAGATGCTTTGATGGAGCATCAACCTGTGGTCTTGGTCCTGCCTCGAATTCAGCCCTTTGCACAAGCTCTAAAGGAAGCGATGGCGCGAATCAGGACAGAGCCCAGCTTGGCTCAAGGCTTGACGTTGCTGCGCGCTCGGCTCTCCAATGATCTGGGTCTGGACCCTTTGGACCTTGGGGCTCATCAGCACGCAGGTCTAGATTTAGAGGGACCTCTGCTCCTGGGCTCAGGAGCGGGCTCCTCGACGATCATCTTCTCCGCTGAAGATCCTGAAACCGCCGAGGACTATCTAAGCGCTCGGAGCCTGAGCTTTCAGAGGGAGCGATACAAGGGACGCCCCGCTTGGCGCTTTCAGCAGGGGATGGCGGTCTACGATCAAGGACAGCTGATCTACACTGAGCGTGCCGAGCATCTAAACACCCTCCTCCACTCAGGAGAGCGCCCCGATCTCCGCCTCTGTCCCAGGGGGCCAGGGGAGGCAGACGCCTTCCTGCTGTTGCGGGAACATCAGGGCTGCCTCACTCTACGCCTGGATCCAGATCGCCTGCGTCTTGATCTACGGATCAAATCTCCCTGGCCGCTGCCCCCCAGCTTGGCTGCCTTCGCTGAGGTCCCTGGAAACGCTGTGCTCGCTTTTCATGGTGGCCCGCGTTTAAGTCAGGGTCTCAAGGCTCAGCTTCAAACGTTGCCGCCCGCCGCTCAGGCGCTGATCAAGGCTCTGGATGCACGGATGCTGCTGGCCACCACTCCTGGCATCCATCTGCGCTTAGGGGCTCCTGGGCTGAGCCCTCAAGCATTGGAGGCTTCTCTGGGAGCGCTGGAGGCTTATGCTCCTGGGATGCAACACTCTCTTGAGCCTGGAGGATATTGGCGGATCTCCATTCCAGAGCTAAAGGAAAGCTTGGGAGCTGAGCTGCGCGCTCTTCATCGAGAGGGGGTCTTAGAGCTTTATACCCCCGAGGCTCAAGCGGGAGACTTCCGTGAGGGCAGCGGCTTGGATCCTCAGCTCTTTAAGGGGGCCTTTGCGCTCCTTTATCTTCGCGCGGCTGGAGCGCCTCATAACGGTCAGCTCTGGTTTGATGCCCTGAGTCCCAGCCTTGGTATCTTGGGCGTCTCAGCCGAGCAGCTGCGTGAGCTGTGCAGCGCAGCGGCCTATCTCAGCGCCCACCTGGGCGAGCTGGGGATCTCTCTTCGTGCCCAAGGGCCCCATCTAGAAGCCGCTCTGGAGGTGATCCTCTTATGAAAACTATCTTACCTCTCTCATTCCTCTTCTTGAGTCTCTTTGCCTGTAACTGTTCCAAGTCCTCTAAACCCAAGCAAATACCTCGGAATACTCAAGAGAGGGCCTCTCGCGCTGCTGCCGTAGATCCCTGGCGCCGCGTTCCGGCTCCAGAGCCTCACCCCGAGGCCCGTGGACTCTACCGCTATCTCCTGGAAGCTCAAGTGGAGGGTCGTAGCCTTCATAAGATCCTTGAACAGATCAAAGAGAAGCATCCAGAGAGTCGCTTTGCCCTGCGCCTACGCACGGAGGGCTCCTCTTCGGCCACCCTCTTTGCTTCTTTGGGGGTCGCTGCGGCGATCCTTGCTCGCTCTGGATTAAACCTTAAGTTAGGAGAGAGTTTAAGGAACGGAGGTGATGCTCGCTTGAGCGAGAAAGATGCGGGATTCGATGAGAGAGTTCCTTAATGAATGTTGCTTTATCCTTTGGAGAAATCAGGGTCCTTGAATCTTTCATCCTGATTTGAATTCTATCTCTGGAGAGAGTTGGGCTTCCATTACCATGGAAATTACAGTTTGAAGAGACAGAACGGATTTCTTTATAAGGAATCCAGCGTTTGATAAAACCAAAATGGATTAAAAGCGCATCTTTTTCCAGAGAGTAACGGAGAGGAAAAATCAGGCTCTTATAGACTCCGATGAGAAGCAACAGGGCGAGCAGGGAGATCCAGACCGCATCAGAGTGTTTGAATTGGAGATAGAGAGAAACGCTTAAACAGAGAATGGGAGGGAAGATGATGAGGAGGAGATGCCAAATGTCTATCTTAGAACGAAAGCTCATGGCACCTTCCAGCATGGTTGAAACTACCCTATTCAGGGAGAATAGTTGATTGGGATCAAGAACAATCGAATAAATTATAAAATCCCCTTTAGAAACTGCCCTGTATAGCTTTCTGAGATTTGGCTCAGCGCCTCTGGAGTACCCGCTCCCAGAAGTCTCCCCCCCGCTTCGCCCCCCTCGGGACCCAGATCGATGACCCAATCGGCGGTCTTGATGATCTCCAAGTTGTGTTCGATCATGATCACGCTGTTGCCCCCGCTCACTAAGCGCTGAATCACCTCCAAGAGATGGCGCACATCTTCAAAGTGCAGTCCGGTGGAGGGCTCATCCAGGATATAGAGGCTACGCCCAGTTGAGCGTTTGGCCAGCTCACGACTCAGCTTGATACGCTGTGCTTCTCCTCCTGAGAGGGTTGTAGAGGGCTGCCCCAACTGGATATATCCTAGACCAACATCTTGAAGCGTCGTCAAAATACGATTGATACGTTTATGATTTTTGAAGAGCAGAGCAGCTTCATCTACGCTGGTCTTGAGGAGGTCACTGATATCTTTATCTAAGTAACGTACCCGTAAGGTGGCTTCATTAAAGCGTCGCCCTTTGCACTCCTCACAGGTGACATAGACATCTGCTAGAAAGTGCATCTCCACCTTACTGAGCCCCGCCCCCTTACAGTGCTCACAGCGCCCTCCCTTGATGTTGAAGCTGAAACGCCCCGGCTTAAAGCCATAAGCGCGAGCCTCACGGGTCTGAGCAAAGACTTGGCGAATATCATCCCAGAGCTTGGTGTAGGTGGCTGGGTTGCTGCGTGGGCTGCGACCGATGGGGCTCTGATCGATGTTGATCACCTTATCGAAATGCTCCAACCCCAAGAGCCGATCATACGCGCCTGGTGTAAGCCGCGCCTTATTAAGCTGGTTGGCCGCTGCAGGGTAGAGGATCTGGTTGATCAAGCTGCTCTTCCCCGCCCCGCTCACTCCAGTCACGCAGCTAAAGAGCGCAAGAGGGATCTCTATATCGAGAGCTTTCAGGTTGTTCTCTCTGGCTCCCTCAATGCGAATTACACGACCATCAGGCGAGCGTCGCTCAGGGGGTCCCTGGATACGGCGAGCGCCGCTTAAATATTGCCCCGTGAGGCTCTTGGGGTTAGCTTTGATCTCTGTAGCAGTGCCGCTGGCGACGATCTCCCCTCCCTGTGAGCCCGCCCCTGGTCCAAAGTCGATGATCCAGTCCGCTCGCTCCATCATCTCGGCGTCATGCTCGACCACCAAGACAGAGTTCCCCAGATCTCTGAGGCGCTCCAGGGTGCTGATCAGACGATCGTTGTCGCGAGGGTGAAGACCGATAGAAGGCTCATCGAGAATATAGAGCACCCCGGTCAGCTCACTGCCCATCTGGCTGGCGAGGCGGATCCGTTGGCTCTCTCCTCCGCTTAAGCTGGGCCCTGGGCGGTTGAGGTTGAGATAGTCTAGGCCAACATCGCAGAGGAAGCGCAGACGAGCGCCGATCTCCTTGAGCAGCTCGGCGGCGATCTCCGCTCGATTGCCCTCCAACTTCAAGGCTCCAAGCAGAGCGCGCAGCCGTCCTACAGGCATCTCATTCATCTCTGGGAGGCTGTACCCCGCGATCTGAGCTGCCGCTGATTCAGGGCGTAAGCGGCGGCCCTGACAGCGTCCACAGGGGCTGTCTCGAAAGTAGCTGGAGAGTCTCCCGCGCTGCTCATCGGAGTCGGTCTCTCGCCAACGCCGTAGGAGCTGAGGGATCAGCCCCTCCCAGGCGGAGCTAAAGTCTTGGCTGCCTCGTTTTCCACGAAAGGTCAGCAGATACTCTCGATCTCCTGTCCCATAGAGGAGCAGCTCTTGAGCCTTGGCTGAGAGCTGGCCAAAGGGGCGCTTAAGATCGATCCCCTGGGCCTTGGCCATGCTCTTAAGGAGCCGTCTCCACCAACGCAGGACAGGGTGCCCTCTTAGGCTCTTCCAGGGTTTGATCGCTTCGAGTACTGGCAAGCTGTGATCGGGGATCACCAGCGCGGGATCGGCCTCAAGGGCCTTGCCTAGGCCATTGCAGTCAGGGCACATCCCCAGGGGGCTGTTAAAGCTGAAAGAGGCGGGAGAGAGCTCAGGAAAGCTTAAGCGACAGTGAGGGCAGGAGCGGTTTTCACTAAAACGCCGCTCCTCAAGCTGCTCCCCCAAAAGAGAGATCAGCAGCTCCCCCTGACCTCGCTTAAGGGCGGTCTCCACCGAGTCGGTCAACCGCGCGCGCTGTCCAGGCCGTGCGATGAGGCGATCGATCACCACCTCTAGGGTGTTGCGACGGTTCTTGTTGAGCGGAAACTCATCCTCTAGACGATAAACCTCTCCATTCAAGCGAAGACGGCTAAAGCCTGTCAAACGCAGCTCTTTAAGCAGCTCTAGGTGCTCTCCCTTACGCGCCTCTACCAAGGGCGCCAGGAGCAGATATTTGAGGCCTTCTGGGAGCTGTTCCAGCTGGTCAACGATCTGCTCAGCTGTTTGAGACTCCACCAATCGCTCACAGCTGTGGCAGCGTTGCTGGGCCACGCGAGCGAAGAGCACCCGTAGATGATCTTGGATTTCGGTGATGGTTCCCACCGTCGAACGAGGGTTCCTGCTGGTGCTCTTCTGCTCAATACTGATGGTGGGAGAGAGGCCCTTGATGGAGTCATAGTGGGGTTTGTCCATCTGCCCTAAAAACTGGCGAGCGTAGGCGGAGAGGCTCTCCACATAACGGCGCTGCCCCTCAGCGAAGAGGGTGTCAAAGGCGAGAGAGGATTTGCCGCTCCCTGAGACCCCTGTAAAGACCACCAACCTCTTCTTGGGAATGCTCAGGTGAAGGTCCTTGAGGTTGTGCTCTCTGGCGCCTCGAACGATCAGACACTCAGGGGAGATGATCTCTGCTGCTTCTCTGGACAAGGGTTCAGCCTCCATTCCGGCTCAAGATACAGATCTCCTCTCCAGGTTGCGAGGTGTTAAAATTCGCACTTCTTTGAACCTTGGACAGCCATCACCCTCTTGGTGTACTACTCCCCCAAAAGTATGGGTACGATGTGTGCCCCAAGGAGAGAAGAGATGAAAGGGATAAAAATCCTCCAGTGGGGCTGTCTTTGGGCGCTCTTAGGTCTAGGTTGTACTGACGATGGTGTGAGCGACTCCGAGACTCCCAGTCTACAGATCAGCCCCAGTCGAGCCTTTCGTTTTCCTAAGCTGGTCGAGGGGGAGGCTTCGGAGTATCAAGTTCAGTTAAAGAGCGTTGGTGCTGGAGAGCTGCGTATTACCAACATCCAAGGTGACTTTGGGCCAGAGTTTGAGCTGTATTGGTGCCTCGGCACAGGCCCAAGCCCGAACTGCACGCAGAACGTGGGGATCTTGGAGGGTATCAACCATTTCCCTGAGGTGATCCCTATCTCTCCTGAGAGCTCCCTCTTCCTCTTCCTTCGCTATGTTCGTGGCGCTCAGCCCTTCGAGGGTGGTGATGTCTCTTTTGAGAGCAACGCCGAAGGGAAAATTAGCCTGCCGATCCAGGTTGAAGAGACAGAGATAGAGATATCCGTCACCCCTCTCAGCCTAGATTTTGATCGAGTACCTCTTCAGCTAAAGCAAACTGATAAGGTCACCATAACCAATATCGGTCAAGACCCTCTTGAGATTCATCAACTTCAGCTCAACGGCAGCGTGGCCAACTCTGAAGATGAGCAGCCCAATGGCTTCTGGGTCACGATGGGAGAGGAAGAGATCGACCCCAATAAAGAGCAGACGATCCTCTCAGATCCAGATGGGGATGGAGAGAAGGGCCTGTCACGGGGCAAGAGCTTTGAGATCGACGTCCGCTATCAGGCTCTCAGTGAGGGTGAAGACAGCGGCACACTGAAGATCTTCAGCAATGATCCTGCTCAGCCTGAGTATGTGGTCAGCCTCACCGCCACCGCCTCTAACGCCTGCATCCAGGTAGAGCCCGCTCCCATCGACTTTGGCGCGGTCTTGGTAGGGCGCCCCGCTCAACAGGAGTTCAAGGTGATGAGCTGTGGAGGAGAGTCCCTCAGCGTTGAACAGATCTATATGAAGGAGGGCAGCTCTGAAGTCTTCCAGCTGGATGAATTGGAGCTGCCTATCAACCTACCTTCCTATGATGAGAGCCAAGATGATTTTTTCCCTGAGAAGGTTCTTAACTTAAACTTTGAACCTACGGAGGAACTCCCCTATCTGGGCACCCTGGTTTTAGAGACCAACAGCTTGAACTACTATGGAGATCTAGAGGAGCCAGGTATTTTGGAGGTCCCGGTACAGGCCCGAGGCACTATCAATGAGTGTCCAATCGCGGCGGTCGGTCAGGATGAATACAGCGTCTCCGCCCTAGATATCATCACCCTAGACGCCTCTGCTTCGAGCGATCCCGACGGAGTGGAAGGACACCCTGCTATATATCGTTGGACCGTTATAGAGCGCCCTGAGGGCTCCACCGCCCAAATCGTGGAGCAGTATCGTGATCTAAATCACCCCGCTGATGGAGGTCCCGCTGATAATGAGAGCACCCCAGGGGCTCACTTCTTTGTTGATTTGGTGGGAGACTATGTCCTGGAGTTAATTGTAGAGGATGCCCTGGGTGTTGAGGCTCCCAGCGATGTTTGTCCTCAAGAACCGGTGCGTGTACATATCACCGCCACTTCTGAAGCGAATATCCATATTCAGTTGGTTTGGGATACTCCCAGTGATTCTGATCAAACAGATTCTGTAGGTACAGATGTTGACCTACATCTGCTCAGACCTGGAGGCGTTTCCTGGACTCGATTGGAATCACTTATCCCCCGTGATGATTGTTTCTATGGCAATACTACACCTGAATGGGGACCTCCGGGACCCTCAGGGAACCCCACCCTGGAACTTGATGATGTCAGTGGCGCGGGACCTGAAGATATCAGGCTTGAGGAACCAGAAGATACCAGCGTGGTGGGAGCGCCCTATCGAGTCGGAGTCCATTACTTTTCAGCTGCGTTCGCAGGCAACCTATCGACCCCCAGCACCGTGACCCTGAGGATCTATCTGGGTGGGCGTTTGGCGGGAGAATGGTCCCGAGATTTGACCACATCAGGTCAATTCTGGGTGGTGGCAGGCATCGACTGGGGTCCTAGGAATCAGCAAATTACGGTGATCAACCGTATGATCTGAGTTCTTGACTCTGCTGAGGCCCTCCTTCACCCTGCCCCTATGTTTCGCCGAACCCTAAACATCAAGACCCCAGGCCGGGGCTTCCAGGAGATCACCGGGCAGATCCAAGCGCTGCTCTCTCAGGCAGGGGTTCAGACCGGGCTCTGCTCCCTCTTCCTTCAACACACCAGCGCATCCCTGATCCTCTCTGAGAACGCTGATCCCAGCGTAGGTCGAGATCTAGAAGCCTTCTTCAGTCGCCTCATCCCCGATGGAGATCCGCTCTTTGAGCATCGCTATGAGGGGCCAGATGATATGCCCGCGCATCTACGCAGCGTGCTCACCCAAAACGAGCTGACTCTTCCCGTAGAACGGGGCCGTTTGGATCTGGGCACTTGGCAGGGGATCTACCTCTGGGAGCATCGATATCAGAGCCATCGACGGCGCCTTAAGATCTCCATCTGGTGATGAAGATCGGGGTGATCATTGGGCGGATCGGCGGTGAGGATGGTGTCGCTCTCGAAACAGAGAAGTGGATTCAAATCCTCCAAGGACTGGGGCATCAGATCAGGATCCTCAGTGGTGAGCTGGAGGGAGCGCTGGATGGAGTTGATCTCCTCCCCGAGCTGGCTTTCTCTCATCCAGACACCAGCTATGAGCAGAGCCTCGCCTTCTTTGGAGAGCCGGGTGAGGAGGCCCCCTTTCTGAGCTGGCTTGAGGAGCGCAGTGAGCAGATCTCCTCGGAGATCCTCAGCTGGATCGCCTCTCAAGGAATTCAAGCTCTCCTAATTGAGAACGCCTCCGCTCTGCCCTGTCATCTCCGTATGGGGATGGCGATCAAGAAAGCTGTAGAGCGCAGCGGGCTGCTCACGATCACACACGATCATGACTTCGCCTGGGAGCGTGGGAGGCGCTATCAAACCCCCTTTCCCGCTGTAGAGCAGATCATCCAGACCACCTTCCCGCTGAATCTTCCACAGGTCCGCCATGCGGTGATCAACCAAGCCGCACAAAGCCACCTAAAGTGTCGAGGGATCGAGGCTGTGGTGGTCCCCAATGTTATGGAGTTTGGGTGCCCCTATGCTCGGCTAGATGAGTACAACCGGGAGATGCGTCAAGAGCTGGGCTTGGAAGCGCAAGATCTCCTCCTCTTCCAGGTCACCCGCATCATACGCCGTAAAGGGATTGAGACCGCCATCGAGCTGGTCAAAGCTCTGGATGATCCCCGCGTCAAGCTGATCATCACGGGGACTGCCCGCGATGATGATCCAGGCGGCCCCTACTTAAGAGAACTCAAGGAGCAGAGCGCCGCGCTGGGCTTAAAGGAGCAGGTCCTCTTCATGGGGGAGCGCTTTGACAATCAACGGAGCGTTGATGCTCAGGGTCGCAAAATCTATAGCTTGGAAGATGCCTATAGCCAAGCTACCGCCTGCACCTATTTCAGCAGCTATGAGGGCTTCGGCAACGCCTTCGTTGAGGCGGTGTTGGCGCGGCGCCCCATCTTCCTCAACAACTACCATCCGGTTTACTGGCCCGACATCGGCTCTAAGGGTTTTCAGACGGTGATGTTGGAGAAGGGTGTGCTGACCTCAGAAGCACTGGAGAGGATCAGGGAGATCCTCTACAGCCCTGAACATCAAGCTCAGATCACAGAGAAGAACCATCGCTTGGGGAGCGAGCATTTCTCCTTTGGAGCGATCAGACCGCTGCTTGAGCAGCTCTTCTCTTGAACTGAGGGAGAAGCAACGACTGGACTCCAAGAGAAAAAGTTCGCATCCTGCCTTTGTGATTAGGAGATCTCATGCTCAGCCCCAAACAAAGCACGCTGCTCTTTTTGCTGCTCTCTTTGGCTTGCACTGAAGAGGGAGGAGACTCCAACTCAGACGCTCAGGTTGCTGGAGAAGGGGGTGGAGCAGGTGCCGCTGGTATTGGGGAGGCTGGTGCTGGTGGAGCCGCCGGAAGAGGCGGTGGAGCAGGTGTCGCCGGTACTGGAGGGGCCGGTGCAGGCACTGAAGAGCAGAATCAGCGCCCTCAGCTCAAGCGCGTTGGAGATCGTCAAGCTTCAGTGGGAACGCTTTTGGAGATCCAGCTTGAGGCGATAGACAGAGATGGTGATGAGCTGCTCTTCGCGCTGCGCTCTCACCCACCCGAAGGTGCAGAGTTTGACAAGGAGCGGGCTCTCTTTAGTTGGATCCCGCTGCCCGCTCAGTTGGGCGAGCTGATCTTCCTCACCTTCGAGGTCAGCGATGGAGAGCTTCAGGATCGAGAGACCATCCGGGTTTCGGTTCAGGCTGAAGGTCCCATAGAGAACTCAGCGCCTAGCCTAGAGCCCCTGGGAGATCAGCGCCTTATTGCGGGTCAGCTCTTTCAGCTTCAGTTGGTGGCGACCGATCCCAATGGAGATGAGCTGAGCTACTCGATCGAAGGAGAGTCTCTCCCTGGGAGTCAGCTGGACAGCCACAGCGGCCTCTTTACCTGGACCCCCGCCTTAAGCGACGCAGGGCAGAGCTTTGTGCAGCGCTTCTTGGTCTCGGATGGAGAGCTGGAGGCTGGCATTGAGCTGCGCTTGATGGTCCAAGAAGAGGGGGGGACGCAGAATGAGCCCCCTCGAATCCGGGCGATTGAAGATCGTGAGATTTGGGTGGGAGAGGAGATGGTAGAGCAGGTGCAGGCTGAAGATGAGCACCCAGAGCAGCTCAACTATACGATCGCGGGCGAGCTGCCTCAGGGGGCTCAGTTTGAGGGTCAAACTCTCCGTTGGACTCCAAGCCCCCAACAGAGCGATCAAGCTTTCGCGGTCGTCTTCCAGGTCAGCGATGGAGAGTTTCGAGTCATTGAGCGGGTGGTCTATCAGGTCCGTGATCGTCAGCCCCCCTGCGTAGATGATCCCTTCGAGGAGAATGATGATCCTGAGCAGGCTACTGACCTTCAAGCCGCGCTGGGGCAGGAGTTAAAGATCTGTCCCCATGATCCTGACTTCTTCACCCTTGACCTAGAAGCAGGAGAGCGCCTTCGTTTGGGGATCCTCTTTGAGCACCTCCAGGGGGATCTTGATCTGGAACTTACGGGACCTGAGACCTTGAGCTTGGCGGTGAGCAGCAGCAGCGATGATGAGATCTTGGATCTTGTCCCTGTCTCGCTCACAGGGCGCTATTTTCTGGAGGTTTTGGGCTACCAGGGAGCGGAGAACAGCTACCGGCTCTTGATGGAGTCTAGACCTCCAGATGATCCGCGCTGTAGCTCAGAGAATGAACGCTGCTCCGCTGATGAGATCTGCGACTATCAAACTGGCCAGTGTGCTGACATTTTCTGTGTCGTCGAGGAATCCAACTGCCCTCTTGATTATATCTGCCATCAGGAGTGGTGTGTCAGCCTCTGTGATGTTGAGATGAGCTGCTCTAACCCTCACCATGGCTGTAAGATACTAGATGGTTTTCCAATGTGTGGGGCGGTGGGTACGCGAGGATTGGGAGAGCTCTGCTCTGACTTTACAGACTGCCGCGACGAGCTGGATTGTCATATCCCCTTTGGCTGTAGCCTCCTTTGTGAGGATGACTCCGTTTGTTCTGGTGGGGTCTGTGCCCAAATCGGGGATGTCAACATCTGTACGAAGATCTGTTCTACAGTTCAAGATTGCGCAGATGGTCAACTCTGTCTCCCTGGGAGCCTAAGCTCTGGAGAGCAGGCTGAGCTTTGTCAACCCGGCTAGAAGAAAGCCTCCCAGGACCCAGATAATTTCTTGACACTACGCTGAGAATCTCTGATCGTCTTCAAAACATAAGGAGATTGCATGTACAGAGCACTCATTTTACTCGCCGCCTTTGGCTTGGCTTCGCCCGCTTTCGCTAAGGTCAAGATGCAGAAGGCGCATTTTGCGAAGAAGGGTAAGTTTCACCTGAGTGGAGGATTGATTGAGTTTGTCTCCACAACAACGAAGGTGATGAAGCCTACAGAGGGAGATGGGGTTGATAGCGGTCATTTCAACCTTAATCCCAGCGTCGGATACTTCGTCATCCCGAATCTAGAGCTTGGATTGACGATCAATTATCAATCTGCAAGCCAAGAGAAACTTGAAGCCTCAGAGTTTGCAGCTGGACCTCATGTTGCCTACTACTATAAGGCTACTCCCTTTGTCTTTGCATATGGTCGTGGTTCATTTAGTTATGTCATGAGCAAGGGCGTTCAAAATGATGGCAATGATGCTTTTGATGAGATGGGTGGATACACTTTAGGGCTAGAAGCAGGTGTCGCCATCGCCTTTGGCCAGAAAGTGGGCGGAACCTTGAGCTTTGGTGCAGGTTATCTGATGGAGACTGAAACAGATAAGGTTAAAGGAGCAACCGACGAGACAGAAAGAGATTTAAGCAGCATTGGTCTGATGACTCGTTACGGTGTCTACTTCTAAATCTCTTTAACCCCCTTTTTATTAAAAAAGCATCTCCCTCCTGAGGGAACAGATGTCTCTCCTCCTTATCTGCGCTGAATTGGCTCTCTTCTGGGGTGTGGAGCGCAGCAACCTTATTGACACTGAAGCGGCACAGCTCTATTGGGCTTCAGGCTATCTATCCAGCCAAGAGAAGCGGCTCTATCACTACCGCCTCAGGGGCGAAGGGGAGGCGGAGGGCCGACGACGGCGCAGCTGGATCGAGGAGAGCCAAGGTGGTGCTTTTAAAGTGATCGATCCTGATGAGGAGCGCATCCCAGAGGGGGAGGATGAGCGCCTGATCCTCAGCTTTCGTGGAGAGCAGCTCAGCTTGATCCGCAGCCTACGTCAGCCAGAGCACCGCAGCTTAGAGTTGCGGAGTCTGCGCCTCCCTGGAGGAGCGCGTTTGCGCTCTCCTCCAGGCTTTGAGCCTGCCTATCTCTGGCTGCGCGGTCGCCTACCAGAGCTGCTGCCTCAGATCCCGCTGCTGGGGCGTCTGGAGTTGGAGTCTCCCGGCGGTGCCTTGCGCCCTTGGCTTATCTTGGGAGAATCAGAGCTGCTCAAGCAGCCTCTCGCCCCTGCGCCTCAGGTCCCTCTGCCTCCGGGCTTTCGCTCTGGTCCAGGAGGGATCAGCGCGGGAAGCGCTCCTCCTCTGGGGCCTGTAGCAGACTGGCGCGCAACCCCCAAGGGTGGCCTGCTGCTCCTTCAGGGGATCCCCAGCACTGCAGTTATCCCTGATCCCTGTAAAAGCTATCCTCTCTGGCTTCTCTGGCCCGATGGTCGCCAACTGAAGCTGGGCAGCGCCTCCAGCTTAGAGGGCCTGCGTTGGCTGTCTCCTGATGATCCTCTAGCGCGGAGCCGCGCTTGGCGCTTTTTGAGCGCTGACCAGCCCTGCTGGACCCCCTTTGCTGCTCAGGAGAGCTCGCCCAAGGGACACGCCTGTCAGATTCAAGCTGTGGATCGCCCCTGGAGAGGACCAGAGGATCTCTCCGCCTCTGCTTGGTTGGAGGGGGGGTGGATCCATCTACGCTTTATCGATGATCAACCCACAGGAGAGGAGCGCCTGATGATCTGGGCGGGGGGACGGCGGCGCTGGCTGAGCCCCATCAAGGTGGGTACAAAGGGCTCACCCCCCAAGGGCCGAGCGCGGCGCTCGGGGAATCACTGGCGCATAGAGCTGCCTTACGCTTGGTTGGGGCGGCCCCCCGCCTTGGGGCTGCGCTTTGATGATCCCGATCCAGAGGGAAGCGTCCAGCTCTGGATCACCCCACCTGTAGATCTTCACAACCGCCCCAAGCCGATGGCGCTATGATCTCCTGTCTGCTCCTGCTCTTGAGCCTTCCCTTTGAGTCTCCAACGCAGCTCTCTCGCTTCGCGCGGCGCCTCCAGGAGCCTGGAGCGCGGGTGCGGGTGACTCACCTCGGTGATTCTCATATCGCCGCAGATCTTTGGACCGCTCGGGTACGCGCTGTACTCCAGGCGCGCTATGGAGATGGGGGGCGAGGCTTTATCCATGTTGGGCGCTGTTGGCGCAGCGACATCCAGGCAGGCATCCGCCTAGAGGGCTCAGGCCCCTGGCGCGTGGAGGGCCTTAAGCGGGAGGATGGCTTCTCTCCCTTGGCAGGCTGTAGCCTCAGCGGCCTGGGGGGTACACAGCAGATTCAGATCCAAGGCGGCTTCATGGAGCTGGAGCTTCACTATCTAAAGCAGCCTCGTGGAGGCTGTTTAAGCCTCCAGGTAGATGGTGGTTCCCCAAAGCGGCTCTCTACCCAAGGGCTCTGGGTAGAGCCTGCTACTCAGCGCTATCAGCTCTCTGGTAAACAGATCCGCCTGGGGAGCAGCTCAGAGACGCGGCTCCTGGGAGTCTCAGTCCTCAAGAAACAGGGGATCATCTATGAGGCTCTGGGGATCAATGGAGCCTGGGTCCGCCGTCTGCTGCGCGCTCGCCCAGAAGCGGAGCGCGCTCTCCTCCAGGCCCTTAAGCCAGACCTCCTGATTCTCAGCTATGGAGCCAATGAACTCTACGCTGAGAGCCTGGATCTGGAGCGCTATATCGCTGATCTGAACCATGTGCTCCAGCGGTTAAGAGAAGCCAGCCCTCAGGCAGACTGTCTGCTCACCGGAGCCCCAGATATGCTCAAGGGGGGGCGAACGCCGCCGCTGATGTCTGATCTGATCAGGATCCAACGCGGCGCTGCAGAGGCGCAGGGCTGCGCCTTCTGGGATACACGAGAGGCGATGGGTGGCCAGGGCAGCATGGGAGGCTGGAGGCGCGCGGGGCTGGCCCGTAGAGACGGGGTTCATCTAAAGCGTGATGGCTACCACCGGCTCGCGGATCTCTTTATTGAAGCTTTTTGGGTGCTCTTGGGGCCGCCACCAGAAGCTTCAGAGGAGCCGTAGGGAGCACCAAGCGAGCGGACCTCCCTCAGAGTGCAGCTTGATCAGCTCCAGAGCAGGTGCCTGGACCGCCAGCCTAGGCATCAGGCGTCGCCAGAAGGAGCGTTGAGGCTGAAAGAGCTTTAGGTTTTCTCGATTTTGAACCTCAGCTCGCTTCGCTAGCCATTTGAGAGCATCCTCTTCGCTCCCCAAAAGATCCACCAAGCCCAGCTCAGCTGCTTGAGCCCCGCTCCAGACGCGACCCTCAGCTACCGCCTCGATCTCCTCTTGAGGAAGCTTGCGTCCCTCTGCCACCCGCCGCAGGAAGAGCTGATACATCTCCTGGATGATGCGCTCCAGTGAGTGCCGCTCTGAATCGGAGTAGTGTCGTCCCAGCGAGAAGATGCTGGAGTGAGCCCCTCGCTCAAAGCGAACCTGCCGGATCCCCAAGCGCTCCAGGAGGCTCTGAACCACCGGCTTAGAGGAGATCACCCCGATGGAGCCGGTGAGGGTCTGAGGAGCAGCGACGATGCGGTGAGCGGCGCTGGCGATATAGTATCCTCCGCTGGCGGCGACCCCTCCCATCCAAGCTACCACCGGCTTCTCGCGCGCTAAGGTGCGGACCCCCTGCCAGATACGCTCACTGGCGGTGGCGCTGCCCCCTTGGCTGTCGATATGAAGGAGCACTCCCTTGATATGGCGATCCTTACGCGCCATCTCCAGGGCATCACAGACCGCGCGAACCGTAGCCCCTGAGGGCTCTGGATCATCATTGCGACCGTCGCGAATAATCCCATGCACTTCGATCAACCCCAAACGTGGACGCCGAAGCACTTCAGGGAGTGGACGGCTGGGACCTCGATACTCCTCTGGATCTATCTCCCGAAGCTTCCCCTCTTTGTGGAAATCCAGAGCTTTGGCAAGCTCATCTTCTCGGATGATCTTCTGGGCGAGCCCCTGCTCCTTGAGCTGGTCTGAGAGGAGCGGACCCTGATCAAAGAGGCGGCTGATCTCCTCAGGGTCTCGATCCCAGCCATGCCCCATCTCCGCCAAGAGCTCTTTATAGAGGCTGTCGAGGAGGGCGTTAATCGCCTCAGCGTTCTCCTCGCTGGGGCCTGTCTGGGTGAAGGGCTCCATCGCCGATTTAAAGCGCCCAGCGGCGATCACATCCACCTCTAAGCCCAGGCGCTCCAAGCTCTCTCCATAGAAGTTCATCTCTGCGGCGATGCCCACAGCCTGAACTGGGAGGTGAGGGGGCAGCCAGAGCTGCTGAGCCGCTGAGGCCAGCCAGAGGCCCCGAAGATCGGGTGAGGCCAAGAAGGCGATCACCTCCTTCTTCTCAGCCAACTTAAGGATGAGTCGCCTGAGGGCCTGAAGCTCAGCCCAGCTCCCCTGGAGATGCCCCAGGCGAAGCAGCACCTTCTTGATTTGAGGATCATGAGCGGCGCGCTCTAGAGCCCAGCGCAGACTGCAACGATCCAGACCATGGCGACGAGGTCGCAGGGGGCTACTCTTATGAGCGCGTAGGGGATGGTTGCCTTCCAACTCCAGCTTCAGGAGGAGGTGGCGAGGGCGAAGTTTGCGATAGCCCCAACGTCCCAGATTTCCGGGGATCTTGAGGGGCCAAGTTACAAGGCGAAGCATCATCTCTCCGGATCTTTTTTACTTGGATGAGCCTGGATACCATTGAGTGTCCAGGGGTTCATGAATCTCGTTTAGCTCGATCCAGAGATTATCTGGTCCCAGGAGAATGGCGACCTCATGGCGAAGCTCTCCCGCTGCGATTCGCGCCCGCGTGAGGGGGGGAGCAATATAGTCAGTGATTAGGAAGCCCTCTCCCCCCTCTCCCTTCTGACCTTGGAGAGTTTTTACCTGCTCAGGGGTCAACACAAACCGAGCGCCTCGGGCCTCCAGCTCCTTTATGGCTTCATCTAAATTGGGGACTCTCAGCCCCAGGTGGTTACAGAAGAGCCGCTCCTCTTCAGGACCAGGAGGAGGCTTAAACTCTGGATCTTCTCGAAAGACCAGGGTAACACCACAGGCCAAGAGGCGGATAAAGGGTTGTCCCATCATCCGTCCGCGAAAGAGAACCTGGGCTTCAAATAGATGGCACCAGAAAGCTTCTTGAGCAGCGGCGTCAGAGCAGGAGAGAGAGATCTCGATGAATGGGTAGCTGGGCATCCTTGAATCCTGCACCAGATCTGAAAAGAACGGAAGGAGACGCTCTCCTCCTGAGGCCCGAGGAGGGAATATAATCAAAGGTTTCCCTCAAAGAGGGACAAACTGGAACAATACTGGATGCCTTTCTAGGAGTTGAGATGAAGCTGATCTTGATCGCCGCTGATTATGAAGAAAACCTGGGCATCGGCCTGATCGCTGCTGCGGTCTTAGAGGCGGGACATTCAGTCCAGGTCCTCCCTTATAATAACCGAGGAGAAACGCAAACTCTGTTAAAAGCAGCCTTGAAGGCTCAGCCAAACTTCATCGGCTTGAGTATGCAGTTCCAACATCGTGGAGAGGAGTTTCTTGAGCTGGCCAAGCAGCTCCGAGAGCGCGGCTTTAAGGGGCATCTCAGCGGTGGAGGGCAGTTCGCCAGCTTGGCTTGGGAGGCGCTCTTGGATGAAGAGAGCCCCTTTGACTCTCTTGTCCTCCATGAGGGGGAGCGCAGCGTGGTGGAGCTGCTTGAGGCCTTAGAGGAGCAACGCTCCCTAGATGAGCTGCCCGGCCTCGCTTTGCCGAGGCCCGCGCGACGCAGCCCTGGGCGCCCCATTGAATCTGATCTGGACGCCCTACCTAGACCGTTCCGCTATCGGAAGCACAGCAAGCATCTGGGTGTGGACTTTATCCCCGTCATGGGCAGCCGAGGCTGCTGGGGGCGCTGTAGCTTCTGCTCAATCAGCTCCTTCCATCGCGCCGCTCGCTGCCAGGGCGGTGGAGCCATCTGGAGAGAGCGCAGCGTCGAGAACATCGCTGATGAGATCGCTGAGCTTTGGCACAAAGGCTCAGGGCGAGCGATCTTCTGCTTCCACGATGACACCCTCCTGCGACCTCGCCCTCAGGAGAGCCAAGCGCGGCTCTCAGCCCTCAGAGCTGCTTTGGATATACGTGGGGTTGGCCCTGAAGTGGCGCTGGTGGGCAAATGCCGCCCCGACAACCTCAGCCTCTCCCTCGCCTTGGAGCTGAGAAAACTGGGGATGATCCGTCTCTATGTAGGCGTAGAGAACAGCTCAAAGGCAGGCGCTGCTCATCTGGCTCGTAGCTCTCAAACCGCCCAGGTAGATCAGGCTCTCAGTGCCTGTCGAGAGGCGGGGATCTTTGTCTGTTACAACCTCCTGATCTTTGAGCCAGAGACTCAGCTCTCGGATGTTCAGGAGAATATCGACTTTATCCGCAGGCAGGCTGAGCACCCCATCAACTTCTGCCGGGCTGAGCCCTACTCTGGAACTCCGATGTATGCACAGCTCAAGGCTCAAGGGCGCTTGAGAGGCAGCCATCTGGCCTGGAACTATCGCATCTCAGATGCGCGCAGCGAGCTGCTCTTCCGCATCACCAGCGCGGCTTTTCGGCAACGCAACTTCGACACCAACGGGGTCGCCAACCGCTATATGGGTCTGGGCTACGCTCAGCAGGTAGCGGAGTTTTTCTTTCCAGATCCAGAGGGGCGATTGCCCACGCTGAGACAGCGAAGCCAAGCCCTGACGCAGGCCATCTCCTTAGAGACTGCGGATTTCCTAGAGGAGGCCCTGCGCTTTGTTCAGGGGATCCCTCTTCACAATGAGGAGCGCATCGTCCGCTTTAGTGCCGATCTTGGGCTGCGCATCGCCAAGGCTGATCGTCTCCGTCATCAGGAGCTGGATGCCCTCTATGGAGCCCTGCAAGGCTTTGTCGCAGAGGCCAAACGCCCCTCTCTGCTGCCCAGCCTGCGTAAGCTAGCGCGACCCCTGGCCCTGAGCGCCAGCCT
This sequence comes from uncultured Nannocystaceae bacterium, assembly GCA_964384025.1. Taxonomy (GTDB): domain Bacteria; phylum Myxococcota_A; class Bradymonadia; order UBA7976; family UBA1532; genus CAYLJJ01. The sequence continues at coordinate 50,601 of CAYLJJ010000004.1, forward strand.
CCTGGGCGCGGTCGCTTGTGATCCTGTAGATCCAGCCCCCTCAGACATGCAGACCGATGATGCTGAGCAGCAAGATGAAGGGCTTCAGGATCACTGGGTCGTAGATCCTCTACCACCCGATGTGATGGTCGTAGATCCTCCGCCACCAGACGCGATGGTCATAGATCCTGCACCACAGGATGCTTGGATTGTAGATCCTCCACCGATAGACGCGATGGTTGTCGATCCTCCACCGCCCGATGCTTGGATTGTAGATCCTCCACCGCCAGACGCGATGGTCGCAGATCCCGCACCACAGGATGCTTGGATCGTAGATCCTCCACCGCCCGATGCTTGGATCGTAGATCCTCCACCGGTAGACGCGATGGTTGTAGATCCTCTCCCTCCAGACGCTGGAGTCTCTCCCAAGGAGGGAGCTGAGGCCCCCATTGATCAATGGCGAGAGAGCAGCAATCAACACTTCAGGAGCCGTGACCTGCCCCTCTTTGCGCCTCCCAGAGCAGAGATCAAGGGGGAGCGAGAGGGGGAGTCTCTGCGTCTGTTTTTAAAGACTCAGGGGGCTGTCTCTACGACATGGAGGGGAGAGGGAAGGATTGAGGGGGATGGGCTTGAGATCTCCTGGTGGCCAGAGCACCCAGATGATCAGATCCGGGTGGCGATCCGCAGCACAGGAGGCGTCATGATAAAAGCTCATAGGGCCCGTGACTTTGAGTAGCTCTGGTTCGCAAACTCTGCCAGATTGTACCCGCAAAAGGCCAAGGAGCGTTTATGGTGGGTCTGCAACCTGGAGCCATTCTCAAGGGATCACAGCACTCCTACCGCATCGAACGTGAGCTGGGACGAGGTGGATTTGGAGTTACATATCTAGCCATCCGTGAGGCAGATAGACTTCAGGTGGCTCTTAAACAGCTTCATATCAGCCGCACCGAAGAGTATAAGAGCATCGAACTCTTCAAACGTGAGATCGCGGTCCTCCGCAGGCTCACACATCCACGTATCCCCAACTATATCGATGATCTTATTCATGAAGGCTTTGTGTTGGTGCAGGAGTATATCGCTGGATATGAGCTCTCGCGAGTAGTGCGGGGAGAGTTCTCTGTGAACGGAGAGCAGCTCATCTTATGGCTCTATCAAATATTAGAGGTGCTTAACTACCTACACAGCCTGACTCCACCCGTGCTCCATCGTGATATTACACCAAAGAACATCATCATTAAGGATGATGGTGTGGCATACCTTGTTGACTTTGGGACCGTGAGAGTGGGGCTCCCTGAGACGATGGATTCAACCACAGCGGGGAGCTTTGGATATGCTCCGATGGAGCAGTTTCGAAGCAGGGCTTACCAGGGGAGTGATCTATACAGCTTAGCGATGACTATCCTCGCTGTAGCCACAGGAAGAGAGCCGGTGGATATGCCTTTTGAAGGTACCCGGATCGATATACACAAGTGCCTCAGGGGCATTCGACTCGATGCTCGCCTAAGCTTGCTTTTAGAGCCTATGCTTGAGCCCGATCCAGAACAGCGCCTGAGTGAGGCTGGCCGCGCCCTAAAACAGCTGCGACCGCTCTTGGAGGTTGCTCCTGTCCCCGCTGAAGGGCTCGCTACAACCTCTGTTGGTCATCATGTAGGAGGTGTTGATGACTCGATCCTCGAAATGTGGCCACCATGCTTATGGATGTAGGAGCGATGGATGCTGCGATCGCTCAGCACAGGCTGAATTCAGAGGTGGATGAGGTACCGATCTCGACAGCAAATACAGAGCCGGTTTCTCAAAGCGCGACCGGCCCTGATTCTCTACACCCCGATGTTCGCCAAGAAGCGGTAGGGTTTCTCTCAGAGCAAAGCGCGGAGGACCTCGATGTTTTTGAGGAGGAGCGAGCTGCCCCCGCTTGGCTCAAGCTGCGCGAGCTTGAGAGCTCCTTGGCGGTCGGCGACACCTGGAGCGCGCCGCCTCTGCCCACCAAGCCGATAGAGCATTTCGCGATCAGCGATGATGGACAGCGCGTCCTTCTGGTCGGCTATGATGCCTATTTTGTTATCCGAACCGCAGACTTGCAGATCGAGCGTGCGATCTATACAGAGGTCCTCGATCGTCATGGCAGCTTCAGCCCGAATGGAGCTTTTCTCGCTGTGATGGATACCTACCAAAACAGCCTCGAAGTACACGATCTGAGTTACCCATATGATGACCCCCGCGCGATGATCAAGCGCAACATCGATGGGATCGATTTTGACGCGGATAGAACCTATGTGGCTATAGATCCAACAGGGAAGATGGTCGCTTTCGCTTGTGAAAAGTATCAAATCGAACTCCCCAGCAAGCCACCGGAGGAGCTCCCGATCGCTTGGCTCGAAGAGAGCGCCAGAGAATTGCTCACCCGCATCCCAGCTGAGCGCGAGGTCCTGTTTGATGAGCAGATCGCGCAGATGGATCGCAACACCTTGGAGTGGTTTCGCTTGTGGAAGGCGGACAAGGAAGAGGCTCAAGCCAAACGTGATCGTGGCGAGCCGGAAGCGCTTGAACCCTATGTGTTGCTCGCTCCTGAAGATGGAAGTTGGAATTTCCCATTTCATGGTTGGAAAGTCGAGGCGGGAGAGTCTGTAGAAGCAGGACAACTGTTGGCCAACAGTGCCCATGCCGAAATAAAGGCTCCATGTGATGGTCGGCTACTACGCATTTTGATCCAAGAGCATACTTGGCCTGAGCCTGGGCAGCGTTTGGCGAAGTTTGAACTGGATCCCCTCGACGCTGTTAGGCGGGGCTTGAATGTTGCTGAGAAAGATCGTATGGAGCCCGTCTTAGTCATTCCTCCTCAAAATGCAAGGCATGGTTTTCATAAATGGCTTGTTGATACAGGCGATTTTGTAAGACGAGATCAGGCTCTCAACAAACCTCGCCATGGTGATGAGCCGATTAGGTCTCCATGCGATGGCGTAATTATCCAGCGCTATGCTCACAGAATCCAAATGAAAGATGATGCTCATCTCTTCCTAATTCAGCCACTGGATTCTCTACCTCCTGAGATTCTTCCTTTAGAAACGAAGACAGATAAAAAAACAAAGGATGATGTATCATCTTCTCTTATAAGACTCCATAAAAAAATTCGATATATTATCGCAGCAGTAGCCTTCTCACTGTTTATATTTTTACGTATTGTTCCAGAGTTTTTCCCTGATGGTATTGCAATATTCTTGTATATATCATCTGTCTTGCTCATCTATTGGTCTTTGATCTTCAAAAAATGATGAGCGATCCCCTATGGCTTGGGGGCCATCAAGCAGAACTCATAGGCGCTTCACAAAATTGTGGCATCCTCAATCAAGCACTTGCATGATAACTCCAAACCGCCCGGATGGGCCCTCACCATGGAGAGATCATGAGTCTAGGTTTACAAGATCGTCGCGACGCTGAGTTCCTCGCCAAGGAGGTCTTTGATCTCCCCAGGCTCTTTAAGATGGAGCACTTCGAGGATCAGGACTGGGAGACCTTTGAGATGATCATGGACTCAGCCACCAAGCTGGCTGAGGAGGTGCTCCTACCCACCAACAAGGAGGGGGATCGCGAGGGCTTTAAGTTTGAGGATGGAGCGGTCACCACCCCAGAGAGCTATAAGAAGGCATATAAGCAGTATGTCAACGGTGGCTGGATCGCCCTCGCTGAGCCTGAGGAGATGGAGGGCTCCAATCTACCTAGATCTCTGGCGGTGATGGCTCAGTCTCCCCTCATCGGCGCCAACGTCGCCTTCTACATCATGCCAGGTCTGGGTCATGGCGCCGCCGATCTAGTGCACCATGTGGGCACCAAAGCTCAGAAGAAGCGCTATATCACCAAGCTGATGACCGGCAAGTGGGCAGGCACCATGTGCCTCACTGAGTCAGACGCAGGCAGCGATGTAGGCGCCCTGACCACCACCGCCAAGCAGCAGGAGGATGGGACTTGGCATATCACCGGGAATAAGATCTTCATCTCCTGGGGTGAGCACGACCTCACTAAGAATATCGTCTATCCGGTCCTTGCTCGTGTCGAGGGTGATCCCGCTGGGACCCGAGGCATCTCCCTCTTCATGGTCAACAAGTACCACCTCAACAAGAAGAACCGTCTGGGGGCGCGTAACGGCGTCAAGTGTATCGGCGTAGAGCATAAGATGGGCATCCACAGCTCTCCCACCTGTACCCTCGCCTTTGGCGAGGATGAGCCCGCCGTCGGCGAGCTGATCGGGGAGCGTTGTCGAGGGATGTCGGCGATGTTCAAGATGATGAACTCGGCGCGGCTGATGGTGGGGCTCCAGGCCCTGGGGGTCTCTGAGGCCAGCTATCGTTACGCCCTTCAGTACGCTCAGGAGCGTGTTCAGGGTGTGGCCCCCAAGGATCTAAGGAACCCCAAGGCCAAGAAGGTCGCGATCATCAAGCACCCCGATGTACGACGTATGCTTCTTGATATGAAGAGCATCGTTGAGGGCACCCGTGCCCTGCTCAGCTACACCGCTCTTCAGCAAGATCTGGTGGCCTGTGGAGAGGAGCCTGAGCGCAACGCTGCGATGACCGATCTCCTGATCCCTCTTTGCAAGGGCTATGCGACTGAGGTCTGCTACCAAGTGGCCTCTGAAGCGATCATGATCCTGGGTGGACATGGCTACCTGGCTGATCATCCCCCTGAGCAGAACCTCCGCGATATGGTCATCGCTCGGCTCTATGAGGGCACCACAGGCATCCAGGCGATGGATCTGGTGGGTCGCAAGCTGGGTATGGCCAAGGGCACGGTCTTGATGGATCTCTTGGGGCGTATGACCGCCACCATCGGGCAGGCCAAGGAGGCGGGCTTAGAGGCCCTGGCTGAGCCTGTTGAGAGGATGCGTGATCAGATCGGCTTCGCGGCCAAGAAGATGGGCGGTTATTTCATAAAGGGTGACATCAACGCCCCCTTCCTTCAGGCAACCCCCATGATGATGATCACAGGCGACGCGGTCCTCGCTTGGCTGCACCTCTGGATGGCCACCACCGCTCAGAAAGTAGAGAAGCAGAGCAGCTTCCATAAGGCCAAGATCGTCACCGCTCGCCACTTTATCTCTCAGGCCCAGGGCCGCGTCGCCGCAGGTGTGGCCAAGATCCAGGCCAATGATCAGGCCCCGATGGAGCTGAGCTTTGAGGGAGAGGAGCTCTAGGTCCAGTTGACCTTTGCAGATCCTGCCCCAATCGAAGATCCTCGTTCTGAGCGATCCTCAATCCTCAACAGAACCTAACCCAAGAGTTTAAGCAGCCAAGAAGCCAGGAGGAAGCTGCTGAGTATGCCTCCCAGAAAGGCTGCAGGGGCAGCCCAAGCGAGGGGAGGAGAAGGAGAAGGAGTCCTGGGCGGAGGTGAGGGCTCGGAGATGATCTCCAGTTGAGCCTGAGGGGGAGAGCTGGGGCTGGGAGAGCTTTTGAGTTCCTCTCCGGGTTGGGACGGATCCGCCAACAGCTCAGAGGGATCACCGTGAATCTCCATCTGCTCCATCGCTAGGAGCATGGTACGCGCGTCTGGGAAGCGGTGAGCAGGATCTGGCGCCAGCGCCCTCAGCAGGAGCTGAGCGTAGGCTTTAGGGATCTGTTCCCCCAGAGCGCTGAAGCGGATGGAGGGCAGCTCACGTTGGGCGTTTTCCTGCAACAGAGCCTCATAATCATTGGCGATAAAAAGACGGCGAGCCATGAGGACCTCAACAAGGACCACAGCCAAGCCATAGAGATCTGCGGGGGGACCTATCTCTAGACCCTGGATCTGCTCAGGGCTCATATAACTGGGAGAACCCACCAAGACTCCGTTGGCGGTGAGTGGCCTTGAGCCCTGGGCGCAGTCCAGTTCAGCAGCCTCGCTCTTCACCACTCCAAAGTCCAGGATCCGCGCGATAAAGGCTGCTCGGTTCCCTGTAAACATGATGTTGTCATGCTTAAGATCTCGATGAATCAAGCCCGCATCGTGAGCTGCGGCCAAGCCCTTGAGGAGTTGTCGAGCCAGAGCTTGGCTCTCCTCTAAGTTGAAGGCACCGTTGCGGTTGACCTCATCTCTTAAGGTCCAGCCCTCTACATGCTCCATCACGTACCAGAGCCGACGATCTGACTCAAAGCCAAAGTCCAAAAGCTTGACCACATAGGGGCTCTCGATAGAGGCCAGGGCTTCAACCTCGCGTATAAAGCGAGCCCTGAGGGAAGGGTGCTGGCTGTACTGCTCCAAGAGGAACTTGATCGCGACCTCCTCCCCACGCAGCTCATCCCAAGCGGAGTAGACCACACCCATCCCTCCAACCCCCAAGCGACGAGTGATGCCATAGCGCTCGGCGATGTGCTCTCCCAGATAGGCGTCTCGTCCCAACTCTTTCAGAGTACGATGGCTGACCATATAGGCTCCATCCTGCTCACAGCGGCGGCCTCGTCCAGGAAGACGACACCGGGGACAGATAAGAGCAGGTTTCATAAGCGCTCCAGATCTCTTTTAAGAAGCATCGGTCCAGAAATTTCAAAGTTTAGGTTGTGCTTTCAAGGGTCCTGAGGAGAGCTGCTCTCTTTGCAGAAGAGCGTTCTTGCTCAAACAGAAGCTCTGGGTGGACGATAGAGGCTCCTATCTATAGATTTTGGAGCTGTGATGCTGACTCAGCAACGCCTTGGTCGATTTGAAGCGGAGTTGGACTTAGAGATCGAGTGGGGAGGAGCTCACTATCAAGGGCGCTCCCGGAACATCAGCCTGGGCGGAATGTTTATACTCTCCGATATCGATGTCGCCTTTGATGATCTGATCTCAATCGAGTTTCAGATCCTCAAACCCAAACATAAGCTGCGGTTGGAGGCTAAGGTTCGCTGGAACAGTCAGGAGGGTTTTGGGGTGGCCTTTGAGGCTCTAAAGCCTGTCGATGTCGGGGCGCTACAACGCTACTTTAGCTCCGGCGGGTCCTAAAGAAAAGCGGCAGGAGCAGGGAGAGGAGCAGGAGAGGAGACATGTTTGAACGTCCGTGGGCATCACAGCCTCCATCTCCTGGTGCCGCTTGGCTCTGAGGCTGACTGTCAGGCTCAGCGTGAGTTTCATCACCTTGAAGATCTTCGATGAATCGATCAGCGAGCTCCTGCTCTGTAGCGAGATCCAGAGGAGCGGGAGCACCATCCTTGAGCCCCAGCTCTTGGCCACCATCTAAGGAAGATTCAGCGTCAGGCAGAGGACCCCAGTCGGGCGCTTCAACCCCATCGCGTATACATTGGGGGAGATCATCGACCAGCTCGCAGATCTCATTGGGAGGGCAACGTATCGCCAAGCAGGGATCTGTACGGCAACGTCCCATCTCACAGCGCTCACCTGGAAGGCAGACCATCCCCATACAGGGATCTGAGATACAATGACCGTTCAAGCAGATCAGCCCCTCTCGGCAGGGCTGAAGTGCGCAGGGAGCTGCGACACAGACGCCATCCTGACAGCGCTGATCCAAGGGGCAGGCGATCCTCGCGCAGGAGGGGATACAGCCTCCCTCTCTACAGAACTCTCCCTGAGCACAGCTCAGCTCTAAACAGGGGTCAGGAATACAGCGACCATTGAAGCAGATCTGTGCAGGAGGGCAGCCCTCTACTCCGCAGTGAGCAGGGCGACAAGCGCCTTGAATGCAGATCTCCTCCGCCTCACAGCGGATCCCCTCACAGAGGTCGAGGCAGTCTCCTCTCTCCAGATCGCAGTGCAGCCCCGCAGCGCAAGGCTCATACTCACAGGGAGAGATACAGTGGCCTCGAACACAACGTTGACTATAGGGGCACTCATTGTTCTCACAGGGGTCGGCGCAGCGCCCAGCCCAGCACGCTTGAGGGCTTGGGCAATCATCATCTTCATCCACCTCCCCATCACAATCATCATCGACCCCATCACAGCCATCGGTGGGCAGGGGATCACAGCCCCCACAGGCATTAAGGAGGCCCTCATCGATCTCTCCGTCACAGTCGTTGTCACGACCATCACAGCGCTCCTCCTCGGGTAGGTTGAGAGCCTCACAGAGGCTCTCTCCTTGGGGGCAGCGCATACGCCCTCCAGCGCAACGGCCTGGGGTTCCCGTAGCGCAGAGCTGTCCCGCCCCCGGCCAGCTCTCATCGATCTCACCGTCACAGTCATTGTCCAGAGCGTCACAGCGCTCCTCCTCTGCAGGGCTGAGGGGCTGGCAGATCAGGCCCTCGTCCAGATCACAGACCCGAACCCCCTCGAGGCAGATTCCAGGGAGGCTTGTCTGACACGCCAGTCCGGTGCCCTCTAAATTCTCATCGATAAGGCCATTGCAATCATTGTCTTGACCATCACAGATCTCCTCCGAAGGCTCCTCCTGCTGGATACAGCGAAAGATCCCCAGCTCACAACGCAAAAGCCCCCACCCACAGATCCCAGCTTGGGTGGTATGACAGGGCTCACCTTCCTGGGCGATCTCTTCATCGACCTCTCCATCGCAGTCATTGTCGCGACCGTCACAGAGTTCAGAGATGGGTAGGCACTCTGGGCAAGCATCCCCTTGTCCGTCTCCATCCTGATCTTCCTGCCCAGGGTTTGGGTTGAGAGGGCAGTTGTCGCAGAGGTCCCCCACGCCATCCAGATCTCGATCAAGCTGATCTGGATTGGGGCGCTCAGGGCAGTTGTCATGGGGAATGCAAATCTGATCTCCATCTCCATCACTGCAAGGCAGGGCAAAGCCCCAGCGGATCTGATAACAGAGCCTCGGGCTGCTGGCGCCCCGAGGCAGGGGGCCAAGATCAAAACGCAGGGCGAGGGTGATGTCATAACCCGAGTCGCTGACCAGATCACCCTCCCCATCCATCAACTGAGCGCCTCCATCGAAGATCCCCCCTCGGAGGGGCTCACAGCCGTTCGAAGTACGCTCAATACGGCGGCGGCTCTCGTTATACTCGCCCAACTCCCAGTTGCTCAGGAGGGGATCCTCTGGATCCACCCCTGAGAGAGCCAGGAGGCTGGTGGGGCGTTGAGGATCATCTCCAGCATCAAACTCATAGATCGTCAGGGGGTTGCCCAAGGAGACACCCCCAAAGTCGTTATTAAAGCGCCCCTCGAAGAAGAGGTCTCCATCGATATAGGGGATCAAGACCAGCTCACTGAGGGCTTGCATTCCCTCATTACGAAAGGTGTAACACTGCGTCAGGATGTTGCAGTTGAGATCAGCCTCCAGATGAACAGCGAGGCCCAGGATCTGAAAGTCACTCTCCATATGATTGGGGCTGCTCTCCGCCTGAACAGGGAGCCCCCCCAAATGCTCTGTCTCCAACCACTCCCCCCGGCTGCCTTCCAAATCTCGGACACAGAGGAAGGGCATGCTCTCAAAGATGGTGCTCTTCATTCCCCGATCAGGTTCATCATCCACCGGGTTAAAGCGAGCATCCTCACGGATCGCTGTAGCTGATCCAAAGCTGCCATAGGGATCAAGAGCCAACTCAAGCTGCCCTACCGTAGCCTCGCGACAAGCTGGACCGGTCTCAAAGTGATGCGCGCCCACCACAGGAGCAGCTTGAAGTTTAAGGGGGAGCAAGAGCAGCAGCAGAGAGAGGCGCATATAAACTCCGAGGAGAGTCGATCCAGGATACTTCAAGCTTGCTTTTCGGTGGAGCGAAGCTCTCTCAGAAGCCTTTATCCACCATTTCACAGCGACTTCGTCCAGGACAGAAGATCTTACGCGCTCGCTTGCAGGCTTCCTGACGACTCTGGCGGCAACCCTTAAGATAGGCTTCTCCCGCCAAACTCAAATTCTTAGCGAGGCCTCGCCCCTCCTCGTAAAGCCAGCCGAGGTTTTGACAGCCCATCGAGGAACCCGCCTCACAGGCGCGGCGATAGAGCCAAGCGCTGCGTTTGGGATCAGCTTTTACCCCTTGACCCTTGCTATACATCACCCCCAACTCATTACAGGATAGGGAGTGCTCCTGCTCCTCACAGGCCCAGGTGTAAAGCTTCAAAGCTCGGGGTGCGTCAACTACCCCACCTTGACCAGAGAGGAGCAGGGCCGCTAGACGGCTACAACCCAAGAGGTGCTCCTTTTTACAAGAGCGCTCAAAGGCATCACGAGCACCCTCCAGATCTTTCAAACCCCCCAGGCCCTCTCGGAGGGTATAACCCAGCCAGTTACAGCTCCCTCCATGCTCCCGCTTACAGCCTTGAGAGAAGCGCCGACGCGCTTCCTTGGGATCTTTAGCACCCCCCTCTCCCTTGAGGATCATCTGCCCCAGACGCTGACAGCTGCGATTGTGTTTGGCCTCGCAGCCTTTTTTAAAAAACCTCCGCGCTCCGCGAAAATCTCTCCAGGCTCCTGAACGCCTGAGCAACATATTTCCCAACTCATAGCAGCCACGCCCCACCCCGCCATCACAAGCCCTCTGATAAAGCTCCTGGGCGATCTTTTTATTGAGCGGGACCCCCTGAGCTTGGCGATGCAGTGACCCTAGATTGACGCAGCCTCGCAGCAAGCCTCCATCACAGGCTTGCTGAAACAGCTCTACGGCGCGTAGATAATCTTTAAAGCCTCCCAAGCCTTTCATATGCATCCAGCCCAGCCAGTCACAGCCATCCAGATCGTTCAGCGTACAGGCCCGCTGGTAGAAGCCGCGCGCCTCATCCAGGGCTTGGGGCAGCCCTACGCCGCGTCGCTTAAGATGCCCCAAACCCATACAAGCTCGACTCGCCCCCGCCTTACAAGCCCCTTCAAAGGTGCGGGCCGCTGCCTGAAGATCCTTCTGCACCCCACGGCCATAACGGAGAGCCGCGCCCAACTCAGCGCAGCCCCGCGCATGTTTAAGTTCACAGGCCTCACTGAAGGCAGCATAGGCTTTGACTGAACTCTTACTCTCTCCCTCTCCATTTTGGTACATCAGACCCAAGTTGTAACAGCCAGAACCCAGCTTCCCCTCACAGGCTCGCTGATAGAGCGGTATGGCGCGGGCGTCATCGCGAGGGAGACCGCCGCGCCCCTCGTCGTAGATCAGAGCCAGGGTGTTACAAGCGGCGTAGCTCTCTCGAGCGCAAGCTTTTCCGAGGAGGTTACAAGCCAATTGTAGATCCTGCTTAACCCCTTCTCCCTCTTGATAGAGTTCGGCGAGGGCCTGACAGCCCTCTCCTGAGTTCAGCTCACAGGCGCGCTCAAAATGGTTTAAAGCGCTGGGACTGTCACGCTGTTTTAGGGCCAAACGCCCCGCTTCTAGGCAGCCCTCTTTAGATTCAAGGAGGCAGGCTTTCTCATAGAATCGCTCAGCCCCCTTAAGATGCTGCTCATCCCGCTCCAGATGAGCCAACTTCAAACAAGCCTTAGGCAACTTGGCCTCACAGGCACGAGTTAGGGGCTCAGAAGCAAAGAGCTGCTCTCCTCGACGCACACGCAGGTTGCCATAGGTGAGGCAAGCTTTATAGTTATTCCCTTGGCAGCTACGCTCCAAGAGCTGGAGCGCTTGATGCTCGTCGATCTTCAGTCCCTGGCCCCAGAGATACATCTCTCCCAAATCGGCGCAAGCCCAGAGGTGACCAGTTTGGCAAGCGAGGCGACGCACTTCAAGCGCAGCTTTAAGATCCCGTGGCCCTCCCTTTCCCCAAGCCAGGAGATCACCCAGATCTTCACAGGAGGAGGGATCCTTGAGATCACAGCCTCGCTGCCAATAGAGGCGGGCCTTATCGATCTGCCCTGAGAGCTTGAACAGCCACGCCAGAGCAGAGCAGGCACTGGGCTCCCTGGTCTGGCAATGCTGTTTTAGCCCTGCCTCCAATTTGGGGAGCTGAGAGAGAGAGAGGCTCTCAAGTTGTCTTTGAGCTTTCGACGCCGTGGGCAGATCAGAGCTTCCTCCACGGTAATAGGCCGTCGCTGCAAAAGGAAAAGCTTCTTTGGCACTCAAGCCTTGGGCCTGCCTGAGACAGTCTTGAGCTTCACCACAGGGAGGGGGCCACTCCAGGCTGGTGACATCTGCCTGATGCTCTTGATGAGCAGGGGTGCTGAGCTTCTCAATAAAGTGAAAAAGGAAGCGACCCGTACCCAAGAAAAGGAGCAGGAGCAAAGCGCCCTTAAAATAGAGGGGAGCGCGGCTGGACAAGTAGACACGGGTGGAGCGCTTAACGACAGGGGGAGTGGGCTTTGAGATCGGTTGTGGGATGGGAAGGGGTGCTGGTGTAGGCAGGACCTTTGATACAGGCTCTGGTGCTGGCGCGAGAGCTTTGACGGAGGCGGCTTCAAAGGCGGCTCGCATAGAGGCCGCCTCAGGGTAGCGCTCATCAGGGAACTCAGCTAAGGCCCTTTTAAAGAAGGGCTCAAGCTCAACGGACCCTGTAAAGCGAGGGAGCCCACTGCGTCGCGTCCCCGAGAAGGGAGGGTGCCCCTGTAGAAGGGTCCAGAGCAGACAAGCCGCCGAAAAGAGGTCACTGCGCTGATCCACCGCCTCACCCTGGAACTGCTCAGGGGCTTGATAGGGGCCGCCGTGCATCTCCTGCACCTCATGCAACCCAAAGTCAGCCACTTTAAGCACCCCCTCAGGGCCGATCAGCACATTCTCCGGCTTGAGGTTTAGATGAAGCAGATCACGCTCATGAGCACGCTCTAGGGCGGTGAAGAGCTGTTGAGCGATGGGCAGCACTTCCGCCAAAGGACGACCCTTATGGCCCGCAAATCGACAGAGAGATTGGCTCTCCACATACTCCATGATCAGGGCGGGGGGCACAGAGGAGACATGCTGAATATCCACCACATTTTCATGGCGTAGCAGCATCGCCTTGCGGGCTGCGCTGAGGAAACGTGCGATCTGCTCAGGGCTTTGCTTTACGTCCGCGAACTTGACCGCTACATCCCCAGGGATAAAGAGATGTTCAGCACGCCAGACCGTACCTAAGCGCCCTCGACCCAGGGACTGCGTCAGCTGATAACCCAGAATCTCTGCGCCCACGCCAAGCTTCATCGCTCACCTCCAGAAGCTCATCAAGCCAGAGATGTCGCCTTTTGTGAATTGATTAAAAAGGCCCTGTCGGTTAAGGCCAAAGCAGCCAGAGGTGGCGAAGCCTACAAAGCGGGCGGTCGAGTTCCATTTCCAGCGCCAGAGCGCAGCTCTCCTCTGCTGAAGTGCCTGATTGGGATTGACAATAAAGCATCGATTCGGGCATTCCTGCGCTTCAAATTCGAGACTTAAGGGAGCGCGATGTGTTGGAGTGGAGAGGCGAGCGCTGCGATAGCTGTCGGCGGACTGAGCAGCGCCTACTTTTTATGGAAAAAGGGACAACCCAAAGAGGTCTACATACCGACAGCCTACTTCGTGCTCATGGAAGGGCTTCAAGCATTCACCTACATCGTCGTAGATGAGTGTGGTAACTCAGCCAATATCGTATTTACCTATCTGGCTATGCTCCATATCTCATTTCAACCATTTTTCATAAACATGCTTGGGATGGAATTTATAGACAAAGAGGTAAAAGAAAAGATCAAGACTTGGATCTATATATTGTGCGGCTTTGTTGCGCTTGCATGTATAGCAAGGCTGATGCCAGCATATGACCTCCTGGGGCGCTGTGAGCTGGGCACGGCGATGTGCAGCCATACAAATACTTGTGCCTATAGCGGTGAATGGCATATCGGCTGGAATGTCCTGCTCAATGGTTTCAATGAAAATTGGCAGTGGTATGTGGTCGCTGCTTTCTTCGTACCTGTTCTATACGGTTCATGGAAATGGTCGCTGTATCACTATATCGTGGGTCCATTCCTCGCTGGGTTAACAACCAGCGATGTCAGTGAAGAGCCAGCAGTATGGTGTCTGTTTAGCACCTGTATCATCGCGCTGTTGGTGAACACCCGCCTTCGGAACGCGATCTATGTCAAACGCTGGTTTTTATGGAGGTTTGTTAAAAGCGCCCCGTCAGGCTGAGGCTGGAGGGGCTGGCGTGGAGGGTGGCTCTCCCCTCTTTTGAGCGGTGAAGGTGAGGCAGCAGCAGGCCAATCCCGCTGCCCATAAGCGCCCCTGCGAACACATCTGTAGGGAAATGCTCTCGGGCTTGAACCCGCTGAGAGCCCACCAAGGCGGTCAAAAACAGCCCCCCCGCCAACGTATACCATCTCCACCTTGAGCTGCGCTGAAAGGCGAGATAGCTGGCGGTGGCGGAGAGCCCTGCTGTCAGCGCGGTGTGCCCTGAATAGAAGGAGAGGGCGCTGTCTGTCTCAGTGTTGGCCCCATCAAGATAGCTTCGGGGTCGAGGCCTTCGTGCTGAGAGCTTAACCAAGTTGGCCAGAGAGAGGTTAAGCAGGGCTGACTCCAGATAGAGTGTAGCCTCTTCGGGGCCGCTGAAGATCCCATCCAATAGGGCATAACTTAGAGCGAAACCCGCGCCTGCGTCGGAGAGATGCCGATGCCAATTTCGTGCGGTGTCCTCCTGGGCGAAGTGACGATCTAGATCAGGCAGCAGATCAGGATCTTCAGGAGCCTGGGGGCTTAGAGCCCCGCTGCGGATCAGCATCTGCGAGAAGAGCAGGAAGCCCGCGCTCATCCCTACCAAGCCGCCATCGGTGATCCAGTCCAGCTTATAGGAGTGGGAGGGGCTGCTTAAGAGCAGCAAACTCAGGATTAGGTTCAAGAGAGGCTCCGAGGGGGATAGAGAGAGCAGGTGATGGCACGAGCAGTGTTTCTAAAGGCTGAGAAGCTCGCTGTTTCTAGGATTTGGAACATTGGAGCAGATGCGCCCCAAATGATCTGGAGAGGCTTACAGCTCTCCTTGGAGAGTTGAACCACCTTAAGCTACTTTACCGCATTCCGCGCTTGCGCAGGAGCCGCTCAAACTCTTTGCGTTCCTGCTGTTGCGGGCCTGCTGGGTTACCGAGCGACAACTTGCGATCAAACTCCAGTGTGTATTCATAGACCACCATATGCACCTTTTCCTGGATCGCGGAGGCTGGAACCTCAAGGTCCCAGCGTAGGATCCCAAGCGGATGATCTGTGTGAAGGTACAGCGCCTCCTCAGACAGTTTGACTGAGAGATCGCCAAGAGTAACTCGGAGGTCAGCTTTGCGATCGGTGTTCGGTAAGCGATCCAAGAGGCGGAGCGTGACCGCCTCAGTGTGAAAGTTCTCAATCGCTAGACGAACCTTCAGGTCAATGACCCGGTTGCCGCCTTGCACCTCTTCGCTCTTGTCGGCCAGCTCACGGCGAGCGCGCAGGCGCGGATCAGCACCCAAGCCGATCACAAAGGTCTCGCCCTGGGCCACGTTGGTCATCTCAGCGCGACCAACGAATCGGCTCTTGAGGTAGACGCTGACTGGACCCGCGAGGAGGTCGTGCCCTGAGGTGTTCATGACCTGCGCCTCGCGAAAGACCTGCGATGTCAGAACGGGGGTCGCGATGTGATAAAAGGCACCCTTCAGGTTAGAACTCATGATGCGCACCATTTGGGTGTCGGAGCGGCTCGCGAGGCTGACTGGAATATCGAGCGTGTAAGAGAGGCTCGGTCCTGAGTTTGTGCTGCCGATTTCGGTGACAATCGACGCGAGTACATCGTTCGGGTTCACGATCTCAAAGGTCTGGAAGTCATTGGCCGCGCGGTTGACATCCCAGGCTGCAGCAAAGTTGTCATCGTTGCTGAAAGCATTTTGTAACATGGCGTTACCCGCCATCTGCCGACGCGCGATCGACTGGTACTGAGCCGCTATCTCCTGCTGTTTCTGCGGATCGCTGAGCGCGTTGAGCGTGATAGTGAAGGGCGCGAGCGCTGGTCCTGCAGCGCTGAGCGCGGGCGTAGCAGTGGACAGGGTGAACGATACACCCTCCCAATCTTCACCCGTCGTCTGCTGAATGACAGCGTTGTACTCGACCTGAACGATGCTGCGTTGGCGATCAGCGCGCAGGTTGTACATGGGCGACCATCCACACTCCCTGACCAAGTAGTTGAGCAACAGCGAGGCCGCACCATCGTTCCGCTTTTCGACGAAAATCACAGCCTCACGCGCGGTCTTCGACGATGACGCTTGCAACTCTCGCCGCTGTTGTTCGAGCAGGCTCAGAGTCTCTTGAAGCTCTTTCGCTTTGCGTTGCAGCTTGAAAAGCTCCTCTTGAGCTTTCTCTTGCTGCCTGAAGCCAAACAGCACGAGCCGCTCAAGAGCCTCGGCGTCGAGCGCGCCCTTCTGAAGATCGCTGTGGGCTGTCGGCGCGACGAAGCTTTCCAACTTGTCGAGGTACTCTAACCGCTTCTGGGCAATCTGAGCACTGGCGGTGTTTGCAGCCAGCGAGCCCTTGGCTTCAGCGATTTTCCCGTTGATCTTGCGAACCTCCTCGCGAGGCTCCTCACCGACGGCGCGTGTCCGATAGCGAACAGCGCGTACGTCGATGCCGTCACCAGCCTCAGCATAGAGGCTGTCGTTGACTATCGAGTGAGGCATGCCAGGCACGACGATCTCGAGGGCTCCAGTCTGCGTTGGCAGCGGCACCTCTCGGGTCACCAAGGCCTGACCTCGATATAGGGTCACTCGAACGACCTTGCCCGCAGCCATCTGGGGCAGGCTCAAGAAAAAGAGAGCGGTAAACAGCATCAAGATCCGCATGGGTGTTTCTCCAGATAAGAGCGCCATGAGCAACAAAATGGCATATTCCACGCGCGTGTGGCGAGTACTCTGGTGCAGATGGGTGCAGGCGCGGCAACGCCACATCAAGCATTCCAGCTGCGGCTGAGGATCACCACAGGTGATGTGGGCGTGGAGGAGAGGGCGAAACCCTCGGAGTAAGCTGCGCACTCTGGCATTCAACTGGCAGAATCGTATGATGATAGGTTTATCGACCAACTCACCAAATTTATCGTAGACTGTGTTTCTTATAACCAGGCAAGATTCATTGATCCATTAGGATCAAATAACACTGTTTCATTGATGATTCAGTGATGCCTGCCTAGAAGATCATAGAAGCTGGTGCCCATTCAGCCTCCGGTGAGCTGCGATGAATCATCTACACGCTCAGGAACACTTTCTCTTTTCTGGTTGATCAACTGCGCCAACGGGCCAGAAAGGGAGTTCGACTGCTCAGGGCGCCCCATAAGAAGTCTCGGTTTAAGCGCGCGATAAACTCCAAGCCGATCCCCTTGGGGCAGGCTTCTTCGCACTCTCCATGGTTGGTGCAGCCACCAAAGCCCTCCGCCTCCATCTGCGCGACCATCTTTCCCGCTCGACGATAGCGCTCAGGTTGGCCTTGAGGGAGCACTCCCAGATGAGAGATTTTGGCTGAAGTAAAGAGCATCGCTGAGGCATTGGGGCAGGCAGCGACACAGGCACCACAGCCGATGCAGCTGGCCGCGTCCATCGCCAAATCCGCCACCTCCTTGGAGATGGGGATGTTGTTGGCGTCTTGCCCGTTGTCGGTGTTGATCGAGATATAGCCCCCCGCCTCGATGATGCGCTCAAAGGGGTTGCGATCAACGATGAGATCTCGAATCACCGGGAAAGCTTTGGCTCTCCAAGGCTCAATCCAGATCTCATCTCCATCATTAAACTTGCGCATATGCAGCTGACAGGTAGTGGTCAGCCTCTGTGGCCCGTGAGGGATACCGTTGATCACCAGACCACAGACCCCGCAGATGCCCTCGCGGCAATCGTTGTCGAAGGCGATGGGCTCCTCTCCGCTCTCCTGAAGGGCCTCATTCAGCTCGTCGAGCATCTCTAAGAAAGAACTGCCCGTGCTGATCCCCTTTTGCTTATAGGTCTTAAACTCCCCGGGGGCCTCAGCGTTGAGCTGGCGCCACACATGCAGCGTGATGTTGATCTTCTTCTCCATCACTTATAGCTCCGTTGAGACAGTTTGACATATTCGAAGCTGAGTTCCTCCTTATGAAGGAGAGGCTCCTGAGCAACACCCTTAAACTCCCAGGCTGCGGCGTAGGAGTACTTCTTATCTCTCCTGAGCGCTTCACCCTCCTCTGTTTGGCTCTCTTCGCGGAAATGCCCACCACAGGACTCTGCACGGTTCAGCGCGTCCCGAGCCATCAACTCCGCGATCTCCATAAAGTCAGCGATGCGGTTGGCCTTCTCTAAGCTTTGGTTGAGGGAGTCAGCGCTGCCCAGAAGCCTGAGGTTCTTGTGGAACTCAGCGCGCAGCTTGGGGATCTGCTCAAGGGCCTCCTTGAGCCCCTTCTCATTGCGAGACATCCCCACACACTCCCACATGATCTTACCCAGTTCCTTATGGAAGGAGTCGGGGCTGCGTTCTCCCTTGATCTCCAAGAGTCCCTGGACTCGCTCACGGACCTCTCCTAAGACCTTCTCTACCTCAGGGTGCTCCTCGACAGATTCAAACTTATGGCGTGCTAGGTAGTTGCCCAGGGTGTAGGGGATTACGAAATAGCCATCGGCGAGGCCCTGCATCAGGGCGCTGGCCCCAAGGCGATTGGCGCCATGATCGCTGAAGTTGGCTTCTCCCAAAACGAAGAGCCCTGGGACGTTGCTCATCAGGTTGTAATCAACCCAGAGCCCGCCCATGGTGTAGTGGATCGCTGGAAAGATGCGCATGGGGACCTCGTAAGGGTCCTCATCAGTGATGCGCTCATACATCTCAAAGAGGTTCCCGTAGCGATCCGCGATGACATCCTTGCCCAGCCTCTTGATGGAGTCCTCAAAGTCCAGATAGACCCCCAAGCCGCTGGGGCCTACGCCGCGACCTTCATCGCAGACATTCTTGGCGTTGCGGCTGGCGACATCTCGAGGCACCAGGTTGCCAAAGGAGGGATAGCGACGCTCCAGATAGTAGTCTCGATCCTCCTCGGGGATCTCCTTGGCGGGCTTGCCTGCATCCTCCGCTTTCTTGGGGACCCAAACTCGGCCATCATTGCGCAGGGACTCGCTCATCAGGGTGAGCTTGGATTGCTGCTCTCCATGAACAGGGATACAGGTCGGGTGGATCTGCACAAAGCAGGGGTTGGCGAAGAGGGCGCCTCGACGGTGAGCTCTCCAGGCCGCAGATCCATTGGAGTTCATGGCGTTGGTGGAGAGGAAGTAGACGTTGCCATAGCCTCCAGTGGCGAGAATCACAGCGTCAGCGATATGAACCTCAAGCTCTCCGGTGATCAGGTTGCGGCTGACGATGCCACGCGCCTTCCCATCGATGACGATGAGATCCATCATCTCCGTTCGGGTGTGCATCTCGACCTTGCCCGCCTCGATCTGTCGCGCGAGGCCCTGGTAGGCCCCCAAGAGGAGCTGCTGCCCTGTCTGTCCGCGAGCGTAGAAGGTGCGAGAGACCTGAGCGCCACCAAAGGAACGATTGTCGAGGAGGCCGCCATAGTCTCGCGCAAAGGGGACACCTTGAGCGACCGCTTGATCGATGATGTTCAAGCTGAGCTGAGCCAAGCGATAGACGTTGGACTCACGGGAGCGATAGTCCCCCCCCTTCACCGTGTCATAGAAGAGACGGAAGATGCTGTCTCCATCTCCTTGGTAGTTCTTAGCGGCGTTGATGCCACCTTGAGCGGCGATGCTGTGGGCTCGTCGAGGGCTGTCCTGATAGCAGAAAGAGACGACGTTATAACCCAGTTCTCCTAAAGTCGAAGCAGCAGAGGCGCCCGCGAGGCCAGTGCCCACGACGATCACCTTGTACTTGCGCTTGTTGGCAGGGTTCACCAACTTCATCTCAAAACGATGTCGATCCCAGGCTGTCTGGATAGGTCCGCCAGGGGCGTTGGACTTCAATTCCATGAGGCGCCTCCTTTCAGTTCAAGAAGCCGGCCATTACGGCGACAGGGATGGAGATGTTGCCTACAGCGATCAACAAGGCCAAGCCCACCGAGAAGATCTTGCGCAGGGAGTTATAGCGGGGGTGGTTAGCGCCCAAGGTCTGTAGAAAGCTCCAGGCTCCATGATAGATGTGCAGGGCCAACGCCAGCTGAGCGATGATATAAAACCCCGAGATCCAGGAGACTTTAAAACCTGTGATGACATTGCCATAGACATTACCAGGGTTAAATCCCTCAGGGCCCACCGAGCCCGTGGTCAGATGCAAGATATGGAAGAAGATAAAGAAGGCCAGGATAATCCCGCCCCAGATCATCGTCTTGGCTGCGTAGCTGGTGATCAAATCAGCTTTACGCTGGTAGCCTACAGGCCGCGCTTGGTAGTTCTGAAGTGTCAGGCTGATGGCTGACCAGAGATGCAAGCCCACCGAAGCCAGGAGAACCAAGCGAGCCCCCCAGAGTGGCCCCTGCATCGAGTGCAGGAAGTGAGCGTATGCATTGAGCTTTTGAGGCCCAGCGAAGATCTGCAGGTTGCCGACCATATGCCCGACCACGAAGCCAATGAGGATAAAGCCCGTGATCGCCATCACAGCCTTCTTACCCATCGTCGTGTCGTAGAGGGCAAGGGTTCTGGTGCTCATATCACCTCCATCTGCACCCAAATCTTCTCTTCTGTACCAGCCTCCAAACTTTAAGTCTATCTCTCCGGCTCAAGAGCACGCATAATTCAAGTAGACGTTTATTTTCCTTAAGATGAGGGGAGAGCAGATGGCAGAGATTCGCGTTACAGAGCACCACAATTTGGGGATCGAGCAGGCCAAGGAGCGCCTGGGTCTTTTTGAGGACCTGTTAAAAAAATACAAGGTCAAGGTGAGCTGGTCAGGTTTCTCTGCGCGCCTCAAGGGGCCAGGTTCCAGCGGGAGTATAAAATTGAGCACAAGTTCAGCGACAGTTGTTCTCAAGCTGGGATTAATGGCTAAGGCTGCAGGCATCGACACCAAGAGATTGGAAGCCTCGATCATCAAGCGCCTCAAGATGGCCTTCTCAGAGGAAGCTTAGGGGCCCTCCAGAAGCCAACTTTGGATCCGCTCTCGCACCAGGGGATGAGTCGCTGGATCAACCTTGAGTTTCTTCAACATTTGGGGCTCCAAAAGAATCGCCAGACCTGAGGCGATATAGACCGGAGAGTAAGGGTTGAGGACCAGGGCGAGCTGCACCGCTCTACGTCGACCCCAGACTGGGTGAAGAAAGATCTGCTCCAAAACAGCCGCACCTACTGGACGCTTACTGCTTATCTTGAGGATATCTTGTTCTCGAATGCGGGGGTTTCTCAGCAGATTATCGAGGACCCTTGGATCTGGATCCTGGAGCAGTTTCTCCAGGATCTCTCGATCTGGACGCCGGGCGTAGGAACGACGCTCTCCCAGGGTCACCTCCCGATCAGGAAAGAGTGGGATGGGCAGCAGCTCCTCCTCCTCAGCGATCATCACAGGCATCCCCTGCACATCCAAATTGAGGATCGCCCGATCTCCTGTGCTCCAAGCTTGCCGAAAGAGGCGCTCGGCGGCGGCGCGACCCTCAGAACGACCCAGGAGCCTCAACAGGGCCATATAACCCAAGTGTCCAGGGCTGCGCCGCTCTCTGAGGGTTCGCAGCACCTCATGCACAGCTGAAGAGAGCTGCTCCTCAGGAGCTTGTTGGAGATACTCTCTCCAGAGAGCCTCTCGCATCGCAGCCTCGGGGACTCCATTGAGTCGGCGCATCAGGGCTTCTGGCTGGTATCGCTTCTCCATGAGTTTCACTGAATCCGCTCCGCCTCTGAAGCTTTGATCTGTACCCTGGGATAGAGCTTGGGGAGCCTCTGAGAGGAGGATTTAAGGAAGATTACGCTGAAAGAGCGTGTGTCCATCGGTTTCAGGCGGACTCGTGTAGCGCGATTTCGATCATCAGAGAAGTGGATGTGATCACTTCGTCGAGCGACCTTGGGGAGGTCCTCCTCATCGAAACTATCACAACAGGGGACAACACGACTGAGCTGAGCGAGCCCTCCAGGGCTATAGGAAACAGAGGCCTTTAGGAGGATCCCGGTCTGGATTCGGTTGCTGTCGTTCACCAGCATCCCCTCCAAGACGATGGCTTGCTTTCCTTTAGAGAGCTTGATGCTGCGAATTCCCAACCCTCGTATTTCCAACTGACCCAGCATCTCATTCTCTACAAAGGCAGGCTTGGGAGCAGGAGGCTTGGGAGGTTCTTTGAGTCCCAACGCCAACTCAAAAGCAGCTTGAGGGTTATTCCAGATCGGCCCCCAGCTGTTTTTCCAGAAGACAAAGAGCAGGAAACCTACACAGAGGAGGAAGAGCAGCAGGAGCGCGAGGCTGCGAATGCCCGCTGGGCGAATCGTCTTGATTTCGCCCAACTCTTCTTGGCTGAGGAGAGGGGTGAGACGGTGGACAGAGACGCGATCCAGCACTCGCTGACCCTGGAGCGGTGAGGAGAGTGGAGAGAGAAAGCCCTCATCTGCCGGCTCCAGTTCTATATCTCCAAGCTGGCCCATATCGATGATGATAGAGGGCTCTTCAGAAAGGCTGGGCTCCTCTTGGGCAGGGCTGCTGCGCGTCGGGCTCAGGTTTGCTTTGATCTGCTCCTCTAGAGGCTGCTGTGACTCCTGGATTTCAGGCTGGGCGCTGGACTCCTTCTCTTCAGAAGAGGGAAGAGACTCCTCGTTTACAGCGCCTGAGCGTGATGGCTCGGTCACAGCACCTCCTCTCATCAATCAACGTCCATTTTTTGAGACGCGGGGTCTGATGTTTGCATTTCAAGGGAGGGGGAGCAATAGTTTATAGAGCCCCGACCTTATAGATTTTAGGCTCTCCGATTTGGGGCTCTGCTCTGCTACTCACTGCTCTTTGGACTCAGTTAGGGATCTCCCTTTATGCCCCTCAGGATCATCAAACGCTACGCCAACCGCAAACTCTATGACACTCAAGGGAGCTGCTACATCACCCTGGAGCAGATCGCCCAGATGATCAAAGGGGGAGAGGATATCCAGATCATTGACAACACGACAGGCCGAGATCTCAGCGCAGTGACTCTGGCTCAGATCCTGGTAGAAGAGGAGCGCAGGAGACGCCGTCAAGGAAATCTGCCCAATCTACGAGAGCTGATCGCTCGTCGCATCACTGAGCCGGTTCATAACATCCGTTCCAGCGTTGAGGAGTCGGTTACACGGTTGATCCGCACAGGAGAGGAGCGAGCCGCAGAGACCCGAGATTTAATCCAAGCCTGGATCGATCAAAACACGGTGGCCTTTGAGGAGATGCAGCGCAGGGTAGATGAGCGGATCAAGCTGAGCCTCACTGCCCTCGCTCCCTTGAACCGAATCCAGCAGCAGCTCCAACAACTGGAGCGTCGTTTGGAGCGACTGGAAGCAGAGTTGAGGCGGGGGAGAGAAGGAGAGCCTTAGATCTTGCGTTTGCGGACACGGACCCCTGGGCGAGTCTCTTTAAGAGGCTCTACTTTGGGCTTCTCAACGCTGCTCTCCTCTTTCTTCTGAGCCCCAGGCCACTCCCACAGACGCTCGCCTGCGTCTGTCGCGCTGGTGGTATAGGGCATGGGGAACCCCATCTCCCTCGAGATCCTCACGATGGGCTCAGTGATCCCTCCTACCGCCTTGGCTCGCGCCAAACCAAAGATATTAAGCACCTCTGTCATCAATAGGGAACCTCGATTCTCCAAGAGAGAGAGGAAACGCTGGGAGGAAGCAGGTAGATGCTCTAGGAGATCCTGTAGGGAGGGATCTTTCTCTTCAGCTTTCGCTGTGCTCTCCTGTTCTTCTTGTGGATTCTCTGGAGGCTGCTCCTCTTCTGAAGAGTCGATCCAACGCCAAGCCCGGTCACCATTTTGGATGATCGCTTCGTAGGGGACCTTGACATGTCGAACAGGGGCCCAACGACCGATAGATCCGGTGATGCCTCCCATCGCTTTGGGGACATCGATCCCCAACTCCTCCATGGCGTCCTTGATCTGTAAGGTGCCTTTCTTCTTGACCAGCTCTAGGAAACGACGAGAGCGCTCTGGGAGATGCTCAACAAACTTCTCATAGCGCTCCGCCTCCGTCAGATTGGGATCGATGGGCTCAGGAGGACGGGGGGTTCGACTGCGCCGAGGAGCTGGCATCGCGGTACTGGGCTCTTGGGCTGCTACAGAGAGGAGCGGCGCAGGAGTAAAGCCCTCTGAAATGGAGGGCTGGCTGCCTGATTTCAGCCCCTCCATCGCGACTGAGGAGCGCCCCAGGATACGTAGAAGTTGGGCGAGGGCCTCAGTGACCGCTTGATCCTTTAGAGTGTCCATCTCAAAAGAGATTTTGACTGACATGGGTGACCTTGTGTGCTTGGCAAAATATCTGAGGGTGAAGGGAGACAGCCGATCATCTTCGACCGCTCAGCTTTAAAGAGAACTCAACCATTTTGTAGGTGAGCAATTTTCAAGACCTCTATCAGAATGGATCCCAAAAAACGAGGCTTTTCAAAAAAGCACTCTTAGATAGTTTAGATAAAGAGTAGAGAACGGGTCAGCCTAGCTCCTGTTGAGATTTGCTCTCCCAGCTCCCATAGCCCAGAACTCATCCCACCGTGTCTGTTGCTTCAATGCTGCTCTACATCGCCGAGAGTCCAAGGCCCTCGTTGACATCGGCGATACTTCGAAGTCGTCCCCCAGATATCAACACAGCGAGTGATGATTGTGATTCTCTTTAAGCACGCTCCCTGTGGTTGCCATCTTTGCTTCTCTTCCCCCAATCTTTGAGGAGATGATCTCTGGAGGAGAGGATGAAGGCACTGTGCACACTCCCACTGCTGTTATTGGCCTGTGAGACACGCTCACCACAATTTGAAGAGGAGGAGTTGGATGCTCCTCTCTTAGGAGATCGCTCCTCAAGAGATGGCGATATGTTTACACTCTTATCTGATCGACTTCCTCTAAATGAAGCTGCGGTTGAACCTCAAGAAGATCAGATGATGCCAGATCTTCCCCCCTTTGATGGGAGCATCCCTGAGGCGGGAGTAGGCGATCAGAACTCTCTTGAGGATCTCTCTTTAGATTTTCCGCCCCTCAGCGAGGAGATCTGTGATGGTTTGGATAACGATGGAGATGGCCAGATCGATGAGGAGCTGAGCAACCCCTGTGGAGGCTGTGGCCCCGTCCCTCCCGAGGGCTGTTTGGCCTGGGAGTTGGATCTGATGCAAGACAGTCAGGGGCTTTTAGATCCAGATCGATTGCTTAAGCTCTTGGGGCGTATGGAGGAGATAGAGACGCTCTCGATCCCTAACGGAGAGTGTCTCCTCCTCAAGATCCCTGCTGTAGATCCAGAGCTGCACTTGGGGATCCTGGAGCTGCGTTCTCCTCAACTCCATCTCAGGCTATTGCCCACCGTTGATCCTCAATCAGGCAACCTCCGTTATCTTCAAAATCCTCACCTGGGACCCAGCCACCTGCATGAACCTGGAGATCTGATCCATGTAAGCTTGCCGAGCCTCTCGCTGGAGCTGGAGCAGCGAGCCCCAGGTGCTCTAGAGGAGGTAGAGGGTTTAGAGGCTCTAGCTGAGGCAGCGCGGGAGCCTCAGGGCTTTGTGCGTTTGGCTTGGCAACCCTCAGAGGGAGCGCTGCGTCTCTATATCGGGGGGAGTCGCCCCCTTTTTAACTCGCCTGATTATCGAGCCATCGAGCATTATCAGCTCCAAGCGCTTTTAGAAGATGATGGGGAGCTGCTCCTCGCGCCTGCTTTCTTTGGAGGTGGGCTCTCTGAGAGCGCGGTCTGGGTCTATCTAGCACGTCAGAATATTCAGCGTCACCTGATGGGTGCTTCGGTCTTAGAGATGGTCTCAGGGAGTGTATTGGAGCATCGCCTTAGAGGAGAGTTGGAAGTTGATGAGCCCTCTCCTTTGCGTTTCCTTCAACCCAGCCCTGAGGTTCCTCATCGAGGGGAAGAGGGCAGCTTAACGGTTCGCTGGAGCCCCCTCCCTGAGGACGCTGAGTTGAGCCTCTCGCTCACCCTACATGAGCGCGAAGGGGGGCGCAGCCGCCAACTCAACTGCGAGATTCTGAATGTCAATCAGGGCCTGGAGATCCCCAGAGAGTTCTTGGAACCCTGGCCCTCCGGCGAGGATGACCTACGACAGATCACCCTCAACTGGACACGACACAGCGCAGCGCTTGAAGCTCCAGATCAGGGACGCTTTGCCCAAGTCCTAAGCTTGATCTTGCGCTTGGAGCCCTGAGTCTAATCCTGGATATGGCGTGGGGTTAAGCTGAGCTGCGTTGCCTCTCTCATCTCGAAGCGTTACTTTCCCCCCATGCTTGAACTGGCGCGATATGAGCCTTTGGAGGAGTTGGGGGCGGGAGGAATGGCGCGGGTCTATAAGGCTCGCGATACCCTTTTAGAGCGTGATGTCGCCATTAAGGTTCTTCACCCTGAGTTGAGTCAACAGGAGGAGATCTGTTTACGTTTCCTCAGAGAAGCGCGCATCTTCGCTCGCCTCAAGCATGAGAACATCGTGGATATCTACGACATCCTTCAGGGTGAAGAGGAGGTCGCGATGGTGATGGAGTTTGTGGAGGGCTCAGATCTAAGCCATGTGCTGCGTTCCTCTCCTCAGATGGTCCCTGAGCTGGCGGCGGCCCTTATCCGTCCTATCGCTGAGGCACTCTCCTACGCTCACGCTCAAGGCGTGGTTCACCGAGATATCAAGCCCGCCAACATCCTCCTGAGCCGACATGGAGAGGTAAAGCTCTCAGATTTTGGCATCGCTCAGGCCAATGAGGAGATCAAGCTTACGGCGACAGGAGATTTCCTGGGGACCCCCGCCTATATCGCTCCAGAGCAGGCCAAGGGGGAGGTGGTGGGACCCGCCGCTGATCAATATGCCCTGGGGGTTGTGCTTTATCAGCTGCTCACCGGGGCCCTACCCTTTCAAGCACCCAATGCCATCGGGATCCTCAGCCGGATCCTCATCGGCCATTACCCAAACCCCCAAGAGTATAACAGCGCTGTCGATGAGCAGTTGGTGGAGATCATCGCCCGCGCCCTGAATTCAAACCCTGAGCAGCGTTTCTCCAATATCGATCTCTTCTTGGCGTCTCTAGAGAGCTACCTGAGCCGCGTTCAACAGAAGCAACAGAGGAGCCTCGTGATCGATCTGCTCTCAGATCCAGAGCTGCTCATCGACCGGATCGCCGAGGAGGTGACTCAGGGCCTGTTGCGCTCTGTTGAGGCTCGTATCCAACAGGGCTCAGTGGGGGCAGCTCAGGAGGAGCTAAAGATGATCCTGGTTCGCAGCCCCGAGAATCAGACCGCCATCTCCCTCTTAGAGACCACCACCAAACTGCGAAAAAGACGACGACTGCCCAACCTGCGCCCTGCTTTTTTTATGCTGTTCGCCCTGGGATGTGCGACCTTGATCGCGCTCTTTCTGAACGATCCCCAGAGATTGGAGAAATCCTTGGGCAGCCTTCAACCTCTGGATCTCGGCTTCGATCCTGTAGCTCCCCTGGCTGACTCAGGGCGAGAAGAGCAGCTCCTCCAAGACGCCAGTGCTGCTTCCGACCTCAAGCCTTCTATAGATCTGAAGAGGCGGCAAGATCTCCTAACCTTGGCGCCCAAGCGTGCTCTCAAGCCCAAGCAGAAGATCAAGATCCCAAAGAAAGCTAAGCGCTCTCCAAAGAGACCGAAACCCAAAGCCAAGCCTCCCCAAGAAAAAGAAAAGCCCAGCCCTATACCCAAACCCCAACCCCCCCCTGATCTCAGGCCCGGGTTTCTGGAGATCAATGTCGCCCCCTGGGGGAAGGTCTGGGTCGATGGTCAGCTAAAAGCCCAGACTCCTCCAAAGCTTAGGCTCAAGCTTTCCCCTGGGCGCCACCAGCTTCGGGTGGAGAACCCTGGCTTCCCTCCTCAAACAGAGGAGGTTCAGATCCGACCTGGGGAGAGTTTAAAGAGGAAGATCCGTTTGAGAGCCCATCGATGACCCAACTGTTGCTGCTGCTGCTGCTCCCCACTTCGCTTGTAGAGGCGTTGGAGCGCTACGATGATGGAGATCTAAAGGGCGCTTGTAGACAGCTTGAGGCGCTGCAAGAGCGCGTTGACTTTGATATTGAGGCGAGGCTGAAGCTCTTCAAGCATCTGGGCGCTTGCCATTTTCTGCTTCAGGAGCCCAAGCGAGCTGAGCGCGCTTTTAAGAGCCTCCTAAAACGGGATCCCAGCGCCCGTTTGGATCCTGTCGCCTTCCCTCCCAACCTCCTAAGCTACTTCTCCAAGCTCAAGGAGAGAGAGGAGCGCGCCCAGGCTCTGGCTAAGCCAGCGCCACCCAAGAGAGAGGAGCGCGCCCCAGCCAAACCAACCAAGAGAAAGAGCCTCCTTCGTGCCTTTGCTCCCTTTGGCCTAGGGCAGTTTCAGAATGGAGATCAGCGCCTGGGTCTCAGTCTAGCGCTTTTAGAGGGCCTAAGCCTGAGCGCTGGGATCATCAGCTTGTACCTCTTTGAGGCTGAGAAGGAGGAGGGGAGCTTTCTCACTGGAGGCAAATTTAGGGACGGAGAGAAAGCAGAGCGCCTCAAAGCCCTCTATGTAACTGGCCTTCTGAGCTTTGTGGGGCTCTGGGGCTTTGGGATCTATGACGCTTTGGAGCACTTTGAAGAAGCACCTCTGAGCCTGGGGATCGGCCCTCAGAGCTTGAACCTTCGGCTGGTCTGGTGAGAGCGCCCTCCCCTGGAGAGGTTCAGGGCCTCCTGGATCGACGCTTCGCCCTCGTGACTGGAAAAGGAGGAGTGGGCAAGTCCACGCTCTGCGCTCTGTTGGCGCGACGCGCAGCCTTGATGGGTCGCCGTACCCTGGTCTGCGAGTTGAACACTCAGGAGCAGATCCCTGCGCTCTTTGGGAGATCTCCAGTGGGTCCAGCGATCAGCCCTCTTGCAGAGAA
This sequence comes from uncultured Nannocystaceae bacterium, assembly GCA_964384025.1. Taxonomy (GTDB): domain Bacteria; phylum Myxococcota_A; class Bradymonadia; order UBA7976; family UBA1532; genus CAYLJJ01. The sequence continues at coordinate 79,271 of CAYLJJ010000004.1, forward strand.
CCTCTTTTGCGTAAACATCGATCCTGAGTGTGCTCTAGAAGAGTACGCTCTGATGAAGCTACGCTTCCGCGCGCTCTACCGTCTGCTCTTTGAGAACAGCGCCATCAAAGCCTTGATCTCCTTTATTCCTGGAATGCGAGAGCTCTTGATGTTGGGTAAAGCCTTTCACCATGAGCGCCAACGTCATAAGGGTGGGGCGCCTGTCTGGGATCAGATCATCATCGACGCTCCAGCCACAGGGCATGGGATCCCCTTCTTTCGTCTCCCCAAGGTGATTTATGATGTGGTCCCCAGCGGGAACATGCATCGAGAGGCCAAAGCGATGTGGTCTCTCCTCTCCGATCCAGCGCGCTGCGCGATCCATCTGGTGACCTTAGCGGAGTCTCTGCCTGTTCAGGAGACCTTGGAACTGCACACACAGCTCAGCCTCAAGCTTCAGCTCCCGATGGGCTGTCTCTTCCTCAACCAGCTGTCTCCAGCGCTCTTTGATCTAGGGCTTAAAGAGCAGCTTGAACATTTGAGCCCTTGCTTTGAAGGGGAGCTAAAGCCTCTCTGGGAGGCCAGCACGCTCCACCTGAGGCGGCGGCGAGAAGCGCTGCGCTACCGAAAGAAGCTGGAGCCCTTGATGATGCCCATATTGGAGCTGCCTCAGCTCCCCAAGATACAGCTTGGTCCTGAAGATTTGAGCCTCCTGGGAGAGAGCCTAAGGTGAGTGAATCTTGGAGAGAGGCGAAGCTTCTGATCACGCTTGGAGCGGGAGGCGTAGGGAAGACCAGCACCGCTGCGGCCCTGGCCTTGGCTGCTGCGGTCGAAGGCAAGCGGGTAGCGGTGTTGACCATCGATCCTGCACGCCGCTTAGCTCAGACCCTGGGTTTAGAGCAGCTCACGGGGGTGCTGCGACAGGTCTCCTGGGAGCAGCTTGAGCGCCGGGGCTCTTTAGGCAGGCCCAAGGGAGAGCTTTGGGCGATGATGTTAGATCCGCAACACAGCGCTGATCAGATGGTACGGCGCTTCTCTCGGAGCCCAGCGCAAGCCACCGAGATCCTGAACCATGACTACTACCATTATTTCAGCACTGCGCTCCCTGGCGCTCAGGAATATATGGCGGTGGAGAGCCTACATCGGATCCTCCAAGAGGAGGAGTTTGACCTCCTGGTCTTGGACACCCCCCCTGCGACACAAGCTCTTGATTTTCTAGACGCCCCAGAGCGGATGATGAGGACCCTGGAGAGCAAGGGGATGGGGATGATGAGGCGCAAGGAGGGGGGGCAGCTTAATGGCCTTCTGATGAGAGGGTTTCAGAGGCTCACAGGCGGGGGGTTCTTTGAGTCTCTCCTCAGCTTCCTCGCGCTCTTTGGAGAGATCCTCGACGCGCTTCAGATCTCCAGCACAGCGATCAAGCGCCTGCTTAAGTCCCCAGACACTCGATTTCTGCTGATCTCCAGCCCCAGGCGCAGCCGCCTAGAGGAGGCGATCAACCTCTATGGCATCCTCAAGGAGCGAGGTCTCTCCTTCGGTGGCTTCATCTGCAACCGTGTTCATCGGCGATTGAGCTGTGATCTAGCGGAGATGAGGGCACGTTTCCAAGAGCAAGGGGGGGAGCTGCTCTCAGAGAGAGAGCGCGAGGGGCTGTGGGCGGCGATGTGGGAGAGCCTTAAGCGGCATAACCAGATGGCTAAAGAGGAGCAGGCGATCTGCCTCCGCCTAAAGCAGGTCGCCGCTGAACCTCCGATGAAGATCCCCCTCCTCCCTCAAGAACTTCACTCCCTGGACGATTTACTCTTGCTGAGCCGCAGCTTGAGCGAAAGGGAACCAACTTGAGAGCCATATATGATGATCCCTCATTTTCTAAAATTGTCGAACACCTTGAGCCTCCTCTTCCTCTTTAGCCTCGCCTGTGGCCCTCCCCCTCGTCGAGAGCTGGAGATGGAGGGGATGATGGTCGAGGTGGATCAAAATGGGGTGTTGCGCACTTTCGACGCTCAGGAGCTCTTTGAAGAGGCCAGGGCAGCTTTCGCTCGTCATGACTTCCCTGAATGTGAGCAACGCTATGGCCAACTCCTCAGCCGCTTCCCTAAGAGCCAGCGCTATGGTCTGGTCTCTTTCTATAATCGAGGGCTCTGTCTGGAGCAGCTCAAACGCCACGCTGAAGCGGCGAAGCTATTCGAGTTCTATGCAAAACGGACAGAGGAGCCTGAGGAGCGCCAAGATGGGGAGTTTCGAACCGGCTTTAACTTGGTCCGCTCCCAGCAAAGCGAGGCGGCGGTCGCTCTCTATGATCGTCTATTAGCGAGAGAGGGCTTGAGCGAGGCAGATCGAGGAGAGTGTTTTCTGCGACGTGCGACCGCCCGTATCCACCTCAAGCAGCTGGGAGAGGCGGAGCTGGATCTCAAATGGGCCATTCAGCATATCAAGGTCGCCTTTGGCATCGGCCTCCTGCGCGGCAATGACCTCTTCGCCGAGGCCCATTTTCGACGCGCTGAGATCTATGAGCATCTGATGAAGCAGGTTCGCTTTAAGCTTCCCCTGAAGTCGATGCGGGGAGATCTCAAGGAGAAGGCTCGTTTTCTGCGCCAGGCGCAGCGCAGCTTTATCGAGGCGGTGAATGTACAAAACAGCTATTGGGGCACCGCCTCAGGGCTGAAGCTGGGGGGGCTCTATGAACGCTTCTATGCAGATATCTTGGGCGCTGAAACCTCGGGGGATCTCAGCGCTGAGGAGCACGGCTTCTACCTCCTGGAACTCAAGAAGAAGCTCCTTCCTCTCTTAGAAAGTTCTTTAGCGATCTATGAGAAGAACATCACCATGAGCCAGCGCTTCGGCGCCCAAAATGAGTGGGTGGAGGAGACTGAGCGACGCTTGAAGCATATTCGAGGTTTGATGGAGGAGATTCAGAGAGCAGAGGATGCTGAGGCTGAAGCAGGGGCAGCTTCCGATGGAGAGCCCAAGGGATGAAGGGGCGCGTGATGGGCTTAGATGTGGGTGATCGCCGCATCGGGATAGCGCTCTCCGATCCCCTTCAGATCTTCGCACAGGCTCACAGCACGCTTCAGCGTCAGAGCCTCTCTCAGGACCTAGAGGCCCTAGCCTCCCTGGCGCGAGAGCAGGAGGTGGAGCGCATCATCCTGGGTCTCCCCCTGATGATGAGCGGGCGTGAAGGTCCTCAGAGCCATAAGACGCGGCGCTTCGCCGCTGCCTTGGCTCAACAGCTCCCGCTGCCTCAAGAGTTTTGGGACGAGCGCTTGAGCAGCCGGGCGGCAGAGTTGGCCCTCAGGGAGGGGGGTGTCAGAGGGCGACGCCAACGTCAGGCGGTGGATAAGGTCGCTGCAGCTCTGATACTGCAGGGCTGGCTTGAGACCCAATCGGGTTTAAGCTGAGACTTCAGCCTAACGAGCTTGGCACTCTCCATCGACACAGCGCTCGCTCAGATCACAGTCGCAGTCGGTGTCGCAGGCGCTGGGGATGGGACCTTCAGGGATCGTACAGATCCCCTCTTGGCAGATCTCCCCCTCCTCACAGTCACAGCGCTGACTACAGGTGCGAGGGCAAGCCTCTCCCTCACACTCCGGCTCCTCTAGGACACACTGACCGTCGATGCAGAGGGCTCCCTCTTCGCACTCGGCGTTACGCACACACTCCCCCTGTTCTGTTTCCAGACAGCGGCCTTCATTGCAGTGGAAGCCAGGTTCACAACCTGAGTTTCTCTCACAGGAGGGCTCCTCCGGCTCCAAGCAGTCACCCGCCTCACAGAGCAAGTTCTCAGGGCAGGGGCTTTCTTCATCACAGAAAAACTCCTCCGGCTCTACACAGAGCCCCTCATAGCAGCGCAATCCCTCTGAGCACTCCCCCTCTGGACCACAATCGCCATCGCCTCCCCCCCCCGCTCCTCCCTCAAAGGGACAGCCCTCTTCAAACTCACAGGCTCCACCATAACCACCTCCGCCCTCAGAGTAGGAGATAAAGCAGGGGCAGCCTTCTTCAAGTTCACATTCGCAGCGATCCCAATAGCCGGGCTCTCCTCCATAGCCGGGCTCTCCGCTATAGGGATAGTATCCATAGCCAGGATAGACCGGGCAGGGTCCCTCGGCTTGCTCGATATGCTTGCGGTTCTCACAACTCACCAGAAACACTATTGAAATGAACGGAAACAGCCAGGGGAACGTCTTCATGTGTGCCTCTTTTCGTAGAGAAATGAATCTCTGATCAGTGATGTTGTCAATATCGATTTCTGCAATAAAAACACCAGCAGAGAACAACCAAGAATCCCCTTCTGAGATGAACCTAGGATCACCATGGGCTTGGTTTAGAATAAGATTAAGATTGCCTTCTGATACCTGAGCCTTATAACACTATGAACAAAAATTCACGTTAAGATGTAAACGAAAGTTCTCTGCAACAGGTAACCGCTGGAAACATTGTGATTTTAAACACTTAGCTTGCGTTGTCTGCATGGAATGATGAATCATCTTCTAAATCCAGCGATCATTAAAGCAAATAGAGCTTCAGCCAGCTCCAGATCGTAACCCCAAAGATACGCAATCCTCAACACCTGTAGATTTAGAGCGCAGGCTGGGGATCCCAGCGACCACCAGTCCCCTATACTCTGATCTCCAAGCGACTCGAACGGAGCCTCCTGATGAAGAGAGCGATCCTCCGCACCCTACTCCTCCTGCCCCCCTTCCTTCTCCTGATGGGGCACACCGACTGCGCCCACACTCACTATAGCCTCTCTCTGAAACCTCAGGGTGAGGAGATGCAACGCCACTTGATCCTCCAGCGGCACTCAGGAGAAGCAGGGCAGCTCAAAGCCCTTGAGGTGAATCCTGAGGAGTTGAAGAAGCTCAAGGCCCTCTACCCAGAAGCCCTCGCCTCAAAGGATGGGGGTCAGGAGTGGTACTTTCAGGGACGCTGGACCCATCAAAGCCCCCAAGATATTGGCGGCGCAGGACACTATCTGAGATTAGAGAGTGAGATGGGCTGCTTGAGCCTCTACTCAGAGCGCTTTCGCGGCCACTTGGATCAGGCAGGGCATCTGCGAGCGGGGCTCCAACTCCTGGATCAACTCCTGGATCTGGGCATCGCTTGGATGGACTTGGAGCTCAAGGATCAGCCTGGCCAAGCTCAACTCCACGCCTTCCTAGATGGTCCTCTGCGTCAAGATCTCCAGAACCTGGGCTTGATGGCCTTCCAAGCTATACGGCAACGTGAGCAGGGCCTGAAGAGTGGAGAGGCTCTCGCCGCCCGAGCCCTGCTCTATCTCCAGGAGCGTGGCCATCTGAGCCCCACCGCTCTACCGAAGATCCTCTCAGCTCTGCACTACAGAGCTGAGCGCCAAGAGCAGGCCCTCTTCCAGATTCTACGCCGCCTCCTGGCTCGGGGAATGGGGATCCCCGACGAGCAGCCGATCCCCAAAGCTCTCCGCTTCCTCAAGGGCTTCAAGAGCGTAGAGGCCCAGCTTGAGAGCCATCTGGAGCAGCACCCTAAGTATCAAGCTCGCCTCAGAGCCTGGGCGGTTTCAAAGCAGGGCCCTAAACCCAAGGCCTGGATCATCACCGAGGAGCTGGCTCAGCGCTTCCTGGAGCTGGAGTTTGCTGGCTCGACTCAGCACATTGATGTGCGCCTGAAGCTCCCGTTGAAGCCTCTCCGCAGCAATGGGCGCTGGGCACAGGAGCAGGGGTTGCTGATCTGGGATGAAGCTCCCTTCAAGGGGGGAGCAGCGCAGCCCTATCTGATCTACGCCGTCTGGAGCGAAGTAAACTCTCAAGCCCAAAAGCAACTCTTTGGCTCTATTCCACTCCAGGGGGAGGCCCTCGCCCGCTATGTGCTCTGGCGCCAAGGGCTCTCCCCCCAGGAGGCGCAGGAGTGGGGGACCCTGCTCAAGAGCCTGAGAGCTGATGATAGCGCCCTAAACACCTTTCGCTTCTCTACAGATCCGCCCCCGGCCAAAAGGAAGGGGGTCAGCTTAGCAGATTTTCCCCGCAGGCTCCTGAAGAGGTCCAAGTCCATAGAGCAGGCTGAGCCCTGAGAAGAACTTCAGATGCAAACAGATGGCTCTATATTGAAATCCAGTAAAAGGTGATCTTGTAAAACGACTCCAAGAGCATTTCATATCTCGAAGATTTCATGTTAGCGCATATAAGAAATAAGTCTCTGCCCAAACCGCTTTATCTCCTCTATACTGCCTTGGATATAGATTTTATGGTGACACTCTTTTGGAAAGGAGCGCTGATGGAGAAGGTTGATCAACTCACAAAACTTCTCTCCCCTCGTTTTTTTAAAGCTCTGGGAGATCCCAATCGCTTGGCCATCTTGGTGCGATTGGCGACCTGCCGACGCCCCTGCTCTGTACGCAAGATCGCGGAGTGCTGCCCTGTGGATCTCTCGGTGGTTTCTCGCCACCTCTCTACATTGAGGAGTGTCGGTATCTTAGAATCTGAGCGGCGGGGGAAAGAAGTTTTCTATCGAGTGCGCCTGGAGTGGCTCACCGATCTCTTTCAGCAGTTGGCGGTGGCCCTGGAAGAGGCCAAAGAGACTTGTACGCGGGATTGCAGCTGTGTCTTTGATGATGAGCGTCGAGATCGTGTCCTGATCGCCATTCAGGACTGAGGAGTCAGGAGCGTTGATTCCCCCTCCAGGGGGATCTAAGCTCAACTGCATGTATCTTGGACATGTTATCGGCACGGTGGTCGCCACCGTGAAATATCCGGGCCTAGAGGGCTACCGCCTCCTCATCGTTGAGCCCATCAATGGCAAAGGGGAGGTCAACGGTCCAGCTCATGTCGCTGTCGATGTGACCCAGGCTGGCCCTGGAGATCGGGTCTTTTTGGTGGGGAGTCGAGAGGCCGCCCTAGCCTGTGAGCCCAGCTTTATCCCTATAGATGCGGCCATCGTGGGTATCGTCGATGAGGTGGATCTGCCATGAGACTTGCTAAGGTGATCGGCACGGTGGTGGCGACCATCAAACACCCCAGCTATCTAGGTCAAAAGCTCCTCCTCTGTCAGGTCCTAGATCCCCAGCAAACGTCCAACGGGGATGAGGTTCTGGCGATCGACCGTGCTCAAGCAGGGGTAGGTGACACCGTTCTCCTGCTCACCGAAGGCAATGGGGTTCGACAGCTCATGGGGGCCAACGCCGGTCCCATCCGTAGCCTCATCGTGGGTATCGTCGATCAGATCGAGCTGCTATGAAAGAGGCTCAACTGCGTCGTGATCTCCTGCGCTATAGCCATAGGATGTTTAAGGCGGGTTGGGTAGCCAACCATGATGGCAACCTCTCTGCGCGGATCACTGAAGATCGCATCGTCTGTAGCCCCACAGCCTTCAGCAAGGTGGAGGTTACGCTCGATGATCTAGTGGTCCTCAACCTCGCTGGGGAGCACATCGCCGGGCGACGGCGGCCCTTCAGCGAGATGGGGCTCCATCGTAAGATCTATACGGCGCGGCCCGAGGTGAGAGCGGTTGTACATGCTCACCCCCCCTTCGCGACCGCCTTTGGCGTCTCCCGCCCGCTCCCCCACCCCTTCCTGCCTGAGGCGGTGATCTCCCTCGGGGCAGAGATCCCCACTGTGCCCCTGAAGATCCCAGGAGCTACCGCAGAGGAGGCGCTGCTGCCCTTTATCAAGCGCTGTGATGCGCTCCTGATCTCAGGTAACGGGGTCCTGAGCTGGGGACCCGATCCAGAGACCGCCTATCTCCGCATGGAGTTGGTGGAGCATATCGCTCAGATCGCGCACTTGGCCCTACCCCTCGGGGGGCCTGAGTTGCTGCCTGAGGAGATGGTCTGGCGTCTGTTGCGTAAGCGCGGTCAGGCGGGCTTGAGCGCCCCCGAGGAGCCTACCGCAGCACTCCCTCAACTCCCAGAGGTGCAGAAGGCGACCCAAAAAGCCCTGGCAGGGCTCCCCCATATCGATCAGAGCCTCGCCCGGCGTCTGGCTGAAGAGATCGCCAAGAAGAGCCTCACTCAGGGGGGGAGATAAACTCCTCAGGCCCAGCCCAGCTGGGATCAGGCTCACACTCACACATATTGGGGTTGCCTACACAGAGGCTCCGGGCGTCACCCTGCCTCCGCTTTCAACCACAGCAGGGCACTCGCCGCAGACGCAGCATATCACCGCTCACGGCGCTCTAGAGGGTTCTCGCAGCAGAGGCAGCTCCTTGCGGTATCGGTGGTGGCCCCAGATTCCTGCATGATGGTGGACTCGCTGTAGCGTCTTTTCGGCGCCTCGCGCTGGCCTCTACGTCTGAAGAGAGTGAAACATCTGTTTCATCATCGTCACAGGAACAAAACCCAATGCAGATAAACAGAGAGAGCGCTCAACGCATCAAAACCTCCTCCTGGCTTCTCGCCTCTATCGGTCCAAAACACAGCTTGATTGAGAAAGTTGTATGATCGCTGGAGTATTCTGAGCCCTTGGATCGGTTCAGGCTCACTCCTCAAGCTTTAGAAACTGTGTTATTGAGGATTCAATGTACGCTCTTCTCAGTTTTGTGCTCCTCCTCCCCAACCTTTTAGCGGATATCTATGTCACCGAAAAGGATGGTGTCCGCAGCATCAGCACTCATAAAACTCCAGGTGCTCGCCTCCTCTACCAGAGCCGAGAGCGCTCCAGTCCAAAAGGGAGGCGAGGCTCCAAGGGAAAACATCTCCCTCCTCCCAAGGATCGAATTAAAGCCTATCAGGGCTTTGTGCAGGCTGCCGCTGAGCATTATCAGCTGCCCACCGCGCTGATCTGGGCGGTGATGAAGGTGGAGAGCAACTTTCATCCCAGCGTGGTCAGCCATAAGGGTGCCATGGGGTTGATGCAACTTATGCCCAACACCGCTTCAGATATGGGAGTAGAAGACGCCTTTGATCCTCGACAAAACATCCTCGGAGGCGCACGCCTGCTGCGGATCCTGGCCAATCGATTTCAGGGCGATTTAGTCCTGACCCTCTCTGGCTATCACGCTGGAGGTGGAGCGGTCAGCTCAGCTGGGGGGATCCCTTATTCTCAAACCGCTGAGTATGTCCGCCGTGTGTTGAACGCCTACTACAGATTTCAGAAAAAGGCCCCTGAGGCTCGATGAAAAAAACTATCAAGGATGAGCTGTTCAATCTCCCCAACCTCCTCACCCTGGGGCGCATCGCTGCGATCCCCCTGGTGATGTTGCTCATCTGGAAGGGAGAGCCGAAACACTGTGTCAGCGCCGCTTGGCTCTACGCCGCCGCGACCTTCACCGATTATCTGGATGGTTGGCTCGCGCGAAGGATGAAGCTGGTGACGGTGATGGGTAAGTTTTTAGATCCCCTCGCCGATAAGCTTCTCCTGATGGCGATGCTCCTGATGCTGGTCGCCCTGCATCGCTTCCCCGCTTGGTTGGCGGTGGTGATCCTCGCACGGGAGATGGTGATCAATGGCCTGAGAGCCATCGCCGCTCAAGAGGGTCTAGTTATCCCCGCTGGAGAGGATGGTAAGATCAAGGCCGCTCTTCAGATGATGGGTACCCTCTTTCTGCTGGTTCATTACCGCTTGCCGGTCTATTTTTTGGGCATCTGGAGGGTGGAGATCGACTTCAATATCGCCGGCTTCTGGATCTTCGTGGGCTCGATGATCTTCAGCCTGAGCAGCGCTGCTCAATATTTTCGCTTCTTTTTTAAGGCTCTGGATGAGCGGCAAAAAGAGAAGGAGGCTCAAAATTCTTCTTGCAATCTCTCCTGAGCCTCGCTAAAAAGCTCTCCACCACGCGGGAATAACTCAGTGGTAGAGTGCGACCTTGCCAAGGTCGAAGTCGCGGGTTCAAATCCCGTTTCCCGCTCTCAAGGCCGGCTCAAAAAGAGTCGGCCTTTTTTTATGGGATCAAGTCTCCGCAATGGGCCTCTCTGAGCGCCTTTCTTTGGAGGTGCTGTGTATCGAGGTCTGCGCGTCGCGGTGGTGATCCCTGCCCACAATGAAGCTCAACTCCTACCCGTGACGCTTAGAGGGCTCCCCGACTACCTCGATGAGGTTATCGTCATTGATGACGCCAGCGAGGATGAGACGGCGCAGCTGGCCCTTCAAGATCCCCGCCCTCTACACCTGCTCAAACACCCCGAAAATCGGGGAGTGGGCGCGGCGATCATCAGTGGCTATCGTGAAAGCCTCTCTTTAGGGGTAGAGGTGGTGGTGGTGGTGGGCGCTGATGCACAGATGGACCCAGAGGAGATGAGCCGACTCCTGGATCCTCTGGTTGAGGATCGCGCCGACTACACCAAAGGAGATCGCCTGGGACATCCAGAGCTGCTGCAACGGATGCCCTGGATCCGCCTCTTGGGCAACCTGATCCTCTCTAGGTGGACAGCGCTCTCCACCGGCTATCGAGGTCTCCGTGATGCTCAGTGTGGTTATACCGCGCTGCACACCAACACCCTCGCGCAGCTCCCTCTAAGCGCGATCTACCCTCGCTATGGCTTCCCTAACGATCTGTTAGCCAAGCTTTCTGAGGTGGGCGCTCGCGTTCAGAGCTGTCCGGTGACCCCCATCTATGGTGAAGAGCGCTCAGGTTTAAGGATCTTGCGTGTCATCGGGCCGATCAGTTGGCTTTTGTTGCGTAACACTCTAAAGCGTTGGTGGCGAGGCCCCAAACTCTTGACGACATCAGATGAGCCCTCAACACTATAAGATTCCCAATCTCCTCTCAGCCTTCAGACTCAACAGAGCCTAAATTCCAAGAAGTTTGCTTTGCGGTAGCCTCTCAACCGGAACCGTGACTACGATGCGCTCCTAAGAGTTCTGGGAGAGGAATCGGAGTTGAGATCAAGGAGGCGGCGAAGTAAGCGCCAACACTGGAGGCGCTGGCGCCAAAGAGGAGCAGTGGGAGCACCACCGTTAAGGACAGTTCAACTTCGTGCGCTGACCAAGGCCCCAGGTCCTGAGGTAGATACAGTTTGGATGGAGATTCTTTGATGAGTGACACTCTTTATCTTGTCGATGGTTCCGGTTTTATCTTTCGTGCCTACTATGGCATTCGCTCCCCGATGACCGCCTTTGATGGCACCCCCACCAACGCAGTCTTTGGCTTCACCCGTTTGATCCTCAACGTGATCAAGGAGCGTGCGCCTACGCATATGGCGGTGATCTTTGATCATCCAGATCTCACCTTTCGTCACGATCTCTACCCCCGCTACAAGGCCAACCGCTCCGATCCGCCTGAGGATCTACTCCCCCAACTTGAGCTCTGTAGAGAGGCGACCCGAGCGCTGAACCTGCCCGCTCTAGAGGTTGCCAAGTATGAAGCTGATGATCTCATCGGGACCATCGCGCGGTGGTGGACCCTGCAGGGAAGAGAGTGTGTGATCGTCACCGCAGATAAAGATCTAATGCAGCTGGTGGATGGGCGCACTACTCTCTGGGATGGTAAAGAGAAATACAGCGACAGAGCGGCGGTTATCCAGCGCTTCGGGGTACCCCCAGAGCAGGTGGTGGAGATCCTGGGATTGGCAGGAGACAGCTCTGACAATATCCCTGGAGTCCCTGGAATCGGAGAGAAGACCGCGCTGTTGCTGCTCAAAAAATATGGCAACTTTGAAGCGACTTTGGCGGCGGCACCCAATATCAAGGGGAAGCGGGGAGAAAACCTGAGCAACTTCGCTGAGCAGGCCCGGCTCTCGCTTAAGCTGGCGCAGATCGCCCTGGATGTCCCCATTCAGGTCGATGAGGAGCTGCTGCGACTCAAGGCGATCGAGAATGATCTCCTGGCCCGCTTCTTCCGAAAGCTAAATTTCCAAAGCTTTATCAAAGAGTTCCAACTCAAAGATCAGCAAGATCAGCTCATCGATCGAAATCAGTATCGCCTGGTCTTGAGCCTAAAGGAGCTGGAGGAGCTGCGAGATGAGATCCGCGCCGCTGGGCGCCTCTCCCTCGATCTGGAGACCACGAGCCTCTCTCCTCTAAAGGCAGAGATCCTGGGAGTAGCCCTCTGTTGGGGTCCCGGTCAGGCGGCCTATGTACCCTTGGAAGAGCGGCCCACTCCTGAGCCCCCTGAGCCTCCCTCTCCAGCCACCCAACCCCTACAGCTCAGCCTGGGAGGGATCGAGCCAGCCACGACTCCAGAGCCCCTGCAGCTTAGCCTTGGAGAGGTAGAGAGCAAGCCCTGCCCAGATACTCAACAGCTCTATCTCAGCGGGATGGAGCCCCCTCGAATCTCTCAGGAGCAGTTCAAGGCGATCCTGGGACCGCTCATTGAGGATCCTCAGCTCCCCAAGTTTGGACAGAACGTCAAGTATGAATGGGAGATCATCAAGCGCTGCCTCTGCTTGGAGTATCGCGGTCTCGCCGCTGACAGCCTCCTTTTGGCTCACCTGGATGCTCCCGATCGTGCACAGTTTAAGCTCGATGCGCTCTCTGCAGACTATCTGGGTCATCAGATGATCAGCTTCGCGGAGGTGACTCAGGGCAGCTTGAGCTTCGCTGAGGTGGGTCTGGAGGAGGCGACTCGCTATGCGGCGGAGGACGCTGATGTAGCGCTGCGTCTCTCTGATCTGCTCCTGGAGCGCTTTCGCGCCAAACCAAAGCTGGATCGCCTTCACCGAGAGCTGGAGTTGCCCTTGGTGCCCGTGGTAGCGCGTATGGAACTGCGCGGAATCAGGGTTGATTCTCAGCGCCTGCGCGCTCAGTCAGCGCGTTATAAAAAGCGCCTCCAGGAGTTGGAGGCTGAGATCCACAGCCTGGCAGGAGTCAAATTTAAGATCAGCAGCCCCAAGCAGCTCGCGCAGGTGCTCTTTGAGAGGCTCCAGCTCCCGACGAGCAAGAAGACCGGCAAGGGGAGAGGCTATAGCACCGCTGTAGAGGTCTTAGAGGGCCTTAAGGATCAACATCCAGTTCCAGAGAAGGTGCTGCGATGGCGGCACTTGAGCAAGCTCAAGAGCACCTATCTGGACACTCTGCCCAAGCTGATCAACCCAGAGACAGGGCGAGTCCACAGCTCCTTCCGTCAAAGCGGTACGGTCACCGGGCGCTTCTCCAGCGCAGATCCCAACCTACAGAACATCCCCGTGCGCACTCAGGAGGGGCGCGAGATCCGTGAAGCTTTTATCCCGGACCCGGGCTGGAAGCTGCTGAGCGCGGATTACAGCCAAGTGGAGCTGCGTATCTTGGCTCATTACTCCCAAGATCCTGGGCTGATCACCGCCTTTCTAGAGGGGGCGGATGTTCATCGTCGCACAGCGGCGCAGATCTTTGGGGTCCCCGAGGAGCAGATCACCAGAGAGATGCGCGGCCAAGCCAAGTCGATCAACTTTGGCCTGATGTATGGCATGGGTTCCTACCGTCTGGCTCAGGAGACGGGGATGCCTTTCCATCAGGCCAAGGCGATCCTTGAGCTTTACTTTCAGCGCTATGCAGGGGTGAAGCGCTACTTTGATGAAGCTCTAAGCCAAGCGCGGGAGCGCGGCTACGCTTCCAGCCTCTTTGGTCGCCAACGCCCCCTGCCTCAGATCAACTCTAAGAGACGAGGGCTTCGCAGCCAGTATGAGCGTCTGGCGATCAACACACCCATTCAAGGGACCGCTGCAGATATCCTCAAGCTGGCGATGCTCAACCTGGACCGACGGCTGATCGCTGAAGGCTTCAGGGCTCGGATTCTGCTCACTGTCCATGATGAGCTTGTGCTGGAGATCCCAGAGGCGGAGCTGGAGGTGGTCCCCAACATCGTCAAGGAGGAGATGGAGGGGGCGTGCGTGCTCAAGGTCCCCCTCAAGGTTGAGATGGGTTTGGGAGATAACTGGGCGGAGATTCACTGAGATATGGGCGAACAGATGCAGAAGCCGCCAGATGCACAGAGCGTTGATCTGCGCATCCGTCTGCTCAAAGGGATGTTGAGTGAACAGCAGTACCGCCTAGATGGCATGGTTCGTATCGCCTCCAACCTGGGGCGCAGCCGCGATCCACGCAAGGCGATGCGAGAGATGGTGGTGGAGATCTCCAAGCTCCTCCACGCAGATCGCACGACCATCTATGAGCTGCGCAATGATGGTATGCTCTATGGCCTCGCTGTACAGGGAGAGACCAGCCTTGAAGTGGGGGTCCCCCTGGGTTCAGGGGTCGCGGGCTTGGTGGCTGATTGCGGAGAGAGCCTCAACCTACGAGATGCCTATGAGCATCCCGCCTTCTCACCCAAGTTTGACAAGCTTACAGGCTACCGCAGCCGCTCTATGCTCTGTGTGCCGATGCGCAACCCCAAGCAGGAGGTGATCGGGGTTGTACAGGTTCTCAATAAGCATGAGGGCTATTTTAGCCCCGAGGATGAGCAGGTCTTGATCGCTCTGGCTGCTCAGGCCGCGATCACCCTAGAGGCCCTCCGCCTTCAGCTGCGCCTCAACCTGCGCAACACTGAACTCAAACATCTCTCTTTAGAGCTTCAGCAGAAGGTGAAGGAGTTGGAGCTGCTCTATGAAAATGAGCAGCGTATGAGCGAGACCAGCAGTGAGTCTGAGCTGGCCGATAAGGTCTTGCAGCTGGCCGCCGAGGTGGCCCGATGCGAAGCCGCCGCGCTCTATCTAGCGGTCGAGAAGGGGCCGATCTATCTCCGCTCTGCACAGCATGAGGCCAACTTAGAGATCCACTCTCTCGCTCACAGCCGCGCGGGCCTCCTGGGCGCAGTGATGGACAGCGGAGAGCCCCTGCTGATGCGAGAGGGAGAGAGCAAACTCCCTGAGCTGGGTGGGGGGGACTATAAACTCAAGGACGCGGTCGCCAGCCCTCTCTTTGATGGGGAGCGGGTGATGGGTGTCCTGGCGCTCCTCAACCGGAGAGAACCTGAGCGCAGGGAGGAGGAGGATCTACGCCTCGTGGTGCTCCTGGCAGCTCAGCTCTCCCGTGCCCTCTTGCGGATGGCTCAGCGGGACTCGGCGCGTCGCCGAGATCGTCTGATGACCATCGGGCAGATGATGAGCGGGGTGCTTCATGATCTCAAAGGCCCGATGACGATCATCAGCGGCTACACCCAGCTGATGGCTGAGATCGACAACCCCCAAGAGCGCAAGTCGATGAGCAGATCCATCCGTCGACAGATCGCGCTCTTTAACGATATGACTCGAGAGGTGATGGCCTTTGCTCGAGGAGAGCGGGCCTTCTTTAAGCGCAAGGTGAAGTTAGCTCAGTTTATTCGGGCTGCTCAAGAGGGGCTGCGCTCAGAGTTTGAGGAGCGGGGGCTCTTTTTTCAAGTCGACAGCCAAGCGGAGGGCTTGGCCTTCTTTGATGAGCCCAAGGTGCTGCGAGTAGTGACCAATATCGCGCGCAATGCTCGCCAAGCCTTGAGCAAAGGGGGCTCCCTGCTCTGGAGGATCTTTAAGGAGGAGCAGGATCTCATCTTTGAGTTTGAAGATGATGGTCCTGGGATCCCTGAGGGCATTCAGGATCACCTCTTTGAGGCTTTTACAACCTCGGGGAAGAAGGGGGGCACCGGCCTGGGTCTCGCTATCGCCCGACGTATTGTTGAGGACCACGGGGGCAGCATCCGCTTTGAGACCGAGATGGGCGTAGGCACTCGCTTTATCGTTCGCCTACCTGCGGGGACCTCACCTTGAGGCCACCTCCCTGGGCGCTCTTTGGCGCTACGCTGCTGCTCGCCTGTAACTCAAAGACGCCCAGCTCACAGGAGAGCCCAGCTCCAGATGTAGCCAGAGGAGCGCTCTTAGACGCCGCGCTCTTAGATGCAGCTGGAGAGCCGCCTCTCAAGATCCTCCAGGACAGCCCTGAACAGGAGCAAGCGATGGAGGAGGCCAGCGAGGCCCTCAATAGGGGCGCCGAGGCCCTGGCCCTCAGCCACTTCTTAAAGGCCGCTCAAGGTCCCCTGGGAGGAGTGGGTATCTCTGCTGCGCTGGCCGCAGCAGATCTCCTAGAGCAGCAAGAGCGCAACGCTGAAGTGGTTCTTCTCTATGAGCACCTCTTAAAGGAGGCAGAGCCCCTCCCAGAGATCTACTTTACGGCGGGGCGCTTCTTTGTTGGATTGGGGCAAGAGGAGCGAGGAGAGACGCTCTTGGAGCGAGCGCTCAAGCTGGATCCAGATCTCCTCGCCACTTACCCCCTCTTAGCGGCCCTCAAAGCTGCTCATGGAGATCAGGAGAGCGCCGCGGTCCAGCTCTTAGAGTATGAGCAGCGCCTTAACCGTGTCCTGATGCGTTTCAGCGCAAAGCAAACCTCCTTGGAGGAGCGCCTGAAGATCTTAGATCTCCTCGCCACCCTGGAGGATGAGCGCATCACTCAAACCCTCATTCAGGCGCTTAAAGCACCCGAGGGGGATCTGCGCATCGCCGTCGCGGCGGTGTTGATGGATGATCGTGCTCCTGCAGCTCTTAAAGCTCTGGCTGAGGCGGTGATGGCTGAGAGGGATCCCCTCATTAAACAGATCCTCCTACAAGCCCTTAAGCGAGGACGAGATCGAATGCTGGCGGAGTGAACTTTCAAATGCGAAAGTCCAATCATGAAGCCTCACTCCAAGCTCCTCTCTCCTTTCGATCTGGGACCTTTGACGCTCCCCAATCGCATCATCATGCCTGCGATGGATCCCTCTTTAGCGAACCCTGACGGCAGCTTAGAAGCGCGCAGCTTTGAGCACTATCGCCGCCGCGCTCAGGGGGGGGTGGGGTTGATCATCACGGGGAATATGGCCTGTGAGCTTCGAGGGCGAGTGAGCCCCTGGATGCCGCTGATCAGCGATGACCGTTTCCTGTTCGGTCTGGAGCGGTTGGCGACGGAGGTCCACACAGAGGGGGGGCGGATCTTCTTTCAGATCAGCCACGCGGGGCGACAAACTTTAGCGCATCACGCTGGTGAAGTGGTTTCCGCCAGCGCCCTGCCCTGCCCCCTCCTTAAAAGCCACCCTCGGGCGCTGGAGAGTGAAGAGGTGGAGGCCCTCGCGGAGCGCTTCGCCCAGGCCGTAGAGCGAGCCAAGCGCGCGGGGGCCGATGGGGTCGAGCTGCATATGGCTCATGGTTACCTGATCGCTCAGTTCCTCAGCCCCTACAGCAACAAGCGCGAGGATCGTTGGGGGGAAGGGATTAAGACCGCCTTCGCAGAGGAGATCTTGAGGCGCAGCCGGGCGCGGGTGGGTCCTGAGTGGCCTATCCAGTGTCGCATCAGCGCAGATGAGTTTGTTCCAGGGGGGATCGAGATCGAACTGGCGAAGCAGCAGGCCCAAGCTCTAGAGGCGGCGGGGGCCACCTCCATCTCGGTGAGCGCCTGCAACTATGAGAGCTACCACCTTAATATGCCCGCCTGCTATCTGCCTCGGGGGACCTTCGCGCCTTTGGCAGCGAAGATCAGAGGAGCCTTGAAGATCCCTGTGGTGGCGGTGGGGCGCTTTGATCCAGGCTCTGCTGAGGCCGCGCTCAAGGCGGGGCAGGCTGATCTGATCGCTCTGGGCCGCGCTCTCTTGGCGGATCCCGATCTACCTCAGCATCTAAGCGCGGGGAACGCGGATCGCGTCCGCCCCTGCTTGGCCTGTAATCGCTGCGCTGAGGCGGTGGGTCGGGGAGCGATCTGCTGCACGAACAACCCTGAACTGGGGCTCAAATCCCAGAGCCCGCCCCTGCCAGCTCAACCTCCCGGCTCTATCGCAGTGATTGGGGGTGGACCTGCGGGCCTCAACGCAGCCACCGAGCTGGCTCGCAGAGGGCATCAGGTTCAGCTCTGGGACCCCATGCCAGGCGGGAAACTCTGGCAAGCCGCCCGCCCCCCTAAGAAGAAGATCTACGCTGACTATGCCCGCTGGCTGATCCAGGAGGCGACGAGGGCAGGTGTAGAGATCAGGCGCCAGCGAGTGGAGCAAGCGCCAGAGGCAGATCTCTGTGTCTGGGCTACAGGAGCAGAGCCTGCCCCACCGCCTCAGATCCCCGGCTTGGAGGAGCAGGTTGGGCGGCGCACGGTGGAGTCTTTTTTGAGCGATCCTGGCCAAGCTGAGCATCTCTTGATCATCGGTGGTGGTGCTGAGGGGGCTGAACTGGCTGACGCTGCCGCTCAGGTGGAAGGGATCAAGAGGATCAGCGTGGTGGAGCGGCGCCCCAAGATCGGTCTAGGGCTGCCCTCCAGTCTCCGTAGGCTTCTGCTTCAACGCCTTCAAGAGGCGGAGGTCAAGCTCTATACCCGGCGTCAAGTTGGACGCCTGAGCCCTGAGGGGGTTGAGTTGGTCGATCATCGGGGGCGCTCAAAAGAATACCTCCCTCCGATCGATCAGCTGATCTTCGCCATCGGCGCTCAGTTTGCTAAAGCTTTGGAGCTTCACTCTCTGGGAGATTGTCGAGAACCAGGCAGGATTTTAGAGGCTGTTCGAGATGGTTGGAGGTGGGGGCGCAGCCTGGAATCAGGACTTTTCAAGATCGCTGCTCTATGTCAGGATGCCGAAACATCAAAGGAGACACCAATGCTGACTACAGATAAATTCCTTGAGATCCTCCGAACCCGTTACGATCATCGCTCCGCTGAGGTGGTCTTTAACCGCCTCTGTAAAGAGAAGAACTTAAAGAGCAAGGGACCTTTTGATGAGAAAGCGGTGGATCGGTTTATCGACGGCTTGATGGACTTTGAGGCTCGGGTTGCTGAGGTTCCCACCCTCCTCCGTGAGGCGCTGGCCAATAAGGCGAGCGCTCCAGCATCCACCGTAAAATAATCCAGGTTTTGGTTCTGTTGGGCCTGATGCTCAAGGATCGCGTAGAACAGAGGCTCTGCAGCGCCAGCTCCCCGCTCAGAAGGAGAGAACACAGAGCCTCGTTGAAGCAGGAGGGGTGCTGAGCTGACTGGAGCGAACTCGATAGGCTCTAGATGAGGGGGCTGCTCTCTTCGAGGAAGTTCTCTGGATCGGTTGAGTGCTCGGCCAATTTATCCAACCTCTGAGAGACCAGCTTCTGCTTGGCGCTGAACACCGTGCTCATCACCTCCTCTCGGAACTTAACCCGACCTGTCGCGATCTCGCGGATCGAGCGTACAACATCCTTGTTTTTACACTCCACAAGGGGCCTGCTTCCACGGTGCAGCTGGCGATATCGGAGGGCAGAGAGGTGGACAACCGCGAAGCGATCGGGGATCTGCCGGAGCGCATCTTCAACAGTGACTCGCGCCAAGGTGCCTTCTCCATAATTTTAAGAAAAGATAGCTGTGATTCTGCTCTCTTAACTCCTCTCTGTCAATCATGAGGGCTTTCCGCTTCCGCTTTGAGGCGGTCTTGAAGCAGCGTAAGCTCTTGCTGGAGCAGGCTCAAACAGCGTTGGCGGCCCAAAAAGAGATCTGTACAAAGCAAGAGGAGGTCCTCCTCGCTTTGGAAGAGCAACTGCAAAAGACAGGGGCGGAGGGGCCGCAGGTTGGAAGCCCTTTAGATCTACGACGAGAGGCGCTTCGCCAGAGGTTTCGGGCTGATTTAAGAGCACAGATCGAGGCGCAGAAAGCTCAATTATTAAGGGAGGAGGAGCGCTTAGAGCTTCTCCTCAAGCAGCTCAGGGAGGCTCATAGAGAGTTCAGGGCGATGGAGGTCTTAGAGGAGCGGGACCGCGAGGCTTGGCGTACAGAGTTTAGACGCGCTGAGCAGAAGGAGGCGGATGAACAGAACAACCAACGGCGTTGAGTCAGGGCCTCTTAAGGCGCTTCTTGAGACGCCTTACAGAGTCACTGTGGATCTGGCTGATACGAGACTCTGTGCGCTCCAGCACCCGCCCGATCTCCTTAAAGTTCAAGCCCTCTTGATAGTAGAGCGCCATCACAAAGCGATTTCGCTCGGGGAGGGCCTCTAGAGCCTCAGCTAGAGAGCCTCTGAGTTCTCCCAAGAGGGTATGCGCGAAGGGATCTTCAGACTGCCCCCGCGCCAGCAACTCCCAGGTCTCCTCTCTGCTCTCTGCTGAGACCTGCCCCAAATCATCCAGGGTCAGAAACTGAGCCTGCTCTTTCTGAAGAAGCAAGCTCTCAACCTCCTTCTCACCCATCTCACAAGCTTCAGCCAGCTCTTTCTGTTTGGGCTCTCTTCCCAGGCGTTGCCGCAGCTCCTCGCGACAGGCGCTCACCCGCTTGGCTTTGATGCGCGTACCTCTGGAGAGGAAGTCATAGGAGCGCAGTTCATCCAACATCGCTCCCTTGATACGAAACTCAGCGAAGGTCTCAAAGGAGATACCTCGACCTGGATCAAAACGATCGATGGCATGAAGAAGACCGATGGTGCCTACAGAGATAAGGTCATCCAGCTCGACTGAAGAGGGCAGGCGGTGGAGCATACGATAAGCCACCCGCTGAACGAGGGGGGCATAGCGGCGGACCTGCTCATTGCGCGCTTGGCGACGGTAAGCTTGAATGCCACGGTTCATCTCTACTTTGCTCCCAAAAGCCTCCTCCAGAAAAACTGGAGGTTTCCGCTGGGTCCTCGTCGTGGAGGACGCGCGGCCAGATCTTCGCTGATCTTAAGGATCGCTTGGCTGGCAGGGGCTTTAGGGAAAGCCTCAAGGATGAGCTGGCGCTTGATCACCGCCTGACTCATACGCTCATCTCGGGGGACAAATCCGAGGAAGTCGATAGAGATATCCAGGTACTGATCGGCGACCTCACTGAGACGACGATAAACCTGAATCGCCTGCCGTCGATGTCCAACCTGATTGACGATCAAAAGAAAACGTTTAACTCCATGATCTACGCTGAGGACCTTCATTGTGGCATAGGCGTCAGCGAAGGAGGTGGGCTCGGGGGTGGCAACGACGATCACCTCCTGGGCAGCAGAGTTAAAGAAGAGAACATTCTTTCCAATCCCCGCTCCTGTATCCAAGAGCAGCATATCAAAATGAGTCTGGAGTTGGTCCAGCCCAGAGAGGAGCTGAAGGACCTGTTCATCTCTCAGATGAGTCAAAGATTGAACGCCTGAAGCAGCGGGGAGGACCGTGACTCCTGGGGGGCCCTCTAAGAGGAGACTCTCCAGGTCCAACTCTCCTGCGAAGAACTCTTTTAAACTGGCTGTTGGTCTTAAGCCCAAGAGGATATCGACATTGGCGAGGCCCATATCAGCATCGATGAGCAGGACCGAGCGTCCAAGGCGACCAAATTGAAGGGCCATATTGCAGATGAGGTTGGTTTTACCAACCCCGCCCTTCCCGCTGGTGATGGAGAGGATCTGCATAGGGCGTGTGCTCCCTGTGATCATTCGGAGTGTGGAGGCCTGATCCAAGTCCTCGCCTCTCTCTCAAAGATCGCTAAAGTATCCTCTTGATGGCCTAGAGAGCAATGATCTGAGGTTCTGATTTTCTCAAGAGGCCTGCGCCAGGGAGTAACGTTGCCTGAGCCCCTGAGCGATACGGAGAGCGAGGCGCTGAGGCTCCGCACGCTCGATATCCTCTGGGACCTTCTGACCATCGGTGATCCAGGCCAGAGGGCGGCCTGCACGGCGTCCCAAGCTGTGGATCGTCCCCGGCGCAGAGGTCTCATCCAACTTGGTAATGCAGAGGAGATCATAGCTCAACTCCTCGAAGGCTTCGAGGGCGCTAAAGAGATCCTGCTCGCGAGTGCTGGCGGCGAGGGTGAGGATCAACTCTCCACCCCAGCCCTTGGGGAAGAAGCGCCCCAAGACTTTAAGCTGTTCGCTGGCTTGGGGGCTCCGCCCTGCGCTGTCTACTAAGATGAGATCAAAGCGCTTCAAAGATTCCAGGATCTGGGGCAGCTCCTCTGGTCGTCGCGCTACTTTAAGAGGACACTCCAGGATCTCCGCATAGCGGCTGAGTTGCTCTACTGCGGCCATACGGAAGGTGTCCACGGTGACCAGAGCTACAGAGCGGCCTGAGAGCAGCTTGGCTCGCGCTGCAACCTTGGCGATGGTGGTGGTCTTCCCCACCCCCGTAGGACCCACAAAGGCGAGGCAACGCGCCCGTTCAAGATCTAAAGCGCAGTCAAGCTCTCGCTCTAGGAGCTGGGCCAGCCTTTGTTGAGTCGCGGGATCTTCAGGTCGCCGATCTCCCAGCTCCTCTGCGATCTCCCTCGCGTCGCTCAAACCCAAGCGCTGGAGAGCCTCTTGGAGAGGCGCAGAACGCTGTCCTAAAATCAGGGACTTAAGCGCCTCAAGGTGCTGTTCCAGGCCCGCGATGGTCTCTCGGAAGAGAGCCTCGCTGACATAGGCTCCTGAGGGAGCGTTGGACTTTTGGCAGGAGGGTGTCAACTCAGGCTGGCTTTGAGAGGGAGCTAAACTCTGCGCGAGAAAAGCAGCGCGCTCTGCAAAAGGGTTGAGCAGCGCCTCTCGTTCAGGATCTCCCTGGGGGTGGGATGGGCGTTTATAGCTCCTCCCAGGATTGCTCCTTGGGGCTGGATCAGAGGAGCGAGCTTGGATCTCCACATAGCGTTGGCCTCGATCTGTCCCTCTCTGAGTTCCTTCAATCACCGCTTCGGAGCCAAGCTCTGCCTTTAAGCGGGTAACCGCCTCCTGCATCGTTCGCCCCCTAAAGCGCCTCAAAAGCTCCTCCTCAGATTGATGTTTCGACGCTCAAAGCAAGGGCTGTTCCCCGTCTGTTCAAGGGGGCTACACATTCTTCTCAAATTCATCGACACTGTCGGAGCCCAGAGGAACTTTGGGGGAGGCGTGGAGAAGAAACTCACGGTCGAGATCGCAGTTCCGGTGCCCCTCCGCCGTCTCTTTCACTATCAGATCTCTCCAGATCAATTAGAGCAGGCACAGCCGGGAGCCCGCGCCTTGGTGCCCTTCCGAAGGCGTAAGATGATGGGTTATATCCTGAGCTGTGGGACTCCAGCACCCGAGGGGATTAAGCTGGCTCGAGTCTTAGAGTTCCCCGACGAGCTGCCCACCTTCACCCCCGCCCTACTCAGACTCCTTAAGTGGATGTCGAGCTATTATCTGGCGCCGATAGGCGAGCTGATGAAGGCTGCCCATCCCCCGGGTACAAACCCCAAGGGGATCTGGATCTTAGAGCTGACTGAGGCGGGCCATCAAGCTGAGACAGATGAACCCACTCGCGTCTGCCTCGAGCAGCTGCGGGGGGGACCACAGCCCTTGGAGAATCTGGAGTTTCGCCCCGCTGACAGCCACCTCCGCCGCTGGGTAGAAGCGGGCTGGGTGATCAAGCGTCAGAAGCTGCTCGCGCCCAGCATAGAGGTGCGTAAGGAGCGCTGTTATCGTGCCCTCTTGCCTCCCCCCGATGCTCCCCGGGGCCCAGGAGGGCGCCCTCTTCGCCGCGATGAGATCCACGCTTGGATGATCGGACAAGGGCAGGTCTCCGCTGCGCTGCTGAGGGCGGAGTTTAAGAACAGTCGCACGCACCTTAAGCGCCTAATTGAGGAGGGCAGCATCGCCGAGGAGCAGGTGGAGGTGATCCGAGATCCCTTCTTTGGCGCCTCGGTCCCCAAGGACACCCCTCTTGTGCTGACTCAAGCCCAAAAGCGAGCGGTCCAGAGCATCAACAGCTGCTCAGGCTTCCAGGGCTTCCTCCTTCATGGGATCACCGGCAGCGGTAAGACAGAGGTCTACCTCAGGGTGATCCAGACGATGCTCACCAAGGGAAAAGGTGCTCTGGTGTTGGTGCCGGAGATCGCCCTGACCC
The DNA here is from genome assembly GCA_964384025.1 of uncultured Nannocystaceae bacterium. Taxonomy (GTDB): domain Bacteria; phylum Myxococcota_A; class Bradymonadia; order UBA7976; family UBA1532; genus CAYLJJ01. The sequence goes on from CAYLJJ010000004.1 coordinate 102,792, forward strand.
CTCAACTCGTGCGGCGCTTTCGGGCGCGCCTGGGAGACTCCATCGCTGTGCTCCACAGCGGCCTTTCTCAGGGGGCTCGCTTTGATCAATGGCGTCGCCTCCGTCGGGGAGAGCTACAGATCTTGATTGGGGCACGCTCAGGAATCTTCGCTCCGGTCAAGGAGCTGGGGCTGATCATCGTCGATGAGGAGCATGATCCCTCCTTTAAGCAGACCGAGGGGGTTCGCTACCACGGTCGCGATATGGCCCTGATGCGGGGTCTGATGGAGGGCGCGGTGGTAGTGCTGGGCTCAGCAACCCCCTCTCTGGAGAGCCTACACAATGTTCGACAGAAGAAGCTCCAACTCCTCAGCTTGAGTGAGCGACCTACGGGGAGCGCTCTCCCCAACGTCGAGATGGTGGATCTCAAGAAATATCGCCCCCCCAAGGATGCCTCTGCGCTCTCTGTTCCCCTGCGAGATGCCTTGGCTCTGGTGCTCGCGCGTAAGGAGCAGGCGATCCTCTTTCTGAATCGCCGAGGCTTCTCCAATGTGGTGCTCTGTATGGGCTGTGGTGAGGTGATCCAGTGTGACAGCTGCGCCATCTCTATGACTTGGCACCAGCGTCAGCAGCTCCTGGTTTGTCACTACTGTGATGCTCAACGCTCCCTACCCCAGCGCTGCCCCCATTGCGGCTCTACCAGCCTTCAGCTCCCAGGACAGGGCACCGAACGGGTTGAGGATGATCTCCAGAAGCTATACCCGGGGGCTCGTATCGCGCGCATGGATCGAGACACCGCCACGGGCCACAAGCTGGAGGGGATCCTGTCGCGTATGCGTACAGGCAAGATCGATATCCTCGTTGGCACCCAGATGGTCACCAAGGGTCACGATTTCCCACAGGTCACCCTGGTGGGCATTTTAGCGGCGGACAACAGCCTCAAGTTCCCCGATTTTCGCTCAGCGGAGCGCACCTTTCAGCTCCTCACCCAAGTAGCAGGGCGGGCGGGGCGTGGAGATCGCCCAGGGCGGGTCCTAGTGCAGACCTGGGATCCAGAGCATTTTGCACTTCAAGCAGTCTTGGGGCATGACTTCGCCGCCTTCTCGACCGAGGAGCTGAGCCGTCGTCGCCTCTTGGGTTATCCCCCCTACCGCTACGCTCTGCACTTTCGTATGGATGGTGTTCAGCCCAAGGAGGTGGTGGCCCTGGCGCTGCGGGTTGAGCGCTGCCTCCTTCTGGAGAGAGCGGGTCAGGACGATGGGGTAGAGGTCAAGGGTCCCGCTCCCGCCCCCATTGAGCGTATCCGAGGCCGCAGCCGCTGGGCCTTGCTTTTGTTGGGGGAGGAGCGCGGGCGCCTCCACGAGTTGGCTGAAGCGGTGCTCAGAGATGTGGAGCCTGGCCAGGGGCTTCGGCTCATCGTCGATGTGGATCCCCATGACTTTCTCTGAGGAGAGCGGGACGAGAGCGCCTCGTCACCAAGGAGAGCTGATCGATGGGCGCTACCGCATTGAATCGGTCTTAGGCTCTGGAGGGATGGCCTGGGTTTATGCTGCTCAGGATCTCCATCTGGATCGTCGTGTTGCTCTTAAGCAGCTGCGCCCTCAGATGGCCAGCATGTCGGCGCGCTTTGAGCGTGAGGCTCGAGCTGCTGGTGCCCTTCAACATCCAGCGGTGGTCAAGGTCTTCGGGCATGGGCAGGTCGATGAGGGCGCCTATATCGTCTTTGAGTTCGCCAGAGGGGAGACCCTCATGAAGCTACTGGAGCGCAGCGGGCCGATGTCACCTCAGCGCATCGCTCATCTATTGCGCCCGGTAGTGGGCGCACTGGCTGAAGCTCATCAGGCGGGGGTAGTGCATCGAGATCTCAAGCCAGAGAACTTGATTATGCAGCGGGGCGCGGGCCTGGATGAACATCTACGCCTCCTCGACTTTGGGATCGCCGCTGTAGCTGACGCCGAGGAGCGCCTCACCTTGGAGGGAGAGATCTTTGGTACCCCCTCTTTTATGGCTCCAGAGCAGGCTCTGGGGGCTTCCAGTGATGCTCGTGTAGATGTCTGGGCGATGGGGGTGGTGATCTATCAGATGCTCACCGGCCAGCTGCCTTTTCAGGGGGCTCATATTGCTGCGATCCTCTTTAAGATCGTTAATGAGCCGCTCCCTCCTCTGCCCTCTGATCTCGACCCTCGCTTTGCTCAACTCCTCAGCTCCTGCCTAGAGAAGAAACCAGAGCGGCGTCTTCAAGATGCGGGGGCCCTGCTGCGCAGCCTGGAGTCCTTTGTCGCTCCCACGGCGACGGTGATCGAGGGACAGCAGCAAATCAAGCCAGAAGAGGAGCCCTCAACCAAGCTCCCAAAGAGCTTCAACCCGCGCTGGGCTCTGCTGCTCTCCTTGGGGGCTGGGGCGGGGCTCCTCCTTGGCTTCCTGCTGCTCCTACTTCTCCAACCCAAATCAGGAGCCAAGCCTGAATTTCAAGCGGTCCTCCAACCAGAGCCCAACCCTCAGTCTGACAGCCCCCAGCTTGATGGTGAGCTTCAACCCAAGGCTGACCTCCAAGCGAAGAGTGGCTTCAGCCCAGAGCCCCTCCCTCAACGGGATGCCAGCCTCCCACCAACACCCCTGCCCAATCCTCTGGCGCGAGGGGAGGCGTTGTTACAGATTCAGGATACAGAGGCAGCCTTAGCTTGGCTCTCCCAACATCCGGAATTGGGAACTCTCCCTGCTCGAGCGCGGCTCAAGGGCCTGTGCCTGCTTCAGAGAGGCTCACGCCCTGAAGGGCTCAAGCTACTGAGCGCTGCGCTTAAAGCAGCGCCTCAATTTAAAGAAGATCCCCTGATCAGCAAGGCGCTCCTTGAGGCGCTCCCCCATAAAGATGCTGAGGCGGCGATTGATCTCCTGGGTGGCCCCCTCTTTAGCGTTGAACTTGAAGCGAAACTTCAGGAGCTGAGCAACCACGCCAAAAACCGCGCTCGTTGGCGAGCGGTTGAGGTGATTGAGAAGGGGGGAGGAGATCTTCACCGAGCGAAGGTCTCTGCCTATATGAGAAACCTGCGCTCTGATACCTGTGCTACCCGGAGGCGGGCCGCTCAGCAGCTGGGCAAGCTGAGAGATCCAAGAGCCCTCCCCGCTTTGAGGAGAATGGAGCAGAGGGCGGGGCCTTTCGATGGCCTCTGTATGAAGAGCGCGGGGGAGAGCGCCATCTACAAGCTGAAAAAGCTCAAGAAGCAGGCTGAGCAATAAACCTTGATTGGTGAAGCTGGTTGGCTGCAGCTGAGCCCAGCTCCAGCACCGCTGGATTGGTTCTAATATAGCCCTGTACCTCCATAACCAGCGCTCTCCTCTTCATCTGTCTCTTTATTGAGGAACCAGACGTTGCCTTTCCGCTCCCAGAGCTGGATCATATATCGACGCTGGACGCTCAGCGAGCGAGGATGATACCAGGCGATGCTGATCCGCAGCTGGGCGTGTTCATCATCGATCGCTTTGATCTGAAGGATCTCAAGCTCAGTGAAGCGCCGCTCCCTCTCTTGACGTCCGCGCCACTCCTCGCGGAAGGCTCCCGCGACATGTTGAAGCGCCTCCGCCTCCAGACCCCAACGCAGGGCGCGTAGATAACCTCGGGCAGACTCTCGGATATCCTCACGGGGACGGGGAGGAGCACCACAGGCGATCAGAAGAAGCAATAGAGCAAAGAGCTGTCTCATCCTCCCCTCCTGAGGATTTTCATCAAGCGGGCCTTGTCCTCAGCCCCAAATTCTCGGGTGATGATCAGCCCCAGGAGGAAGCAGAGCCCCACCCCTACCGCCAAGCTCAAGGAGAGGAGCTGCCCAGTAGGAGGGATCTGCCGTCCGATGAGCACCAACGCGCTCCCCAAGAGGCTGATTCGTAGCGCGGTCAGGAGAGGCACAGGGGGACCAAAACGCTGCCAGAGGAGAGCAGCTCCCAAAAAGAGGCCCCCAGCGAAGGCCAATAGGGTCGCCAAGCCCACCCGCAAAAGCAGGGCGCTGGGATCGGCAGCGCCAGGTAACATCAGAGTATAGAGCAGGGCGGCGAGGCCCACGGTGAGCAGCCCTACCCAGAGCGCAGCACCGGCGCGGCCAGCCGACATCAGCAGGGTGTTGATCACGTTAAAGAGGCTAAAGAGGAAGTAGGCGGGCGCCAACCAAGCGAGGGCGAGGCTGGCTTGAGCAAACTGGGCGGGGAGTAGACCCACCACCGCTTGAGGGACCGCTGCCAGTACCACCGATGCTCCTCCTGCCAAGATCATGGTGTAACGCAGAGTCTGGCGAATATAGAGCCGTGTGCGCTCTCGATCCTGAGAGAAACTGGCCTCGCTGACCATCGGAAAGACCACAAAGGTGATCGCGATGGTGGCCTGCCAGGGGATGCGGCTGATGTTTAGGGCCAAACCGTAGACCCCCAAGAGGGCGTCAGGCTCCACGCCCACCCAGGCAGAAGCCCCGCTCGCCACGAGGGCTTGGATCGCAGGCTTGAGCATCAACACATCCAACTTGAAGATCAGATTAAAGGTGAGGGCATAGAGCATCACCTTGGCGGCGAAACTGTAAAAATCTGGAGCTTGAGGACCAGGCTGCTGCCCTCGGCTGACTCGCCAAGTGGCCAGGAGCATGATGATCAAGGCCGCTAAGGCGAAGCCAGAGAAGGCCCCCACGACTCCCAGGCCTAGAAAAGCGAAGCCCAGGATCAGGGTCACCTTCATGCTGCTGAAGCCGATATCGTAGAGGGCTTGTCGGAAGAAGAGCTTCTGCCCGTTTAAGGTGCCGATATAGACGGTGTAGAGGCCATAACTGAAGAGGATCACTCCAGCAGCGCGGTAGCCATTGACCAGCTGAGGGTTGGCGCGAGCTTCAGCGATCCAGGGAGCCCCCAAGATGAATCCCCCCCCGATCAAGGCACCCAATACCCACATAAAGCGATAAGCCTGCCTCATCACCCCCTGTGCCTCATGAGGGTGCTCAGCGACAAACTTGGAGACCGACTGCATCACCCCCGTAATCATCACCATGCTGAAGATGCTGAGGGTGTTGTTGAGGTCGATATATTGACCGTAGAGGCTATCCCCGAAGATATAGGGGAGCCCAAAGTTGATCAGGGCCCCCCCCAGCATAAACCAAAGCTTAGCGGCGGTGATCACCAGGAAGCCTCTGCCCGCAGTAGCGGCTGTATTCTCTTTGCTCATGGCGGGGGAGAGTATAGGGAGGAGGCTTTAAGATGGAAGGGCTAGGCGTCAGCCACTCTACAAGCTTCAACAAGCACGTGGGCTATTGGGGCTGCTGGTCGCTTGGTTAAAATCGGGGGTATATTCAGGGCGACGGCAGCGATGGCTCCGTCGATGTTCATTGCAAGCAGGAGAAGAGGCGCAGGCTTTTAGACGCTCTCACCTCTTGTCTGTGATGCTCTGAATAGGATCGGTGTCTTCTCGTCGCGGGAGGCCGACGCAAACGAAAGATGACGAAGAGGGTTAAGAAATGGCAGATCTTAAGCAGGTTCAAATCGCAGCTGTGTGGAAAACCCGGAAGAGATTTAACCGCTTCGGGCTCTGCCTCTGTATCGCCTCCAGTGCCCTCTGGGTAGGTTGTTTGACCCCCTCAATGGAGGAGGAGACCCCCTACTGGAGCCCTGGAGATGAAATCCCTGGAACAGAGAAAGTCACTCAAGTCGAACTGACAGGCCGTTCATGGTCCCTGGCCAATCAATATATCCACTCTTCACGGCCCCAGGGCTTCGACCTCATCTTTCAAGAACTGAACAGCGTTCTCCCCAGCGAAACAGAGCAGCCCGATGAAGAGAGCGGCACTCTTATAGGCGCCCCACCTGGAGATGACAGCGCCGCCGATGTCTGCCCGTTGGCGATGGATCTGCTCGACATCTCCATAAAATGTCGAGAGCTTACAGGCGTCGCCTCAGGCCACGCGATAGAAGCTGCCCAGCCTCTCTTTACTTCAATCACTGAGCAGATCATCAACACTCACACAAGCGAACTTCGACCAGATGAGTTGACCTTTGTCTCCAACTGGGCCACCGCCGCCGTCACCTCAGGGGTCAGCACGGGGAGTATCCAAGCCGTGGGCCTTATACGCGAGCTTCAACTCTGCGACACCAACCCCACCCCACCCCATCGAGCTTTTATGGTCGGCGAACGCCAAGCCCGAGAGCTGGTTCGTGAAGCGGAGGAAGAGGTCTTATCGAGCACTCCTAGGACTCAGTGCAGCACCGACGTTATCGCTGCCAGCATCCTTGCAGCCTCCCAGGATAAGATCAGCCAAAAGAGCTTCTGTGAGGGCTTCACCGCCGATGACATCTTCCATGAAGAGGCGCTACAAAATCTCCATAACAACTGGGCGAGAGGTATGCGGCAAGGCTTTAGCGACAGCTACGAACTCCTGCGCGTTCAGCTCGTAGAAACCTGGAGCTGTGAATCCGCCCCACCGCCAGAGGAGGAGACCTCAGCTGATGAGAGTGAGCAGGATTGCATCTGTTACACCACCTTTAGCAGCAGCACATCTGTCTCCTGCTTCAGTAGAAATATCTCTCCACCAAACACCGCATGGGAACTCTATGACCTCTCTGAGAGCACCCCCCAGTGTGTCCCTGCGTGCAGAGGTGAAAGCTGTTCCCCTGCTCAGCCAGTCGGCGATCCCCTTGTCATCGATCTCGACGGTGACGGGATCAAATTCACTTACAACACCATCGCCTTTGACCTCGCTGATACAGGCGAGCTTGTACGCATTCAGGCGCTCAAAGGCGCTGACGCGCTTATCGCTTTGGATCTCAACAACGACGGCGCCATCACGACTGGCGCAGAACTCTTCAGCAACAACTCTGCGTGTGAAGCGCGCCGCTGCTTTGATGGCATTGAGGCTCTCACTGTCCATGATCTCAATCGTGATGGTGTCATCGATGTTCAAGACCCTGTGTTCACCCAACTCCTTATCTGGAGAGACCACAACCTCAACGGCCTAAGTGAGCTGACTGAACTCTCCCCTTTGGCCACACAGCTTAGATCCATCGGCCTAAAGGCTCGACATGATCTTGCGTGGACCGATGCTCAGGGCAACAGCGCTATGCGCGCCATCAACGCCACCCACCTGACTGGGAGAGAGCTTACTATCCACGATGTCTGGTTCTCTCTCTCCTTCAACTCTATGCCAGCCAACCCGCGAACGACTGGAGCGGTATCATCTCTCTGATTAAGGAGAGAGGCTGAGCTGGGTGTCGAGGGCGCTTAACGACAGCCTGCAACTAAAAAGCGCGGGCTCCCAGTCCCAGATAGCCCCCAACCGGATACCCCAAGCCGCTCTCATAACGCTCATAGACAAAGCTGCTCCCTCGCAGACTCAACGCCATAAAGGTTGGTCCCACCAGCTTGAGCTTAAGCCCCAGGCTGAGCGCGGGACCCAAGCTGAAATTTTGGGGGGTCCTCTGCACATCTCGCTGATGATCACAGAGCCCAAGAGGTGGTTGATCTTCGACACTGAAGAACTTGCAGGCTGGATTGGTGGTCTGGATCAGCTCATCGAAGAAGCCAAGCTCCGCTCCCAGATGTCCTGAGTAGCTCAAGCGACCCCAGCGCCCGTGATAACCCGGCCCCAAAAAGAGGTGCAGGCTGAGGAGATCTTCGCGGAGATCTTCAGAGTAGTCGCGGTTGCTGTTGCTGATCCCCCCTGAGAGAGCTAAGGAGAGATGCTCAGCAAAGAGCCACTCCAGACTGAGCCCTAAACCCACGCTGTAAAAGCTCTCGACGGGGGCTTTGAGGAAGAGAGAACTCTCCAGACCCACATCGACATAAAGGTGGCGACGGCGCTGGCGTTTGGGGCGGTGCCCGAAGGGAAGACAGGCCCTGATCCGGCTGGCGAGGCGGGAAGCCCCCTCTCGAGGAGGAAGCTCTAAGCTCTGCTGCTCAAAAGAGAGCCCCCTTCGACTGTGGATCGCGATCTCCAAACGATCAGGGTGCAAGCGCGCTATAAGCAGAAAGTGCTCCTTAGGAGGGCGCTGAGGGAGCGGGCGGGTGTTTCCTCGAAGCTGACTCTGCTGGATGAGATAAAACCGAGCTTCCTCCAGAGATTTGACCGCCTCTGGATGATCATACCCAGGGCGCAGGCGCAGGCTGGGATCGATCCAGAGGGCTTCTTGAAAAGAGCGCGCAGCGTCCAGAGGCTCCCCCTGTTCAAGCTGAGCTTGCCCCAGGGTGAGGAGCGCTCGTGCCACCTCTCTGGGCTTGATGATCTCCTGCCCCAGCTCTTTAAAAATCTGGATGGCCAGCTTGAGATCGCTGATCGTCTCTTTCAACCGCACCTCACGATAATTGGCATAGCCTCGCTCCTGAGCCCTCTGCGCCAACCTCAGCGCGCGCTTATAGCCACGCGCGTCGCTGAGCTGAGCTTTAACCTCCTCGGGCCCTCGAACTTTGAGGTTAGGGCTGTTCCTCAACTCCTCAAGGAGGGCGCTCCAGAGTGGGGCGCTGGGGGGCGCTGAAGCTGAGCTGCCCTTCTGAGCAGTGACGCTCAGGGCGCGCAGATCTAAGAGGGGATAGATATCAACCTCTGTTCGGCGGAATTGAGGAGAGAGTTTCTTGTGGAGGCGGCCTGCGTCGCTCTCTGGACTAAAGAGGAGAAGGAGGAGGAGAAGAGACACTAGGGTAACTGACGGCAGTCAGCGCGAGTGCTCCCTCGCGCGCGGAGAAACTCTACCGGCTCCTCTGATCGATCGCAGCTGAGGACACCCTTGAGCAGCTCCCCCTCGCTCTCCAACTTAAAAAAGCGTTCAGTACAGGGTTCAGGCTCAGGCTCCAGGCAGGGCGCCTCAGGGTGCTCAGGTGCTCCCGGCTCCTCCGCTCGATAGAGCCCAAAGAGGAGCATCCCCTCTTTAATCTTTCCGCTCTCCATAAAAAAGCAGCCACACTCTAAACTCTTGGCAAAGCTTTCCGCCTCGGAGCCTTGAGCACGGTAGCGGATAATCAGCCCTGAGAGTTCATCCCCATAGCGCCCCAAGTGCAGCTCATAGAGGTAGAGGCCACACTCCCCAGATTCGCAGCGCTGCTGCCAGATCCCACTCAGCTCTCGCTCAGGGCCACAGCCCAGGAGGAGGAGGAGGAGGGACAACCGGAGCATAGGAGCGGCTCTCAGAGGCGACAGTCTCAGAGAGTCTTATCCTCAAAGAGAGAGAGAGGGAAGCCTCAACGACTAATATCTAACTTCTTGAGGAGATACTCAGCGCTCTTTCGATGGATCCCTGCTTTACGAGCCGCAGCGCTGATATTGCCCCGAGTCTCCTCTAAGAGTTGGCTCCAGTAGGCCCGCTCAAAGGATTCGATCAGCCGTGCTTTGGCATCTTTGAAGGGCAGCTCGGTGTTGATCGAGATCCCCTCAGGGTTGGAGAGCGGCTCAGCCGAGGTCTCGTCGGGGGTGTCTCCAAAGCGAGGAGGCATCAGATAGCGGGTTTCCAAGCGATCTCCTGTAGCCAGCATCGCCGCGCGCTCTACAAAGTTCTTCAGCTCCCGTACGTTCCCTGGCCAGCGATGCTTCTGAAGCTTGAGGATGGTCTCATAGGCGATTTGCACCTTATGATCAGGCTCAAGATTGTCCATAAAGTGCCGCATCAAGAGGGGGAGATCCTCAAGCCTGCGGCGCAGAGGGGGGAGGACCAAGCGAAGGACCGCCAAACGGTAGAAGAGATCTTGTCGAAACTGCTTGGCCTTAACCTCCTTCTCTAGATTGCGGTTGGTGGCAGCGACGACGCGCAGATCAACCTTAATGGGACGATCCCCTCCCACCGGACGCAGTACACGCTGCTCTAAGACCCGCAGAAGCTTGGGTTGGAGGTCTAGAGGCAGCTCTCCTACTTCATCCAGGAAGAGAGTGCCCCCATCAGCTCGCTCAAAGGCACCCTTACGGTTACTGCTCGCCCCTGTAAAAGCCCCTTTCACATGTCCAAAGAGTTCGCTCTCGATTAGGTTGGGAGGCACCGCTGAGCAGTCAAAGATCACAAAGGCTTGATCCCGACGATGAGAGTAGTGATGTAGAGCGTCGGCGATCAGCTCCTTACCTGTCCCGCTCTCCCCCTCTACCAAGATGGTCATATTTGTAGGCGCCACCCGCTCCAAGATGGCGTAGATCTCCCGCATCGCGGCACTCTGTCCGATGAGCTTCCCAAACTGATGGGCTCGGGAGAGCTGGATATCCACCTGCTCTTGGCCCAACTGGTAGCGAATGCGGTTCTGTCCAACCTGAAACTCCAAGCCTGAAGAGAGGTAGAGATCACGCACCCGCAGGGAGTGAACGAAGGTGCCGTTCTTGCTCTCATCCAGCAAACGATGTCCCAGAGCATCTACCTCAATCCGAGCATGAAAACGGCTCACTAAGGGATCATCCAACTCCAACTCACAGTCGGGATGAGAGCCGATACGCAAGACCCGCACCTGTGTCTTTAGTTGAAGGCCCTTATCTGGTCCCTCAAAGACCTCTAAGCTATAGCTGCGGCTGCGCAGATGCTCTACACCAAACATCTGAGTGCGTGTCACCTCCATCAGGGCTCCCTTCTCTTCTCTCTGAGATCAAGACGATATACACGCCCCGCTTTGACCTGAACCCTCTTCCTGATCTCTCGCGCTCCTCGTCGTGCGCTGATCTCATACTCTCCAGGTGCCAGAGGATAGGATTTGACATAACCGGTGCCGATTTTCTCTCCCTCCAAGAAGATCTCTGCGGCGCCTGTAGCGCGGATATAAAGCTCGCCGGGCTTGTAGAGCTGTATCTTGAGTTCCCCTCTCTCTCCTGCTTTAAAGTTCCGCCTTGAGGGAAGCCAGCCAGGAGCTTCAAAGCGACAGCGAATGGGACCCCGGCTGGTGTCCAGGAGCAGAGGCAGGAAGCCAAAATCCTGGCCTCGACAGTGGGCTCTCGGCTTTTGGTTTTCGGCGGGCTTGAGTCTGATCAGGGTCCTGCGTCGCGCTCGCTTCTTAACATCCCTCAGCCGTGCCTCTGCCGCCGCGTCTCTCGGTTCAAAGCCTGCATCAACCTCTTTCACCCCCATATCTAAGGCTTTTAAGGGCTCTAGGGGTTGGAGAGGAGTCAGCCTAAAGAGAGGCTCATTGAGCCCCGGCTTAACATTGAGGCTATAGCCCGACTCAGGCTCAACGAGCTGCCCCTCGGCGCGAACCTGGACCCGGATTCGACTGCGGTTCTTGGGGATCTCATAGGGCATGGCGCTGGGGAAACGGTTGCTGTCCAGGAAAACCTGAGCCCCCTCAACCGGAGGGAGGATCTTTGGGTTAAGGATCGTCTTGGCTTTGAGTTTAAACAGAGGGTGATTCTCTCCCTCCTTTAGGCTAAAGAGCCGACACACCTCGTGAAATTGGGGTGCAGAGGCGCAGATGAAGTGGCCACCAAGGGAGAGCTGAGCACCAGGCTGAAACCGAATATATTTTCCATTCTGACGGAGGCTAAAGCGCAGCTCCTTGATCGAGGGGGGTTCAACCTTTGGATAGATCTCTGCCTTTGGAGAGGACCAGAGCGAGAAGAGGGCAGCCATGCTCAGAGCCCCTAGGGCGATCCAGAGGGCGATAAAGAGACGTGACCTCTCTGGGGCAGAGGGGAGCTGCGGATCTGCCAAGGGCAGCGAAGAGGAGAATGAACCGCTTGGATGAGGGAATGAGCCGCTTTGGCTGGCCTGGAATAAGCCGTTTGGACGGGAGAATGAGCCGCTTTGAAGGTTCACAACAGGTTGAGGGGTCGTGGTGCGAGCCAACGCTGGATTTGAGCCTGTTCGGGTCTCTAGAAACTCTGCGCTGGGGGTCAACCCTCCCAGCTGTAGCAGCAGGGCTTCATCCATAGAGAGCGAGACAGGCCCAGCCACGGGGATCACCCCCTCAGGGAAGAGATCTTTAAGAAACTCCGTCAGCTTGGCTGCATCGGCGATGCTCTCTCGCTTGGAGAGGTCACGAAGGAGGGCTCGCTGCATCTCTGCGGCGGTCTCAAAGCGCTTCTTTGGATCTCGGGAGAGAGCCTTGAGTAGAAGCGCTTCAAGATCTGAGGAAAGCTTTGCATGTTGGTGGGGAGGATCTATCTCGGTCTGGCGAACCCGTCGAAGGATCTCAGTCTCACCGACCGCTTCAAAGGGACGGAAGCCGCAGAGCAGCTCATAGAGGACCAACCCGGTGGAGAAGAGATCGCTGCGAGCGTCCAGGGGGCGGCCCTCCGCCTGCTCTGGGCTCATATAGACAAACTTACCTTGGAGGCTCCCGGTGATACTCTGATGTAGGCCCCCGCGCGCACTGGCGATCCCAAAATCAGTGAGCTTCACCTCTCCGCCCGCGCCCAGGAGGATATTGGAGGGGCTCACATCGCGATGGACGATAGAGAGAGGTTGCCCGCTGGGATCGCTCTTGCGATGCGCGTAGTCCAGGCCCGCGCAGACTTCGGAGATCAGCCAGCTCGCCAGATCCACTGGCATCCGGCGCTGCTGCTGTCGGAGCGCGCGGATCACCGCCTTGAGATCTCGTCCTGGGAGATACTCCATCACGAGATAGAGTTCCCCATCTTCGTCGTTCAGTTCCTGGACTGGAACAATGTTTCCATGATGAAGCTGTACCATCAGGTGCGCCTCATCGATAAACTTATGGAGAAAGGCTGCATCCCCAGCTAAGTGAGGGAGAATACGTTTGATAGCAACCTGACGTTTGAAATTCGCCGCCCCCCGAATCTCAGCTAAATAGACCTCACCCATCCCCCCCGAAGCGAGGCGGCGCAGGAGCGTATATCGACCCAGCTGCCTGCTCATGGATGAGTCTTTATCCATTTAACGCCGTCGGCGCATCCTGGGATGGCCCATTTGAGGCTTCATACCGGCCATATTGGGGCGCTCCAGCCCAAATTGGTACCATTGCTCTCCATAGTCACGCATCCTCATCTTTTTGCGGTTTTGAAGCGCATTGAGGTTCTCTGCGATGCGAGAATCATCTGGAAGAATCTCTCGAGCTCGCGCAAGGATATCGATCGCCTCATTCAGGCGCTTCTCTTTCCAAAGAATCCAAGCATAGAGAGACCAGAGCAAACCCTCTTTGCTGGCGGCCTGAACCGACTCCTCTAACACCTTGATCGCTCGGTTGGTCTCTTTGCGACCCTTATAATAGGCCACGGCGAGCATCGCCCAGGCAGGCCAGAAAGAGTTGAGCAGCTTAGCCTTCTTCCCTTTAATACGCGCCTTCTCCAAATAGGGGATCGCTTCAACCAAGCCCCCCTTCTGGAGAGCGATCCAACGGGTAAACCAGAGGATTCCGATACGGGCATTGAGCATGGTGCCGACACCGATCTGCCAGCGTTCAAAGAGGAATCCACGCTGTAAAAGCTGAATGGCAGCGTCAAAGCGCTTGCCGATGTTGACCTGACTCTGAGCGCCTGGGCGCTGCGCGAGTTGCTGGACTTGAGCCATCTCAATCTCGGCGGCTGAGGTCACCGCCTCAACGCGCTTGGAGATCCTCCGGCTGATCCAAACAAAGAGGAAGATACCGATCAGGGTCGCAGGGAGAACCGTCCAGGTCAGGCTGAGCCCCAAGAGAGTGGGGATCAGGATGAGGAGAGCGACAGTCCCGAGGGAGAGCAGTAGGGTGTACATCGAAACTCTAAGATGGTTCTAGGTAGGCGATCAGAGAGGGCCTCACTATCACGCTCTCTTGAGCGAGGCAAGAGCCCTTGCTGAGGCGCAGCTGCTCGTTTGAGCCCCTGGGCGCTGGGGCCTCAAACAGCGTAGAGGAGAGGGCTCTCAAAGAGCACTCAGCCATCCGCGAGCAGCTCAGATCTGCCAATACACGGGAGCAAAGAACTCAGCGATAGAGGTTCAAGCACTCCTGATCTCGGCAGATGCGTTCTAAAGTGTCAGATAGCCCATCCCGTCTTAACTCTCCCAACCACCAAGCGAAGCCATCGGGATCGGGCTCTCGGAGAAGGAGGCTGCGGTAGATGAGGCGCAGCGTCCCCTCATCCGAGAGTCCCCGACGCTCAAACTCAGCGCTGGCGAACAGCTCCTGTGCAAAGTGACAGCGGGTGTCTTGATCGACAATGGCGGTGATAGAGAGCCGCGCTTGATACTCAGGCGCTTGAACCGGACGACCCAAGATAGAGCGATACATCCAGGAGATGGTCGCGTCTCGACCGCGCAGCTCTTGAGACCAAAATTGGGGTCGGATGGGGATGTTGGGAGCCCCCGCTTGAACCGTGGGGGGATAGAGATCAGGCTGAGCGAAGAGAGCCTCAGCCTCATCCTCAATACCGCAAGCGTATGCTGAGAAGTGCCACCGATTGATCCCCTGGCAGTGGATGCCGTTGTTGTCCCCCAGGGATTTGGAGATGGGGATCGAGAGGTAGGCGTTGGGGTTGTAGATCCTTAAATGTCGATAGTGATCTCTGAGGGTCAATCTACGCTCCTCGTCGTTGGCCACCATCGCCAAACGGCGGATATCATCTGGGGTGTCTGGATCGCTGGAAAAGTTGTCATAGTCCAGGATTACAGGGAGCCCACCCGCGTTGTTGATGATGTTGGCGTCGTGGTAGTCCCCATCTCCATAATCGTTGAGGATAAACCCTCCCTGTGGACTCAGAGGCTGCAAGAGCTGCCCATCTACAAACTCCAGATGCTGCGCTCCCATAACAAAGTCTGCCTGCTCCCGCCCCCGCGCCATTGCAGAGTTCGCCGCCTGGATCCCAAAGTAGATCTCGCCGATTCCCTGGCTCTGGGCGTGGGCTCTCAGCGCCTCGATGATCAGCGCGAGACCCTCCGCTCCATCAAGGCTCAGGGAGGGGCCATCTCCTCCCCCCATCAACCGCGCCTGGCCGAAGAGAAAGCCGCGTAGACCTGCGTTGAGATAGATCCGCCCCCAAGCGATCAGATGCGCTCGGGCAGCGGCAGAGTGAGCAATATCAGGGATACAGGTGTTGGCGCCCCAATGCCCTTGGCTGCCTGGAACACAGAGATCCGGCCAGTCTCCCACAGGGACATTGTTCTGATGGAGATACTCAGACATCTGGGCCACAAGCAGCAGGTTGGGGCTGGCATCATGAAACAGCCGCGCCAAGCCGCTGATGCGCTCCTGCATACAGGCTCGAGCCTCCTCAGGAGCGTTACGCATACAGGGATCAGGGGAATCCGGAGCCATGGTGATCCAGGTGTTGCCAAAGAAGAGGCCCAGGCGAGGCTGGAGCCTCTCAACAGAGTGCAGGGCATCACAGCTTAGGCTCCCTGAGAGTAGATCTGCTTCTCGACCGCGACAGAGCAGAAGAGGGGAGTAGCCCTGCACCCACTGAAGATCTACCGTGCGCTCCATATGCCAGCGAAGATCGCCCAAACATTGGCCTCCTGAGCAGGCGGTCCCCGCTGCACAACGGTTGGGACAGTTGCCTCCGCAGCCATCATCTCCACACATCTGCCCCTCGCAGTGAGGTTGGCAGCCGCATTGGCCTTGAACACAGCCCAGGCCGTTTGGGCAGAGCTCCCCCTCATCTACCTCCCCATCACAATCATTGTCCTGACCATCACAGCGCTCCTCTAGAGGCAACGTAGAGCCCAGACAATCTCCCCAAGAGCCCCCATCACAGGAACTCTCTCCGGGCTGGCAATTTCCCACCCCCCGCGTAGCCCTGGGGCCTTCATAACATTCGCGGCTCAGCTCCTCATCTATAGAGCCATCGCAGTCGTTATCCACTCCATCGCAGCTCTCTTGAGAGGGGCCAAGCATCCCGATACAGCGCCCCCACTCTCCTCCTTGGCAGCTTCGGAAGCCTGCTTGACAGCGACCCACTCCAGGCTCTCCAGGGCCTGCATAGCACTCATCTCGAAGCTCCTCATCGATAAGGCCATCGCAGTCATCATCCTCTTGGTTACAGAGTTCCGCCTGGGGCAGGACCTCCTCCTCGCATTCTCCCCAAGCGCCGCCTTGGCAGCTCTCTAAGCCGCTGCGGCAAAGGCCCACTCCCTCTGTATCCTGAGGACCGCTGTAGCAGGGGCGCTGCTCTCCATCTATACAGAGCCCACAGCCCTCATCGATCAAGCCATCACAGTTATTATCTAGGCCGTCGCAGATCTCCTGTTGGGGTAGGACCTCCTCCTCGCATTCTCCCCAAGCGCCGCCTTGGCAGCTCTCTAAGCCGC
>CAYLJJ010000004.1:119025-138863 GCA_964384025.1 uncultured Nannocystaceae bacterium
TCTATACAGAGCCCACAGCCCTCATCGATCAAGCCATCACAGTTATTATCTAGGCTGTCGCAGATCTCCTGTTGGGGCAGGCTTTGACCCTGGCAGGGTCCCCAGCTCCCCAGCTGACAGAATCTCCAACCCGAGACACAACTCCCCTGTCCTTGGGTCCCTATCGGTCCCTCATAGCAGAGTTCCTGGGTTCCATTGACGCAGTCACCGCAGCCCTCATCGGTTTCCCCATCACAGTCATTGTCCAGACCATCGCAGATCTCCAAGACAGGGAGGACCTGAGCCATACAGATTCCCCATCTTCCAAGAGCGCATCTCTGAAGCCCCGCACGACAGATCCCTTGCTCCGCCAACCCAGGGGCGCCCTCAAAGCACTCCAGATTCAGATCCTCATCGATCTGACCATCACAGTCATTGTCCAGACCATCACAGCGCTCCGGCGTGGGGAGCCCCGGCTGTGCTTCACACTGAAGGCTACGCCCAGTTGGCGCACAAACCATCAGCCCAGAGGCTTCGCAGAGCCCCATCCCCAGACTGCATGGAGCACCTACGTTAAAGCCCTCGTCGATCTCACCATCACAGTCATCATCCAAGCCGTTACAGATCTCAAAACCCTCTATACAGGAAGGAAGCTCGCTCTCCTCCCCAGAGAGATCATCGATGCCACCCTCTTCTTGTACTCCCCACTCCTCCAGATACCTCTCTTCAGCCTCAGCGTCGATCCAGACCTCTTCTTCAGTGTCGCCCTCATCCAGATCCAAACGCTGATCCTCACCAAGCTCCTCCTCAAGTTCTGAGTCCAGCAGCCCCATCTCAAGATCAAGCTCTTGGGCCTCCATACAGCTCAAGGTGAAGATGAAGAGCAGAGCACTCCAAAGACGCATATCTCTCTCCCAGTTGGACGTAGAGAGAATATCGCAATCTGAACTCCCAGTGAGTTGAGAAGCCGTTTAACCACCCCGGCAGTAACTGCGCAACGCAGGCTCCATAAACTCAGGGGTCTCCAAACTCAAAGCAACTCCTTGCCCCTCGAAGATCTTAATCACTCGACAAAAGAGGAGCAGAGGAGGTGTAGCTACTAGACGGAGGATAACGTCCTGGTTAAGGCGAGGGACAGGACGGATCTGAAGCAGGAAGAGGCCTGCTAGAAGCTGGTCTACAGCGCGTTGTCGATCTGCTCCCTCTAATTTTAGAGAGATCACCTCTAGGTCCTGTCCTTGGCGAACCTTAAGGATGAGTCCATCACCTTCAGACCAATCATCACAGAGGCCCCGACGAAGACCCATTTCATGAATCTGATCTAAGACCCCTGGCTTTAGTTTTTGGTAGAGGATTCGCAGGTGATACAGATCTGAGGAGACCTGATCCACCGAAGCGAGCCTCCCCTGAAAGCTCAAGGTCGCTCCCCCTGAAGTATCTCGTAAAAAGATCGTGAGACGGCGACCCTCAACAAGATAGATAGGGAGAAAGATCTCCAAGCCCTCAGGATCGATGGATTGGCAGGAAGCAACCACCCTCTGCCCATCCAACTCCAAGGCCACCATAAGTTGAAATCTCAAGCGCTCCTCTCAATCCAGCGCGACAGGAAAGGTGGAATATCTAGACGGATCCTCAGCATACCCTCATTTTTGAGCACCTCAGCCTCTAAGTAGATAGCACCCTCAGCGCAGGGGAGATGGATCAAAAGAGTGCTGCCCAAAGGCAGGGTCTTGCAGCCCTGAAGAGAGATTTCATGCCCCTCCTTCAGCCCATCAAGCGAGCACCTGGGCAGAGAGACACAGGGGGTTTTGAGACGACGAGATGGAGTGAAGGCCTGTGGCATCTTCTCACTCTTTGTTCGGACAACACGCTCTCTCACTCGCCCTACACGCTCTCTCTGTCCACTCTTTTGAGCCACCCTCTCCACCCTCTCTGGCCTCCTCCGTCCCGCGCGCTCTTTCTGACCCGCTCTCGCGCTCTCTGGTCTCTTTCGCTTCGCCTGCTCTCTTGGTCCACTTTCAGCCTTCGGTCTCTCCGGCTGCTTTCTTGGCTCAGCTTCAGTCTTCAGCCTCTCCGGTAACCTTCTTGGTTTAGCCTCAGTCTTTAGCCTCTTCGGTAACTTTCTTGGCTTAGCTTCGCTCTTTAGCCTCTCCGGTAACTCTCTTGGCTCAGCTCTGAGCCTCTCTCCTGGTTTGGCCTCAACCTTCAGTCTCTCTCTTGGCCTTAGATTCTCTTTGGCTTGTCGCTCCGAATTTGAGTTGTGGGAGGAGCAGGCTGTAGGACTGGAATCACAAAGGTAACGGTGTTCAGAGTTGCGCAGCTGCTCCAAGCCCAGACTCTTGATCTCCTCTCGTTCAAAAAGAGGTTCAGTAAAGATCGCTCTCACCCGTTCAGTTTCAGTGAGCAGAACAGGACGGAGTATATGCTCTAAGGGTGAGCGGCACTCGCCAAAGCGCTTCGCCAGCTTTTCTCTGCCGATGAGCTGAAGGGCTAAGGATAAGCTCCCACGGGTCTCTTCGCTGCGATCACCTCCGACAAAAGCAACGCGGTAGTAGAGGAACGCCTCAGGCTCTCCTCGCCAAGCGGCTTTTCGGGCCCACTTGAGGGCCTTCTCAATGAGGAGCCGCTTCTCTTTCATCCAGCTGCCCTTTCTAAAAAAAATCCAATACGTAAAAAAAAATACAAAGAAGGTTTGGTGATTGCAAATCGGAGTTTCTCTGCACCTCAAAGCAAAACTTGAATTTCTACTCAGGAATTGCACTGCTTTGTACAAAGAACGCTATACTCTATTCACAGGATTTGCATAGAGATATTATAAACTCTCCTCTAGATCCAAAATAATAGGGGAGTAAAGCGATGAACATCCTGCGCAGGCTTAAAAACTCACTGGGTTTTAAATTCTCTGTGATTGGAGTGCTTCTGCTCCTCTTCCTCATCCCAGTAGAGATGCTCTCTTCTCTGGTTCAAGAGCGTTTTTCCAAACAGTGGCAGGTGTTCCAAGAGATCAGCTCCACTATGGGAGGACAGCAGACCGTTGGGGGCCTTATTTTAAGCGTTCCCTTCAAATCCCACCGTTATAAAACCTCAAAATATCAAGATGGGAGCAGCCACGTTGAAGATATCGTTGAGATCAAGTTAGCCAATTTTCTCCCCGAAGAACTTCAAATCAGCGGAGGGCTCAGACCAGAGATCAGACATCGGAGCCTCTTTAAGGTCCTCGTCTACTTCGCTGATCTAAAACTCAGCGGAACCTTTAAGGCTCCAGACTTCGAACGTTTGGATATTGCAGAAGAAGATATCCTTTGGGAGCGCGCCTTTCTCTCCCTGCCCATCTCCGACACCATCGGTATTCGCAAGACTCCCATCCTTAAGTGGGGGGAGGAACCGCTCCTCTTTGGTCCGGTGAGCAAGATCTTACCCGGATTGGAGAGCGTGATTCAGGCCAAGCCTCAGGGGATAGGAGATCTCAAAAATGGGAAATCGGTTGAATTTTCTTTGGAGTTAATCCTTTCAGGGAGTCAACAGCTCAGTTTTCTCCCTCACGGTCGAGAAACCCAAATAAAGTTGAATTCCGAATGGTCTACTCCCAGCTTTAATGGTGCTTACCTCCCTATTGAGCGTAGTGTTGAGAAAAATGGATTTGATGCTCATTGGCATGTTTTAGAACTGTCTAGAGGATATCCACAACAGTGGATTGCCTCACCAGGTCTCAATAATATGCTTAACAACGGTAGTTTCGGCGTAAAATTACTGTTTCCTGTGAGTATATATCAGCAGACTACACGTTCTATTAAATACTCTTTTCTTTTTATAATTTTGACATTTTTAATATTTTTTCTCTTTGAGGTCTTTGGAAGGCTGCGTATTCACCCACTCCAATACTCTTTAGTGGGTTTTGGGCTCTGCATCTTCTATCTCAACCTGCTCTCTCTCTCAGAGCATATCAGCTTTGGCTGGGCCTATCTCGCAGCGAGCTTCTCTTCAACTCTGCTCATCACAGGTTACAGCGCAGCGGTCCTCAAGCAGAGGCTGAGGGCTGGACTGATGGGGCTCTTTCTCCTCGCCCTCTACGCCTTCCTCTATCTGTTGCTCAAGTCTGAGAGCTACTCCCTGCTCTTGGGCTCGCTGGGGCTCTCCTTTATCTTGGGGACGGTGATGTTCACGACGCGGAAGATCGATTGGTATCAGATCAATCGGGAGGAGCCTCAAGATCAGAATCTATAATTTTCGGGTGCTGAAGCGCTCATCTACTGATCTATTTCGTTTAAGCAAAGGGTCATATTTTGGGAAAGGCAGCGCGAACTTTGTTAGCCTCCTGAGCATGCGCTGCTTTCTCCTCGCCCTCCTTATTCTGGCTTGTGATAGCCCCTCCTCAGAAGAGCCAGATCTTGGTCAACTTCTGGATCTGGGATCTCGATCCGATCTGCAGTCTATCTTCCCTCCAGATATGCTCCCGTACGATGCTATGGAGCCAGATATAGATCGCCTCGGACCTCTCCTAAACTCACTGATCCCCAACCGTGGTCCCCTTGCTGGGGGCAGCGAGATCCTGATCATCGGTCGAGATTTTAACGAGGATGTTCAGATTTTCCTTGGAGCACGACCCTGCGCTGACATCCGCCTAGAGAGTGAGAACCATCTACGCTGCGTCACCCCCGCCGGAGAGCACTCTGGCCCGGTGGATCTACGCATCCTTTTGGAGGGAGAGGAGGCACGCCTTGAAGAGGGTTTTCACTACTTCGAGCCCCTCAACGTGCTCAATATGCTCCCCCTCAAGGGACCGACCGCAGGTGGGATTGAGATCAGCATCGAGGGAGAGGGGCTCTTGGAGAGCAGCACTGTCCTCTTTGGGGGTCGGGCAGCGCTTCGAGTTCGCTGGGATGAGGAGGTGGGGATCTTAAGCTGTCTCCTCCCTTCTGGAGAGCCTGGAATAGTCGATGTGCTTATACGCAACATCAACGGAGAGCTGCGGCTGCCTCAAGCCTTTAGCTACTACGAAGAGATCTTCCTTGAGGCGCTTCAGCCTCAATGGGGCTGGAGCACAGGGGGAGAAGAGATCAGCCTCTCAGGAGCGGGCCTCCTACTGGAGAGTCAGGTGCGCTTTGGTGACGCTGAGGCGGAGCCCCTCCAGAGTGAACTTGAACGTCAACGCCTCAAGGTCCTGAGCCCTCCCCACGAACCTGGCTTGGTGACGGTAGCGGTAGAGAACATCAATGGCCTTGTTCAGCGTGAGCAAGCTTTCCTCTATCTGGATCCAGAGGAGGAGGAACTCTCTCTAGAAGCGGTGGTTCCCCAACGCCTTCCCAGCTCAGGGGGAGGGCGGATTCTGGTGGGAGGCAGCGGCTTTACAGAGGAGGTGCAGATCTTCCTGGATGGAGAGCGGATCTTCTGTGAGCTGGAGGAGCCTCACCGTCTGAGCTGTGTGGCCCCTATCCATCCCCCTGGCTGGGTGGAGATCCAGCTGCGTCAGGGAGAGGAGCAACGGAGTCTTCCTCGAGGCCTGCGCTATTTTCCTGAGATTGAGGTCTTTGATCTTCAACCAGGGCGGGGCGCTCTTTCGGGAGGGACCTTGGTAGAGATCAGCGGTCGAGGCTTTCATGAGGAGATGGTCTTGGAGTTGGCGGGCGCGCGCCTGGATCTCATCGAAGTTCCCGACGCTGAGCACGCCTGGGCGCGGACTCCCAAGGGTCGTATGGGCTTTGCACACTTCCGCGCCTACACCCAGGAGGATGAAGCTTGGTTGCCTGAGGCCTTTGAGTACTTTGATCCCTATAGCCGCTTCGGTGGCATCTGGGGAGAGGCGATCCTGCACTCTGTAAATGTCACCCTGGTCAACAGCATGGATGGGAGCCGTATTGCAGATGCTCAGGTCTGGGCTCGCTCTCCTGGGGGGAGCATGAGGATTGGGTTCAGTGATGAGGAGGGGCAGATCGTGCTCTCCAGCTTGGAGTTAGAACCTCCAGTCAGCGTTACAGCAGCGAAGGTGGGTTTTGAGGTCAGCACCTACGAGCGGGTCACCCATCAGAACGTGACCCTCTTTATGGATCCTCACCCCAGCGAGATAGAACCAGAGCCGGGAGATCCTCCTGAACCTCCCCCCCCCCTAGAGAACGCTCAGATCGAGGGTGAGCTTTGGGGCTTAGCTGAGCTGATCAAGCCGACAGAGCCTGGCTATGTTCTGGCCGCCTTTGTAGAGACAACTCACAGCTCGATCTTCAACCGCAATGCCCTACCCTGGCCTGAGGAGAGAGGGGTGCTCTTAGAGGATGGCGCCTTCAGCATCACCGCGCGCCCAGGTGAGCTGGCGGTGATCGCCACCGCTGCTCATGTTCCTCATGGCAGCTTGGTCGATTATCAGGAGGATCTCATCAGCTATCAGAGCCTTCGAGCACTAAGCTTTCCTGTCGCGATGGCCTACCAGCGCTTTGTGAGCGCCAGCCCTGGGCGACAGATCTCAGGGATCGAGCTGCGCCTAGAGCATCCTCTAGATCAGCAACTTATGGTTGAACTGGATAATCCCTCTGGTGGCACAGTCGAAGGACCTGGTCTCTACGAGGTGAGGGTCTTTTTGGATTTTGGCTCTGAAGGTTACTGGCAACTCGAGCCGGGCAGTCAAGGTCCCAACCATAGGCTCCCTGTGGGATCTCTGCCGGACATCAGCACCTGGGATCCAGATCTAAGCCTTCTCTGGCAGGGAATCGCTCGAAACGATGGTCCTCTCTGGCAGCCCTACACGATTACCTTTGAACACAGTCGCGATTTTGGAGAGAGCCTGAGCATCGGTCCCTTTATCGGAACTCCCCGGATCATTCACCCCCAGGATGGAGGGGCGCTGGGAGATGATCGCCTCATCCGTTGGACCACTTTTCCTGGAATCTCAGGTCCTACAGAGACCCCCCATATCCAGCTCCTCAACATCTCCTCAAGCACGGGCATTGCGCTCTGGAGCCACCTCCTCCCTGGGGGAGTCGATCAATATACTCTGCCTGATCTGCCCTTTGAGCTGGGAGAGGCTGACGCAGGTCTCTACCTCTCCTTCTCCTCTGTTCGCGTAGATGGAGAGTTCAACTATGACGACTTCGCCTTCCGAGATCTCTATCTAGAGCGCCGTAAATCCTTCAGCGTGACCTCTCTGCGCTTTGATTATGTTGAGAGCCCCGAAGATCTTTGAATCACAGACTCTCTCTTTGAGCGCAAACTCAGTTTCGTTTGAGGATCCTCAAACGCTCAAGCTCCAAGCATGTTGAACCGTTCCAGGGATGGAAATGGAGAAACTATGCTGATTGTTGGAAAATCGATACAGATCCCTGTGGACATAATCAACATTGCTTCGCCATCATTTAAGACCCATTCTGGATGGATTCGGTCTTTTGAAAATGGATTCTATAGAATAGAACTTAGCTCTAGAGATGTTAATATTGGTAAAGGCATAAGAGTCGTACTTAATTGCCATAGTCAACCGAAACAGAGAATTTCAGCAACTGTGACTAGAGCATGGCCGGATGGATTTGAGGCTCTCGAACGACGCGCGGTTCAGCCTGACCGACGATATTGGCCACGTCTTATGGGGAGCATCCCTCTGAAATATCAGGTGTCAAACTCAGGCTCCCTCGCTTTGGAGTGGTCTCTCAAGAAAACATCTATGGATGAGTCATCCTGGCATCGACCCGATCCCTTTATGGACTTCAGCGTCTCTGGGCTCTGCTTTAGAGACAAGCCCCTCTGTATGCCCGATGATCTCCTCCTCTGTGAGCTGGCGGTCGGGATCAGAACCCTGCGTTGGCGAACCTTGGCTCGCGTCATCAGGCTCTCTCCCTGTTTAGAGGATCAGGAATTGAGATGGATCGCCCTCAAATTTGAACGCCTCCCAGATGAAGCCGCAGAGGCCCTTACCGAGTACACGCTCAGGTTACAGAATCATCGATATTGATCTCTCCTCAGGGAGTCTGCGTTGCGCTGTGCTTCGATTTTTCCGGTGAGCCTCTCCTTTAATTAAACAGGTGACCAAACAAAGTACAGGTGGTGCCTTAATCACTTGAACCCCACAGAGGGGCTTGAGATAGTGGCCGTCATTTTGGCCGCTCGGGCCTTTGCTGAGCTTGTCGCTTCAGCGACGACGTGGAGAGAAACAATGGCGAAGTATGTGACCATCGATGGCAACGAGGCGACCGCTTATGTCGCTCATAAGACCAATGAGCTCTGCGCCATCTATCCCATCACACCCTCCTCCAATATGGGTGAGTGGGCTGATGAGTGGTCCGCCAAGGGACGCCCTAACATCTGGGGAACCATCCCTCATGTTGTTGAGATGCAGAGTGAGGGGGGTGCTTCAGCGGCGGTCCATGGT
This sequence comes from uncultured Nannocystaceae bacterium, assembly GCA_964384025.1. Lineage (GTDB taxonomy): Bacteria > Myxococcota_A > Bradymonadia > UBA7976 > UBA1532 > CAYLJJ01. Next base: position 127,352 of record CAYLJJ010000004.1, read on the forward strand.
GCTCTTCAGACGGGAGCGCTGACCACAACCTTTACCGCCTCTCAGGGCCTGCTCCTGATGATCCCCACCATGTTCAAGCTGGCGGGTGAGCTGACGAGCACGGTCTTCCATGTCTCTGCTCGTACCGTGGCGACTCACGCCCTCTCCATCTTTGGAGATCACAGCGACATCAACGCGACCCGCTCCACCGGCTTTGGGATGCTCTCCTCCAACTCTGTGCAAGAGGCCCACGATATGGCTCTGATCGCCCAGGCGGCGACCTTGGAGAGCCGTGTCCCCTTCCTGCACTTCTTTGATGGTTTCCGCACCTCTCATGAGGTTCAGAAGATCGCCCTCCTTGAGGACACCATTATGGAGGCGATGGTGGACTCTGAGTTGGTGCGTGCGCATCGGGCTCGGGGTCTAAACCCTGAGCGCCCGGTCCTGCGCGGGACCTCTCAGAACCCAGATGTCTTCTTCCAAGCTCGAGAGACCGTCAACTCCTACTATCTGGCCTGTCCTGAGATTGTCCAGAAGGCGATGGACAAGTTCGCGAGCCTCACCGGTCGTAAGTATGAGCTGTTCCAGTATGTAGGGCATCCCGAAGCGGAGCAGGTCGTGGTCCTGATGGGTACCGGCGCTGAGACCGCTGAAGAGACCATCAACTATCAGATCGCTCAGGGCGAGAAGGTGGGCCTGCTCAAGGTCCGCCTCTATCGCCCCTTCGCCAGCCAGAGGTTTATCGAGGCTCTCCCCAAGACGGTCAAGAAGATCGCTGTCCTGGATCGCACCAAGGAGCCTGGAGGTGGCGGTGAGCCCCTCTATCTGGATTGTGTTAACGCCGTCGAGGAGGCCTACGCTGAAGGCTATGCCCACTTTGAGCAGCGTCCTGGCCTCGTGGGGGGTCGCTTTGGTCTCTCCTCCAAGGAGTTCACCCCCGCGATGGTCAAGGGGGTGCTGGACAACCTCTCCTTAGAGCGTCCCAAGCGTCACTTCACCGTGGGCATCAAGGATGATGTGACCCACACCAGCTTGGAGTATGATCCGAGCTTCACCACCGAGCCTGAGGGCCGCTTCTGTGGGATGTTCTACGGCCTGGGCTCCGATGGCACCGTAGGCGCTAACAAAAACTCCATCAAGATCATCGGTGAAGGCACAGAGAACTACGCACAGGGCTATTTCGTCTACGACTCCAAAAAGGCGGGAGCGGTTACTGTCAGCCATCTGCGCTTTGGCACCGATCCCATCCGCTCTCAATATCTGATCAACAAGGCAGACTTCATTGCCTGTCATCAGACGGTCTTCCTTGAGCGCTATGAGATGCTGGAGCAGGCCAAGGAGGGAGCAGTCTTCCTGCTCAACAGCTCAGAGAGCAAGGATACGGTCTGGAACAGCCTGACCCGTAAGATGCAGACTCAAATCCTGGAGAAGGGTCTCAAGTTCTACACTATCGATGCTTATAAGGTCGCTCAAGCAACCGGTATGGGTGTACGCATCAACACCATCATGCAAACCTGCTTCTTCGCAATCAGCGGGGTGCTGCCCAGAGATGAAGCGATCGCGGCGATCAAGGACGCCATCCAAAAGACCTATGGGAAGAAGGGTGAGCATGTCATCCAGATGAACTTTAAGGCTGTAGATGCCACCCTGGACAACCTCTACTTGGTGGAGATTCCCGGCGAAGCCAGCAGCGACTTTGAACGCCCTCAGTTGATCCCAGATGAGGCCCCAGAGTTTATGCACAGCGGCCTGGGTCGCATCATCGAGGGCAAGGGAGATGAGCTGCCTGTGAGCGCCTTCCCCCATGATGGCACCTTCCCGATGGGGACTACTCGATGGGAAAAGCGCAACATCGGCTTGGAGATCCCGGTCTGGGAGGAGGATCTCTGCATCCAGTGTGGTAAGTGTGTCTTGGTCTGCCCTCACGCCGCCATCCGCGCCAAGGTCTATGATCCTGCGCTGCTGGAGGAGGCCCCAGAGACCTATAAGTATGTGACCTATAAGGCCAAACCCTTCAAGGGCCAAGCCTACACCATCCAGGTCGCTCCCGAAGACTGCACCGGTTGTGAGCTTTGCGTGGAGTTCTGCCCCGCCTTCGATAAGAAGAATCGTGAACGTAGAGCTCTCAATATGCACTCACAGCCTCCTCTGCGGGAGAAGGAGCGGGAGAATTTCAGTTACTTCCTGAATCTCCCCGAGGTTGATCGCAGCTTGGTGCGCACCAACACGGTCAAGGGCGTACAATTCCTAGAGCCTCTCTTTGAGTTCTCTGGAGCCTGCTCAGGCTGTGGTGAGACCCCTTATGTGAAGCTGCTCAGCCAGCTCTTTGGAGATCGAGCGGTGATCGCCAACGCGACCGGCTGCTCATCTATCTATGGTGGTAACCTGCCCACGACTCCTTGGACTACCAATAAAGATGGTCGAGGTCCAGCCTGGAGCAACTCTCTCTTTGAGGACAACGCTGAGTTTGGTTTGGGCTTCCGCCTCACCCTGGATAAGCAGATTGAGTATGCCCAGGAGTTGGTCAAGCAGTTTGAAGGGATCTTAGGCGCCGAGTTGGTGCAGGGAATCCTAGGCGCTAAGCAGAGCGATGAGGCGGGGATCGAGAAGCAGCGTAAGCGCGTCGCCCTTGTCCAAGAGAAGCTACAAGGTATCGAGGATCCTAAGGCTAAGGATCTCCTGAGCTTGGTGGACACGCTCAACCATCGCTCGGTCTGGGCTGTGGGTGGTGACGGCTGGGCCTATGACATCGGCTATGGTGGCCTTGATCATGTCATCGCCGGTGGTCGCAACATCAACATCCTGGTGCTGGACACCGGCGTCTACTCCAACACTGGTGGCCAGTGCTCTAAGGCAACCCCCCTGGGCGCTGTAGCCAAGTTCGCCTTCGCAGGCAAGCCCAATCCTCGCAAAGATCTGGGCATGATCGCCATGAGCTACGGCAGCGTCTATGTTGCTCAGATCGGGATGGGCGCCAACGATGCTCAAACTGTCAAGGCCTTCCTGGAAGCTGAAGCCTTTGATGGCCCCTCCCTGATCATCGCCTATAGCCCCTGTATCGCCCATGGCATCGATATGGCCAAGGGGATGGAGCACACCAAGGTTGTGGTCGAGAACGGCTTCTGGCCCCTCTATCGCTATCACCCTGATCTCAAGGCCCAGGGCAAAAACCCCCTGAAGCTGGACAGCAAGGATCCCAAGCGCCGGATGGCGGAGTGGGCGGAGATCGAGGCGCGCTTTGGGATGCTCAAGAAGATGGATCCAGTTCGCGCTGAGATGCTCGTTGAAGAGGCTCAGAGTGAGCTGGATTATCGTTGGAGCCTCTACAAGCAGATGGCCTCGATGGACTTTAGCCACCTCAAAAAGGACTGAGCCTTAGGGTGGTGGAGTTGACCAAGCGATAAAGATCTGCGGCATCACCCAGGGCTGGTCAGGTTGTCGCCCCCAGCCTGTCTGGATGGAGACCAGAAGCTTCTTTCCAACCAAGAAAGGGGCAGGAAAAGCAAAATGCTCTGGATCGCTGGTCTTGAGCATCCAACCTCGGCTGGGTAAGCGAGTTTTCTTCTGATGCTTGCTCATGATTTTCTGCATCTCCTCCTTAATCATTTCCCTCTCTAAGAGAAGACCGTGCTCCATCACCGCGCCGCTTTCACGGCTCTTGGGGAGCCCTCGCTCTTGGCGCAAGAGATCTAAGCGGGCCTTGATCTCCTGGGCAGCCTTTTGGCCCTGAACCTCGGCAGCCTGAAGATTGAGAGGGCGGTAGCTGCTCAGCAGGAGCCCCTGACGGGCGCCCATCTGGCGTAGCCCGAGGGCCAAGAGACGGGCCTCAGGATCGTAGATGACCGCGCGACCTCCCGGCCAGCGTTGAAGCGCTTCTAGAGCTGTCAAGAGGCTCTGTCCCCCCATAAGATGAGCGGTGACGCGGCCCTGTGTGATGGGCTCCCCCAAGCTCCAGCCCGCCATCATCCCCATCGCTACATAATCGGCAAAAAACTGCGGCATTTCTCCCATGCTGGCGAGAAAATAGGTCCCTGCCAGATGTTCCGCTATCTGGCTTTGGGGCCTTGAGAGCCGCAGTGGAGGCAACCCTGCCCTCTTCCGTAGGTTGTTAACGCCTGTGGTGAGGCTCTCAACGCTGGCCTCAACCTCACTCTCTTGCTGTTTATATTGGACGGGAGAGTTGTGTGAGCGCCGTGTTTGAAGTCTAAAGAGAGTCTCCCCCAGCAGACGACCTCGGGGGTAGGAGCTGACCACAACCCAGGCGCTCTTATCCTGGGGATCGCCAAAGCAGGTGAAGTGAAAATGAGGGAACTCGATCTTTGGATCTTGGAGGCACTCTCTATAACCAAAACGCCCCTGGTTGATCGCCGCGCCGATACGCTCGGCGGACTCCAAGACGACTCCACGCAGGTGTAGGATCTTCCCTTTGAGCTGACGGGGGCTGGGCTTGAGCTGAATTCGTCGGCGTGCTTGTACCTGGACAAGGTGGGCTCTGGCGCCATCCTGAACCAAAGCAGCACCCAGGAGATACTGCCCCTCTGGAGGAGCTTGAATTAACCAGGGTAAGAGGCGCCGCTTGATATCTGCTCGGAGCGTGGTCAGATCCCCCCCGATGGTACTGCGGACACGGCTGGAGAGCCCTACAGCGGGGACCCCACAGGCCCCCATGATCAGGTCCTGGATCTCCAAACCAGGGAGCCTCTCTTGATCCTTGAGATAGAGCCCCAGCTCTCGCGCCGCGCAGCTCATGCTGGCGCTGGCTTGGAGCCGCCCTTTCTCTGGCTCTAGGGCTTTAAGCAGGAGGGCTTGGAGAGGATCTCTCCGAGAGGGAGGCTGATCACCAAAGCTCTTTGGGAAGGGTCCTTTGAGACGCCAAGTTTGGACCTCCTCAATGGGGGACTCCTTAAGCTCAGGGAGGTGTTGAGCTGAGATGGTCTGAAGCTGAGCCTGACTGGGGAAGCCCTGTAGCTCAGCGGGGATCTCTACCACTTGGGGTGCAGAGGCGGATTTTGGTGGAGCAGGAGCAGGTTGCGCTGAGATACCGCTGGGCTTTGGGGCGGATCCACCACAGGCCGAGAGGAGGAGAGCCAAGAGAAGCTGTGATCTCATAATGATGGGATGATCCTGAAAGGGGAGCCCAGGATCAAGCGCGCTTGTTCCAATTGCCCCTTCGCTCTCGGCGCTTTACTCTCCCCAACTTTCAAAGGAGCTGAGATGTTTTTCCTTATCCCTGTTGGACATGACCAACCTGTCTATACTCAGCCGGTGATCACCTATGCCCTCATCGCTCTTTGTAGCTTGATCTATCTTTGGTCCTACGAAGCAGACAGGAGATGGGAAGAGCGAGCTGGGTACGCGCTGCGCTATGTGAGTTCCTATCTTGAGTCCTACCCTGAAGCTACTATCGACTCGGCGCAGTTTGAAGAGCTGCCCGGCTTGGTCCCGGTTCAGCTTCGTATCGCTTTGAAGCTTCGCAGCGTTGAGAAAGATGAGGAGTTGGATGAGGATCTTGAGCTGCTGGTCTACGATCTCATCGATGCTCTAAACGCAGGTCCCTTCGCGAGCCGCTTTGGCTACACCCCAGGCCAGCCCAGCATCTTAAAAGCTTTCAGCTCTCTCTTTGTGCATGGAGGTTTCTTTCATCTCTTGGGCAATATGCTCTTTCTCTTCCTGGCGGGGACAGTGATCGAGTGTTTCTGGGGGGGTGGTCGTTTTCTCGCCTTTTATCTCTTGGCGGGTCTAGGCGCGGTAGGCGCCCATCATCTCTCCGCTCCTGAGAGCATGATCCCTCTCATTGGTGCTTCAGGGGCGATCTCTGCGCTCTTGGGGGCTTTCCTGATCGGGCACCATCGCAGCCGCATTCGGATGTTCTTTCTCCTCATCTGGTTAAGGATAGTCATAAAGCTGTTCTATCTACCAGCCTGGGTGGTGCTCCCTGGTTGGGCGCTTTTACAGCTCTTCAGCTTGATCACAGCTCCTCAAGATGGAGGCGGGGTCGCGTTTTGTGCTCATGTGGGGGGGTTTGTGATTGGGCGTTTGGCGGCGGGGCGGGGGCGGCAGGTTTACTGGGCTGCTCGAGATGGAGGGAGTTACTGAGCTGAAAATCTGAAGGTTTGTGGAGAGAGGAGAGCAAGACGTGACGTTCTATCTCCAGGAACATCAGCTCCTCTCCGAGTTGGGAAGCACGTTGGTTCCAAACATTAGAATGCTGCCCGTTGAGCACTGCCGTTAGAGTACCCACCCAGCCATCAAAGATAGAGACTAACCAGCCCCAATCTGAACGCTCCAAGTAATGCTCTGCCATCACCTCGGCGAACTCACGAGCGAGCTTCTTGCGCTCAATCTCTCGTTGTAACTTCTGGAGCGGTTCCAAAATGTTTTACCCCATTTTAGAAGAAGTAACGGGCGAAGAGCTTAACCTCTCGGATATGATCCTCTTCTCGCCCACGACCCTCACGGATAATACGATCTCGATAGATGGCTGAGACGACGCCAATCTGACGGAAAAAATACCAGTGAATCCCTGCGCGATACTGAAAGATATCTCGCTGTCGTCTCAGCTCACTGGAGAAAAACTCAGGCGGGTTCTGCATATCTCCGTTGATAAACTCTCCAAAGTCTCCCGCCAACATGATGTGTTTGGGCCAGAGTAGAAAACCCGCTTGAATATTGTAGGAGAGCTGATTGGCTTCAAACTCCAGCTCCTGCTTTAAGAAGCCCTCAAACATCAGGATCAAGCGATTATAGCGGATGGCGGTGTGGAGGTTCTGAGAGAAGAAGCGCTCCATATCTCGCTCATCATATTTGGCGCCCAAGAAGATGCCGACGGTAAGAGGTACAGGGGTATAGAGGAAAGGAGTATCAAAGCGGCTGTAGTGCCCAACGGCGTTGATCTGAAGCTGCATCCCGCTTGACCAAGGGTAGTTATACTCGGCGCCGGTGACGCTGCGCCCTCCGATGTTGCCATCAAAGCGCCCAGAACCTCCTCCTGCAAAGACACGATATTTGAGGAAGCTGTCAGAGGTGATCGGGCCAGTAAACTCGATGGCGGCTGAATTAAACTGACCAAAGGCTGAGGTGAGCCCAGGCCGATCGATGAGGAGCTGCTTATGAAGGGAGATCGCCTGAATCTGATCAAGGCCCGCCGCGCCGCTGTTGACACCGACGAAATGTCCCTTGTTGCCCAAGGGCACCTGGAAGAGAGCGAAGCTCAGGCGGGGGGTCCGCTCTACGAGCATATTGACCAGATAGAAGGAGTTAGCGATGCGCGGGATGGGACCAAAGCTGCGCATCTGGAGGCGATAGAAGCGGGTGTCTGAGATCTCCTCCTCCAGATCATATTCATGCATCAGGATGCCTACCATAGAGAAGCGCATCCCTGGGTTACCGTTACAGACGGTCACGCTGTCATCGAACTTACAGCCAAAGTCTTCGCAGTCTGTGGCGCCATCCAGATCATTGTCGATGCCATCAGAGCAGAGGATGTCGTTGCGCTCACCGTCGATATCATCACCCTTGCCGATGAGATCTTGGACGCTCATCCCCTTTTCGAGTTTGGGTAGGAGGTTTCCCTGAGATTGAGAAGCCTGGACAGCTTGAACAGGACGCGCTCCCTGACTGCCTCTTAGATCCCAGGAGCCTTTACAAGCCTGGATATGACCCGCATTACAGTCATCATCCTCGCAGTCAGTAGCGCCATCCTCATCGTTATCCAGCCAGTCGCTACAGCGAGCGTCTGTGTCTTCAGGGCTCCCATCAGGTTGGCAGCTTGGATCTGCCTTACAATCAGAGTCGGCGCAGTCGATGACATAATCTTTGTCATCATCCAGGCCATCAGCACACTGGGTCTCTGAAGGACCCTTTGTTTTAGGGGCTTCTACTTTAGGAGCTTCTAATTTAGGGGCTTCTACTTTAGGAGACTCTGCTTTAGGAGCTTCTACCTTAGGAGCCTCAGGCAGAGCCCAGGCGAAGCAGGGAAACAGCAAAAGCGCGGTCAATCGCGTCATCATTCTCTTCACCATCATCGGGGCTGTTCACAGATGCCGGGTCCTGGGCAAGACTTTTCGGGATTATAGCTACAGTCCCAGTCCGCACAATCCTTGAAACCATCCTGATCGTTATCGATATCGTCGGCGCAGGTGTCTCGACAGATCGAGCGAACTCCATTTACGGAACAGTAGAAGGCGCAGGCACCATCGCCACAACCCTGAACACAGGGATCATCACAGCTCTCTGGATCGACGACAGCAGCAGCGCTCTCCTGACAGGCCATCTTGACGCTCTCATCATCACTTCGGGTGCAGGAGTAATCGGCGCAATCTGTATAGCCATTGCCATCGTTGTCGATGCCGTCGGAGCATTTGACATAACTGGCCTCAGCCTGAGCCTGACAGTAAGCCACCGCCTCTTCGCTGGCTCCGCGATCTGCACGAGAGCAGGAGTAGTCGGCGCAATCCGTAAAGTTGTTACCGTCGTTATCGATCCCATCACTACACTCCTCTAGAGTGGACTCCGCTCCAACCTCGCCTCCATTACAGTGCTCTAGGGCCTCTTGGCTCGCACCATTATCGACTTTAAAACAGCTCCAGTCAGCGCAGTCGGTATAACCATCCCCATCATTATCCTGACCATCTTGACATTCGGGACCGCTGCGCTCCTCATCCTTAAAGCAGAACTCGATCGCCTCGGGGCTGGCTCCCTCATCGGTTCGGGTACAGTTCCAGTCATCACAATCAACGCGGCTGTCTCCATCGTTGTCCTGTCCATCTTGACACTCCGCGAGGCTGCTCTCTTGTCCCTGTTTGAGCTGTTGCCCCTGAGGCAGGCTCATCGGCAAACGCTTCTCATCACAGACGGTGACAAACATCCCCTTGCTACAGCCAAAGTCACCACAGTCTGTAAAGCCATTGCCATCATTGTCGATACCGTCGGAGCAAGCGGCGTTGGTGAACTCCCGAGTGCAGCACAGCTCCTGGATGAGTTGGCATTTGCGATCACCACAGTCGAAGTTGCCATCATCATCGTTGTCCACCTTATCGCGGCAGAGAGCGTAGCTGTCCTCTGCTTCCAGATCCCCCTCATTGATGAAGGGACCGCAGAGAGTAGACTTAGCGAGGCAGACAGGATCATCACAGTCGATGAAGCCATCTTCATCATTATCGAGGCCGTCTGAGCACTCCTCATCGCTGGACTCGTAACCTGCGAGGGGATAGAGAGGTCGATTGAAGTCGCAGCTCCAGACAAGGAGAAGAGGCAGAAGAGTGAACAAGCGCATCAGAGACAACTCGCCCTTCGATTTCCAAATCGGCGTCGATAGTTGGTATAGACCATGCAAGTTTGGATATCGGCATCTGCAGCCATAAACCAGCCCATATTCTTCATCTCTTTGAGAGCCAACTCAAAGTCAAAGCGATGCGACTCCTTCAGGAAGCCATCCTTTCCAACCGAGATACTTTCTCCCGATTTAAAGGTCTTAAGGAGGGCGCTGAGGCGATTATCATCATAATCACGCATATATTCGATGGTCTGTGGCTGCATATGGAGACGCTGCACTAAGCGAGTCCAGCGATCCTCCGCGCTGGGTTTCCAGCAGACCTTCTGGCACTCTTTATACTCCTCGCGGTGAGGCCATTTATGAGAGTGACCATCAACAGAGGAGACCAAGCGGTTATAAGCGGGCTTATCTCCGGGGCGCTCATCGATGGAGTGCAACGAGGTGAGGACAAACTCTGGGACTCCGTGAGACCAGATGCCTCGTCGAGCTTTGATCGCCTCTCGCTGAGCGATGATCAGCTCAGAATCCCCGGGGTAGGCCCAGATATTGAGGACATGGGCCAGACCCTTACGGATCTGGTCTTCGGCCAAATCAGGACACCACCAGAGGGTTCGTCCATAGGTGTCTTTACTCAGATCTGAAATGCAACGCCAAGTTCCTTTGCGGGCGTTCATGGTGCCCATCTTGGCTAGGACCTTGAGTTCTTTCTCGGTCCAATCTCCCCAAGAGTGAACTTTTCCATAACTCTCCAGGGTGTTGAAGCCACTCAGGCGTGCTCGTGTCCCGGTGAACTTTCCAGAGAGGACCTTAAAGCTGTCTCCATCATTGAAGAAGACGGGGGAGGGGACTCCATTGAGATAGACTGTGCTCGCAGGCTCAGCCTCCACAGGCCCAGCCAGGAGGAGGAGCCCGAGGAGATAGGTCAGGGATATTCTAGATTGCAAGGCAACCCTCCTTCTTCATCTCGGCGGGAGGATGCACATTTTGCTCTTCGTTTACCAGCCTGTGGAGAGAGAAGCATAAAATCGCTGTGGGGCTCAGAGGGGGTGACAGATTTAAGGGCAAACCTGCGTTGCGAGGACCTCAAAGGAATGCTAACTTCGGGCCGTTTTTTTACCCCTGAGCAGAGAACACCTCTCGCTCTTGTCTGACAGGAGGGATCCTCCTTGACCCGATTTGTCGACCAGCTCCTGGGAGACCGCTATCGCCTCATCCAGCCCCTGGGGCAGGGCAAAGTGGGCGAGGTCTACCGTGCGGAGGACACTCAAAAGGAGCAGCCGGTCGCGGTCAAAATCTTTGCTCCCTTTGTTGAAAGTGGTTCTGAGAGCGCCAACCAGATGTTGGCAGATGCTCAACAGGCCACAGGGCTTTATCACAACGGCCTCCTCCCTATCCTGGAAGTGGGTATTCATGAGGGGCAGATCTTCTTAGTAGAACCTCTGCTTGAGAGCCAAAGTCTGGCGAATATCTTAAAGAACGAGGGGCCACTCTCCAGCACCCTGGTTGCTCGTCTGGCTTTAGAGCTGCTGCACCACCTGCAAATTCTCCACGGGAATGGGCTGTTTCATCTCAACTTAACCCCCGAAAATATTTTCTTGGTCCCAGATGCTTTAGGCCCTCGGAGAGGGGTCCTCTCAGGGGTTGGCGTACATCACCTCTTAGCCTTTAGCTCTGCCCCAAGTAAGTCTCAGGGGGAGTGTCGTGCTCATGGAGAGTATATCGCTCCAGAGATCATCCGGGGACGCGGCTTAGATGAGCGTACTGACCTCTATCTCTTGGGTGTGCTTCTTTATGAGATGCTCACCGGACGCCCACCCTTCCCTGGCAGCAATTTTAATCGAACTGCGCGGCGTCACTATCTAGAGAAACCCATTCGACCTCAACTTTTTAGACCCCAGGCGCAGATCCCCGAATTTTTGGATCTTTTTGTGATGCGCTGTTTGGAGAAGTCTCCCAACCGCAGGTTTAAGAATGCAGAGCTTGCGGCTCGAGAGCTGGAACCTCTGATGGAGCTTCCTCTCTCTGAAGAGTCTGCCCTGGCTCAACAGGGAGCAATATCGGAGGAGCCGCAGGGACTCGAGAGGGCGTCTAAGCTTGAGGGGCTATTGGAGTCTGAGCCTGAGAAGGCGCCTGAGCTTAAGGAGGCATTGGAGTCTGAGCCTGAGGAAACATCGGAGTCTGAGCCTGAGGGGACACCAGAGCTTGAGCCTGAGTCTGAGGAGAAACCAGAGCCTGAGTCTGAGGAGAAACCAGAGCCTG
>CAYLJJ010000005.1:0-77849 GCA_964384025.1 uncultured Nannocystaceae bacterium
GCCTTCACCGGCGTCACCAGCAGCGCCACCTTCACCGGCGTCACCAGCAGCGCCGCCTTCACCGGCGTCACCAGCAGCGCCGCCTTCACCGGCGTCACCAGCAGCGCCACCTTCACCGGCGTCACCAGCAGTGCCACCTTCACCAGCGATCCCGCTATCTTCGCCAGCGGCTCCAGCTTCAAGAGCATCGGAGCTGCTGGCATCATCACAGGCTGGAGCGAAGAGCAGCGTTAGAGAACAGAGAAGAGGCAGTAGGTGGTGAACTCTCATAAGATCTCTTCCTTAGTTTCCGTTGCCTTCGCCTGCGCCAAAACGACACTCGGCAGGGACAGCAGCAGGATCAGCATCCTCCCACTCAGAGGGTCGCAGCATCAAATCCCAACAAGCATCATCTACATCTCCCTCAAGGATCGATTGATCGACATCCTGATCCTCTTCATCAGAGAGGTAGAAGCAGTGATAGACCGCGACGATAGGACACTCTGCTTTCTGGACAGAGCCATAGAGATCGATCACCGCCTGAACTTCACGAGCGTCCAGCATGGTGACCCCCTCTCGGATGGTATCGGAGGAGTTCCTGTAGAGAGGATAGTTCTCTCCAGTGTAGAGCCGGGCCGTCTCTAAGGAAGCATGGGTCATCCAGCGAACCACCTGCATCATGGACCACTGGTAGTTGCGCACCCAAGTTCCATTGTTTCCAGCAGTGGAGCTGAAGTTGGCAACATCTCTGAGGTTAAGGAGAGCCTGAACATAGGCTTGGTCCGTCAAGCCTCGATCATCAAAGCCAAACTGAAGGAGAATATCCAGGTCATCGATCACACCAGAGAGACGATCTCTGATCTGTTCCATCTCTACCTCAGAGGGCTTGCTGACCAGCCCCAAGTAGGCGTTGATCTCATCCCGCATGGCGGCCAGGATGTCGCGACCCAACTGATAATGATGAACGATATGCTGCTCATCATCGGGACGAGGAGCGACGTGATAATCCATCATCCAAGCGCTGTGAGCACTCTTGAGATGGAAGAAAGACTGGAGCGAGTTGGCTGCTGCCTGAGTCCAGTTCTCTGCCTCTTGAGCCGCTTCCATCGCCTCACGATAGCTGTCTGAGAACTCCATATCAGTGTGATAGGCGGTGATCAGATAGGCAGCACGATCCAAATTCAGGCCCAAACTGCGGATATGTTCATCATAAAGAGACAACTCAGCGCTGGCAACCTCCATAAGCATGCTCAATTGGGCCTGGAAGAAGTCTCGATTGGTACCATCATCAGCGTTGACCGCGTTGACCAGTTGAATCACCGCAGACTCAGTTGCTCGTAGGGCACCACCTAAGAAGATGGGGACGGGACGAGAGATATCGGGATCAAACAACTCCGCCTGATCGACGCCGCTGGCGAGGCGCTGGCTGGCAGACATCAGATTGAGACGGATCCCGTCGGGCAGAGCAGGGTGATCGACGATATACTGACCCAGTCGATTCTGAACTAGATCCATCGCTGTTCCCAGATTGGCGTTGGTGAAGTAGGCCTCAGAGGTGTTGAGGTTCCCTGCGAAGTCCTCCACGATGATCTGAAGCGCTTGCGGTCCTGGGATCAGGTCGCGCATCACTAACTCTCCAGCTTGGTTGCAGTAAGCATCCTCCCCTTGAGTATCTGTGCAGTGAAGGTTGCCTACCGCGCCAGGGCCATGTATGGGCTTGCCATTGCCATCAAACTCCTGATCTAGGAGAACCTTGGCTTCATCGTTGGGATCGTAGATCACCTGTACTCGTCGAACACCAGCGGCGTCGTCTTCAGCGCCCACGGTGAGGACCATCGACTCGCCAAAGCCATAGGCCCGGTAGGTCATCCAGTCGGCAGGATCAACATCTCCCTGAGCAGGAGCGCTCACAGAGGCTACCGGCTCGACTCGATCCAAACCAAAGGCGACAGAGTTATCCACCGCAGCGTTCCCCGCTGAGTCTTGGACCTGGATGGAGAGGTTATAGACTCCGTCTTGGTTGTAGGTCACAGTCACGCGGTTGCCGTTGATCTCCTGCAGGTCTGGCGCGGGGATGATCTGAAGATCTACGTTGTTTCCCACCTGTCCGCAATCATCAATCACGTCCAAGTTGAACTGGACCTGGCCTGCCTGAGCACCAAACCAACCTGCGTTCGGCAGATCCACCACCTCGATTCGAGGACCAGCGACATCGACGATGTTAACTGTTATATCAAAGGAGCTGCTGTTGCCAGAGAGGTCACTGACCTCATAGCGGAGTACATGAACTCCAGAGTGCAAGGAAACCTGAGCAGGAACAGGCTCATGGCGCACAGCATCTCCATCAGGATCGATGATGATGGCCATAACCAGATCACCTACGTTATCAGCGTTATCACTCCAGACAAAGGCAGGAACATCGATAACGGTTCCATCCTGGGCGTTACAGGCCATCTCAATATCCTCAGGAGCAACACCCGGCTCTGGTGCGGTGTTGTCCTCGATGCGGATGGTGATCTCCTCTTCGCCCAGGTTGCCTGAGAGATCGGTGCAGTTCAGCGAGACTAAGTTGTCACCCACTCCAAAGCGAGCAGGAACGTTCCCCTTCTGAGGAGCAGGATCACAGGCGTCTTGGCAACCAAACTCGATAGCCACCGGGGTCCCTGCGGGTGAGTTGGCCTCGATCTCGGAGCCCACGGGGGTGGGGTCGGGGATCGGGACGATATCTGGAGGGGTGTTATCGACAACATCTACGCGGTAGCTGTCCAATAGCTCATTGCCAGAGAAATCCACTGCGCTGATCATGACATCATAGCTGCCTGGGGGCAGCTCAACATCCGCTCCTGTTGGATCGATCTGCTGTTCAGGGACTGTCATCAACGTAACAGTTACTACTGGGTTCTGATCTCGATTGTCCTCAACCAAGACAGCAGGGAGGCTCACCTGCGCCAAACAGTTCAATCCTGCTTCAGCAACGACATCTGCAAGAGGAGGGTTGAGTTCAGGAGCGTCAAGGTCTACGGCAAAAGCACCTCCAGCCAGGAAGCCGTGATGAACGACATGGCCTCCACCTTCAGCACGACCCACCGCCATCCCTAAACCAAAGGCTGAAAAGTGCTGGTAGTCCTGGTTCTCGCTGGCCCCGCCACCACTGCTGAAAGTTTGGGCGGGCATCTCCTGAGCCAGGGCAGAGCTGGCCAGGCAGACCGAGGCGAATATCAAAAACTGCTTCATATCTCTCCCCTCATTCACTGATATGCGGCCAATCAACACCCGGCGTCAACGGCTCGACATCTTCACAATCTTCGCTGTTCTGTATCCACAACGTATAGTCTAAGCGCTCATCATCATCCTGCACCTCATTGATGCTCAGAGGCACAAAGCGCACAAAGAAGCTGCGATCTCGATCCTCTAAAGGATCTATCACAACACACTGCTTGGGATTTCCCCGTACAATATCCAAGGTCTGAGCAAGGAGCATCCCATCATTGTCGTAGACTTCAATGGCGAGATCTCCATCATCTCCATAGATAAAGCTGGCCGCAATAACACGTGGTCGGCCAGCGGGGACATCGATCTGGAACATATCCATATCGACAGGAGAGCGAACACAGAGCCACTGACGCTCTCGCTCGATGCTTCCCCCTGCTCCCAGCAAAGTTGGGTTCTCAAAGCCCTGGTTGGGCTCATCTCCGTCATCCTCACAGAGGAAAACCCGCTCGGTGATGTTCAACTCAAGTTCATAGTTGGCGTTGGGATCTCCCAAGCCTCGCACCCTGAGATAATAGGTCCCAGGAGCGCGGTTGTTGAACTGAATTTGTTCATTATCGGTGTTACTGTGCCCCATGTTCCCTTCCTGATTCAGGGAGACAGCGTTGTCACCGTAGTAGAGATCCAACTCCAGATCTCCTTGGATATGGGAGAAGCTGAGATTCACTTGGATCTCTGAGAGGGTCTCCAACTCAAACCAGTACCAATCTTGATCGCGCTCTGTACCGCAGAGGGTAAGAGCCTCATGCAGCCCTGCCTGGATAGGCACAGCGCTCTCCCGGCTGTCGTTCTCTTCATAGCGATCGGCGGGACAGAGTTGAGCACCCGCGTTGCGGAAGAGTCTGAGTTCGTAGGAGCTGGGCTCATCTCCTCGGATCCTCAAGAAGTAGTTGCCTGCCTGGAGATCCTCAGCCCGAGCCATGTTCTCCCGCGCAGTGCTCTGACCCATAACCCCAACGCGAGCCCCATCAGCGTTCATAATCTCCACATAGGTGTTACCAACGCTGTTCTCCTCTTGGCGGATGATCCAGACGCTCAAATCATCACCTTCTCTTAACTCAACCTGGAACCAATCCTCATCTCCACACAGGCTCATCGCTTCTAAGACATGATCTTGATCAGGGAGCAGCTCAGGGGTTCCATCCAGAGCGAGGCGGGTGAAGCCCTCTCGCTCCATGAGATTCGCAGCGGTCTCCAAGGTATCATTGCTCTCAAAGTTGTCAGCGAGGCAGAGGCCCAGGAGATCTACCTCCACCTCCAGACGATACTCCCCAAACTGAAACTCATCATCTCCTTTGACGCGGAGATGGTAGGGACCCGTTTGGATTAGGAAGTTTTGAAGAGGAACATCAAGCTGTAGGTAGAGGGGCTCCTCACCACCACCTCCCGCGCTGTTGGGGAGCGCGATGGGGCTGCTCTCTTCTGTAGGTGTTCCTGGACCAAAGAACTCAAAACTCAGGCTCTCCGCCTCGTTCCTTGAATTCCCCAATAGGGAGAGCTTGACGCTGAGTCCTGAGCCCTCTGTTAGGTGTAAGAGAAACCAATCCTCATCCTGAGGACAGATGCTCTGCTCAACCATCCCATCAAGTTCAAACTCTCTGGAGAGTTCAGGGCTGTTGTCTGGTTCAGCTTCATCGGCAAGACAAAGTGGAACACCCAACTGGATCTCAAAGCTATAGTCCGCCATATCCAGGCCTCGAGCAAAGATCTCCAAGGTCCAAAGGCCCGCCGCCTGGACTCTCCCAGGACGAGGATCCACCCTTAAGATCTCCTCCGCCTCAGGCTGCTGAGCCTGGGCCTGAAGGCTGCCATCGGGAGCATAGAGTCGCGCGTCGATATCCCCCTCCTCCAAGTTGGAGTTAAGGATGACTTGTACAGGGACCCCCTCCCCTACCTGAAAGCCAAACCAGTCGCTGTCTCGCTGACAAGCTCTCAAAACTTCCGAGCTGTAGACCCCCTCCTCAAACTCAAGAAAAGCAGCGGACTCCTGCTCGTCGTTCTCCTCTAAGAGATCATCTCGGCAACCTGGGACACAGCGTAGATCTTCACAAATTTCGCCCATCGCGCAGGACTCGTCACCTTCACAGGGAGGAATACAGCTGTTCTGTTCACAGCGGTGGCCCTCACCATATAGGTCAACGCAATCTGCATTGTTTAAACATTCATCCTGCCCTCTTGGGACACACTCATGATTAATCCCACAAAATTCGCGGCCTCGGCAGTTGTCTGGATCCTGTCGGCAGCCTTCTCGGCAGCGGCCGGCAGGGGGACAATATTGATCTTCAAGGCAATCCAGATCTTCTGTACAGGATTTGGAGAGGCAACTGCGGCTCTCTGGCTCGCACTCCAGACCCAGCTCACAGTTATCCTCCTCTACCCGACAGCCCAACATGCAGTAACCATCCGGTCCGCAATAATCAGCCTCTTCACAATCGGTGTCTGCCTCACAGCGTCCAGAACAGGGATTGGGCTCACAGCTCTCTACAGCAAGGATGTCATCGCAGCGATCCTCTAGAGAGAGCGCACAGCTGTCATCAGGAGCACAGCAAACCACTAGAGGAGTGCAGAGGTGAGAGTCTGGATGGCAGCTCTGGGCTTGACCTTCAGGACCCTCTGGACAATCGCCCTCCAGGCGACACCCCTCTACACAAAGCTCTCCAGCGCAATATTCCTCCGCTTCGCATCCTTCATCTCCGGTACAGGAGAAGTCACGTTGGCAGAGGTGGGTCTCCAGCTCACAGAGTTGCCCCTCTGGACAGCTCCCTTCGTAGCAACCCTCCAAACACTCACCGAAGAAGCCCTCCACTTGGCAGAAATGCCCCTCTGGGCAATCAGAATGTTCAGCGCAAGAGCCGTCTTCACCCTGATCGACTTTTGGAGGGGCAGCATCTACCGCGAGGTCTTGCTGAGCAAGATCACTGCCTTGAGGCTCTTCACTGCTCTCTCCACTGTCACAAGCCCAGAGAGCAAAACCCAGGAGAAGCAGCAACAGGGGCAGCGGGCCACCCCAAGGGCTCCTAAGGTTCAACTTCTCTTGTTCGGACTGCATCCACAGGCTCCATTTCACTGACTGCATTTTTTTAGCACTCCAGGGCACCTCTATGCCACATATTTCCAGTACAGACGAATTTCTGCATCCCACAACGCTTCTGTTTGCCGAGGAACTTCCTCATTAATCTATTTGAGTTTAAGCGCAAGCTTTAAGGAAATTAGCTCGGAATTCTCTTTGAAGAAGGGCGAAAAAAACGTGTGATTTTATAAATGTAGTTTATTTTAGGAGGGATAGAAGGGAGAGAAGTGAGGGTAGAGGAGATTCGCTGAGCGATCAGAGAGCTTCAACGAAAAGTTCAAACTCCCCTGACGCACTGTTTTGGTAGGCACCAACGAAGAGGTAGACCATTTCTCCCTCAACCATGGTCTGGGTTATGGAGCTGCTGGCGTCGGGCAAGCCCTCTCCCTCAAGATTTAGACCATCATCGCTACAAGCAAGCTCAAGTTGCATATGATCACAGTGGGAGCGTAGGGAGAGGACAGTGTCGATCCCTCCCGGAGCAACCTGAGTATAGAAGAAGTAGTCACCCGCTGCGGGCGCGGTGAAGGTGAAACCTGCGACCCAAGCGCCTTCATTAAGTCGACCACAGCTCATCCCATCGCTGAAGAATTGAGCACCCTCTACTCCCTCTCCCTCAGCAGAGACAGAGCTGCTTGCGTTCCCAACCAGCTCCTCCATAGTCCATGTTGCGTCACTGCAACTCGCTTCAATCTCGACACAGATGGGCTCAAGCACGCCCTCTTCGTCGATGCCGTCCATATCGATGCAAACCAACTCACCACAGTGAGCGAAGGCCGTAAATCCTGGATCGCACTCTGCATTGGGCTCGATTATCTGAGGAGCGACAGGAACCACCGCGATGGTCTCACTGTACTGATCTGTGGCGTCCTTCAGGCTGACACGGATCTCAGCGAAGCTCAGCTCTGCGGGGACACTAAAGATGGTGCGAGCGTCGAACTCCTCAGCCTCTTCACGGCGGAAATTCAGCTCTACAAAGAGCTCAGGCTCTTCGCCTCCACCGATGTCCAGGGGGTTGCCTTCAGCGTCCAGCAGTTCCAACTTAACAGCGACGATATCATCCTCTTCATCAGAACCCAAGACATGGATGCCCAGCTCTCGGCTCTCCTCTGAGTAGAAGGCCTCAACCTGACCCAGAAGTGGGGGGGCGGCCTGAGCGTAGCGAATGATGAAATCAAGTTGGCTCTGATAGCCCTCGACAAAGATATAGCTGGTCTGACCTTCTTCAAGAGGGAATGAGACCTGAGCCAAGAAATCATTGGTGTCATCATTACAACCAAGCTCAGCGCGATAATCTTCGGTGTTACAGACGCTGCGAGCGTACATAAAGGTGTCAGCTTGCTGACCACAGATATAGCGAGAGCAGGAACCCCCAAACATGCCCATGAGGCAAGCAGCTCCTGGACCACACTCCTCATCGCTCTCACATGGAGGGCTATCCGGCATCGGAAGGTTGGCGCCACATTCAACACCTTCATCACACTCATCACTCTCAGGACCAGAGCAGAAGGTGTACTCATAATCGGCCCTGAAGGTGTAGACTCCTGCCTCTTCAGCGGTGAAAGAGAAGACCGCCGCGCCTGCACCACCACCACAGCTGGCGCTCAGCTCAACCTCGCTACCGACGCTGCTCCCTGCGAGCTCACCATCCACAGCCTCAGTGTTGATATCGACGATGTTCCAACCCTCTGGACAGGGGGTTTCAGCGGCGCAGATATTCTCAGTACAGTAGAATTCATCCACACAGCTGGATACGACACCGCCGGGATCACAGCTCTCTCCCTCGGCGACCTCTGCGCCTGTGATGGCATCTGCAAAGTTGATGTCGCTGGGCTCAGAGCGCTGACCGTCTCGATCGATGAGCGCAAAGCGGACGGAGATCGCCTCTTCAAACTGTCCAAAGTAGCTGAGACCCGTGAAGGTTCCCTCGACCATACTGCTCTGAATGAAGCTGATGGCAAGCTCAGTGTTCCCACGCAGGTCTAAGGCGATTGGCTCTCCTGCTTCATTGATGAAGCTGATGCTGACCGCAACGATGTTGTTGTCCTCATCGGAGCCCATAACCTGAAGCGCCCAGAGATCTCTTTCTTCATTCTCATGAGCGTCACGGTGGTACAGCTCAGCGTTATCCAAGACAGGAGGATGCAGGAGGCGACAGAAGAACTCTGTGGGCTCTTCGCCTTCAGGAAGATCGAGGGGAGCTACACAAACGGACTCCTCCTCACAGATGTCGAACCCACGCTCACAGGCCTCGCCAATAGCAACTGCAGAGGGTGCTTCAACTGGAACGGTGAGCAGCTCACTCCAACCACCGTCGCTGTCACCGATGCCGATTTCGATCTGAGCAGCAGTAAAATCAATATCAACCACCATGGAGAAGTCATAACTGCCATCACCATTCAGGTTCAAAGTAGCAAAGTCTGCTTGGTCAAAAGAGCTTTCGATAAGTTGTGAGACAGCGTTCCCTTCATTATCAAGGAGGATGAGATGGAAGTTGCTGGTGTTGTCATCGGAGTCTGTACCAGAACCACGGATAGCTAATGTTTGCGCAGCATCACTGCCACTCATGTAAGCTTCGACATTCTCTAGGACTGGAGGATGGGCAACTTTAGCATCGAGGCGATAGTTTCCACTCCAAGGAGCATCTGGATTCTTATATCCATCAACGAAGACAAAGACAGTTTGCTCAGCTTCCAATTCAACATTCAACTGGCTGGCATAACCACCTCCGAGGCGATCATCGTTACAGCCAACTTCGATGCTGGAGTCATCGATGTTGCAATAATCGCGGATATAAAGAACTGTGTCATCATTCTCACCTTCCACTGAGGTTGTAAATGAATAGTAGTCTGCTGAGGGTGCAGTGAAAGCAAAGATGTTCTGGGCGACTCCACCACCACAAGAAGCACCACCTGTGTAGTCTTCACTTCCATCAGTACTGCCCTCATAGATCCAGTTCTCCATGGTGCTGAGATCCATAACCTCCCACTCACCAGGGCAGGCAGCATCGGGCTCCGCAACACAGACAAAATCGTTACAGAGCCCCACTTCACAGAAGTTAACGGTGCGGTTGGGATCACAGAAACCATCAGCAGCCTCAGTGGTTGCCTCCTGGAGATCCATTGACTCGCTCTGATTTCCAGCAGCGTCAATGGCGATGGCGATGCCCCCAATCGCAACCTGGGCGATACCCTCATTGACGAGATGGAACCAAGCTTTAAAGTGCCCATCTTCGGAGATCATGTGGCTCAGTGGGGTTTGATAGAGTTCCTCAGGTATATTCTCGCCCTCTGCAGTAAAGAGTTGGAAAGCGATCTCTGTGAGATCCTCATCTCCATCGGTGCCCTCGATATAAATTGCAAAGGAACCTGCCTCCAAGTTCTTATAGAGGCGTGCATCCTCTAGGACAGGCTCATCAGTGATCTCAGCGCCGCCTGTACCCGCGCCACCTTCACCAGCGCCACCTTCACCACCTTCACCAGCGCCGCCCTCACCAGCGCCGCCCTCACCAGCGCCGCCCTCACCAGCGCCGCCCTCGCCTGCTTCACCACCACCTGCAGAACCACCCTCACCCGTTCCACCGCCTCCAGCGATTCCACCACTCCCTGCGACTCCAGTGTCGCCAGAGGTTGAATCATCATCATCATTACAGCCGATCATAGCGGCTGCGATGAGCGCGATCCCCATCAACCATCGATTCATCACTTCACTCCATCCTTCTGCTGAGCCGAACTGGAAAAATCGGCGGACTCTACATAAGTTTTGGGCTCCAGGGCAAGTTCTCCTGAGAGTTGGCTTATCTTTTGAGCCAAGAGCTTTCATCACCTCTCCTCAGCGATGAGCTTTCATTGCTGATTCCAAGGCAGCTCTTTCCAACTCAGCCCAAAACGGGCTAGATATTTCCTGAGTCGATCTGCGTCGTTCCGGCTCTTGCGCTCTTGGCGGGAGATGGCAAAGAGCTGACGCCCTGCATCAGAGAGGCTGGAGGCGCTTCGACAAACCTTGAGTACCTCAGCCAATTGAACTCGATCAAAGCGATCCAGCTTGATCTGCAGCCCTAAAACTTCCTCAACCTCATCTTGCTCTTTGATGGTCCCTTGCCAAGAGCGTCTTAAGCGCTGTTGCTCTGCCTCAACCTCCTGCTCAGTAATGCGCCCACCCTCAGCCAACGTAGACATTCGAATGACCGCTGCGTTGAGATCACGGAAGTTTCCCGACCAGAGCGCCCCAGGGCTGAGGGCAAACTTCAGAAAGCGGGCACGCGCCTCTCGATTGAAGCTTACCCGGCGATCTTCTCGTCGGCTGAACTCCTCCAGCTCATATTCCAGATTGGGCTCTAGATCCTCCTGACGCGCCTTCAGAGGAGGGAGCCGCCAAGTCCAAAGGTCAATGCGCGCCAAGAGATCCTCTCGAAAGCGCCCCTCACGCACCTCTGCCCAGAGATCACGATTGCTGCCCGCGAGGAGTTGAAAATCGCTCTCTCTCTCCTTATCAGCGCCCACAGGCAGAAAACAGCCCTCTTCAATGGCGCGCAGCAGCATCGCCTGCTCATCTAAGCCCAGCTCACCGATCTCATCCAGGAAGAGGAGGCCCCCATCTGCTCTCAGTAGCAAGCCAGGGCGGTCGCGGAAAGCCCCTGTAAATGCCCCCCGAACGTGACCAAAGAGGGTGGACATCGCTGTGTCTCCCCGAAGAGTCGCGCAGTTTACTTCTACAAACTCTCCCTGCACTAGATTGCGCAGCTGTTTTAGCTCATAGATACGTCGTGCCAACCGTGTCTTACCCACTCCTGTAGGTCCCTGAAGCAGCAGAGGTGCCCGAGAGGCTAGAGCTACCTGCTCAATCTCATTCATCATCTGGTTGAAAGCAAGGTTACGGGTGGCGATGCCCGCCTTGAGAAACTCTACCCCCTCTTGTCGGTTCTGAGCGAAGCGCTGAGCGATACGATCATAACGGGAGAGGTCCAGATCGATGATGCGATAACGCCCCTCTCGCGTCTGCCGGTTGGGAGGCGAGAGCTGGATCAAGCGGCCAGGGAGGTAACGAGATTCAGAGAGCAGGAACATACAGATCTGAAAGACATGTGTGCCGGTGGTGATATGCAACAGATACTCCTCTCGCTCTGGCTCAAAGGGGTAGCTTTTGGCGAAGGAGAAGAGGGCGTCGTAGACCTCCTCAAAATCCCAAGGATCCTTAAAGTTGATGAGATGGCGCCTGATCTCCGTCTCTGGAGAGAGGCAACGAATATCCTCTTCTAAGATCTCGAGGTGTGGCTCTACATGGGCCTGATGGAGCATCTCAAAGCGCTGGATAAGCAGATCTTCAAAAGCAAAGAGGCTCAGGCTGGGGCGCCAGCTGCCCCAGCGTCCTTGGGCCTTAGAGGCGTCTAGCTTGCTTCCAAAGAGACCAATCACGACTTTGGGGAGATATTTCATATAAACCTCGCGAAAATGAGCGCCAACAATATAATAAATGTCGACGTTTTTCAGCAAAAGGGGTCATTTGAGGCCCGGTATGGCCTTTGCTAAGGTGCCCTTTGTCGCTGGGCCAAGCTGATCCCAAAGGAGAGATGATGAGTCACGGGTACCGAGCCCTTGAGCACACCGCTGATGTGGCCCTCCTCTTCTGGGCGGATGAACCCCGAGGGATTTTTCAGGCCGCTCAGGAGGCGGTGATGGAGGAGTTGACCGAGGGGCACAAGCTTAAGGAGCTGAGCCAACGCAGCCTGAGCGTTGAGGCTTTGGATCTGGAAGATCTCCTGGTCCGCTGGATCAATGAGCTTCTGCTCTTAGCCATCTGTGATGGTTTCCTCTGCGCCCGAGCAGAGCTTCTACTCTCTGAGCGCAGCTTAGAAGCTCAACTCTTTGGTCAAGAGGAGGGCTATGAGCTGATCCACAACGAGCTGAAGAGCGCAACCTACCACGACCTGAGCTTTGAGCCGAGCGAGCGTGGTTTTGAGGCGCGCGTGATCATCGATGTTTAAGACTTTTGAGCTTTGAGGAGCTGAGAACTATGTCACTGCCTATTCAACAGATCGATCAGTATCGCTGGGAGATCCCCGCTCTGGGGCAGATGAAGGTGCCCGGTCGCATCTATGCCTCTGAGCGGATGATGGCGGATATTCGCAGGGGTAAGAGCCCTGATCAGGTCTCCAATGTCGCCCAACTCCCTGGGATCCTCTCTCACTCCATCGCCATGCCTGATATCCACTGGGGCTATGGTTTTCCCATCGGGGGAGTCGCCGCCTTCTCTGAAGAGGAGGGGGTGCTCTCACCGGGGGGGGTGGGCTACGACATCAACTGTGGCGTACGCCTGTTGCGCTCTAAGCTGAACCGAGAGGAGATCGAGGAGGACCTAGAGCAGCTCTCCATCGACATCCAACGCGCCATCCCCTCTGGATTGGGGCGAGGGAGTTCTATCAGCCTCAACGCTCAGGAGATGGATGAGGTTCTCCGAGAGGGCGCTGCTTGGGCGGTGCGTAAGGGCTATGGCTATCAAGCAGATCTGGAGGTGATCGAAGAGCGGGGGTTGATGCGCGGGGCTGATCCCAGCAAGGTGAGCGCCCGAGCTAAGAAGCGGGGGATGCCTCAACTGGGCTCTCTGGGCTCTGGGAATCACTTCTGTGAGTTGGGCTATGTAGATGAGATCTTCGATGAAGAGGCCGCCGCAGGCTTTGGTTTGAGGAAGGGGCAGATCACACTGATGTTACACTCCGGCAGCCGGGGTTTGGGTTATCAGGTCTGTGATGACTCCATCCGCATGATGATGGAGGCCTCTGCTAAATATCGTATCCCGATGCCTGACCGGCAGCTCTGCGCGGCTCCTCTGGACAGCCCCGAGGCGGCGCACTACTTCGGAGCGATGAACTCGGCGATCAACTACGCCTTCGCCAATCGCCAAGTGATGAGTCACTTTCTGCGGCGGGTGATGGATCGGCGCTATGGCTCTAAAGAGGGCCGCTTGGATCTCCTCTATGATGTTTGCCACAACATCGCCAAGTGGGAGGAGCATGAGGTTGAGGGCCGCAAACGACGGGTCTGTGTCCACCGTAAGGGGGCCACGCGAGCCTTTGGACCGGGACATCAGCAGGTGCCTGAGCAGTATCGAGAGTTTGGGCAGCCGGTCCTGATTCCAGGCGATATGGGACGCTATAGCTATGTGCTTGCGGGCAATGAAGGGGCGATGAAGGAGAGTTTTGGCTCCTGCTGTCATGGCGCGGGCCGGGTCCTCTCTCGGAGCAAGGCGCGCAAGTTGACTCAGGGTCGCTCTATCTTCCAGGAGCTGAAAGATAAGGGGATCTTCCTGCGCAGCGCCAGCAAGCGCACCGTGGGCGAGGAGGTTTCTGAGGCCTATAAAGATGTGGCTGATGTGGTGGATGTAGTCCAGGGCGCTGGCTTGGCGCGCAAGGTCGCGCGTCTGCTGCCGCTCGCCGTGATCAAGGGTTAAAGATGATCACCATCGATGGGAGCCGCGGAGAGGGTGGCGGCCAGATTCTGAGAACCAGCCTGGGGCTGTCTGTGCTTACAGGGCGGCCGATCTGTTTAGATAACATCCGCGCTGGGCGTAAGAAGCCAGGGCTGATGCGCCAACACCTGACTGCTCTTAAAGCAGCGGTCAGCATCAGCGCGGCGGAGGTGGAAGGAGCCCATCTGGGCTCTCAGCGAGTGATCTTACACCCTCAGGGGAT
Source organism: uncultured Nannocystaceae bacterium (assembly GCA_964384025.1). Lineage (GTDB taxonomy): Bacteria > Myxococcota_A > Bradymonadia > UBA7976 > UBA1532 > CAYLJJ01. Next base: position 14,007 of record CAYLJJ010000005.1, read on the forward strand.
CTTCCCTGGAAACTATCACTTTGCCGTGGGCACAGCGGGCAGCGCTACCCTCGTCTTTCAGACGATCCTGCCCGCGCTGCTGATGGCCGATGGCCCCTCCATTCTGCGTTTGGAGGGGGGGACACACAATAGGGCCGCTCCTCCCTTTGACTTCCTCAAGAAAAGCTTTCTGCCGATCCTCAAGCGGATGGGCGCCAAGGTAGAGGTTCATCTGGAGCGCCACGGTTTCTTTCCTGCCGGGGGGGGCTGTTTTATGGCGCGTATCCACCCTGCCCCACTCCAACCCCTGGAGTTGATGAAGCGAGGAGAGCTCCAGAGTCGCCAAGTCCGCGCCCTCCTCTCTCAGATCCCTGAACATGTGGGGTTGCGAGAGCTGAAGCAGATCAGTAAGCAAATGAACTGGCCTTTAGATGATCGGATGCAGATAGAGAAGATCCGATCTAGAGGGCCGGGCAATGTTCTGCTCCTGGAGTTGCAGAGTGAGTTCCTCACCAGCGTCTTTAGCGCTTTTGGCCGCCGAGGTCTTCCAGCGGAGCAGGTCGCTGATCATATCGTTGAACAGGCGCGGCGCTATCTCAGCTTCCCCGCGCCGGTAGGCCCTCAGCTCGCTGATCAGCTTATGCTCCCGATGGCGCTGGCAGGCGACGGGGGCTTTCTCACTGGACCTCCCACACTTCACAGCCTCACCCAAGTTGAGGTTCTGCGTCGCTTCTTGGAGACACCCATGGAGCTTAAAGAAGGCTCAGGGCGCCTCTGGCGCTTCCGGGTTGGCTAAGTCCTAAGGCTCTTCTCTTCCCAGGATGATGGCTTGAAAGGAGCCGCTCTCAGCTCAGCGCCATTCTTGGCCTCTCTGGTTATGCTTTGTGGTTGCTTGAGGCCTCGCACCTCTTCAGCTCTAAGATTGAATGAGCAAAGCGCTCAGGAGCATACTGAAGCCCCTCAATCTGGGAGATAATATGTGCCGCCTCGCCCTGCTTCTCTTCTCCTGCCTTCTCCTCTTTGCTGCCTGTAATGATGAAGAGAGTTCCAGCAGCGACTATATCCCACCCATCGGGGAGATGGGCCTCGCTGGGATGGGGGGTGGAACAGGGCTCCCAGAAGATGGGGGCACCGGTCCAGCTGATCAGGAAGGAGAAGAGGTCCCGTTGCCCACCCTGGAGATTCTAGAGCCCCCGGATGGAGCCTCCATTCCCAGCCACCATGTTGAGGTCTCAGGACACTATGAGAACACAGACAGGGTCTTGGTCAACGGTCAGGCAGCTCAGCTCTCTGATGGAGAGTTTAGGATACAGATTGAGCTCCCAGAGGGAGATGAACATGAGATCCGCGCTGAGGCGGGAGCGATCTCTGAGTCGATTCAGGTGAGGATCGATCAGGTACCTCCCCGTATCGACTTTATCGAGCCCACTCCAGGGACTCACCGGCTCGACTCCGCGATCGATCTTCAATACAGCATCCACGATCCCAGCCTGATCACCGAGGTTCTCTTTAATGGCCTCAATGAAGACACCAGCCAGATCCCTAACTTCCTGATCTCAGGGCTGGGTCTGGATGATGGCCTTAACATCTTCCAAGTTCAAGCCAGCGACAGCGCGGGGAATATCGGCAAAGAACACCTCACCGTGCTTCAAGGCGAGACCAGCGATCCCGACCTTCCCCTCCCTGGGGCGATCCGGCTTCATATGGGGGCACAAGCCTTCATCGCTTTGGAGGAGATCATCGCAGGGCTCCTGATGGAGCAGGATCTCTCCGCCCTCTTGGGAGATGAGCCCCTCTTAGATTTAGGCATCTTTCGGGTCAGCATCTTGAGTTTAGAGATGCCCAACCCACCTCAGGTCGATCTGATCCTCAACCCTGAGGCTGAGAACATCGGCCTTAATATCCAGATGCAAGAGGTCTCACTGCGTCTGGGGCTTTTTTGGGGGCAGAGTTCCACCCCTATTCCTCTGACGATCCACGTCATGCTGATCGAAGCTCAGGGGGCTATCTCTCTTCAGCTTGAGGGAGGGCAGCTCCTGAGCGAACTTGAAGATCTAGAGGTGCAGCTCCATGAACTGCGACTCACAGGAGAGAGCCCTCCGAATTTCCCTGATGAGCCCGGTGAGCAGCAGTCTCTCTTGGAAGAGATCAGCGGTGGGGTGATCACGCTCCTCTTGGAGCAGCAACTTGCTGGTTTGATGGATGATTATCTGGGTGTCCTGGATGATCCCATCGACTTTGAGGTCTTGGGAGCCGCGTTGCGCATCCATCTGCTCCCCAGCGCCATCACCATCACCGCCGAGAGCCTCTCGGTGCGGGTGGATGTTCGTGTAGAGCTGTTTAACCCACCCCCTAACGCGCCTCCTGTTCCAGGTTTTGTGGGCACAAAATCTCTCTGGGCGGGAGTCCCCAATACTGATCAGGTTGCTTTGATCCTCGATGATGATCTGATCAACCTCCTCCTCTTTCAGATCTGGCGTGCTGGGGTGTTGCTGCCCACCATCGATCGAGAGTTTGCCGCTGAGTTTGGCTCTCAGGTGGGCGTAATCTCCACCCTCATCGCTCAGAAACTGGCAGCGGTCTACTCTGATGTCAACGCTGCTACACCTCTCTCTATCGCCTCCACCCTGCCCCTACCCATCATCGTCCGCGTGATAGAGGTTGAGGGAGCGGCAGGGCTGCGCCTCTCTGTAGGTGATCTACAACTGCATGTAGAGCAAGATGATCCCTCAGCGCGGGTGCTCCTGGATGGTCGCGCGACTCTTCAGATGGACAGCCTCCTCTCCATCGCTCAGGGTGATGAAGGCTTGCAGATTGATCTGAGCGCCGCTGAGACCATCACTCTCTTTGATGTGGTCACAGAGGAGCTGCGTGGGAGGTCTGAAAACAACCTAGAGGAGCCTTTTGGTGATCTTCTAAACACTGTGGGTGCGCTCCTGCCCGGTCTAGTCTCCGGTATCCCTCTGCCTGCCATCGGCTTTCTTAGTTTTGATGAGATCACTGTGGGAGTTGCAGGCCCCGAAAAAGATTTTCTATCGGTTATAGTGACGCTCTCTACACCTTGATTCGATCAATATGATCGAAATTACAGGTTGTTTCTACCAAAACATTTCAACTTTCATCGTCAAATATTCACTGTGGTGGAAATCGAGAACTCACTGGGACAGGCTCAGGAAATATAGCTCGTGATTTGGCTGGTCGAGTCACGAGTGTCCTCGCCGATCTGGCTTTGAGCTTGAGCCTCAATGGTGAAGCTATCCGATCGCTCCTCCTGACGGGACTGGTGGGCCTACGTTATGGTGTCCACGAGCTATTTTAATAGGAGAGAGATATGCCAAACGCCCTTGTCACAGCTCTTATCATTCTTCTGCCCGGCCTCAGCTCAGCTGCCTGGCCCAAGCTGAACCCTGCCACTGCGCCTGCTGGTGGTGGAGAGAAGGATGCAGCTCTGATCGTGGCCATCGAAGAGTATGACTCTGCGCCAGATATCCTTGGTGCTCGCCAAAACGCCGTCGATTGGCAGATCCATCTGAGTGATACCCTCAAGATACCCGTGGTCAAGCTGCTTCTCGACGGCGAGGCCACTCATGGCTGGACTCGCGATGGGGGCGCACGGGGTATCCTGGCAGAGGTTGAAAGCGTGGCCAAGCAGGTCAAACCGGGAGGGACCTTCTGGTTTCTCTTCATCGGACATGGTGCGCCCTCTACCAAAGGCGGTGGGCTGCTCCTCGGGGCTGATGTGCGGCAATCCATAGACAGCTTTGAGACCCGTGGTGTCCCCGTACGAGCTGAACTCTTGCCGCGTTTGGCCAAGGCGCCTCGGGCTGTGGCTCTGTTGGATGCCTGCTTCAGCGGTCTGGATGGCTCAGGCAAAACCCTCACGCCAGGGTTACAGCCCCTGATCAACGACAAGCTGATCGATGAGGTATCTCCCGAGCCTCAGGGCCAACTCGATCCCCTTGAGAAGGTAACCGTGCTCACAGCTGCTGGAGCCAATCAATTTGCGGGCTCCCTGCCGGGTTTAGACCGCCCAGCATTCAGCTACTTGGCCCTCGGTGCTCTACGCGGCTGGGCAGATCAGGATGGTGATGGTGTCGTGCGAGCCAAGGAGATCCAAACATTTATCGATCGCAGCCTGATCATACATCTGAAGGGTCGCCGTCAAACCCCCTCTCTGATCGGTCCAGCTCAGGTCATCCTCGCTTCTAAGGCCAGGGAGCGCGCCCCTGACTTCTCTCCCGCGCGACCGCTGCAACAAGATGCTGCTGCGGCTGGAGCCCCGGTTCAAACAGGGAGCGTTGGTATCCAGTGGGTCTCGATCCCTGGCGGGAGCTTTCAGATGGGATCAAAGCGCGCAGATGAGGAGGGGCCTATCCACGAGGTGAACATCCCCGCCTTCTCTCTGAGCATGACCGAGGTGACAGTGACCCAATACGCCGCCTGCGTAAAGGCCGGAGCCTGCTCGAATAAGGGGCTTAGACAGAGAGGCTCTTGGTGCAACTGGGGCAGAGCAGCCCGTGAGCAGCACCCGATCAACTGTATCACCTGGGAGCAAGCCCAGATGTTCTGCGAGTGGGTTGGTGGGCGCCTTCCCAGCGAAGCTGAATGGGAGTACGCGGCCCGACGCAGCGGCAAGGGGAGATATCCCTGGGGCCGTAAAACCCCGAACTGTCAGCGAGCCCGCTTTGGCTCGTGTGGTCCAGGCACCGCGTCGATCGGTGGTCGCCAAGCTGGAGCTTCAGCGGATGGCCTGCTCGATATGGCTGGGAACCTCTGGGAGTGGACTGAGGATGCCTTCAGCGACTCATATATCGACGCGCCAATAGATGGCTCGCCCCGTGAGGATGGTGAGGGTCGGGTTACACGGGGTGGAGCTTGGCGCAGCGGACCTGAAGCCCTGATCATCAGCCATAGGAGCTGGAATCAACCAGACCGCCGCAGAGATATCATCGGGTTCAGGGTCGCCCGCGACGCAAAGTAAGCGAACAGCTACTTGAAGAGAACATAGTCCCCGACCTGGACCTCCTTTGAACCTCGATAGATATAGGCTCGCGCCATTCTGGGATAGACAGCGAACACGGTGATCTCGCCAAAGAAGGTTTCAGAGCCAACCATGGCGCCTTTGGGAGTCCCTGTAAGCTCCTCGGCATAGTTGACCACAAAGGCGCTCATTCCACGAGTCACATGATCCCTCTGACCCAGGTCGATGGAGACCAGATCGCCATCTCGACTGGTGATCACACCTCGCCGCATACTGCTTGGACTGGGGAGCGCCTTAGAGAGGCGCCTAGCAAGCTCCTTCATATCGGTCCGATCGAGAATGAACTCCTTGCCGGTGCGCCTAAAGCGCAGGGTGCTTGAGTCAGCCCACATGACAAAGGGGTCATCCTGATTGAGGTTGATCAGTCGGGTATCAAGCACCAGATCCTGCTGCCCGACAGAGGTGATCGCTCCGGTGAGCACCGCATCAACCCCCTTAACTTTGAGCTTGTCGCTGATCTTCTCATCGAGGGGATAGTTGCGTAACTGACCCAGATCGTACATGTCAAAGCGCTTTGTTTTCACCAGCTCTGTGAACAGCACATCAGGGAGAGACTGAACTATGGCTGGACCCTCGATCTTTAGAGAGGAGAACTGTGTAGAGTCATCGCCTTTAACGATATAAGCACCTGTCCGCAAGAGGGTATTATCGGGGATGCCAGTACGCACAACACCGCCCACCTGAGCGGTCTGATCGACGAAGCTCACGACCGCGAGACGGAACCTCAGGGTGTGGGGCTCGATCACTCGGCGAGGCGGATTTGGTTGTACAACCCCCGGCACCGGTACGCTTGAACTGTCCTCTTGTAACTGCATCGGGCCACAGCCGATGCAGATCAAAGTACCCCACATAATCAGAAGCCTGATTGCGATCTTCATCAGGATTACTCCCCCTTTGTGATGCCCTGGCCAGCGGAACTCGTTTCGTAGTCCTCAGGGTTCGCCATGCGATCCGCGAGCCTAGACGCTTGTGGCATATCGTCGATCTCCATCGCCTTTCGAAGAGCGACCATCGCCAACTGACGATTGCCTCTCATCAATAGTGTGTAACCCTTCCACACATAGAAACCTGAGTTCTGGAGGTTCGGGATCATCCCCCCATCTTCGATCTTCTTGAGCCTCTGGAGAGCCTCATCGTACTGCTCAAGGCAGGCGTATACCTGCGCAATGGTCAGGTGCGCGGGGCCGTAGTTGGGGTTGACTTCGAGGGCCTTCGAGGCCCAATGCATAGCTCTATGCAGGTGTTTGTGCGCCAAGCGCTTCTCTGTGCCCTCCACGACCGGCTTACCATCCTCCCCAACCCCAGCAAAGACCTTCGTGTGGCCCTGAAGCAGGTAGTTGGTGGCGAGCCCATTGAGCACATACATGTTCGTGGCTTCGTTACGCAGCGCTAAGCGATAAAGCTGCTCGGCGGCAGCGTAGCGCTTGAACTCACGCATCTGATCGGCAGCCAACCAAAGCTCCCTGACCTTTCGATCTCTGAGAGGAACCTCCGATTTCATGATCTTCGGCTTCTCAACCACTGGCTGCGCGGGCTTTTTAGCAGACTGCTCGATCATCTGACGCCCACCGCTCGCGAGCGCTGCCAGCGCACATGCAAGGATCAAGCACAATCGAAGCAAAACGACGACAGGGTACTTCATTGCTCCCCCGATGACTATGTTGTATCAGGACCGTAGACCTGGGGTTGCTCATCGTCAAGGAGATCAAATGCGCGCTCGTGGGCTCTTTGCTCCTTTGCTGCGCAGAGCCAACCGCTGCCTAGCAGGGTATGATCGCCCCAGTCAACCAGCCCTCCCTGTGGGTGAGTTCCTTCACCTCTGGCCTCTCTTTGCGGTGTTGGTGTTGGTGCTCAATGATTGGGTCTTCAAATACAGCCCAATCATCCCCCGTTGGTTCAGCGGCAAGGCATCTGACTTTGCGGGGCTCTACTTCTTCCCTCTGCTGCTCACCGCCACGGGCGATCTTCTCAGTTTTGGCCTCTCCCGGCTCACGGGTTGGAGGCTAGATTTCTCTTTGCGTCCCTGGAAGCTGCGCTTGGCGATCCTCTTCACCGCCACCGCCTTCAGCGCGCTTCAGTTCTCCGATGGCTGGGCGGCTCACTATGAAGCGCTGGTGAGGTTGACTGGCTTAGAGAGCACTGTCTATCAGGACCCCTGGGATCTGATCGCCCTCCCGATCCTATGGCTCTCATGGCTCCGTGGTCGAGCTGAGCTGCGCCAAGTTCCTCTGGGACGATTGGCGGCGGTGGGTCATCATAAAAGTTTTGAAGAGCTACGCATGGAGCTGGAGGATTGCGTCACTGCTGGTGCAGCGCCTGATGTGATGGACGAGCTCACTCAAGCTTGGCTCGCCTGGAGAGAAGAAGGGGAGGAGGCCAAGCTCGCGGCTTGTCAACGAGACCTCCGCGTCTCGTGATGCCATAAAAAAAAGTCAACCCCAGGAAGCAGGCTCGCCTCTCTTCGGCCTCCTGTCCTCTGGAGATCTCTCACTTTTCCTCTACAATCTCTTCTCTATGAAGCCCATCTACCTCGATCATGCGGCCACCACCCCAATAGATCCTGAGATCCTCAAGGGCCTCAGCGAGCGGCTCCTGAGCCACTTTGGTAACCCCAGCTCCAGGCATATTGAGGGCCGCCGCGCCGCCAAGCTGCTGGAGAGCGCTCGGGAGCGCTTGGCGCGACAGTTGGGTGCGCGCCCTGAAGAGATCATCTTCTGCTCAGGAGGCACTGAAGCTCTCAGTTTGGGGATCCTGGGGAGCGCAGGAGAGGCTGCTGGAGAGATCATCATCTCAGCGGCGGAGCACTCCGCCATCCTGGAGGCTGCGCGACATCTAGAACAGCATCGACGCTGGAGCTTGAAGATCTGCCCCGTTGATGGAGAGGGGCGTCTGAGGCCAGAAACCCTCGCACCGCTCTTGAGCCCCAAGACCCGGATTCTGGGGTTGATCTGGGCCAATAATGAGGTGGGTACCCTCAACGACCTCAACCCTCTGCTGCGCTTGATTCGCAAGAAGTCTCCAAGGGCTAAGGTGGTCCTGGACGCAGTACAGGCTCTGGGCAAGCTGCCCTTCAAGGTCTCACGCCTGGGAGTAGATGTTCTGGCGGTCACCGCCCATAAGCTTCACGGCCCTCCAGGCATCGGCGCGCTCTGGAGCAGGCGCCCTGTTCAGCCTCTCTTTAAGGGGGGTGGGCAGGAGCGAGGTCAACGCGGAGGCAGCCTCTCAGCGCCGTTGGCCTGGGCCTTTGCTGAGGCCGCTGCTCTACATCTCCAACATATGCCCCAGATTCGCCAGCTCAGGGACCAACTCTGGCGTGAGATCAGCGCTGAGATCCCAGAGGCTCAGCTCCTGGGGCCTTCTTTAGAGGGAGAGCGCCTGGGAGACAACCTAATGCTTCTTATCCCTGGAATCCCAAGTGAGCCGCTCCTTAACGCTCTCTCGGCGGCGGGGCTGATGGCCTCAGCGGGCAGCGCCTGTGCACGGGGCAGCTTTAGTCGAACTCTAGCGGCGATGGGGAGGCGTGCTGAGGAGGGGGCCTTCTTACGCCTCAGCCCTGGGCGCTTTAACCACCCTGAGGAGATAAAGCGAGCCGCTCAGATCATCAGCCAAGAGAGCAACAGCTTGAAGAGATATTATTGAAGAGTTGGATGCTCCTCTGGGGAAAGATCTCAGGAGTTTAGGGCGTCCTCTCTGGACATTCCCTGAGCGGCGCGCTCGCTGAGGCTGATCGGCTGGGTGGGCTGCATCACCATCAAGAGCAGGGTCTGGCCCGGTCTGACCGCCTCAGCCTCGATGAGATCCTCGTCAGCGACAAAGACCTCATAATCAGCGAAGCGCACCCGAACACCCCCTCTGCGTAGAGAGTCCACCCGCGCCAACACCAAGACCCCCAGCTCCAAGTTGAGGGAGCGGGCCTGGAGACCCTCCTCTGCCCTCTGAAGAGCCCCTGCATTGAGCGCGAAGATCAACGCCCGACCCTCAGAGTCGATATGAATCTGAGTGCGTGTCCGCTTTTGAAGTTGCTGAAGCTTAGGACCTCTGAGGCGCTGGATCTGCGTTGAGTCGACGATCAACTCATGAACCTGGGGATCCTCTTTTGTAGGGAGCGTCTCTAGGATTGGGGCCATCCTCTTGAGGATCTCCAAGCGCCCCAGGCGTCCACGCTCCAAGAGCGCGGCAAGCTGCTCTAAGGAGAGCGGACGACCCTGAATATCCATCTGAAAGGCGGTTACTCCCTGCGCTGTTCCAGCGATCTTGAGATCGAGATCGCTGAGCTGATCCTCCTCACTGCTGATATCGCTGAGGATCTGTTGGGCTCCATCCCTGCCTTGAATCAGACCCAGAGCCAAGCCTGCTACAGGCTGATGAGGGATCGCCAAGGAGGCCAGGGCGATGCTGCCCGCGCACACCGTCGCCATTGAGGAGGAGCCGTCAGACTCGGTGATATCGGAGACCAGCCGCAGAGGGAAGGGGAGATCTCGCTTGAGGCCCGCCTTAAGGGCGCGACACGCGAGGACACCGTGCCCCAACTCTCGTCGCCCCAAGATGCGGTGAGGTTCAGCATCACCTGCAGCGGAGGGGCTGAAGTTGTAGTGGAGATAGAAGTTCTTTCGACTGTTACGAAGGAGACTTTGATCCTCCAGAGAGTCACGAGCGCCGCCGATGGTGGCTGAGAGCAGGGCTTGAGTCTCTCCCCGAGTAAACAGCGCCGAGCCCTGAGCCCTGGGGAGAATCCGCGCCTCACAGGAGATGGGGCGAAGATCAGTTGGAGCGCGACCATCAAAGCGTCGCCCTTCCAAGAGCGCCTCCTGGGCGATCTCTCGGAGCTGCCGTTTGAGATGATACTCCACCCAGCCACGGCTCAAACCAGAGCTGATGCAGCGCTCCTCCTTGAGCGCTTCTAAGCCAGCACGACGCTCCTCATATCCTCCAAGCGCGAGGATCTCTCGGATCTCGGGCTCAAGGGAGAGGCTCCCCAAAGAGAAGCTTAACTTCTCTTTGCCACAGGCGGTTTGGAGACGATCCATCGCTTCTAGGGCAGGCGTCAAGAACTCCCTCGCTTGACTCAACTGCTCTAAGATCTGCGCCTCTTCAAGCTGCGCAGCGCCACCCTCAAAGCTGACGACTCCATCTCGACAGAGGCTGAGGAAGAGATCCAACTCTCCTCCTCGCTGCCTGAGCGAGGGGAGGGGCTCTAAGCTTCCCGCCTTCAGATTAAAGCGAGCCCCCGCCAAAGGCCCCGCGAAGGGGATCTCTGAGATATGCAGAGCGCTGGAGGCTGCCAGGAGGGCCAAGCTCTCTAGATCGCTGCCGTTGTCGGCGCTGTGAACGATGATTTGAATTTGAACCTTTAGGGGGCCCAAGAGCGGTCGGAGGGCGCGATCGATGAGGCGTGCGCTCAGCAGCTCGCTCTCTTTGGGGCGCAGCTCTCGGCGTTGATGGTTGGGAGGGATCCGCCCGATGGCTGCGACGCGCTCGCGATAGTCCACGGTGAGCGCTACAAACTCACCTCCCCGAACTTCTCCAGCCACCGCTGTCGCCAGGATAAAGCTACGTCGATGTCGAATGACCACTCCGTTGGCGCGGCTGGCGATACGTCCAGCCTCTAGGCTGATCTCTTCCCCTCCGATCTCAAAGCGCTCTAGAAACATCTCTCTCCTCTTGGCGTGCTGATGGGCGGCGGAGGCTATCTGTGAGGGAGTAGAGTGTCAATCGAGGTCGCGTTTGTGATCGCAGCAGATGAGGTGGAGAGAGAGGAGGCCCTTCAGAGAGAAAGGGCCAAAGTGGAGCGCTGGTTGGCTGCGATTATTCCTAAATGGTTGCGGGGCTCTTGAAGTTCCAAACAACCAATTTACCTGAGGTCCAGATGTTCAAGCGGAGAGGTCCATTAGGACCCCTTCAAAGATCAACTCATTGGGAAGCTTGCTGCTCTTAAGCGCTCGGTCTGCTTGGTTGAGTCGCTCCAGAGCCTCAAGCAGCTCAGCTCCTGAATAGTGGTTGAGTTGCCTCCCAAAGTCACGGCTTCGAAAAGAGGGGATCCGCACCTGTTTACAGATCTCAGCGAGGTTTAGGCCCTGAGCTTGGTAGCTGCGACCCATCAGAAGGCGACGATACTGGAGCAGAACCAATCCCAGGAGCGCGAGGGGATTCTCTCCCTGAGACAGGAGTTGATGGCTGTACTCCAGGACCTTCACAGTGTTTCGGTTGAGGATCGCGTCGCTCAAATCCCAGACGCTGCGACTGCGCGTAAAAGCGATGCTCTCCTCTACATGAGCAGCGCTGATGATCTGCTCCTCCTCAACGAAGAGGCTGAGGCGCTCCAAGGCTGCGTCTAAGTTGGCCAGATCTGTGCCCACCGCCTCCAGCAAGAGGTGAGCGGCATCGGGATCAAGCCTACGCCCCTGCTCTTGGCTTCTGGACAGGAGCCAGCCGGGGATCTGGCGCTCCTTGAGAGGATTGGACGCAAACACACAACCATGTTTGAGAATACGTTTATAGAGAGCGCTGCTCTTACGGACCGATTCCATCGCGTGGAAGACAAGGCAGCTGCTGGAATCAGGTTCCTCTATATATCGCAATAGGGTTTTAAGGGCCGCTGCCTTGAGCTTAAAGATCGGCTCGGCGTTGCGAACCAGGACCATACGGCGAGGAGCCATCATGGGTAGAGTCCGGGCGGCGTCTAAGATACGCCCCAACTCAAGGTTCTCCTGAGCGTCAAAGCGATCCAGGTTGAAGTCCTCAGCGATCCCCTTTAACACCGCCTCACGGAGCCAATCTAAGGCTTTGCGGGAGAGGAAACCCTCGTCACCGTGGAGAAGATAGACAGGGGATTCGCCCTTTTTAAGCTGACTGCTCCAAGGCTTCATCGCTCCTCCAAGGTAAGATGTTCTAAGAGATGCTGAGCCAGAGCTTCAGTTAAAGACTCCAAGGCCAGACGCCGCGCTGCTCGGGTCTCCCTCAAGCTGGCTCCTCTCAGATAGTGTCCTGTTTGACGAAGAGGGCCGCTGTCCCAGCGCTGCGCTCCTTGCTCATACCAAACCTCCAACTCCAACTCCAACTCATGTGCTCCAGAGATGCCCCGATGATCATAGGCCAGAGGTCGTTCTCTTAACCGCAGGTGCCCTTTGAGAATGGGAGCCTCAGCAGGCTTTAAACCTCGCCGTAGAGAGGCAGCGAGCTGATGTCCTAGATCTCCCTCTCCGCTCTGATCCTCGATCAGCCCCAGGCGCAGAGCAGGGACCCCCTCGGCGTTTAAGAGGCGATATCCACAAGCCAAAGAGAGGAGGAGAGGGAGTAAGAGGAGCGCTCTGCTCATTCGCGGTGGAGGACCGCTCTGAGGATCAAGGCATCTCGGATCTCTCGTTGGAGGCTCGCCGCCTCGGATCTACTCATGCCGCTCTGAGAGCCCTGCTGTTTCTTCTGGCCCCAGAGCGCACGGTGAAGACCATGAGCTAAGGCTGCGCGCCCCCCCGATTGGCGACCCGCAGCTTCTACAGCGGCGGCCAAGACCAAGCGTGGAGGAGCCTTGATGCTCTGGCTGTCTTGGAGGGTCTTGGCGTTCTTCTCTACCTGGCTCCAAACTCCAGGGCTGAGATTCAGACCGTGGATGGCGCTGAGGGGATAACCCCCAATACCCTGAAAACCCTCACCCATAAGCAGCTCAGCGATCTGGTCCATTTGCTGAAGCAGGAAGTTCTTCTCTATGGGAACATCCTGGCCAAAGAGGCTGGGCAGGATGATATGCGCAGGGTCTCCATGGAGGGTCTCCCAGCGTTTTAGGATCTCAGCGCTGGGACCCTTAAAGCCCATACGACCCAGAACCCGCACCAGATAGCGAATCCGTAGCTCTGGGGCGGGGTGTTCAGCCACATAATGCCCATCAGCGCGCTGCCATTCAGGGTCCTCCTCCTCAGAGAAGGCTTGGATCGCCCCCCTGAGAGCGGCGGGACCCAAGAGCATAGCGCCCAGGGTGTCAGCCGCGATCTCCGGGAGCCAGCGCTCTAAGATCGCGGCCATATCCAAGACCACCTGCTGTCCCTGAAGGCGCGGCAGCCAGGGCTGCCCTCCCGAAGGCGGGAGTCCCCCAAGGATCGCCTGTTTGAAGCTGGGGATCTGTAGGCTCAGCAGGTGGCCAATCTCATGGGCCATAGCAGGCCACCAGAGCAGATCCTCAGTGAAATCGTCTGGAACAAAAAGCAACGGATGTCCAGGGAGGAGCCCCATTAACACCGCCTGATGCTCAGGCTCAACTGGGCCACAGATGGGCTGTAATCGAGGGAAGTCAAAGCCCCGGCTTAATGCAAAGCGCCGGATGGGGTTGATCATATCCTCAGCGATATGCTCAGCGTCGTTGATCAGTTGAGAGAGTCGAGGATCTCGATGGAACTGGCTGAGCTGCTCTAAGGCTCCGATCCGAGCCAAGGCCAACGGCAAAGCTTCCCAGACACTCTCAGGGAGAGAGAAGATCTCTTCAGGGTTACTCTCCGCACGGGAGAGGAGCCTGAGGCTCTGACTGATCTCTTCCAGGGTGGGGCGATGGAGAGCTTGGCGTATGGTTAAACCTGGACCTTTGAGTCCTGCCAACTGCCGTTCTAGAGCTTGGCCGCGAAGCTGAGCCTCCCTAAGCCCCTCTTGGTGTCTCTTGAGATACTCGCCCAGATCCTGCTCTTGGAGTTGAGTTGGAGACACGCTGAGGCTCTGAATATCGCCCCCTGCCTGAAGCTCTTGCTGTGCCTTGTTGGCCTGAACAACCCGCTTAACGATAAACTGGATCACCAAAATCGCGATGATGATATAGATGTTCTCCATTATCGCGGTCCCGGTTTGGGTGGAGCAGGTGGGCGGGGTTGAGCCCTTGGTTTTGCGGGGCTCGGCGGAGGCCTGAGTCCCCCAGGGCGACCCAGGATCTCAGCCAGGATAAAGCGACGGATCCATCCCGGTGTCCTGGGGTTCAAACGGAAAGGATCGCGCTTCATCGCTCAGCCCTCCTCGCTGGCCTGAGCGATCTCCTTGCGCATGCGGGTATCCGCCTCGACATTCTTGATCTGGAGATAGTCCATATAACCAACGTGACCCTCTCGGAGCGCCTGAGCCAGGGCCTTGGGGACCTCAGCCTGGGCCTCAGCGACCTTGGCCAGCGCCTCCTGATAGCGGGACTTGTTCTCCTGTTCCTCAGCGACCGCCATAGCGCGGCGACCCTCCGCCTCTGCCTGAGCGATGTTCTTATCTGCTTCAGCTTGGTCCATCTGCAGCTTGGCGCCGATGTTCTCACCTACATCAACATCAGCGATATCGATGGAGAGGATCTCATAAGCGGTGCCTGAGTCCAGGCCCTTGGTGCCCACGGTCTTAGAGATGAGATCAGGGTTCTCCAGCACCTTCTTATGGCTGGAAGCTGAGCCGATGGTGGTGACGATACCCTCACCGACGCGAGCCAAAATGGTCTCTTCCCCTGCACCACCGACGAGGCGCTTGATGTTGGCTCGAAGGGTGATGCGGCTGACCACGAGGAGCTGGATCCCATCCGAGGCCACCGCAGCGACCTTAGGGGTCTGGATCACCCGAGGGTTGACCGACATCTTTACTGCATCGAGGACATCACGGCCCGCTAGATCGATCGCCTTGGCCTCATTGAAGCTCAGCTCAATGCGAGCCTGATGAGCGGAGATGAGCGCATAAACCACACGCTCGACATTGCCCCCCGCCAGATAGTGAGCCTCAAGCTCATCTACGGAGATATCCAGCCCCGCCTTGACAGCGCTGATGCGAGGGTTGACCACGATGGGTGGAGGGACCCGTCGTAGCCGCATCCCAATGAGCTGAATGAGGCTCACCCGAGCCCCTGAGGAAGCGGCGGCGATCCAGAGCCCAAGAGGGACAAAGTAGAAGAACATCATCACAGCGAAGAGGCCCGCAGCCCCCATAACCAACAACATGACAGAATCAGGCAATCTCGCCTCCCTTTTCGGTGTTTATCTCAACGACAACACGGAAACCCTCCACTTCGATCACTCGAATGGGGGTCCCCGCATCGATATAGTCTCCTCGGCTCACCGCGTCCAGTAGCTCTCCCTCAACGAGAATCTTGCCCGCCATACGGAGATCGGTCTTGGCAATCCCCTCCTTCCCCAGGTAGCGCAGCTCAGGATCAGGCTCTGGCTCTGAGTCGGGCTCTTGAGACCGGGCGCGTCGCACTTCCAGGGTCTTACTGAGAAAGAGGCCCTGAGCGAGAGGCATCCTGGGCAGCACCTGCACCGCAGCGATCATCAAAAGGGTGGTAGCGGTCAGAGAGATCATCACTGTGCCCAGAGAGCCTGAGATCATACCCAGGTTCCAGGCAGTGGAGATGGGCAGATCGATCATCGCCATCACCAAGCTGCTGACGATCATGATGATCCCCGCGATCCCAGCTATGCCGAAGCCGGGGATGATGAAGATCTCCGCTCCCAAGGCGAGTATGCCCGCTCCAAAGAGCAGGACCTCTCCCCAGCCCGCCAGTTCCACCACCATATGTCCCCCAAAGAAGAGGCTTAGGCAGAGGAGGCCCAGGGCGCCCGCGAAGCCTACGCCCGGGGTGTACAGCTCGATGAGCAGACCCAGCATTCCCAGAGACATCAGGAGCCCACTCACCACCGGATCGGTGAAGAAGCGTGCTAAGCGCTCAGCCCAATTGGTCGCTGGATGAATCACCTCTGCATGTTCAAGGCGCATCCGAGAGAGCAGCTCTGTGAGGGTATTGGCCTCAGCGTTAGCGAGACCCAACTGTAAGGCAAGCTCTGTGGTGACGGTGAGCAGCTTCCCCTTCTTGGTCACTCCAGTGATGGCGACATCAGCATCGACCATCGCCTCAGCCAACAGACCATCCCGATCCTTAGCCTGCGCGGTGGCTGCCATCTCAGCGCGCATATAGCTGACCGTCTTCTCCCCGACCGACTTGGCTTCACCTCCCTGCATCTGTATAGGGGTTGCTGCTCCCATACTGGCTCCTGGAGTAAAGACGATATAGTCTGCTGCTAGGCTGATGAGGGCACCTGCGCTGATGGCGCGGCGGTTGACGAAGGCCACTACAGGGAGCTGAGTTTCTAAAAGCGCGTCACGGATCTTGACCGCAGCGTCCACACGACCACCAAAGGTATCGACGTTTAAAATCAGTACCGCCGCCCCTTGAGCCTCATTGATGCTGCGCTTAATAAAGGGAGCCAAGCCCAGATCGATGGTTCCCTGGATGGGGATCACCACTGCACGAAGCCCTCGTCCTCCATCATCGGAGAGGCTGGGGAGAGAGGGGGCCGCTCGGGCGGCGTAGGGCAGGGAGTCAGCCGTCTCAGCTTTCTCCTCGCTCTCTTTGGCTTTCTGCTCTGTCGCTTTAGATTTAGACTCCTCCGCCCCTGCCAAACTACAGGAGAGGGAGAGCCAGAAGAACAGTGAAATAGAACGCAATCTCAGCAAAGCGCGTACCCCCAGAGCGCATACTCTGCCTTGTGTTTCCCCAAAAGAGAAGTGACTCTTCGGAGAATCCAAGTCACCCGGAGAGAGCTATGCTTAAGTCCATCCATGAGGAGCACAGTCGAGCGCTTGTTGGGCTCCTATTTGACTTCCTCCTCAGTCGCCCTTTGAGCCAACTCCTTCCCCCTGAAGAGCTGCTCACCGACCTAGAGCAGGCTCTTGAGCCTGAGGCCCTCCAAGGGCTACTCAAAGAGCGTCTCCCTGGAATCTTAGAGCGCTCTGCTGATCGCTTGGAGGCGCGAGGCGAGTGTATCAAAGATGGTCTGCCCCCAGAGTGGGTTCAGGAAGCTCAAGCCTGGGCTTGGGCACCAGTAAAGATCAACCAAATCTGGATCAACGAGATCATTCAACAGGAGGCCACCCGCCATCTGCTTCAAAGCATCATCGAAGAGAGCCTAGAGCGCTTTCTTCAGCTCTTTAAGAGTGGCACTCCCTTAGGCCGAGTGGGGCGCTTCGCCTCAGGGTTTCGAGCTAAGGGTCTGTTTGGAGGACTCAGCGATCAGATCGAGGCCCAGCTTGGCCGCAGCGTAAAAAGCTTTATCGAGGGCTCTTTAAGCCTCCTTTTGGAGCGCTTGGCTAAGATCATCAGCAGCCAAGAGAGCGCTCAGCTCTTGGGGAGATCTCGAGGAGCTGCTGTTGAGGCTCTCTTGGAAATGGAGTGGAGCGAGCTTCTACGAGCACAACACCTTGAGGAGTTGGTGCTCTCCTGGCCCGACCTCCTAATCCATAATCTTCAAAGGGAGGAGGTCGTAGCGGATCTACGAGAAGAGCTAAAGCTTTGGATTCAAGAGGAGGGTCAGAAGAGCTTGGGAGAATGTCTAGGAGAGGAGAAACGATCTGCGCTTCGAAGGAGAGCAACTGAGTTCTTGGCGCCCCTGGCCCTGGAGTTTTGGAGCAGCCCAGAGTTTCAACGCTGGTTATCGAGCCTAAGCTCTGAGCAACCCGCCGAGGATCTGAAGATCATTGAAGCACCCGAATCACCGGTTTCTTCCCAGTCAGTCCCTCCGGTTTCTCTTTCAGCTGATCCTGGGTTGAAGTCTTGAGCGTGCGAACCTCCTCCCCCAAAACCCTCAACTTGACCTTATCCCTCTTCTCTTCAGCGACCCTCTTCTCTTCAGCGACCCTCTTCTCTTCAGCGACCCTCTTCTCTTCAGCTGCCCTCTTTCTTGCCATGTAACGCTCCTCCTCCAGCTTTTGGGCGCGCGCTCTCCTCCTTCTCCTCTTCTGTACCTCCGCTCGTCTTCTCTTCTCTTCAGCAGCCCTTGAGATCGTCAAGGGGCTTCCCAAGTCTGGAGCAGCTGAGGCTTCATCTGTGGATGAAGTATCTGGAGTTGGAGGAGTAGCCTCCTTTGGAGAAACTTCAGCGTCTTTAGAGAGCACAGCCTTCAAGGCATCAGGGTTTGAGCGCTTGGGGCTGAAGCGCAGATCGTACTCTAAGCTTCGGCCGCTCAGATCGACCAAGTTCAGATTCAAGTGTTCCTCCTCGTAACCCTCCTGACGAAAGCTGAGGCTTTGGTCTTTGGCCTTCAGGGCGATGAGCAAAGGAGTGCGACCCAAAAACTGCGTTCCTGAATATACCTTCGCACCGGGGGGCTCGCTCCGCAGCGTGACTGCTACAGAATCGCTCTGGCTGTGCTGCTCTGAGTTCCGCATAGGAGGGTAAAAGCGATCAGCAAAGAGCCAAGCTGAAGCACCTAAAAAAGATAGAATCACCAGGGAGATGAGCAGCCCAGAGTGCTTCTGTTTTTGAGGGGGCATGAGTATAAGTGAGGGACTCACGGCCAGAGATGAACTCGTGCTGTCCTCATCCAACCAACCCTCGGCCCTGCGTATCGCCTTGAGGGCCGCGCGCATCTCTGCTGCGCTGCTAAAGCGCTCCGCAGGGTTCTTGGCTAGTGACCGTCGAACCAGATTCTCCAAGGTCTCGGGGATCTGAACAGAGGGGCGTAAATCGCTGAAATAGGGGACGTTCTCGTTGAGATGCGCTCGAAAGAGTCCGTGGGTCTCTTTGTTGTTAAAGGGAGTACGACCCATTAACATACGGTAGAGGATCACGCCAACCGCGTAGATGTCTGTTCGCTGATCCACCTGCCCCATGACGATCTGCTCTGGGGCCATATAGCGAGGGGTCCCGCAGATCTGTCGATGCTCAGTAACATCTCGACCTAGGCGGTCGGCGAACTCCTCCTCTGCTCCTGCGATAAACTTGGCGATCCCAAAATCAAGGATCTTCACAAAGTCATTGTCATCGTTGCGGGTGGTGAGGAAGAGGTTTCCTGGCTTGAGATCTCGATGGACGATCTGGCGAGCGTGAGCATGCTCTAAACCCCTGAGTACCTGATCTACAATGTGAAGGCTGCGATCAACTCGCAGCCAGGGAACTGAGCGCAGCAGCTCATGTAGACTGCGACCATCCAGATACTCCATCGCCAAGAAGAGGCGACCATCCTCCTCTACACCATAATCGTGGATAACGGTGATATTGGAGTGGTTGAGATTGCTGGCGATACGCGCTCCACGGGCGAAGCGCTCCGCCGAGGAGGCGTCGGTCTTGGGCAGAAGCTTGAGGGCCACGGGACGCTCTGTGGATCTCTGCCAAGACTTCCAGACTGTTCCCCCCATCCCTCCCACACCAATCAGCTCGTGGATCTCATAACGATTCGCGACAACCTGCCCCGTTAAATCCTCCTCAAGTTGTCGATGATCATGAGTACAGCGTGTGTATTTGTGTGAAAAACGAGAGTGGCAACGAGGGCAGATCTTGGGAGATTTTGAGCACCTAGACTTAGGGAGAGGAGGGGGTGTAGAGGCTTCACTTTTCCAAAGAGTTTCGGGTGGAGGTGTCTCTAAAAGCTTATTGAGTTCAGAAGGTTCTGGTGGCTCAGGCAGCTCTGGAACCTCAAGGGGGCCAAGAAGCTTGACTGAATCTGAAGACTCTTCCGAGAAGAGGACTGAAGCGCCTGAAGATTTGAGAGAGAGCTTGGGGAGTCCAGAGACTGAGGATCTGGAGATGAGGCGCATCTGAAGAGAACTGATCGCCTGAACTCCTCCCGTTTGGAGACATTCACAGATTTTTTGATGGTGCGCCTCAAAGGCCTTGAACTCCTCTTCCGCCTTGAGGCGATTCTCAAGGCAGGCGATCTCCTCTCCCTCCTCCAGCAACCGAGTTTGAACCCAAACCTCTGACTCTGAGCGCTTAATTTTGCTCTTGACCTCACAGCTGCGACCCTCAAAGTCAACCCGATCTGAGCGTTCCATCAATCTGTCCCCGCGTCAGGAGCACCTTCTATCCCCGCGTCAGGAGCACCTTCTATCTTTGGGGGGGTATATTCCCCTGCTGAGTTGTAGAGTATCCCATAGCTTTCGATGCTTCCCTTCTCTCTGTTGATATACCAAGCTTCGATATCTCCAGGCGCTTCGCCCAGCTCAGGATCAAAATCCAAGCTCCCTGAAGCTCCCTCGATGTTAAGCTGCTTTCCCTGTTTGAGAGTTTGGATGACAGCGTTGAAATCGATGAAACCTACTTCAAAGCGCTGTCCTCCAACCAGGAGCTTGAGCTTTTCAGTGATCAGCGCTCCCTGGGGAGGTTGCTCTGGAGAGAGCGCCCCCAGGGCATAAGCCAGGAGATAACAAGCGTCGTAGGTCTGGGCGGTAAAGACACTGGGCTCCTCTCCGTAACGGCTACGGAATAGACGCTCGAAGCGCTGGTAGATCTGCCCCTCTGGAGAAGCTGGAGAGGTCCCAAAGAGCCGATCCAGCATCTGCTCATCTTCAATCTCTAAGAGAGTGTTGTCTTTTAGGCCGTCGGGGACGATAAAGCGCTGTAGCTTCTCGTGAGCCATCTCCATAAAATCTTTGCCATCCTGTAGGAGGCCGATCAACACAACCACCTCAGGAGTAAAACCTTGAACCTCAGCAAAGATCTCCGACTGCTCATTCCGCCGTGCAGCCTCTTGCTCAACGGAGTAGCTGCGGGAGATGTAGCGCTCCTCGCTGCAGCGTTCCTCCTGACAATAGGAGGCTTCAATGGCAGCTCGAAGGCCGTTGCCATAGGCATCATCTCGGTTGACTACAGCCAATTTTTGGATCTTTAGATGTTGTAGGTGTGCAGAGATGGCCGCCCCCTGGAAGGTGTCGGGAGGCACAGTGCGCCAAAGGAGTCCATCATCAGGGAGCGCTGTTAGGCTGGGAGAGGTTGCCGAGGGGGTGATCAAGAGAACTCCAGCCTCTTTAAAGACCTCATTAAAGGCGCGGATGGAGTTCCCGCTGGTTGCGGGGCCGATGATGGCGGGGACATGAGCCTCATTGATGAGCTGTCGCGCTACTTCCACGGCGATCTCTCCATCTGTTCCCGAGTCACAGGAGAGAATTCCTAGAGGGCGGGAATTGATCCCCCCAGCTTGATTGATCTCATCTATGGCCAGATAGATTGCGTTCTCCATCGGAGGTCCAACTTTATCTAGATCTCCAGAGACAGGGAGAATGCTACCCAAGAGATAGCCTTGTTCCAGATCAAAGTCTGGGGGATAGAGACGGTGGCAGTGTCCCTTGAGCAGCTCCTCTGCACCGCTGGCAGCCACACAGAGCTGCTCTTCACAGTGGAGATTCCAGGCTTTGGAGCTACAATCTTGATCATGTTGACACTCCTCTCCAAAGTCCAGAGAGAGAGAGCAGGCGCCGAAGAGCAGCACCGAGAGCAGCGCCAGAGGCGATTTAAGGGGGTGTTTCAAAATCTTGCCTCAAAAGAGAGCGAGGCGGAGACCGGTCCCGCTTCAAGTTTGATGGGGGGCTTATCGTCCAAGAGATACCAGAGGCCACCGCTGATCAGGGCTGTGATACCAAGACCCATGAGCAGATCTGCGCCCAGAGCTTGGGCTTCACCGATATCTCGATGGTCCTTCTTGATGTCAAGGTTCTGGCTGGAGGAGAAGTCATCGGAATGCCCTTTGGCTATCAGACCCAGGACTGTCGCGCTGCCCAAGAGAAGAACTCCACTGCCAGCCAAGAGCGTGGGCATCAGTTGACTCTCTTCAACCCTCTCTTTCTTAGAGCCCTTGGGGTTGGCTTCAGCGTGGAGTTGCTCCTTTTTTAAAATTTTGATCCGTGTCGTAGCCTTGCCGACGAGTTCTGGATCAGCATTAGGGTTGGTGGTGTAGCGACGATAAAAGCGGATGGCCAGCTCGGGCTCTTTGATTTTCTTGTCGTAGATCAACGCGATGTTATAAATCAGGAGGGCTGCGGGAGCGATCTTATGAGCTTTGAGATAGAGGACCACAGCCTCAGAAAACTCTCCTGCATCATAGGCAGTTGCTGCTGCCGCAGCCAACTGCTCCAACTCTGAAGTAGAGGAGGTCTCCTGGGAAGCTGGGAGTGTCAGCTCTTTAGGAGGCATTTCTCCTGTTTTTTTTGCTTTCACAGGGAGAGAGTGAGGTTGAGCCCAGGCGGTTGTAATCCACAAAAATAGGAGCGGGATGTTGAGCCGCATGCATCCTCCCTGGGTTGGATGCTGGGAGCTTAACAGCCAACAGCAAAAAAAACAGCAGAGCAGGCTTCCTGATCCTGCGCTCCCTCTGAGGCTCGAGAAGAACTAAGAATCTTGACCCTGGGGGGAAGCAGAAGATATCCAGGGGCTACGCGAGCTGAGAGTCTGTCGTTGAGCCCTGCAAAAATGGCCCTCTTTTTGACTCAGCTGCAGCGGGGTGGGTGGGTGTGATCTGAACTCAACAGAGCGATCCAGGAGCCCGCACCATGGGTGTCTATCTTGATGGAAAGAGCCTCAACTTAGAGGAAGTTCACGCTGTATCTCGAGAAGATGAGCAGGTCTTTCTTCAGCCTGAGGCTCTCACCCGAATCAAAAATTGCCGTGATTTCGTTGAAGCTCGCATTGAAGCTCGAGAGATTATGTATGGGGTCAATACAGGGATCGGTGAATTCTCTGAAGTGATCTTAGATGACGAGCAGGTTCAGCAGTTTCAGCGCTACCTGATCTACAATCATGCTGCTGGCATCGGTGAGCCGATGCCGATCCCCTGGGTGCGAGCAGGGATGCTCCTGCGCGCCAATGTTCACGCCCACGGACACTCCGCTTGTCGAGCGGAGATCAGCCTCTGCCTCCTGGAGATGCTCAACAAGGGGCTCACTCCTGTGGTCTGCCAGAAGGGCTCAGTGGGGGCCTGTGGAGATCTAGCTCCGATGAGCCAGATCGCTTTGCTCCTCTTAGGAGAGGGAGAGGCTTTTTACCTGGGAGAGCGTTTGCCTGGCGCTGAGGCCCTTAAGCGGGCGGGCATTCAAGCTCCAGGGCTTCAGGCCCGAGACGGCTTAGCGAGCATTAACGGCTCCAACCTTCTTACCGGTATCGGTTGCTTAATCGCCTATGATGCAGAGCGTTGGCTCAAACAAGCGGAGATCGCTGCTGCTATGAGCCTTGAGGCTCTTATGGCCAACCTCAAACCCTACGATGAGCGCCTCCATCGCCTCAGAGGCTTTCAGGGTGCGATCACCTCAGCTCAAAACCTGCGACAGATTCTCAAGGGCTCTCAGCTCTACGAGGGGCACCCTCAACTCCGGGTTCAAGACGCCTACAGTATGCGCTCTAGTCCTCAGGTGATCGGCGCCGCCCGTGATCAGCTTCGCTGGACCCGCTCACAGCTGGAGATTGAGATCAATGGGGTAGGAGATAATCCCATCTTCCTACCTGATGATGAAGAGGTGCTCACTGGCGCCAACTTCCAAGGAACGCCTGTGAGTATGCCTCTGGACAGTCTGGGGGCCGCTTTAACCATGATCTCTCTGCTCTCGGAGCGCAGGCTCAACCGCCTCACCAACCCTGCCCTTTCAGCTGGGCTTCCTCCCTTCCTCACCAAGGGAGCAGGGCTCTTCTCTGGAATGATGCTGAGTCAATATACCGCCGATATGCAACTGGCCGAACAGCGCATCCTCTCCGCTCCTGCCTTTATCCAATCTATCCCAGCGGCAGCGGATCAGGAGGACTTTGTCTCCATGGGGATGAACAGCGCGCTCAAGACTGTCCAGATCTTGGATTGTGCTTATGGAGTCCTAGGAATCGAGCTGATGGCGGCAGCCCAAGCCCTCGACTTTAGAGAACACCGTTTTGGAGAGGGGGTGCAGGTCGCTCAGCGAGTCATTCGGGAGCGGGTGCCTTTTCTCGACGTAGATCGCCCCCTCTACCGCGACCACAATGTCATGAAAGCCCTGGTGGAGCAGGGCTGTATCCTTGATGCCCTTGAGGAGGCTCTGGGATCGCTGACGACGAGTTGGGCTTGAAGCTGAATTTTAGACCGAATAGAGAGCTGGTGTTGGAAGATTGAGGGGTGGTGTTTATAAATGAGTCAGCTTATTCACAGGCTTGCTGTCCTGGGTTTGGAATGCCTGGACAGTTGTCTTGTGAATCGATGATTCCATCTCCATCAGTATCAGAATCATCACAGGCATCTCCAGCAAGATTAGAGACGGTATCTATGACGATCTCGTTAAGAGTCAGATAACTGCCTCCTGTCTTCTCAAGTTGGATTCTTAAATATTGAGTATAGATGTTGCCACCAAAATTCAAATATTTTTCTTCATCTGTAGCAATACTCCCTGTAAGAATATCAGTCCAATCACCATCAAAACCATCGGAACTGTTGTTTGAATATTGCAAACGATAGTTTGCAGTCGAACTAAAACTATTATGATTATCTAACGTTATTCCTCCTATTTCTCGCGTTGACGGAAGTTTTATGGTTAGAGTTGCATTGTCTATGCTCTTCATCCAGAAAGAATCTGTAGCAGTTAACTTTGAACCATCCATAAGGTTACCAACATAGTAACTTCCTCTATATGAATCCTTGTAATCAAGGAAACTGCTATTCGCATCACTATGTGAACCAGAATCACTTGCTACGAACAGGTGAATATTTCGCATCTCCTCATTGCTGTTAGTTTGATCTGGGTTCGAAATATTGGGACAGTTATCCTCAGTGTTCATGATGCCGTCATTATCGATATCAACACATGCATCACCAGCAAGAGGGTCCGTTTCGAATGGCATATTTGGAGCATCACCATTACTGTCTAGTTGGTCTGGATTACCTAAGTATCTACATAAATCACAAGCATCTCCAACCATATCCGGTTCGACTTTGACTTGGATCTCGTTCAAAGTTAGGTAACTTCCTGTCGTTTTTCCAAGATAGATTTTGAAGTATTGTGCGTTGATTGGATGGGCAAATGTTAAATCATCCTCATTGCTATCTCCCAGATGACCGTCTGTGATAAAGGACCAATGTCCATCATAACCATCAGAGCTATCAGTAGAGTAGAAAATTTCATAGTCAACTTCGCAACTGAAACTATTGATATTATTCAATATCATTCCAGTTACTTGCTGAGCGTGAGGAAACTTAAGCGTTAACATTGAACTACTAAGGCTCTTCATCCAGAATGAATCTGTTCCTCGTATCTTTGAACCATCAAGCAGGTTACCTACATAATAGCTGCCTCGATGAGAGTCACGATAACTGAAGAACTCAGTGCTTCCATCACTATGAGAACCTGAGCTAGAAGCGATCATAAGTTCAATACTTGGAATCAATGAATCGTTGTTTTCCTGATTTGGATTAGGGATGTTCGGACAATTGTCTTCTCGGTCACTTACTCCATCCGAATCTGAATCTAAACAATCAATGCCAGCCAGAGGATTTTCTAAAAATGGCATTGGTGGCATGTCTCCGCCAATTTCTAGACCCTGATTGCCTGTATACCAGCATAGATCACATGCATCTCCAATATCATCGGAATCAGAGATTATTTCGATTTCATTTAAGGTTAGATAACTGCCGCCTCTCTTTCCAAGTTGGATTTTTATATATTCTGTACGGATAGGCGCAGCAAACATATCATTGATCTCTTGATTAATACCAATGTATCCGGTAGTGAGCAATAACCAGTTTCCATCGAAACCATCTGAAGTATCGGCAGAATAGAACACTTGGTAGTCAGACTCGCTACTAAAACTATTGTTATTATTTAAACGAATTCCGGTTATCTGCTGGAAATGAGGCAACTTAACCGTCAACGTAGAACTGCTGAGACTCTTCATCCAGAAAGAGTCAGTTCCCGCTGATTTTGAACCATCTATCAAATTCCCAACATAATAACTCCCCCTTACGGAATCAGTATGGTCGAAGAATCCGTTATTCCCATCACTATGAGACCCTGAACTTGATGCAACAAGAAGGTTCATGCTTCTTATTTCAGAATCACTATTATTCTGGTCAGCATTTGAGTCCTGTGGACAATTATCTTCTGTATCTGGAACGCGATCACCATCGGCATCATTACAATGATCTCCAGCCAGTGGATCGTGTAAGTATGGTGCTTGTGGTGCGTTATTATCACTGTCTTGTTGATTTTGGTTTGGAACATACCAGCATATATCGCAAGCGTCACCAAGTTCATCAAAATCAGATTGTATTTCTATCTCAGTCAATGTCAAATAACTGCCACCTGTCTTTCCAAGGCGTATTTTTAAATATTGTGTATGTACAGGGTGCAAAAAGACAATTGATTCTTCTTCATTGTTCCCAATATGACCATTAGCCAAAATTTCCCATTTCCCATCAAAACCATCTGATGTATTAGATGAATAGAAGACCTCATAATCAGATGTACTACTAAATCCATTGTTGTTATTCAACGTAACGCCAGTTATCTGGCGCGCATTTGGAAGTTTTACAGTAAGAACTGTACCATTAAGGCTCTTCATCCAAAGAGTTTCGTTTCCTCCTGATTTTAAACCATCAATGAGGTTACCTACATAAAAATTCCCTCTCTCTGAATCTGTGTAGTCGAAGAAACTATCATTTCCATCAGAATGAGATCCGCTGCTGCTGGCAACAAGTAGGTCAGTATTCTGGAGAGGACCATCACTATTTAGTTGATCGAAATTCGATATTGTAGGGCAGTTGTCATCTTTATCAACGATGATATCGCCATCAGAATCGAAAGTATTATCACAAACATTCCCAATCATGTTGGAAACTGTGATGACTTCAATTTCATTAAGGGTTAGATAACTACCGCCAGTCTTCACAAGATGAATTTTAAGATATTGAGCATAGACTGGTTCACCTAGCTCAAGGAGAATCGATTCATCAGTACCAATATTACCTTCAAATATATCTATCCATTCTCCATCAAATCCATCAGAAGTATCAGTAGAATACTCGATCCGATAACTTGATGTAGATGAAAAATTGTTATGGTTATCTAAATTCAGCCCTGTAACTTGACGTATCGATGGCAATTTGATGGTTAATGTTGCTTCATCCGCACTCTTCATCCAAAATGAGTCGGCAACGCTCAGTTTCGAGCCGTCTATTAGATTGCCTACATAATAATTTCCCCTGTAAGAGTCTTTATAGTCAAAGAAACCAGAATTCCCATCGCTGTGAGAACCAAGGTTGCTTGCAACTTGTATATTAAGCGTCCGAAGTGGAATATTATCGTTAGCCTGATCTTGGTTCGGAATATCTGGGCAATTATCATTTAAATCCATGATGTGATCACCATCAGAATCGTTGCACACATCACCAGCTAGAGGATCTTCTTCAAATGGCATACCCGGTGCGTTTCCATCACTGTCGAGTTGATCTGGATCACCAATATACCTACATAGATCACAAGCATCTCCGACTAAATCAGACTCTGTTTGCACTTCTATTTCGTTCAAAGTTAGATAACTACCATCGGTTTTTCCAAGCTGAATTTTAAGATACTGAGCATATATCAGAGAATCAAAGAATACATCTTTCTCCTCTCCATCTCCGATATGTCCGCTTATTAAGAAATGCCAATTTCCATCAAACCCATCCTGCGTATCTGGAGAATAGAAGATTTGATAATCAGCTTGAGAACTAAAACTATTTGCATTACTCAAAGTAAGACCAGTTATTTGTTGAGCATGAGGCAATTTAACTGTCAAAGTTGAGCTGCTCAGACTCTTCATCCAGAAAGAATCTGTTGCTCCTAGCTTTGAGCCATCAAGTAGATTGCCTACATAATAGTTTCCTCGATGAGAATCTCGATAATCGAAGAAACTATTGGCCCCATCACTGTGAGATCCAGAGCTTGAAGCGACCATAAGTGCTGTGCTTGGAACTAAAGCATCACTGTTTTCCTGATTGGCATTGTGAATATTTGGGCAATTGTCTTCTGAATCGATTAAACCGTCCAGGTCAGAATCTAAGCAAGCTGTACCAGCAAGTGGGTTTTCCAAAAATGGCATTGGTGGAACATTTCCACCTATTTCTTGGTTCTGATTGCCAACAAGCCAGCAAATATCACAAGCATCACCAACAAGGTCAGAATCTGAGATTATTTCTATTTCATTCATAGTCAAGTAACTTCCAGCAGTTTTGCCTAGTTGGATTCTCAAATACTCTGTGTGAACTGGGTAAGGGAATATAACATCAATTTCAACATTGGTTCCAATATGTCCGGTTGATAATTCAATCCAATCCCCATCAAAACCATCCGAAGTATTAAGAGAATAGAATATTTGATAATCAGATTCGCTGTTGAAACTATTATGATTATCCAGTCGGACGCCATTTATCAGTTTTGACTGAGGAAGTTTAACTGTCAAAGTTGAACTGCTCAGACTCTTCATCCAAAATGAATCAGTACCAGATGTTTTAGACCCATCTAACATGTTTCCTACATAATAATTCCCTCTTGTAGCATCCGTATGATCGAAAAAAGCATTGTTTCCATCACTGTGGGATCCAGAGCTTGAAGCAACGAGCAGATTCATGCTCTTAATATCATAATCACTGTTTAATTGATCTTGATTAGCAACAGTTGGGCAGTTGTCTTCTGAGTCAGGTATGCCATCTGTATCAGTATCTATGCAGGCGTCTCCAGCTAGTGGATCTTCATGGTATGGTGCTTGAGGCGCATCTCCATCGCTGTCGGATTGATCAGGATTGGCTACATACCAACATATATCACAAGCATCACCAAAGCCATCGGAACCAGACTGTATTTCTATTTCGGCCAGAGTCAGATAGCTTCCACCTGTTTTTCCAAGGCGTATTTTCAGATATTGTGTATGAACAGGTCGAGTGAAAACAATTGACTCCTCTTCATTGTGTCCAATATTACCGTTGGAGAGATACTTCCATTCACCATCAAACCCGTCAGATGTATTTGATGAATAAAAGATTTCGTAATCGGAAGAGCTGCTAAACCCATTGTTATTATTTAATGTTATTCCAGTTACTTGTCGTTTGTTCGGAAGTTTTACTGTGAGAACAGCACCATTAATACTCTTCATCCAAAATGAATCGTTAGTGCCTGTTTTCAAACCATCAACAAGATTACCTACATAATAACTTCCTCTCTCTGAGTCGGTATGATCGAAAAAGCCATTATTTCCATCGCTATGAGAACCGACTGTGCTTGCGACTAATATATCGGAATTTTCAAGAAGAGAGTCACTGTTCTCCTGGCCTTGATTTGGAATAGTTGGACAATTATCGTCCTTATCAACAATAATATCTCCATCTGAGTCAAAAGTGTCATCACATACATTGCCAACCATATTGGATATTGTGTTTACCTCAATTTCGTTGAGAGTAAGGTAGCTTCCCCCCGTCTTTTCCAGGTGTATTTTAAGATATTGAGCATAAGTAGGCTCATCAAAATCTATATTGATCGCTTCGTCAATACCAATACTCCCTGTGGATAAATCAAACCATTCTCCATCGAATCCATCAGTTGTATCGATAGAGTATTGAATACGATAATTTGAAGTAGAAGAAAAGCTGTTGTGATTATCTAACTTAATTCCAATGACTTGTCGTATCGATGGCATCTTAACAGTGAGAATCGCATTATCAATACTTTTCATCCAGAAAGAGTCTGTTGCTGTGATTTTTGAATTATCCATTAGGTTGCCTACATAGTAGCTGCCTCTGTATGAATCTGTGTAATTTAAAAAACTTGCGTTTCCATCACTATGAGAACCAACATCGCTTGATACAAGAAGGTTGAGAGATCTAAGTGGAATATTGTCATTAGCTTGATCATGATTAGGAGTGTTCGGACAGTTATCTTCTGAGTCCATCACACCATCATTGTCAGAATCATTACAAACATCTCCAGCAAGGGGATTTTGATTAAACGGCATTGCTGGAGCACTATTATCACTGTCATTTTGGTTTGGATCTCCTACATATCTGCATACATCACAGGAGTCTCCAACCATATCTGTTTCGGTTTGTATCTCTATTTCATTGAGAGTTAAATAGCTACCAATCGTTTTTCCAAGTTGGATTTTTAGATACTGGGTATGTATTGGACGGTCGAAGATCAAGTTCTTTTCTTCATTTTCTCCGATATGCCCGCTTTCGATGAAATTCCAACGTCCATCAAATCCATCCGATGTATTTAAAGAATAGTAGATTTGATAATCAGACTGAGAGCTAAAGCTATTGGCATTATTCAAAATAACTCCGGTTACTTGTTGAGCATGAGGTAGTTTCACTGTTAACGTTGAACTACTGACGCTCTTCATCCAGAATGAATCTGTTGCATTGATTTTTGAACCATCAACTAAATTTCCAACATAATAGCTACCACGATGAGAATCACGATAGTTGAGAAAACTACTATTTCCATCACTATGAGATCCTGAGCTGGCTGCGATCATAAGTTCTGTACTCGCCACCAGAGCATCACTGTTTTCTTGGTTAGGATTAATAATATTTGGACAATTGTCCTCTAGATCGGATATGCCATCCATATCTGAATCTACACAAACGACTCCGACCAACGGATCTTCATTGAATGGTTTAGGAGGGATATTTCCAACGGATTCTTGAGCCTGATCTCCTACAAACCAGCATATATCACAGGCGTCACCAATTTGATCGGAATCTGAAATAATTTCAATCTCATTCAAAGTTAAATAACTTCCAACAGTTTTTCCTAGCTGAATGCGCAAGTATTCTGTATGAATTGGCTTAGCAAACATTACATCAATCTCTTGATTTAATCCGATATGACCTGTTTTTAGCTCAATCCAGTCCCCATCAAATCCATCTGAAGTATTGCGCGAGTAAAATATCTGATAGTCTGATTCACTGTTGAATCCATTGTTATTGTTGAGTCTAACACCATTTATTCTTCTTTGGCCAGGCAGTTTTACTGTTAGTGTCGAACTGCTTATGCTTTTCATCCAGAAAGAATCTGTTCCAGCCGCTTTTGATCCATCCATTAAATTACCTACATAATAACTGCCTCTAATTGAATCAGTATAGTCAAAGAAACTGTTATTCCCATCGCTGTGTGAGCCTGAACTAGATGCGACCATCAAATTCATACTTTTTATGATACCATCGCTATTTTCTTGGTTTGGGTTAAATACATTTGGACAATTATCTTCTAAATCTGCGATTTGATCATCATCTAAATCAAGGCAATCATCTCCATTTAACGGATCAGTTTCGAATGGAGGATAAAGTACTTCATTATTACTCTTTGTCTGTTCTGGGTTGCCTATATATCGGCATAAATCACAGGCATCACCTACTTCGTCAGTATTTACATGCAACTCTATCTCAGCAAGAGTTAGATAACTTCCAGCTGTTTTTCCTAACCGTATTTTCAGGTATTGTGTATGTACTGGTTTTATAAAACTAATATTATCCTCTTCATTATGAGCGATATGCCCATTCGCTATATTAAGCCAATCACCATCAAATCCATCAGAACTATTTGGAGAATAGAAAACCTCATAATCAGAAGCGCTATTAAATCCATTGTTATTGTTCAGGGTAACACCTGTAACTTGGCGATAGTTAGGTAGTTTCACAGTTAGGACAGATCCATTAAGACTTTTCATCCAAAAACTGCCAGCATCTCCAGTTTTTAAACCATCAATTAGATTACCAACATAATAACTTCCTCTTTCAGAATCTGAAAAATCCAAAAAATTACTATTTCCATCACTGTGAGAACCTGAACTGCTCGCAACAAGCAGGTCAGTATTTTCAATCAAGGCATCGCTATTATTTTGGTTTGGATTTCTTGCATTAGGACAATTATCCTGATCATTGACAATCCCATCTCCATCCATATCTATTGGATTCCATTTTCGACCAGCAACGAGATTCCATGTACCACCTCTATAAACATGAAGCTGCCTATAATAGTCGCTAAAATATATCGTTCCTTCTTCAGGAGCTTCAGGAATAGCTCGTTGTGGATTCATTGCTATTTTATCTGTATATACAGTTTCAGCCTCTACCAAATCGGCTATTGCTGTGCCATTAATATCGGCTTCAGCTCCTGGCTGGTTAATGCCAACCCCAACCTTGTTTTCTAATGGAACAATTATATTTTTAGATCTCAGCGCACCTCCGACAGTAACATCCCCTGAAGTGCTTGTATCTTGATCAGTTCTCATAAACTGACTCGGTTCTATTCCATCAACAAAGTCGGCGTCTAACCCAGAACCATCACCAGATTTTCCATGGAGTGTTCCTAAAACACGGTCTGATTCATTTTGATTGTTCCTTAAAAATGTTGCTCCGTCATATCCATCAAGGCGGTCGACATCTATATCACTGTTTGCACCATCAACAGTGATTAATAAAGAGATTGCTTGTTCACCAGTACTGATAAATTCGCTGCTATCATGCCCACCTAGAAGGTCTGCATCTAGGCTACTTCCTGTTCCATCTAGATCGAGAAGAAGTGAAAAAATATCAGCTGCATTTTCGAAAAATGCGCTGCTGTCATAGCCATCAATACGATCAAGGTCAAGACCGCTTCCTGTTCCATCAATCCCGAGTAGAAGATCGATAAGTTGCTCACCATCTTTTATAAACTCACTGCTGTCATGACCATCTAAGAGATCTGCATCCAAAGCGGAGCCTGGGCCATCAACCTCTCTCAAAGCCAAGAGGACTTGCTCCGGAGTGGTGTAGGGTACTCCGTCAACACCACCTTGGAACGGAGCCCCGATCCAATTCCCCTCAGAGTTTATGACTGTTTGCCCTCCAATGCTCAAACTGCGAACTTGAATATCTCCCGACACATCTTCTGCGACGAGCGCATAGGGAACGCTGGTCAACTGAAAACGTGGAGAGAGTTCAACCCCTCCATCTATAGAAATTCCTAGAAAGCGAGGTTCACCTTCCAGCGTGATTCCAAAGGGTATATTAGCTCCCAGTTCAGCTGAATAATAACCGTCCTGAATTTGAAGAACATGCTCTTCAAACCATAGAGCTTCTCCACCTTCAGCCTGCGCATAGAGGCTGAAACGAAGTTGAAATGCTCCATCTAAAGGAAATCCCTGAGCGTCCATGAGCAAACCCTCATGGCTAAATGTTTCAGGGAGCGCAAGGCTGGAAGTACTCCAAAGGAGAACAAGGAGGCTGATAAGGAAGCGTCTCACTGATCTACTCCTAAAATCATGCAACTTTTCACGGAAGTGAAATAAGAATGCAAACTGAGTTTGTTTTTCATCGGATCCAGAAAGACGCTGTATCATTGTTTGTATTTGAAGGACCGGTATGAACTCCTACTGTTCCATTGTCACATTTCCATGTAACAATGCAGTCATTGCAATAATCTCCATGGTAACTTGGTCCATTTGCGCTTGAACCAATCCAAAGTCTAGGTCCCGTCCAACATCCGCTCCAAGACTGATAATTTATTAGATGTGGATTTGCGGCAATTTCAGATGTTTTTATGTTATGACAGGTAATGTTTGCCGGAACCTGGTTTGAAGATCCAGGTGCTGTAAGCTTATTTTTTACAGCATCATCAAGTGTGCACTTATAGTCTTTAGCCCAATCATCACGATGCGGGTTAATTTGATGTTCGCTAGGAGTTGCATATCTTATGTGAACAGCATCCTCTAGCAAGGATAAACCATTAATTTTATAGCTTCCTTGGCCAAAGAGACCGCGCACCTGATCTGAAAATACAGCAGCATAACCGTTCCAGAGACCTTCATCATCTGTTGTCAGATATTCAATTAGAGTCCAACCTCCTCCATCTGTTGTCATATCACAGTAAACATCAAATGGATTAAGGCCTCCTTCTCCATCAGGGTCTATTTGGTAAATGTCACTACCATGTGACATGCCTGTTTCAAGTATGGTCAGGCATGATTTTGTGGATCCTTGAAATGTCCCATTCCATTCAGCTCCGTCAAAAACTCTAAGTCCCATAACTTGATCAAAATAAACAGTACCGGCAACAGCTCCATCAGGAGGAAGCGCTAATGGGTTTAAAATCAACTTATCTGCACGTATTGTATCAGCTTGTACTGTCTGGGCTATAATCCCTCCATTAACATGGAGATCTGCTTGAGGGTTATCAATTCCAATGCCGATTTTAGACCCATTTTCGACTATAATATCGTGTGTATAGAGGGTTCCGCCGACATTTAATTGACCAGAGGTTCCTGTATTAACATCTGTACGCATAAATTTGCTGGCATGTAAACCATCTATCTGGTCCGCATCAAGACCTGAGCCATCTCCATCAATTCCCATGATCATGTTTAGAATTCTTGTGGAAATATCTGGGTCTTGTATACTAAATAGTTCAGAACTGTCGATACCATCTAATCTGTCAGCATCAAGACCTGAACCAGAACCATCAACATCAAGGAGTAAGATTTTTAGTGAGTTTGCATCGCGGACAAACGATGTGCTATCTAAACCATCTAGACGATCAGCATCAAGCCCTGAGCCTGCTCCGTCTTGTCCTCTTACCTGATCCATCATCTCATCAACTTTGAGAAAATCAGAACTATCGACACCATCAAGAAAGTCAGCATCGAGAGATGAACCTGCACCATCGACCTGTATCAAAGCATTTCGTACTTGTTCAGCACCAATAATAAAATCTGAGCTGTTCATACCATCTAGATGATCAGCATCCAGCTCGGAGCCTGTTCCATCCACAGAGCGAAGAGCGATCATTAAAGCTTCGGGTGTATCATAACCATCTTGGCCATCAAGGATGGCTGGCCCCACCCAGTTGCCCCCTTCATCTATTACCATCTGTTGCCCTACCCAAACTGTACGAGGATGAATATCTCCGGTGACATCGCTGGCGGAGAGAGCATAGGGGACACTCAAGGTGGGGTGTCGGGGAAGCAGCTCTGGACCTCCATCAACAGAGATCGATAGATAGAGGGGAGCCCCATCAAAAATCCCCTCTAAAGGAGAGAGCGCGCCCAAAACAACAGAGTATCGACCTCCTTGAAGATCAAGGTTCTGCTCTTCAAACCAGATGGGTGCCCCACCCTCTGCTTCGCGATAGAAGCTGAAACGAAGCTGAGCAGGGCCTTCTTGAGGGAGCCCATTTTCGCCAATCAATACACCCTGTTGTTGGATGAGAGCAGGGGCAGCAAAGGCCAACTGGAAATTGAACCAAAAATAGAGGAAGGTTCTCACAGTTTTAGTCTCCCTGTAGTCTTGAACTAAAGATATAGCTCGCTGAGCTTGTATTTTCAATTACCAACTTGTAAGGTGTGAATTGAAATTGGTGAAAATCGTTTAACTTGCTTGAATTACTGCGTTTTTTTCTTAAGAAACAATCAGCTTGATTAGAATTTTTGTAGATATTTTAGCTGTGTCAGCGGAGTTTCCGAAGGTGCTGAAACACGACGAGGAAAGCGACAAATTGAAAAATACAATGCGCACGGCATGGTTATGGACAACGCTCCTGCTGTTCTCTCTGGCTTGTGATGATGGGGAGAGTACGGATGCTAAAGATGTTGTCTCTCCCCAAGATTCGCAAATCGATCTAAAGGAGCCTGATACGGGCCCTCAGATGGACAGTGCCTCGATCTTTGACACAGGCGATGCTCAGTCAGAGTTTGAGGTTGTGGATGTTGGTAGCTGTCTCAACGACGAGGACTGTCCAGAGAGTCACTGGTGTGATGAGGGGCTCTGCGTTGAGGGTTGTCGGAATCACCAAGGTTGTGCCTTGGGGGAGCGTTGTCTGGATCATCTTTGCCAAAGTCCAGAACCCTGTGAGGAAGATGAAGAGTGCGCTCCAGAGCAATATTGCCAAGAGGGCGAATGTTTTCAAGGCTGTCGGCTCGACAACCCTTGCTCGGCTGGACCTCAAGGAGAAAACCGGGGCTGCCATCCAGATTCCCACCGTTGCGAAGAGATGCCAGACTGCTGTGATGTTGAAGGGAGCTGTGAGCCCCGCTTTCCAGAAGAGTGTGATTTGGAGTCCTGTGGTGAGTCACAGCCTTGTCCTGGAAATATGATCTGTATGGAGAGTGGAGCTTGTGTTGAATCGAGCAATTGTCGCTCCAATGAAGATTGCTTGAATACACGCATCTGCATCAATGAATTATGCCAGGAACGTTGTACTACCAATTCAGATTGTCCTGGAGAACGAATCTGTTTGGATGGATTCTGTCCTGAAGCTGAATTCTGTCAGACAGATTTAGACTGCGATATTGGTCGATTTTGCCTTGATGAAAGATGTATTAATTCTTGTGGATCTGGAGCTCCCTGTCCAGGATCGCAAATTTGTGGTGATGATGGAGGATGCCATGAACCTGAACTTTGCGAAGATGATATTGATTGCTTTGAATTCCGTCGTTGTATCAGTGGAAATTGCCAAGAGTTATGTTTCGAAGATAGCGACTGTCCCGGTTCACGCCTCTGTGTAGAGGGTCTCTGCCCTGAAGCTCAGATATGTTTAGGTGAACAAGATTGTGATTTTGGGCGGGTTTGTCTACAAAACATCTGTATTGGTGCATGCAATCCAGAAAATCCTTGCAGTGGCGCTCAAATTTGTCGGGAAGATGGTTTATGCCAAGAACCAGAACTGTGCCAAAATTCAGATGATTGTTTATTTGATCGTGTATGTATCAGGAACGATTGCATCGATCTTTGCTCAGAGAACTCTGACTGTCCTGGAAGCCGTAGTTGTCAAATCGAGACTGGAATTTGTCCCGAAGCAGAAAGATGTTTATCTGATAATGATTGTAACACTGGGCGTGTATGTTATAATGAGACTTGTATCGACCAGTGTAACGGGGAGAATCCATGCCATGGAAACCAAACCTGTGATGAATCTGGAATTTGTCGAGAAGCTGAAGAGTGTTTTGATGATTTAGACTGTTTCGGAACTCGTGTATGCCAGTCTAGCACATGCAGCGATGCGTGTGCTAACAATTCAGATTGTGAAGGTACGCGTGAATGCGATGTGATCAGCGGGCATTGTCCTGAACCATTACAGTGTTTTATTGCTGAAGATTGTGATCAAAACCGACTCTGTATTGAAAACATCTGTATTGAAAGTTGCGATCTTGATCATCCATGTCCTGGGACACAGTATTGTGACGAGGGTCTATGCCAAGAGGGAGAGAATTGTGACGTTGATTCTGATTGCCTAGGAGAACGAGTATGTGAGATTAATATTTGCCAAGAACCATGTTCTCAAGATGTCGATTGTTCACCAGGACAGTCCTGTGATGACGATGGACATTGTCAAGAGCCAAACCATTGTCGTCGAGATGATGTTTGCTTAACAGGACGAATCTGCGCAGGAGGACAATGCGTCGCGCCTCAATGTGAACGGCATGGAGAATGTATAGAATCTGAAAGTTGTGTTGATCGCCTTTGTATGTTGCCTATCGAACCTACCTGTTCTGAAGAATGTTCTGCTGGACAAATTTGTACCGGACAAGTATGTTTAACCCCTGGGCCATGCTCTGTTGACCAGGACTGTCCTGAGGCTCGCCCCGTTTGTTCCCAAGGAGTTTGTCGATCTTGCAGAGTTGATTCTGATTGCTATCAGTCTGAAAGTTGTATAAATGGACGTTGTATGCCGTTTGGTGAATGCGAATTTGATGAAGATTGCCCAGGTCTACAAACCTGCCTTAATAATTCATGTTCATTCTCAGAACCATGTATAAATGATCGTTTCGAAGACAATTCTCATCCCATACTGATGGACAGGACCTATTCAGATCTAGTATTATGTGATGGTGAAGAAGATCGGTTTTTTCTAGTTTTAGAGGAGGGAGAAGGTTTAGAAGTTACTCTGATATATGATCCTAGCGAGGAACTTACTCTTGAACTACTCGCTGGCTCTACTCCTCCAATAAAGAGCAGCTATGCAGTGGGAATAGAAAAAATCGGCATTCTCCCATCAGAAAACATCACAAGAGAAATTGAAATTAATGTCAAAGGTCGCTTAGGTCAACCAGTTGAATATTCATTGGATATCAAGAAGATTGACTATTGTCCATCTGATGGGTTTGAAGGTCCAACAGGTAATGATTATGTTCTTAACGCCACTCCGGTTGATCTTTCTGATCATTTCTTACGTTTGTGCGAAGAAGATCAGGACTGGTTGAAACTAAATCTGCCTATTGGATCTCATCTTCAGATAGTCCCTGAAATTATTGGTGAGGGACAAATAGATATAACAATCTTAAACGAAGAGGAAGAAATTGTCGCTCAAGGAGAACAAATTGAGACCGATATCCTCGCTGGAGGAATATATTATGTTAAAATAGTTGGAAATCAGACTATGGAGCTGGTACTCCGGTCTAACATTGGACTTAGTGAGAGTGGAAGAGAACAGGCGTGTGATGCTGCTCCAGCCTTGGCAGTAAATCAATCAATTGAATTCCCAAGAAGAGAAAATCTTACACATTTCGACACACAGTGTGCTTTTAATAACACCTCCGACGAAATATTTAAGATTCATCTTGATGAAGACAGCCATTTGTCATTTAGTTCTACTGAAAGAGATGATATTGATTTCTCATTTATGAGAGATTGTGGTGGTGAAGAATTATGTGGTCTTCTTAACCAGGAACATCGACTTGAGGCTGGTGATTGGTACGTTATCGCTAATCATAGCCAAATGTCTGGCAGGCTTGAGCTTACGATGGATATATTGCCTGCTCATTGTGACGAGGATGAAGACTGTCCAGGTGATAGTTTATGCAACCTAGATGGATGTCATCCACCTTGCGAGCCTCTAAGTTGTCCAGGCGCTCAGATCTGTGATAATCAACGTTGTCAAGAACCGATAAATTGTCTAGACGATGAAGATTGTCTTGGTTTACGTGTGTGTGAAAATCTTACTTGTATAGATCTTGGATGTCAGACTCATGATGAATGCCCGTTTCTTTGCGTCAACCGAGCATGTGAAGACTCAATTGTAACTTTTTGTAGCCAAGAGCAACCTTGTCCAGTTCCACAAGTTTGTACTCCTCTTGGTGCCTGTGTCTTAGATGCTCCCTGTTCTGATAGCGCAGATTGCCCTGAAGGTCTGGGGTTTTGTGACCAAGGCAGTTGTGTTTCATGTATCCATGATAGCGATTGTACAAATTCTGAAAGTTGTAATTATGGGCGTTGTCATCTCGTAAGAGGTTGTCAAGTCGATGATGATTGTCCCGGTGAGCGCCATTGTTTAAACTCTGAATGCAGAACAGGAATTTGTGAATTTGATACTTTGGATCTTCTTGAAAATCCAACACTTCAGACTAGAGCTTATACTGACCTAATATTGTGTGATGGAGACATAGATGTTTATAATATCGAGATTCCAGGAGGTGAGGGTCTCTCCATTACTCTTCGTCATGATCCATATGTAGATTTGTTAATGGAGATCCAATCTCCAGCTACTCTTGATACAATTATGGTCAGCGATGAATTCGGATCAGTAGAACGTCTTATAATTCCTCCGGCTCAAGAGATGCGAAATTGGGCTTTGGTGGTTGCGGGACAAAATGGTTATTCAATACCATATAGTTTGGACTTACGCACTATTTCACAAGATAGCTGTATTCCAGACGAACTAGAGGGTCCTCACGGAAATAACAACCAACAACAAGCCAGCTTTATATCAACAGGGAGTTACAATATCTCTCTATGTGAAGGAGATCATGATTGGTTCCAAGCGCGACTTGCCCCGGGCACTCGTGCGACCGTCGAAATTTCAGAGCCGTTA
Source organism: uncultured Nannocystaceae bacterium (assembly GCA_964384025.1). Classification (GTDB taxonomy): domain Bacteria; phylum Myxococcota_A; class Bradymonadia; order UBA7976; family UBA1532; genus CAYLJJ01. The sequence goes on from CAYLJJ010000005.1 coordinate 53,554, forward strand.
CCAAATCTTGAAGTATTTGATGAGTTCGGTGAACTTATACTGCAAGAATCAGGCAGCTTCGATTCTTTGTCGGAAAGGGCTTACTATATTCATATATATGGAGATGCAGGAACATACGAACTTTCCTTTCAAGTTAATTCGAGCGAGAATCCTCTTGAACAAAGATGTGTTCAGGCCGAAGAAATCCAAATTGGTCAACCACTCATCATAAATCCGAGTATTGGAACACAGGTGTTCCATCCAAGCTGTGGTTCTGCAGAAGCTGATTCATTTGTCGCCATGTTCGAACTTTTTGAGCCATCTTCTATAAATATTGATGTAAATGGAGCGCACCTAGGTGCAATAATTTCAGTCCAAGCAGATTGTCAAGATTCCGAGAGTGAATTAATCTGTGTTACCGCTCAGGAGGGACGCATCGAAAATCTATCCCTCAACGCAGGAAGCTATTTCATTTTGGTCCAGGAGAGCACTCAAGATCGTCTTGAGCTTATCCTATCTACAAACTGAACGATCACAGGATCCAGCGAGACGATCTCTAAGAGTTTGTCAGCTCTTCTGAGGAGCTGTTCTGGAGGCTCACAGAAAAATACTGTCCCTTTCGACGAGCCATCCTTTAGCCTCGACGCACAACGATTTCTTGCTGAGAGTCCATGTCCAACCTCGATCTAAAGGCGCTCATCGGCCTCCTCAACCCTGTTTGTAAACGCAACCTAGAGGTCGCAGCGAGCCTCTGTGTCAACCGCAAACATTATGAAGTCACGCTAGAGCACCTGCTCTTGGTACTCTTGGAGGATCAGAGCGCTGATCTGCTTCAGGCGGTCCTCTACTTCGGCCGCGATCCCGAGCGCCTTAAGGGGGGGCTTCAGCGCTCACTTGAGAAGATGAAGCGGGGGAATACAGGTCGTCCAGTATTTTCTCCCTTCTTGATGAGTTGGATCAGTCGCGCCTGGATGATCACTTCAGTTGATTTTAGAACCACTGAAGTGCGCTCAGGCTTCCTGCTCTTGGCGCTGCTGGAGAACCCTGGGCGCTATGTCACAGGTGACTATATAGATTTCCTCGATTCTCTCTCTAAGGAAGAGCTGCGGCTCCACTTCCACGACATTTTGAGAGGCTCTTCAGAGTCTCCCAAGATCAGTCGTCGAGCCGGTGGGCTGGAGGAGGGTACTGAGGGAGAGCTACAGACGCAGGACTGGTCAGGTGAGGGCAGCGCGCTGGGGCTTTACACCCAGAACTTTACCCAACGAGCCCGTGAGGAGCAGATCGATCCTGTCTTTGGGCGTGATCGGGAGATCCGCCAGATGATCGATATCCTCGCTCGGCGTCGTAAGAACAACCCCATCATCGTGGGTGAAGCAGGAGTGGGCAAGACCGCGCTGGCCGAGGGCCTCGCGCTGCGCATCGCTGAGGAAGATGTACCCGAGCTGCTGCTGGAGGTGGAGATCATCTGCCTGGATCTAGGGCTTCTTCAAGCGGGAGCAGGCATCAAGGGAGAGTTTGAGGCTCGGCTCAAGCAGGTGATCGATGAGGTCAAAGCCTCGCCCAAGCCGATCGTGCTCTTTATCGATGAGGCGCACACTCTCATCGGTGCAGGAGGGAGCGAGGGGGGCAGTGATGCGGCCAACCTGCTCAAGCCCGCCCTGGCCCGAGGTGAACTGCGTACCATCGCCGCCACCACTTGGTCTGAATATAAGAAATATTTTGAGAAGGACGCAGCCCTCTCTCGACGTTTTCAGTTGGTAAAACTGGAGGAGCCCAACATCGAGGAGACCGTGGTGATGCTGCGAGGGCTGCGCAGTCGCTTTGAGGTCGCTCATCAGGTGATCATCCGGGATGATGCTCTGGTGGCCGCGGCGGAGTTGGGATCGCGCTATATCTCAGGTCGTCTCCAACCCGATAAGGGGGTTGATCTCATCGACACTGGGGGCGCTCGAGTCAAGGTGGCGCTGAGCGCTAAGCCTGCCCTCCTGGAGGAGTGTGAACGCCTGATTCAGACCCATGATCGAGAGCTGGAGGTTTTGCGCCGCGATCTGGAGAGCTGTGCCTCTCCTGTCGAGGGCCGTATCGCTGAGCTGGAGGACCTCATCGCCGAGGCAGATAGGGAGCGAAGCCGCCTTCAGAAGCTTTGGGAGCGAGAGCAGGAGGCTGCTCAGGCAGTGATCAAGGCTCGTGAAGCGCTTTGGGCTTATAAAGAGGCAGAGGAGTCGCCCGATTTAGAGCAACTGGAGAAGCTTCAGGGGAAGGTCAGGGTCCTGCTTCGACATCTCAAAGAGCTACAGGGCAAGGAGGGCCTTGTTAGCGTTGAGGTTACTCCAGAGATCATCGCCCAAGTGGTGAGTGATTGGACCGGGATCCCCCTGGGGCGCATGGTCAAGGATCAGGCCCGCGCGCTCCTGGATTTTGAGGAGCGCTTGGGGGAGCGCATCAAGGGGCAGGAGCAGGTCCTCCAGATGGTCGGTGAGGGGATTCGAGCTGCTAAGGCGGGCCTTAAGGACCCCAAGACACCGCTGGGGGTCTTTCTCTTTGTTGGCCCCAGCGGCGTGGGTAAGACAGAGACAGGTTTGGGAGTCGCTGATCTTCTCTTTGGTGGAGATCGCTTCCTCACCACGGTCAATATGTCGGAGTTCCAAGAAAAGCACACCGTCTCCCGGCTGATCGGCTCTCCTCCTGGTTATGTTGGCTATGGTCAGGGTGGAGTGCTCACTGAGGCGGTGCGACAGCGCCCCTACTCTGTTGTTCTCCTCGATGAAGCGGAGAAGGCCAACTCCGAGGTGCTCAACCTCTTCTACCAAGTCTTTGACAAGGGGACCTTGGCAGATGGAGAGGGTCGGGTCATCGACTTTAAGAACACAGTGATCTTCCTTACCGTAAACCTGGGCTCAGAGCTGATCATGAAGCAGTGCGCGCGTGGGCGACGACCCCCGGCGGAGTCCCTCATCAAGAAGATCCGTCCGATCCTCAGCGCGCACTTTAAGCCCGCCCTCCTGGCGCGAATGAACATCGTCCCCTTCCTCCCCATCAGCCCCGGTGTGATGCAAAGCATCACCCGTCTTAAGCTGGGACATCTGGCGGATCGTTTGATGGAGAGCCACAAGATGAAGCTGGGCCTGGATCCTAAAGTTGTGCGCGCCATCGCGGATCGTTGCACTGAGGTAGAGACGGGGGCTCGTAACGTTGATCACATCATCGCGGGCAGTTTGTTGCCCCAGATCTCCACGGCGATCTTAGAGCAGATGGCGATCGGGCCGCTGCCTGAGTATCTGGACATCGGCCTAGATGAGCGAGGGGGCTTCTGCTTTCACTTTGGAGAGGAGGCTAGGGAGTTTGAGGAGGGGGGGGAGGACCTGGAGGAGGTGGAGGACCTGGAGGAGGTGGAGGCTCCAAGAGCCTCCTCTGACGACGCTCCCTCCTCCGTTCTCGGCGATGACGACCCTGTCCTCTGAACTCTCCTCGCATCTCTTTGAGCGCTTTACGTTGAGTGGGGCTCAGCTTGGACATCAGATCCAGCATCAGGCCCACGCGATGCTTCTTGAGCGCCACCTCTGACTTGCTGAGGAGCTCCAAGCTCTTCATCACCTCACCTCTATTGGGCAGGCCCTCTCCCCCAAAGAGCTGGCGTAGCTTCAGGCGCGCGATCTTTACTTCAGCGTTCAAGCGGATCCCCTGAGCTTCAGAGGCAAAGGCCATCTTCTTAAGCTCTTCACGAGTTGCCTCGTCCAACTCCAAGCGCTTGGCGATGCGATCCAGCATCTCAGGGCGAATCCCCTTACTCATGGGACCCATCCCTCTACCCTGAGCCTGGCCTTCCCAATGTCCAGGGCCTCTACGACCTTCACCTGGACCCCAGGGAGGCTCAGCTTGCACAGGGAGCGCCAGCAAGAGCGCAGCGGCGATAAATAGACTCCTCATTCTTCCTCCTCTATGGGCTCCCAGAGGAGCGCCAACATCAGATAATCTGCGGGGAAGATCTCCTCTTCCCCTTCAAAAAGAGTTTCTCTGGGGGACTCTTGAGCTTCTTGTGGCTCGTTGAGAGAAGCCCAATCGTCTAACCAGTCATTCTCAGGCTCCTCTGGATTCAACTCCGCCAAAATGAGAGGGCTGGCCCAGTCGCTTTGAACCCAGCCCTTCAGACCCCAATCTTGCTCTGTCGATCTGGGCGCTTCTCCCAAAAGGGCCAGGGACAGAAGGGCGCTGGTGCTCAACAAGCCTCCCAACCAGAGCAGGGGCCGTTTTTTAGGGGGCGTATCCAGCCTGGAGATCACCCTCCGCTCAAAATCCATCCGCGCCTCTGGGCTTTGGAGAGGAGGCGCAGAGTGCTTTTTGAGGCTCTCTAAAAACTTCTGTTCCTTCATGACAGCTCCTTTAGATCAGCCAAGCTTTTGCGCAGGGATTTAAGAGCACGGCTCAGGTGGCTCTTGAGGGTCCCCTCCGCCTTCCCCAAGATCTCAGCCGATTGAGCCACATTGAGCCCCTCCATATAGATCAACACAAAGGCCTCTCGCTGGCCTCGAGAGAGCTGATCGATCGCCTCTAAGATGCGCGCTTGGAGCCCAGGATCGGGCAGCGGAGGGCGGCTGGGCTCAGGGCGAGCTATAAAGGCTCGCCCTCGACGACGAACAGCGCTCCAACGGCGGCGGTTCTGAACTTGTCGGATGAGGATACGATAGAACCAAGTGGAGAGCGAAGCCTCTCCTCGAAAGCGGGGTAGAGCCTTCCAGGCTCGAACAAAAGCCTCTTGAGCCAGATCTTCGGCTGCAGCACGATCCTCCCCCAATAGGCGCCAAGCCATCGAAATCGCCTGGGCTTGGTGCTCCCTAAGGAACTCTCTGAACCGAGCCTCCTGGCTCTGAACCTGGGCAGGCGCCGTGATGGTCATGGTGTCCTGAAACATTACTCTCTCTGAATTGAGCGTCTCCTTGGACACAGCCCAGCCCTCTTTGGGTTACAGCCTCTCGCTCCCAAAGAGGTTTTTTCAGTGACTGTTTAAAAACTCCCAGATCGCAGGGTTGAGGGCCTGACCTGCATAGCCTCGATGGCCTACCCCCTCCAGCAACTCAAAGTGAACTGGATAGTCGGCTTGTTCTAAACGCTGAGCAGACTCCTGAGCGGCTCCTGCATTGGAGTCCAACTCACCGATCTGGATGAAGTAGGGGAGAGGACGACGCTCTCGCCAAGGCCAACCAGGGATCGACTCTGTAGCCGCGCTGACCATCACCCCATCCACGCTCTCTCCACGCGCCAATCCCGCACTAAAAGCGAGGAAGCCTCCCTGGGAGTGTCCCCAAATTTGAACATCACCAACAGCACAGCGAGCTTGTCCCTGAGCGATGATGGCATCGATCAGCTCTAGATCTTCATTGTCATCCTCATTGTAAGCGTCCCAGATCGCCTGAAGAGCGCCTCCAACCGCAGGGATCTCGATCTGTCTCATCCGCCCCGCTGGGGTCGCTACTACAGCCCCTCGCGAGAGCACGAAGCCACAGATCTGACTCCAGGCACAGAAATCATCTGGGTTGTCTCCATTGCCATGAAGAGCGATGACCAGGGTCGCTCCACCGCCAACCCCTTGCGGGACCTCAAAGCGAACATCTCGTGCCTGTCCCTGGATATTCAGGCTCCAACGCTCAGAGAGACAACCGTGGGGAAGCTCAACGTCTGGGATGGGACGAACATCGGGGATAGGGCGAACATCTGGGATGGGACGAACATCTGGGATAGGGCGAACATCTGGGATAGGGCGAACATCGGGGACAGGAGGAGAATCTGGGGCAACTCTTTGATCTCTTAGGGCCTGAAAATCAGGTTCAAACCGAAGATCTTCAAAGGAACTCAGATCTTGCCCTTGATCCCAGAGCGCTCCGCTGTCCCTGCTCCCCTGAGTATCTGGTCGTTCAGGAGAGGCTCCTCGATCAGGCTGAGGAGTTGGAACCTGACTCTCAACTTGGCTGTCCCAGGCTTCACCATCCACGCTCATCTTGACCGTACAGCCCAGGAGCAACAGAGCGAAGCTGATATGCAAACTCTTCATCTCACACAGCTACTCCAGTTTAAGCACTCTGCCAAGTCCCCCATATGGATCCAAATTCCCTCTTTTGCGTAGCGCCTTGACATTTTTTGGCCCTCAGCTGAGATCTTCAAGCAAGGGAGATCAAAGATGGCTCGTCCACAGGGAGAAAACCATGCGATATAGATTCCTGCTCTTACCCCTCCTCTTGAGCGCCTGTGGAGGGTCCTCGCCTCGATATTCTATGCCTGATCGGGTCGGCATCCAGGGAGGCGCAGCCCCTGCCCCCCCCCCTGCTCCAGGTCAGGTCTTCTATGAGCGAGACTCAGAAGACAATATGCTCATGGTGGCGGATGAGGCAGCTCCAGCTGAGCGGATGCTGGCCTCAGCCAAGGTTCGGTCTTCCCCCAAGCGAGGCTCCTTGAGCCGCCAAGAACCTCGCGAACAGATCAAGAAAAAGCCCAGCCCTCAGCGCGCTAAGAGGCAGAAAGCCAGCCCAGCGATGGTGGTCTACTCCGGCTACCTCAGCCTACGAGTACGTCGGATGTTGGAGACCGTGGACTCCATCACCGCTTGGATCGAAGCAAAGGGGGGCTATATCCAGTCTCTGACCAAGCAGGTGATCGTGGTTCGTGTTCCCTCTGAACACTTTGAGGCTGCGATGGAGGAGTTCTCCGGTTTGGGAGAGGTCCTCAACCACTCGATCAACTCGGTGGATGTCAGCGCCCGTTATACCGATCTAAGCGCTCGCTTGGCGGTCTCCAAACAGGCCCGTGAGCGCCTGCTTGTCTTGCTGGAGCAGGTCAAGGAGGTACAGCAGCGTCTGCGCATTCTACAGGAGATCAAGCGCCTCAGTGAGCAGATCGAGACCATCGAATCGACCCTCAACACCCTGCGACAGCTGGCCGACTTCTCCACCATCACCGTCCAGCTTCAACCTGTCGTCCAAGGTTCTCGTGCGCGGCAGCATCGCTCCCCCTTCCAGTGGATTCGCAATCTTCAAGCCCACTACGCCAGCCTTAAGGAGGGCAAGGGAGACTTTAGCCTTAAGCTGCCTAAAGGCTTTGTGCTCTTTGAAGATGATGATCTCTTCCGCGCCCGAGCTGCAGATACCAGCACCCTGCGTGGTGCCAAATTGAAGAACGATCCCAAGGGAGATGGGTCGTTTTGGGCTCGGGCAATCCAACATGAGATGAGCGGTCGAGATGAGGAGAGCCTCAAAGAGGGCGAGAGCGCCGGACTCATCTGGCGGGTGTATCGCAGCAAGGATCTTCGCCCCCGCTACTACCTCTTGGCTGTACAGACTCAAGGGGAGCAGCTCTTCCTTATTGAGGCTCACTTCCCCAACGAGACCGCCTGGACAGAGCGTGGAGACGCGGTGATCCAGTCCCTCTCCAGCTTTAAGATCAAGTGAGAGTGATGATGAGCGTTAAACTCAGCCTATTGTCCCTGCTCCTGGTGGCTACCGCTTGGGCCGGAGAGCAACGTCAGACCGCCCTGGAGGCTAAGGTCCTTCTGAAAGTGGTTCATCCCGCCAAAGTACGTAAGCTCCTGATGGATAAGGCCGCCTCTCTGGGAGGGCATCACACCCAGGTGACCGACCATTCCCTCCAGATCAAAGTCCCCCCTCAACACCTCAGCAGCTTCCTCCGTTACGTGGGAGAGCAGGGGCTACTGTTGGAGAAGACCATCTCTCGCGCTGATCTCACAGAGGGCCTAGCTAAGCAGGAGGGGCGTCTACGCTCCAAGCAGGGCATCTTTGTTAAGCTGCGAGAGTTTTTCGATGGCTCTAACCTGATGGCGACTTTGGAGATCGAGCGCAATATGCGTCAACTTGTCCAGGAGATGGAGCAGATCAAGGGCCAACTCCGGGTGCTGCGTTCCCGAGCCAGTCATGCTGCGGTCAACATCCGCTTTAACTATCATCAACGAAAGAAGCTGATCTACGTCCGCTCCCCATTCCAGTGGTTAAACAGCGTGGGCCTCGATCGCTTTATATCTGAATTTCAGGAGGTGCAGTGATGCTTAAGCGCAGCCTCTGGATCAGCCTATTTCTGCTCTCCGCCTGCGGCCCTAACTATCAGATAGAGGCCCCCGAAGCCTTTAAGCGCTATGAGGAGGGAAAGTTTCACTGGATCACCGCTGATGGTGTGATCCTGCGTGCCCGCGAGGTGAAAAACTATCCAGTGGCGGGGTTAAGCTTCTGGGTAGATGCCATGAAGGGGCATTTGGAGAAGCGAGGCTATGCGCTCAAAGCGGAGCCGCGCTGCTTTGAGACCCGCAAGAAGCTCTCTGGCTGTACCCTGGACTTTCTGCTGCCCCACGGCGCTGAAGATTGGGTGATGAGTGAGACCCTCTTTGTGGTAGGGGAACGGGTGATCTTGCTGGAAGTGGCGGGATCCTACGAACGCTTCAGCCCGCTGGAAGGGGATCTTAAGAAGGCGATGATCAGCTTTGAACCGGGTAGTTAAAGCCAACGCCTCAGCTTCCAAGCGAACCACTCCATCATCTTGATCCACCAAGAGCGGCAGCGCCAGGGCTCCAGCTTAACTTGTTCTGCCCGTCCCAAGTCCTCTTCAAAGCGAGCCTCCATCTGACGTCCGATGTAGCGGTCCTCGATGGCGACGTTGATCTCCAGATTGTAGAGCCAGGAGCGATAGTCCAAGTTAAAAGAGCCTAGAGTGGACCAGCGCCGATCCACCACAGCGCTCTTGCTGTGTAGATTGCGGCCTGTATAGTGATAGATCTCCACCCCAGCCTTAAGCAATCTACTGTAGAGATGCTGCCCGGCGAGCTGCACCAAGCGAACATCAGAGCGACCAGGGAGCAGGATCCTGACATGGACCCCCCGCTTGGCGGCGTTGATCAAGCTCCTTCGGAGCAGGCGATCAGGGAGAAAATAAGCGTTGCTGACGCAGATGGATCGCAGCGCCTCCTGAAAAGCGATGATATATGCATTACGGATGCTTCGTCGCGCCCGAAAGTGGTTGGCGAGGAGCCGCAGCCGGGGCCTGTTGAGGGGTCTTGGGCTGGGATGGTTCCGAAACCAACGCCTGCCTCGCCGCTCCCAAGTGTGCAGGAAGATCTCACGCATCTGCCCTACAACGGGACCCTCGATGGAGAGCGCATCATCACGCCAACCTCCACCTCCTTCCTCCTCAGGAGCCCACTGATTCCCCAGATTGAGCCCCCCCGTAAAACCATGGCGTCCATCGATGACCAAGAGCTTGCGGTGATCACGAAGACCTAAGCGTTTGAGCCTCAAAGGGAAAAATGGATGATACTCATAAATCTGGCAGCCCGCTTGGCGCAGACCTTCCCAGTGCGCTGCGCTGCTCTTCAAAGAGCCAAAGGCGTCATAGATGATCAAGACCTTGAGCCCAGCCTGAGCCCGCTCACTCAGAGCCTCAGCGAAACGTCGGCCCAAACGATCATCAGCGAACCAGTACATCTCCAAGAGGATCTCATGCTCCGCTTGGCGGATCGCTGAGAGCATGGCAGGGAAGACCTCGACGCCATCCTTGAGGAGCCGAATACAGTTGCCTTTCATAACAAAGGCGGGTTCAGAACCAGAAACTCATTAAGATAGAAGCAGCACCCACACCATAGGTGGTGATGCTGCGATCTCCCGCATCTGTCTCCTCACTATCCATCTGTATGCCCAAACGGTACTCAGCTCCTGCGCTCACGTTATGGGTCAGAAACCAGCTGACCCCCAAAATCCCAGAAGCGGTGATGGAGCTGCTGTCAGTGTCGTTATCATCTCCTTCAGGATCAGTAGATTCCATGCCTATGATGGCCAGCCCGCCCGTATAGAGAAGCAGATTTGTGCGCTTGAAGAGGAGTATCTCCACTCCCCCCTCCACACCAAAACGGTTGCTCTCATCCTTGGTCCTGTCAGCACCCTCTCTCTTAGGATCCCACTCGTTGGTGTTGTTATTGAGCCCAAACCCTCCCCTGACAGCCATCCCAGAGCTGAGCATATAGCGCCCCCCGATACCCAGGCCATCCAAGAGCCCTGGGGTGCTGCTCATCAGGCCACCCATGGAGAACATAAGGGCGCCGTTGCCCCCTCTGATCTTCTTGGTGTAGTTCTCAGCTGTTTTTTGAGCTTGAACCTGTGAAAAACTCAAGCCCAGGCTGACGATAATCATCAAGATCTTTTTCATTTTCACCCCTTAGTCTCAAAAACATTCCGGTATTTGTTCACAACTGCTTTCTATGACGCAGGCAGACATCCGGGTTCCATCAATATCACTTTGGCATTGCCGAACGCAATCTGGTCTTAAGCCAAAACATCCTTCTATACGATCACAAGCATGAAAACATTGGTCAGCAGGTTCAGATTCGACGACGACGTCGTCTGAAACGCGAGACTCATTGAATTTTTCAAAACAAACATCAAGCCCACTGCAGCTTGCACTGAGACCGCACTCAATTAAATCTTGATCCTCTTCAAAATCAAGCACGCTGACGCAGCCTATCTCGCAGTCGGGATCCTGGAAGCCACATGTAGTAATTTTATCGCAAAGAAGGCCGCAGATCCTCTCAATATTATTATTTTCGGTTATCTCTCCTCCATTATCATTTTCAGCACCCAGTCCTCCCACCTCATCTCTCATCCCGCCCAAACCGCCTCTCTCTCCCCGACCTCTTGGATTCAGCCCCCCTCCAAAGCTGTTGAGGCCCTCAACTGAGCTTAAGCGCCCCAGACCTGTAAACTCCTCCTGAGTTCCCATCCTCCCCAAGCCTTGAACTCCTCTTCCCTGCCTGCCCAACCCATAGCTCACCAACTCTCCTTGAGCTTCGCTGAGACCATCATCAGCCTCCTCTTCACCACAGGCCGAGAGACCACACGCAGTAAAAATCCAAAGGAAATAGAGGTATCTCTTCATCACTCAGCCCTCCAAATCAGGCATTCTCCGTAGCATGACCCAGTTTATGACGCCAGCCTGGAAGGATTAAGAACATGGATTTCTTGAGAACTCTTGCAGTTTTTTTCTGTTCGCGCTTTCTGGGGCTTCAATATTTTGAGCGCTTTGGAGAGTGAATGCTCCGTATCCTTCATACCGCAGATTGGCATCTGGGCGCCTCTATGCAGGGCGTCTCTCGCCAGGATGAACAGGCCCTCTTTTTAGAGTGGCTGGTGAGATTCCTGAGAGAAGAGCCTGTGGATCTATTGATCATCGCTGGGGATATCTTCGACAGCGGGCAGCCTTCTGCTGAAGCTCAACGCCTCTATTTTCGCTTTCTAGCCGAGGTCGCGCGCTCTAAGTTGGGGCAGGTGATAATCCTGAGCGGAACCCACGACTCCCCCAAGCGCCTCGAGGCCCCTCAAGATATCCTGGCAGCCATAGATGTACAGGTCCTGGGCTCTCCCGATCTCTCAGAACTCTCTCGTTCTCTTCTGCCCATCAAGCGAGCAGGGGAGATTGTTGGAGTGGTCGCCGCTCTGCCCTTTATACATGAATATCGCTTGGGCATTCGCACCGCAGATCTCTCTCCAGGAGAGATCCTGAAGGCGCTTGAGGCTCGCTTTAGCCAGCTCTATAGGGAGCTGGCTGATGAAGCGGAGGCGCGTTGGCCAGGTCTCCCTCTGCTGGCCTCTGGACACCTGAGCTGCGTTGAGCCAGAGCCAGGAGACAGCGTCGTCCCTGTACATCAATCCAGTCGCGTTGGGGGTCTCTCTCGGGAGATTTTTGATCCTCGATATTGTTATGTCGCTCTGGGACATATCCATCGCTGTCAGCACCTGCCCGACAGCCCCGCTTGGTACAGCGGCTCTCCTATCGCCTATAGCCGCGTGGAGTCTCGTAGCCCCCGGAGCTTGCTTCAGGTAGAGATCGAGGGGGAGGCTCAGGTACGCACCATCTCCGTACCCTGCTTTCGGCAGATTCATGAGCTCAAAGGCAGCTTCTACGAGGTGCTTAAGCAGGTGCTCGCCATCGAATGGTCTGATGAGCAGCTCACCCCCCTGGTCTTCGTTGAAGTGGAGGTCGATCGCTATGAGATCTCTCTGCGCCAGAAGCTGCTCTCTGCTCTAGAGGAGGGGGGCGGGGGGCCTCGGATCGTCGATGTACGGCAGCGACGCCTTAAGCCTGAGGCGGATGCCCTGGAGGATGCACCCCCGCTGCGAGAGATCTGCCCCGAAGAGGTCTTTGAGCGCCTCTGCCTGAGCCGTCAAGTTGAGATCGATGAGGAGCTGAGGATGAACTTCCTGGAGGTGTTGGAGATGAGCGAGGAGCGCCTTGGGGATCATGAGCGCAGCTGGAAAGAGGGTGAGAGATGAAGCTGCACCAGATCGGAATCGAGAACCTCAACTCACTTTATGGAGCGCACAGCATCGATCTGGAGGGGGCACTGGGACAGCCCCCCCTCTTTCTCATCCAGGGCCCTACCGGATCAGGGAAATCTACGGTGATGGACGCCGTAAGCTTGGCGCTCTTTGGAGTTACTCCTCGCTTGATGCTGGAGCGGGGCAAGCCCAATACTGACAGTCGCCATGTAATGTCCAGGGGGACCGCGCGCTGCTCAGCAGAGCTGATCTTCAGTAAGATCGACTCCAACGGCCAACGCCTACGCTATAAGGCCAAATGGTCTGTCCATCGAGCACGAAAGAAGCCTGATGGGAAACTGCAAGGTGTTCAACGCTCACTCTCTCGTTTGAGCCTGGAGAGAGATGCTTGGGAGATCCTTTGCTCAAGTAAGCAGCGTAAAGTTTATGGTCCCTTCTTCGATCAGATCCTAGATGGCCTCACCGTAGAAGATTTTAGACGCTCTGTGCTCCTGGCTCAGGGAGACTTCGCTGCCTTCTTGAGAGCTACAGAGGATGAGCGCGCGGCGATCCTAGAGCGGCTCACCGATACCTCTCTATATAAAGAGTTGGGGCGGCGAGCAGCTCTTCTTAAGCGCCTGGCTGAGCGTCGCGCTCAGAACCTCTCTTTACGCCTGAAGTCAGTCTCTCTGCTTTCAGCACCTGACGAGGAGGCTCTGTTCAAGGAAGAGGCAGAGCTGAGCCCCCGTCTAGAAGCAGCTCAGGCGGAGCGGAGACGCCTGAGCCTTCAGTTGGAATCTCGTCGTGGATTGGAGTCTCGTCAGGCAGAGCTTCAGATGGCTACACGAGAAGCTCAGGGGCGAGAGGATGCCTACACCAAACGCCAGGCTGACTTTGAACGCTTGGCGCGAGACAACAACCTCATGGAAGCGGTCGCCTCCCTAGAGCGCTGCATTCAAGGACGCAGCCAAGTAACCGAAGCTCAGCGACGCCTCCCAGAGCTTGAGCAGGAACATGCGCGTCTGCACGTAGAGGTTGAAGCCAAGCGCGTTGCGCTGAGAGAGGCCAGAGAGAAGCAAGAGGAAGCTGAGGCGCGGCAAGCGGAGCAGCTCCCAGAGCTGCATAAAGCGCGAGCACTGCGTCAAAGTTGGGCGCGAAGCCAGGAGGAGCTGGGTCATGCAGAGGAGGCTCTCAGTCGCTGTCAAGCAGCTCACTCTCAAGCTCAGCGCCTGGAGTCTCTTGAAGAGGAAGGGCTTGAAGGAGAGCGACGGCGAGGAGAGCAACGTGAGAAGCGCCTACGAGGGCTTCAAAGCGCTCAAGCGCTCCGAGATGAGCTGCCCAATCTACAGCGGCGCTGGCACGAGCTGCTGGAACGTGAGCAGAGGCTTCAGGAGCTGGAGGCGCGGATCCAACGGGAGACTCAGGCGCTGCGGAGCCTTCAGGGAGGGCAGCGTGGTCGCCTAGAGAGCCTGAGGGGACTAGAGATTCAGTTGCGTCCCCTTCAAGGGGCCTATGAACGCTGCTCACAGAACTTGAGAAGCTTCCTGAGCGTTGGGGTTGAGCCGGAAGCCCGCGCCGCAGAGCTGAGCGAGGAGCTTCGCCGAGAGGAGCGTTTGATCCATCAACTCCAGAAGACAGACCACCTCAAGATCGCTCTCCTTCGCTTAGAGAGTGAACAGAGCGTTGAGGCGCGCAGCGAGCAGAACCTTCAAAGAGAGCTGCTTACGCTGCTTGGAGAGCAAGCTCCTCTGGAAGAGGAGGAGCGTGAGCGACGCGAGGCTCTCTTGGAGATGGAGCAGCGTTGTCGAGATTTGGAGCTGATTCTCTCTCTCTCCAAGCAACGTGAGCAGCTCCAAGAGGGGGAGCCCTGCCCCCTCTGTGGTGGCCTTGAGCACCCCCTCCTGAGATCAAATGAGCGGGAGGAGGAGGAGCGCAAACAGCGACTCTTAGCGCTGAGACAAGAGCAGCATCAGGAGGGGAAGAGGCAGAAACTGCTTGAGCTGCAGCTCAGGAACCTAAGCCAGACTCAAGCTCAGCTTAAGGGGCAGCTTAACGCGCATAAGGCGCTGGCGCGGCGCTCTAAAGAGCGCCTGCGTCTGGCTCAGGAGAGCCTTAAGCAGGCTCTAGAAGCAGTCGGGCTCGCGCATAACGCTCAACTAGAAGAGATCCAAGCTCGCTCTATCGCTGCTCAGGAGCGCTTGAATCAGGCTCAGAGAGAGCTTGAGGCTCTGGAGCAGGGCCTCAAAGAGCGACGAGGCTTAGAGCTGGAATTGAAATGGGGCCAAGCGGAGCAAGCTGCTCTTAAAGAGCAGGGACATAAGGGAGAGTTGGAGTTGAGCGCAGCCCGCGCTCGTCTGGGAGCTTGTCAAGAGAGCCGTCTGCGGGATCAAGAGGAGCTGAAGCGAGGGCAGGAGATGTTTCAGCAGCGCCTCGCTGAGCTGGGTCTAAGGGCTCAGAGAGCTGAGGCGCTGCTGGAGGCTCAGGCGAAGGTGAGCCTCTTAAAGTTAGAAGAGAGCGCCCATCAACGGGCTCAGGCTCAGCTTCAACAGGCAGAGCAGCGTCTGGTTGAACAGCGCCAAGAGCGTCTGAGCCTAGAGCGTCGAAGGGGAGAGCTTGAGGAGGCCCTTGAAGAGTGTCGGCTTAGAGCCAAGCGGGTCAGAGAACAGCTTGAGCGCGGGCTCTCAGGTGATCTAGAGGTTCTAGAGGCTCAACTCCAGGCGAACTGTCAGCGAGCGCGTCGTCAACGAGAGGAGCGGGAGGAGCAGCTGAGCGCTGAGCGAGAGCTTGAGCTGCGGGTCCAAGCTCAACAGGAGAGCCTGCTGTTTCAATTGGAGAAGCTGGAGCCAGCCCAAGAAAAGCGAGAACGGGAGCTGCGAGGGTTGTTGGAGGCCCTGAAGATCTTCGATGAAGAGCTGCTGCTGGCTCAGCGCCTGAGCCCCCAAACGAGAGAGCATCTCAAGGAGGAGAAGCAGCGCCTCTACGACGAGCGAACAGCTGCGCGGGCACGTAAAGAGCAAGCTCAGGAGGCCCTTGAGCGCTGTCTGCTGGAGGCCCCGATCCAAGATGATCGCTATAGCCTTGAGGATCTGGCGACGATGATCGCCGCAGAAGAGGAGAGCCTAGAGAGCTTGGGAGAGCGGCTCTTGATCCTCCGCAGCCAACTCAAGCAGCAGGAGGAGGGGCGCCAAGCTCATGAGGCGCTCCTGATCGAGCACAGCGAAGCACAGCAGGAGTTTGAGCAGCGAGATCGCCTCCATAGCCTTATCGGAGTGAGAGACGGGGATCGCTTTAAGCGCTTTGCCCAGGTCCTGAACCTCCAGGAGCTGATCGCCAAAGCCAACCGTCACTTGGAACGCTTAGAGCCCCGCTACAGCTTGCGCCCCGATCGAGATGATGAGGGAGAGCTGCGCCTCAACTTTGTGATCTCAGACGGCCATCAGGCGGGAGCCGAACGTCCCATCAGCACCCTCTCAGGAGGAGAGTTTTTCCTGGTATCTTTGGCTCTGGCGCTCTCCCTGGCTGATTTTCGTACCTTACGTATGCCGATGGAGACGCTCCTGCTGGATGAGGGCTTTGGGACCCTGGATGCAGAGACCTTGAATATAGCGATGCAGGCGCTGGAGGCGCTTCAGGGAGAGGGCACTCAGGTGGGCATCATCAGCCATGTGGAGGCCCTCAAAGAGCGCATCGACGCGAGGATCATCGTCGAGAAGCTGGGGGCTGGACGTTCGCATCTCTATGTAGATGTCTGAACCTCTCTACTTTCTCTTTTTCAAGCACGAGAACACCCTGAGTTTTTGCTGTCTGGAAACTTCATCTTCTCAGGGTCTCGTGCTTTTGCCTACCTCCTTACAAACACCCCAGTGGAGAACAAGCGGCAGGGGTGCCCGAGCTGTAGAACTCGTCAGGGAGAACGCTGAACCGCTCGAGGGGGTGAAGAGCGAGCTTGATGAGTCAGGGTTCAAAACTCAGGGGTCTCTCAAGGGGAGGGGGATATGTTCAAACGCAGCCTGATTTATTTTTGTCTGAGTCTCGCCTCGACCGGGTGTATGTCCGCTGGCGAAGAGGCAAACTCTGGGCAGCGCCGAGCTGGGCTGAGCAAGGCCCTCGGCGGGCAGCTTGGGGATTGGGACTACTGCAACTCGGGGGACTGCCTCAGGGGTGAAGGGGACTGTGACCTGGACAGCCACTGCCTGGGCGAGCTGGTCTGCGGCCGAGGCAAGGGTGCGCGCTTTGGCTTGTCCCCTCATCTGGATGTCTGCTGGCCCGCTCACTGTGAGGATGGCGTCCAGAATGTAGATGAGACCGGCTTGGATCTCGGAGGAGGTTGTGACGCCTGTTCAGGCAGCGCGCCCGGAGACTATGACCATTGCAGCGCGGCCTGCCCCTGCCCTCTTGGAGAGGGAGACTGTGACAGCGACGCAGACTGCGGCCCTGGCCTCATCTGTGGCGTCAAAAATGGGCCCCGCTTTGGCCTGCCCCGTGGGATGGACCTCTGCTGGCCTCCCCACTGTGAGGATGGGCGCCTCAGCGGTGACGAGCGAGGGGTGGATCTGGGGGGCTCCTGTGATGCCGGCTGCGATCCTGGGATCTTGGGGTCCTATGACTACTGCAGCGCGGCCTGCCCCTGCGCTGCGGGTCAAGGGGACTGTGATCTGGACAGCCACTGTGAGCCAAGCTTGGTCTGCGCCTCTGACGAGGGTCTCCGTTACGGCCTCTCCTCAGACATCGACATCTGCCGCCCTGCTGGCTGCTACAGCACCCTGTGGGGCTACTGCGCTGATGACTGCCCCTGCCTTGAGGGGGAGGGGGACTGCGATGGGGACAGCCACTGCAGCCCCGGACTCCTCTGTGGGAGCCAGAACGGCGCGGACTATGGCCGGGAGCCCAGCTTGGATCTTTGCGTGCCCCCGCCTGATCAGGTTCACTTTGCGGTGATCGGTGACTACGGTGAGGCGGGGAATGCTGCAGCCCTCGTTGCCGCCCTCATTGAGTCGGTGGGGGTCGACTTCATTGTGACCACAGGCGACAACAACTACGACGACGGCCTAGCCGAGCGCATTGATGACAACATCGGCCAGTACTTCTCCGCTTATATCGGAGGTTACCAAGGGAGCTACGGGCTGGGGGCTCTACACAACCGCTTCTGGCCTGCCCTGGGCAACGCTGATTTAGACACAGATCTGGGGCAACCCTACCTGGACTACTTCAACCTCCCCGGGAATGAGCGCTACTACGAGGTCCGCCTCGGTCTCATACACCTCTTTGTCTTGAACTCCGATCCTCGCGAGCCCGATGGGGTTGATCTGGGCTCAGCTCAAGCGGATTGGCTCCAAAGCGCCCTGGGGGCCTCAGATGCCTGCCTGCGCATCGTCGTCCTACATCACCCCCCCTACACCTCAGCAGCACGCAGCGGTGGAGGCTCTGATTGGATGCGCTGGCCCTTCGCCGCCTGGGGGGCTGACTTCATCTTGGCAGGCCATGAGCACCTCTATGAGCGCTTAGAGGTAGAGGGCATTCCTTTGCTCATCTCAGGACTCGGTGGCAAGAGCCGCCACCTCTTCGGGGAGCCCATCCCCGAGTCTCAGGCCCGCCACCGCGACAGCTACGGCGCCCTCTTCATCCAAGCATCAGCAGCCACAGTCCACTTTGAGTTTCGAGATATCTCTCAGGAGCTCATCGACAGCTACAGCGTCAGAGGCTGCCGCTGAGGGCCCAGCGCCTCAGTAACCGCATCCACTCAACCTCAAGGCCATCACCGATGCTTGAGGGTGAAGATCCATCCTCATCCTCTGCGGAGAGTCGCCGCTGAGATCCCTCTGGATATTTTCTAAGAAATTTAGTTTTGTTGGATATCAGGATGGCATTTTTCTAGTATCTATCCCAGGATTCCAAACCTTTGGCACACAGTTCTCCTCGCAGAGGGAGAAACGAGAGGCTCCTAAGATGTTGAAATACAGCGCCCTCTTCCTGCTCGCCACAACTTTGAGCTTTGGTTGCAATGACGATGATGACAGCGGTCCTGAAACCGGGACCCTCTCGGTGAGTCTCCAAGACGCCCCTGTAGAGGCGGAGAAGGTGGAGGTCACCATCTCAGAGATCTCTGTTCACTTCGTGCCTGCTGATAAGTCGGGGGAGCAGGCGGCTGGGGATGAAGAGGCCGCTGATCAGAGCGATGATCCTGAGAAGTCAGGTTGGCGCGCCATCCTCAAGGAGGAGGTCACTTTTGATCTCCTGACCCTCAAGGACAACCCCAGCTTCATCGGCGAGCTGGATCTTGTAGAGGGCAAGGTGACTCAAATCCGGTTGTGGGTCTCTGAAACCACCCCCCCCAAGCTGACCATCGGGGGAGAAGAGCATGAGATGGAGATGCCCTCAGGCAAGATCAAGATCGTGGGGAATTTCAGCATCGTCCCTGGGGAGGAGACCGCCATCAAGCTGGACTTTGACGCGGCAGAGTCAGTCGTGGAGAAGGGCAACGGGACATATAGCCTGAAGCCCACCATCAAGCTTCTCTGATCCCCGCCCCTGAGGCCTGGCCCGCTCCCCTCAAGAAAATCACCTCCCCCTGCATTTTTTTGGGATCAAGAGTCACAGCGTTCTCCCTAAACTTCTCTACTTTCCCTTCTTCTTCTCTTTTTTCTCCTTGGTCTCTTCCGCAGGCTCGACCGGCTTGCGGATCTTGAACTCACCTTTATCGATCTTCTGAACCTGGATGACCGCAGCGTCTAGAGGAATGGCGATCTTAAAGCGGTACTTAGCGGGCTTCTTATCCTCTGTAAAACCCTTCTCCAGGATCTTCACATGATCATTGCCATAGAAGACAAAGGCGTGCTCGGGGCGAGGCTTATCCGCGAGGCGCCAACTGAGTTGGGCGAGGAGTTCAGCTACCATCACGAGACCCGCGTTCTCTGCACGGCTCTCATAGTCAGGCTCTTTGGGCTTCCCCTCCACCTCAACAATCGCCTCTACGATCAAGTTCTTGCTCTTGGGGTTGTATTGACCCGCCTCGATCAGCTCCTGCTTGATCTTCTGAAAGCGGGGGCCAAAGGAGTCCATCTTAAAAGCCATAAACTCTGTGCTCTCGATCTTTCCCTTCAACGCAGCTCTCATCTTTTTGGGGATCCTCAACTTTAGGGTAGCCTTGAAAGTCTTGAGAGCTTCAGAGAATTTCGCCTCACTGAGCGCCTTATCGCCCCGCTGATCCAGGAGCCGCGCGAGGGTACTGTGAGCCTCACTGCGCTTGTTCATCTCGATCGCTTTGCGTAGGAACTCCTCAGCCTTCTTTTCATCTTGCTCTACACAGGCTTCAGCTTGACGACGGTAGTTCTCCTCCAAGGCAGGCTTGAGCACCCCTTTGCGTCTGGCGTGCTTCGGGTTGCTGAACAGCGCATTGAGGATATCCGCCTCTTTCTCAAGTTGAGCTCCACGTTTATATACCTGGGCTTTGCCCCAAAGAGCCGAGTAGTCATCAGGGTCCAAGGCGATCGCCTTGTCGAAGTTCTTGAGCGCTTCGTCATACTTTTGAGCCTGTAGAGCCTTACGCCCCTTGGCGATGAAGGCTGTACGCCCCTCCTCGCAGGCCATCAAGGCGAAGAGCCCCAGAGCGAATATCCACCAAAGATTGATCTTCATATATCCCTCTCATGCCACGATCCTGGGCTTCATCTGGGATACATCAGCCAGAGAAGGCGATCAATCCTCAAGCTCGATCTCTTAGAGAACTTTGGGAGACTTCAGCTTTGCTTTTGCTTTAGACTCTGCTTCCAAACAGTCCAAACGAGGAGAAAGATGAAGATCCTCTCTCTCTGCCCTCTCCTGCTCTCTCTAGCTTGTGGAGAGGAGGGGCTGTCTGAAGCCCCCAACCACGCTCAGCAAGCCCCCAACAGAGAGGATCAGGGTGTGGAGAGCGGAGATACGCAAGATCAGGGTTTGGGCGATGGAGGAGGGAGCGGGGCACTGAGACCTGAAGAGAGCCTGGGAAGTTATGCAGGACGGACCTGCTTTAGCGATGGGGATGAGACCCCACCAGAGCTGCTGGATGGCCTCTCCCAACAGCTCTTTGAAGCGATCAACTGTCTACGTCCAGGGGCGCTCTCGGAGATCCCCAGTGGAGACTGGCAGATGCTTGACCCCATCCGTATGCCGATCATCCAAGGGCGAGCGGTGGATGACCTGCTGGCTGCCGCTGAGGAGCGACCTGAGACCCTGGTGATTCGTTGGGCTTATCGAGATGTGGCCCTCCAGCATCTCTTCTATCTTTGGACCCTTAAGGGCTGCGACTTCGCCGCTCCCCCAGGACTCTCCAACCATCAAAATGGCCTCTCCCTTGATCTCGATGAGAGCACTGCCTGGGAGATGCTGATGCGCAAGCATGGTTGGGAGAACAACCTCCCCAATGATCGACCCCACTATGACTATCGGCTGGCTGAAGATGAGGGGATGGCGACCCTCTCTCTTTTGGCCTTTCAAGCGCTCTGGAATCTAAACCGACCTGAGGAGCCATTGGGGCTCAGCGGGGAGTTCGACTCCGCTACCGAGGCTGCCCTCAGCGCTGCCCCTTTGGAGGGCTTCTCTCAAGCCCTCTGTGATGCCCCTCCCATCGCGCTCCCAGAGCTGCGAGGACCCTCCCTCGCTCAAGCCTCTTGGCGAGGCTGTGAGATCCCCATCAAACTGATAGAGGGGCTTTCAGAGCAGCTGGCGGAGGTGATGCGCTGTGGCCGTCCCCAGGTGATGGAGCGTCTGAGCCTCTGTTCAGAGCCGGGCTGCTTGGGGATCTCAGCTCCGCCTAAACTGGAGTGGATTGAGGCTCAAACCCAGCGCGCGCTCCTGGAGATCGCTCAAGATCTCAACCGGCGCCTGGATCTGGAATGGGCTTTCCGAGGACCGGCCTTTAGCCTTTTTCGTCACCAGGTGCAGAGCCAGTTGGGTTGTCCAGGAGAGGAGCTGCCTCCTTGGGAAAGTCACTTTCTGAGCGGTCGGGCTGTAGCTCTCCTAGATCTTGACGCTCTTTTGGAAGGAGCTTTAGAGGAGGCAGGCTTTCAAGCGATTCAAGAGTTGGAGGCTTGGCTCTATCCCGAGGGAGAGGACCTCAGTTCGAGCGCCACCTATGCTTTTCAGTTGCTTTGGAACTTGAATCACCCAGAAGAGCCCTTGGAGTTGGATGGTCATCTCAGCTCTGAGACCTTAGCAAGCTTAAAGCGGGCTCCCATCAGAGGCTTCATCAAGCAGCCCCCTTGTACCGCCTGGGAGTCTCTCTCAGTTGAGGGACCGCTCTGTGTAGAGGGCTGCTCAAATCAATCCTGTCCGGGAACCTATGATTTCTGTTTGCTCGAGTATGGAGAGTGTCAGCCGGTCCCTTGCCAAGATAATGAGAGCTGCGAGGGGCTCTCCCGCTGTGATGATCCCAGCCGAAGCTCCTCCAGCCGCTTCTACTGTGATGGAGGGCGTTGTCGGAGGGGATCTTAACGAAGCTCAGTGAGCGATGCTGAAGCTCCTGCGCTCACGGATAACCACCACCTTGATCTGCCCAGGGTAGCTGCACTCCTCCTCGACGAGCTGAGCGACCTGAGTAGAAAGCTCCTCAACGCCGGTGTCATTCACCTGTCGAGGATCAACTTCAATGCGCAGCTCTCGTCCCCCCTGGATCACGTAGGAGCGGTTGATGTTGGAGAAGCCATCACAGATGCGTTGGAGGTCCTCGACGCGTTGGGTGTAAGCCTCTAGGGTCTCTCGCCGGGCTCCAGGACGAGCCCCACTGAGAGCATCTGAAGCCGCTACCAAGTGAGCGATCCCAGAGCTGGGCTTTACGTCTCCATGGTGAGCGGCGATGGCGTTGACCACCTCATCCACCTCTCCGCACTCTTCAGCTAGAGCTGCACCGCTTAGGGCGTGGCTCCCCAAGGCCTCAGTCTCCTCCCAAAGCACCTTACCGATGTCATGAAGGAGCCCCGCTCTCTCAGCCAAGACCCTAGAGAGGCCCAGTTCGCTGGCCATCAAACCTGAGATCCGTGCGGTTTCGATGGCGTGCTGCCACTGATTCTGACTGTAACTCGTACGGTACATCAGCTTGCCGACCTGGAAGTTCAGATCGGGGTGTAGCTTCTTGATCCCCAAGACTCGTTGAGCGCGTTGACCCGCTTTGCGAGCTGCGCGGTTGAGATCTTTGCGGGCCTTGCTCAGGAACTTTCTACTCAAAGGGAGAGTAAAGTGCCCCACTTTCAGGAGCATCAAATAGCTCATCCGCGCCTGCTCTCGGTGGAAAGCATCATGGCAAGAGAGAAAGAGCATCTGTTCTCTCCGAACAAACTCCACTCCAGTCTCCTCCCGCAGCGCCTCAAGAACCCCTGAGTCAAAGAGCTGCTTTTGAACACGCTTCTTCTTGGGGAGTGCGACTTGGGAGTTGAAGCGCTGCACCTCTAGAGGCCCTCGGTAGCGCTGCGAAGCCAGATCCATCAAGCGCTGAGCTTGAAGCTCAGAGTTTAGAGTATGAGAGAACTCCAGAGCCTGAGCGCGCTTTTGACTGACGCGAAGAGCCTCCGCTTCCAGACCCAACCTCAACTCCTCAGCCATCTCCGCTTGGCTCTGACCCGCCACCCGCTCCAAGACTTGTTGGCTGGAACTCTCTAGATCCCAAAGCTCTCTACGTAAGCCTTTGAGCTGGTCTCGTTGAAGCTTGAGACTCTGAAAACGATTCTCAATCTCTTGCTCTCGCTTCTGCATCTGTGTTTGACGGCGCTCTAATACAGCACCCCGACGTTCCAAGCGCTGCCCCTCACTCTCTAAGCTCTCCAACGCAGACTCCAACTCCAGGGCTTCAGCTTCTTCTTGGAGTTGGAGATGGAACTTTGCCTCCTCTAAGAGCTGTGCTCCTTGCGTTTCAAGGCGACTGAGAGCCCCCGCCTTGCTCTCTTGCCGCTGTTTTAAGAGGCGTCGTGCTTGACGCTTCTGAAGCCCCAAGCTTAGGGCAGCAGTGGCAGCCCCCCCCAACAGGGCGCAGGCGACGATCTCCAACATGCTCAGCTCTCCAATTTCTTTGATGCTTTAGAGCGGTCAGTACTTAGAGATTAAGGAGCGCTCACTTCTTCTCTTTCTCAGCTGCTTCTGCCAACATCTTGGCCTTCAACTTACGAAAGCGCGGCCCTGCGCCCAGCTCGATGCGCCAACGCCCATCCTCTTTACGGAGGTAGTAGTCTCGTTTTGTCGCCCCGGCTGAGGCGATGATCTGAGCATAGTCACCGTAGATCTGCTGTGTATCGATCTCCAGAGAGTTGCCGCTGAAGGTGAGCTTCTCTCCGAGGGCTTGCCAACCTTCGCTCTGGCTCCGCTGTTCCAGTCGCCAAGCTCGCTCCAGTCTCTGAACGGTGGTAACGCTAAAGCAGCTTTGGGTCTCCACAAGATCATCTTTTGCGGCTGCCTGACTGGCACGCTCCAAGACCTCGCTGGGGTTGTCTCGACAGCTCCAAAGCAGGAGAGAGAGGAGAAACAGAGCGCGCATCGTTTCCTCAGGGACTCCAGCTCTAACCACTCGTAAAGAGGTATATGGCCAGACCCAACAAGCTCAGTACGAAAAGAGCGATCATCGGGAAATTGGGACCTGAAGGCTGCTTCTTCTGATAGGAGCGGTGCTCCAGGGTGTTATCCAAATTCGCTTTGGAGAGAGAGGGTTTGACTGGACCCGCGTTAAGGGAAAACTGGCGGCGCATATCCACGTCCACCTCATCTCCTCGATCCTCAAACTTCTCCCCTCGAACGCGGATATCATTGTCGTCGATATTGCTCAGAGAGTCTGGGTCCAGGGCATCCATAAACCACATCGTCTCTCTAAAGCCGCCCTTAGAGCTGCCTTCAGCTTTTTCAGCCTCTTTGGGCTGTTGAACCTCAACGCCCTTTTCTCTCGGAGGGAGCAGTCCTCGCACTTCTTTAGTGGCCTTGAGCTTCTCCAGGCGTTGAGCCTCTTCAGCGGCCTTGAGCTTCTCCAGGCGTTGAGCCTCTTCAGCGGCCTTGAGCTTCTCCAGG
>CAYLJJ010000005.1:77949-96944 GCA_964384025.1 uncultured Nannocystaceae bacterium
CGTTGAGCCTCTTCAGCGACCTCGAGGCTCTCCAGTCGTTGAGTTTCCTCAGCGGCTTCCTTTGGGACCCCTGGACTGTTGACCAAGGTGGGAGCAAGACTTGAGTTGAGAGATTCTCCAAGGACTACAACAGCTTCAGAGATAGGCTCTTGCCTTGGTTCAGCATCCAAGCGTTTCCCACAATGGCCACAAAAATTGGAGCCTTCAGGAATCAGGTTTTGGCAGTGAGGACAGTTCATCACGTAAAGGCTCCCCTCGAACCGATGGAGGTTAGCATTCAGATCTTCAGATGCCCACTCCCTAATTTTATCTTGGTTCAGAATTCAAGGGCTTGACGCTCCAATTCTCCTGTCCCACGATAAAAATATCGTGGCGAATTTGAGCCAAGCTGAGCCCACACAATTTCTAGGTTTTGTTTGTGAAATATAGCCTCCTCTTCGCCCTCCTCCTCCTCTCTCCTGATCCTCTGATCAAACACCTGCTCCAGAGCGAGAACCACAAACTGCGGCTTAGAGCCGCTCAAAAGCTTTCAAAGCGCAGAGACAGAGGCGCAATGGAAGCACTCCTGATCGCTTTGGAGGATCCGCATCCTTTTATCCGAGCAGCCAGCGCTGAGGGCCTGGGTCGCGCCCAAGCCCGCAAGAGTCTCTCCGCGCTCTGTCGTCTGCGTCGGGATGAAGATTCCCTCGTGAGGCGAACAGCAAAGAGAGCCATCAAGCGGCTGGGAGGAGGATGTCAACGCGCCCCTGTCCCTGTGTTCTTGGAGATCTCCAGCCGTTCTCCAGAGCGGAGCGCGAAGATTGAGCATGATCTCAGGGCTCGTTTGGCGGAGCGGGCTGAGCTGAAGCTGCTGCGACGCAGGAAGAAACAGAGAGGCCTGCGTTTTAAGATCCGCGCGACTTGGTCTCAGAGCGCTCAACCGGTCACCGTACGCTGCGCTCTGGCGCTCTCCTTTATCGACCTAAAGAAAAACACCATCCTGGGACGCGGGGGACAGAAGGGAGAGGTAGAGGTTGAATCCCCTGCCAAACCAGCAACTGTTAAGGCATATATCGGGGCCTGCCTTGATGCTCTTATCCCCGCCGCTGAAGAGAGCCTCTCTACATATCTGAGCCGGCGCAAATAATCATGAAAGAAATATCCAAAGCACGTCCCAAACGTCGCCTGCGTAATCTCATCCTGGAGCGCAGCTTTCAGCTCCGCCATGCGCTCTTTATGGCCCTCTCAGGAGGGCTGATCTTTGGGATTATGGCAGCTCTCTTCTACAGGAAAATGCGCGCCAACAGTGAGCTGGTGATCCTCAATTTAGAGGGAGATCCTCAGTTTCTAAGCGAGCTGTCCCAGCGAATCACCGCTGAAGATCAACTGAGTGCTTGGAGTCTGTTGGCCGCTGGCATCCTCTTGATGTTGCTCCTCTTCTCTCTCGCTTTGCTGGCGAGTCACCGCGTCGTAGGTCCCTTAGTCGCCAGCGAAAGCTTACTGAGGTGCTTGTACGATGGGAAGCGTCTCCCCTGTCGTGCGCTGCGATCTGGAGATCAACTGAGGGGCTTTTTTAGGAGGATTGAGAAGCTACTCCGCGCTCTAGAACAAAAGAGAGATAAGGAGCAGAGCGCGCTGAGAGGAGCTTATGAGCGCCTTTCAGCGCGACTTGAGGCTCTTCAAGAAGCAGGAGGAGAGTTGAGCGCTCAGGAGTACACTGTCTGGCTCAAACAGGAACTGCTGCCTCTCCTCCAAGAGAGGAGTCTGGAAGAGAATCCTACCTCAGAGGACGTTGAAGGGGAGGACGCTGAGGAGCACAAGGTCCAAGAGGATTGAAAACTTCAAAGAGAACAGGAATCTGGCATCCGGATCGACAAGTGCTTGAAATTATTGAATTCAATCCTGTCTCAGCTTTAAGCGGACCCTTTTGATTTCAAAGGGTTATCCTCCAAGTCACCTCATTCCTAAGACAGATCTCTTTGAAGCCGTTTGCTCCTCAGATATATAGACAACCCGGCTGTTAAAAAATTGCGTAGGGGAGGAAAGTGGAATCCACTCAAGCTCTCCCTGCGACGTAAAGACTGACGGAGTTCTTCTCCTGTCGAGCAGGCTAGCCCATCTTGCCTCGCTCAAGAAGGGGGCTCGTTGACTGGATGGAGTCATGGCAGATCAAACGCGGTATGAGCTGGCCAACCCGGCGGGGCATATCAAAGGGCCCCTTGACTTTGAGGCGATCTCAGCCCTGATTCTCCAGGGTCAACTCTTCAAACAGGATCAGATTCGCCCCCAGGGTGCTGAATTTCGAGCCCTGGGAGAACATGCGAATTTCTCAGATCTTTTTAAAGAGATCTTTCCTTCAAAACCCCAGGGGCCTTGGAGCGGCGCGCTCTCTCCTTTGATGCTCGTTGAACTCTTTGGACGCCTCCATCAAGAGGCCCAAACAGGTTACCTCTTTATCAAGGGAGGGCACGCTGAGCGTGTTGTTGTCTTTCAACAGGGACTCCCCATTGCCGCTCGCTCTGATCTTGCCGATGAGCAGCTGGGCACCTTTCTCCTCCAAAGAGAGCGTCTAGAGAGGAAGATCGTCAAAGAAGCGATCGACCTTCACATCAAGGGAGGGGCTCCGCTGGGGCAGGTGCTCTTAGAGATGGGATGTTTAGAAGCAAAGGAACTACAACAGCTTCTCTCTCTTCAAGTGATGGGTCGGCTCATCAAGGCCTTTAATATAAAATCTGGCCGCTATCACTTCCGCCCCAGCTCCTCAGCGCTGGAAGAGAAGATCCTGCTCAACTGTGACTACCGAGAGATCATCAGCACCGCCCTGAAAGTGAGCTTGAGCGCTGCAGAGGTCACTCGAACATTGGCGCAGTTTGGCAATTGCACCTTCTCGACCACCACAGACCCTCAATTGATCTCAGATCTATCCGTTATCGATCGAAAGATCCTGAGGATCTTCCGGGAGGATCTAAGCCTACGTCAAACTCTCCCCAAGCTAGAGAAGAACGCCCGAATCAAGATGGCAGAGGCTCGTCTCCGAGTCCTGATCCTCTTCAAATTGGGCGTGATTAAGCCCGAAGAGCCTCGCAGCTCACAGCAGCAGCAGGCAGGGCACCAGCGCCGCCATACCGGAGCTCAGCGCCGCTTGAGCAACTCTCTGAACGCCGCACAACAGGCCCAACTCAAGGAGCTCAAGACCACCCTACTTGCCTCATCGCGAGTGAGCTACTTTCAACTCTTAGGAGTTCGCAAGAGCGCCTCAACTGAGGAGATCAACAGCGCCTTTGAGGCGCGGCTTGAGAAGTTGAAGCTTCATTCCCAGGAGGGTGATCACAAGGAGATCGGAGAGGCCAAAGCGGCCCTCTTAGATGTCTTGTACGAGGCTCGTGAGGTCCTTAAAGATCCCGATCGCAGAGATCTATATGAGCGCGCCCAGAAGCTTGGTCTAGATCTCAAAGACCCTGAGGTTCGGCGTAGGCTGGAGTTTGAGCAGCAGGAGCAGAAGGGTCGCTCCATGCTCAACCAACAGCACTATAAAGAAGCCCACACTGCTTTCCTTCGTGCGGCTGAGCTGCAACCTGAGAACTCGAAGATCCACCTGATGGTAGCCTGGAGCGGCTTCTTAGGGAGTGACTACGGTGACACCGCTCTGCTGAGCGCGATCCGAGAGGTGGAGAGATCTCTTAAGAGTTCACCCAATTCAGATGATGCCTACCTCATCCTCGGAAAAATCTACCGCTTAACAGAGGATAAGATAGAGGCAGAGAAGAACATTCGGCGGGCCATCACGATCAATCCACACAACAATGAGGCTCAAAGTGAGCTTCGCTTGCTCTCTTCTCGCTCCTCGCACAAAAAAAGCAAAGGCTTTAAGTTCAGCTTATCAGGGGACAGAAACAAAGGGGAAAGTGGCTCAAAGCAGAGGGAGGCAAAAGGCGCTTTGCTCCCCAGCTTGAGCTTCGCTCTGATCACAACAATTCTGCTCTATTTGGGCAGTAATTTCATCCCAGGTGGTCTAAAGGAGTGGCCCGACCAAAACAGCAATCAAGCTGTGGTGGAAGCTCAGGGAGACAGCTTACAAGCGGAGCTCTTTAGGCGCGCTCAAGAGCGACTCCAGGATGAAGGGGTCTCGCTTAATGTCCCAGAGGAGGATCAGGTCATCGGCAACCAGGAATATTACTATTTCTCCGATGATGGTTGGTGGTGGACACGCAGAATAGTCCTCCTCCTCTTCGGTCTTTTGGGGATCCTGCTGATCAATCGGGAGAATCCCCTAAGCTTCATATTTGGCAGCTCACCTGCTTGGTTCCTTTTGGCGATTCCCTACGGGATCATCGTGGGTTTCCTCTCTCCAAACCCGAGCTTTATGGCGCCGACAGGTGTTCTCCTGGGGATGACTCTTTTTCACGTCTTGGCTGAACAGCTCTTCTTTATTGGATTCTTAGGGAGAGCCCTTCTCAAAACGCTGCCGATCCCCATCTTAGCGATATTTCTCACCGGGCTTCTCTTTGGGATCTACCACTTGAGCTACTTCGCTACCATCAATCAAGCGCCTGCTGATCTCCTTATCCAGGTGATTCAGATTTCGGTCTTTGCAGGAGGAGCCTATGCTTTCCTGCTCTGGCGAAGCAAAGGGATTTTTGCTCCTCTTGTTGCGCATATCTTGGTCAACATGGTGATGGTGCTCAATACGACTATGGCTTAGGGCATATCCTTAGCTTGGAGATTCAGATGTCTACAGGACGTATATTGTTTGCAGGAGACCCTGCAATCGCTGAGCGCATAGAGAGTCATCTCGGCTCTCTACCCGGCAATCCAAAGCTTCTATCTGTCGAAGATGGTCATCGAGCGGTTCTATTCTTCACGCGACTTATAAAAAATAGACACCCTCCTATCATGCTCGTGATCAGCGGAGAACTGAAGAAGATCAGTTCCAAGAGTGTCGGGAGAATTATTCGTACCATAGAAGAATCAATGGGCTCCCATCCTGTTCCAATACTCTTTCAACTTTCAGTCCCTTCAGAGGAAATAAAACCATTTTTAGGAACTCTGGGACGCTCAGTTCACCTTCATATGCCAAAAGGACAGGAGTTAGATGAAGTAAGCCGAAGATTGGTTAAAGCTACAGCTCGTGTGTTTAAGCAGATTCGGAGCAGAGCATGAAGCCCAGATTTTGTCCGAGCTGTGACCAGAAGCAGCCACTTCAAAGCATCAAAGAGCAACGGTTCATCATCTATTGTTGCCGTTTCTGCGGTCTGGGTCTTGGTGTTGAAGCAGATCCAGATCTCAATCAGAACTCGGTTTATGAAGGTCCCGCTCTAGCAAAGGTCAGCGTGATCCAGAGACGCCTGGATCTCAGCCCTGCCATTGAAAAACCTGTCGCAGCCGATCCTCGCTCTAAAGGGCACAGAGACTCCACAGGGCCAGGGCCTAAGCAGAGAGTTTTGGAACCAGAGATCCTTGAAGAGCAGATCCCGACAGCAGAGATCGATGAAGAGGAATCTCTGGGAAAGTCTGAAGGTGACCCTGAACTTGCTTTGGAGATCCCCAGCCTTGAAAGCCTGATGGTCTCTCAAGGGGGCACTTTTGAGAGTCCCGAAGAGCCTCTCTCTTCTAGGATCGCCGCTCAGGACAGCTCTGAGAAGCATGTCGCTGTTCTCAATGAGCGCCTTGATTTTGAAGAACCTCTTAAGGCTCCCGAGGAACTCAAGGAAGGCCTTGAGGCTCCCGAGGTTTTTGAGGAGCTTCTTGAAGCCCCTGAGGATCTAGAAGAGCCCCTTGAGGCCCCCGAGATCTTGGCTCCCAAAGAGCCTGAAGCAGCCCCCGAAGTTCCAGAGAAAGCGCAGGCAGAACAGCTCATCTTATCTCCAGAAGAGACCCTCCCTTCAGCTGATCGAGGCTTCAGCGCCATGGAGCGTCTGATCCTGGTTGAGGGCTCTGAGAGTTTGCGTCAGTCGAGCCGAGAGCTACTCAAAGAGAGGGGCCTTGCTCAGGAGATTTTGGAATATTCCACCGGGATCTCTCTTATTCAGGGTTTCAGCGACCTCCTTAAAGAGGAACGCCCCTCCAAGCTGATCATCATGGAACTGAACCTCTCTGATCTGGACGGCAAGGAGGTCGCCTTTGCGCTGCGTGCGATGGAAGCTGCTTATAAACGTAAGCGTTGTCCCATCCTCTTCTTCTCCGCTCCCAGCGACGCTTCAGGGCTTAAGCCCTACCTTAAAGAACTGGGGGGTGCCCGTCATCTGCCCAAGCAGGGAACTGAAAATCTAGAGCTGGCTGAGTTGCTCGCCTCCACGGTGAGACGCTTTTTGGGTTAAACTCAAGTTATTGCTCCTCCACGTTCTTCAAAATATTCCAGTTGAAGTACAGATTTATTTTGCGCTTGGGTCGGCAGCTCATTACTATGACCTCAACATAAAATTTTGTTTAGGAGGAGATATGTTCCGTAAGTTTCTAACACTCGCCGCCTTTGTCTCCGTTGCTCTCTTTGTCGGAGCAGCCTGGGCTGGTTCCTCCGGTGGACCTCCAGGGGGGGGTGGTGGTGAAGGTGGCACCGGTGCTGAGCCTGAGGTCCTCGCAATGATCCTCTTTAGTCTTATCCCTGGAGCTTTCTTCGCTCGCAAAGCCCTCAATAAAGACTGAATTTCCCCCCTTGAGATGGGTGTAGTTGCTTCTCACACCTACGCTTGTTCAAACCCCGACTCCCAGCCAAAATGACCCTCCTTTAAAATCTCTGAGTTGAGCTATGCCCAAGAGTTGGTCTCCTCTCTACTCCTTCTCAGTCCTGCTCTTGATGGGGCTGATCTTTCTCCCCAACCTCCTTTGGATTTTCGAAACTTGGTTTGGAGGGGTCCTTGGCGGAGCTGCAGCAGGACTCTTGACCCTGCCTCTCTGCCTCATCTTGAGCTATCTTGCCAGCCTGCGCCCCGCTTGGAAAGAGCAACGGCCCCAGCGTAAGGGAGCAGAGCTGCTGCTCCTCCTGGCCTTGGGTGTTCAAATATCAAGCCTGCTTTGGGCACGAGGGCGCTGGGATGCGTTGATGATCGGAGGGATCGCTGCTCCCTTCGCGGTCTGGGCTTGGATCTGGGGGAGCTGGGGAATGGGGATGGCTCGAGCCCTCAGTATGCCGATCTTCTTCTCTCTCTTCGCGCTGCCCTGGGAGCATTTTTTGCGGCGAAGCCTGGATCTGCGTCTCCAGATCTGGAGCACAGATTTGGCAGTCTTTCTGCTGCGACTCAGCGGCTATGCGGTGGAGTATTGGAATGAGTTCACCTTCTATACAGAGGAGTACTATGTCATCGTCAATGAGACCTGTAGTGGGATGAACATGCTGATCACCTTGAGTATGTACACCCTGCTCTTCACTTGGCTGGCGCAGCCCTTTATCTGGGATCGTCTTAAGATCATCTTGCTGATCTTCCCCATCGCGCTGCTGGCCAACGCCCTCAGGATCATGGCCATCTATCTCATGGGCTACTATGGCGGAAATGAGCTGGCTCAGGGATTTTGGCATACCGGCAGTGCCTATCTGATCTTCCTGCCTGTGTTCTGGCTCATCTATGCTGCCAATGAGCAGCTCAAGTCACGACGTCGGCGGGCTTCCGCCGAATGAAGATCAGGAGCAAGAGCAGCGCGACGCAGGCCATCCACCAATCCCCCCAGCGGGTGTAGAGGGTCTGCTCCTCTCTAAGCCGTGCCTCTCCCAGAAGAAGCCCTGGCTCAAAGATTCCCAAACGGGTCTGGATCTGACCCCGGGGATTGATGAGGGCGCTGATGCCTGCTTGCCCCACCCTGAGCAGCCAACGACCATTCTCCAACGCACGGATGATCGCTCTATGGGTCATATGTCGAGTGATGGGAGAGCGACCAAAACCTGCGTCATTGCTCATCACCACTAAGAGCTGAGCGCCCTCTTGGCTGAGAGTTCGCGCAGAGTCTGGGTAGACAGACTCCAGGCAGATCATCACCCCGATGAGGCCCAGGGGAGTTTGAAGGGGCCTCCAGCGTTCACCAGGGCTCAGATGTGCTTCTGTGCGGGGCACCAAGCGGACCTTCGCATATTCATCGATCACCTCTCCCTGATAAACAGCGGCGGCCAAGTTAAAATGTTTGCCCTGCTGATCCTCCTTGAGGAGCCCAGCGATGAGGGTGCTGTGCATTCCCCTCTGTGGAAAGAGGCGGGCCTGAAGTTCAGGCTCTTTGAGGACTGGCGCTCGCACCGCTGTCTCTGGCCAGACCACAAGCTCGCTTCCCCGAGCATAGGCTCGCTGACTCAGCGCTTCATAACTGCGCACGATATCTCTCATCGCGGCGGGATCAGCTCGGGCGTTGCTGTATTGAGCATTGGCGAGACCCCCCTGGACTCCAGCAACGCTTAGGCGCTTATCTCCCAGCTCGGGCGGAGAGAAGATCCCTGGGAGCCCCAAGCTCAAGCTGAGCAACCCCAAGATGAGAGCTACTCTGCGTTGTCGTCGATCCCCAAAGAAGAGATGAAAGAGAAGGCTCTGAACCAGGGCGATCAAGCTGCTTACCCCCAAGCCTCCTGTCCAGGGGGCGAGGGCGAGCCAGGGGCTGAGCCAGCTCACCTCAGCGATACAGCCCACATAGCTGGCAGGCATCGCCAGAGGGCCTATGGTGCGGATCCACTCTGTGAGGGTCCAGATCAGCGCAGGCAGAGCAACATCAGCCCAAGGACCTGAGCGGCCATAGGCCAGCCGCAGCAGCAGAGCATAAAGGAGCATCTGGCTGGCAGTGTAAGACGCGAAACCCCAGAAGATGAGCGCACCGTAGTTGAGGATCCCATAGATATGTAGGCCCCCGATAAAGCCCACCAATCCGCTCAGGGCGGCGCTCTCTAGAGCACTCTGGCTGCTCATCAAAGCGATAAACAGGGGGATATTGGCGATCAGCGCCACCGGACCATAGAAGATAAAGGCGATCCCGTTGAGGACCCCCGCGCAGGCAGCCAGACCCCAGCGCGTAGGAGCACTGAGTTTGAGTGCTCCAAGCTTCACCAGGGGGCCTCCTT
The DNA here is from genome assembly GCA_964384025.1 of uncultured Nannocystaceae bacterium. Classification (GTDB taxonomy): domain Bacteria; phylum Myxococcota_A; class Bradymonadia; order UBA7976; family UBA1532; genus CAYLJJ01. The sequence continues at coordinate 86,957 of CAYLJJ010000005.1, forward strand.
TGCGTTAAAGAGGATCAGCGCAGGCCGCTCCTGTAGCACCCTCTCCTTCAAGAAGATCAAACCTCTCTGGGGATCAAAGACCACAGGGCGCCCAAGGTAAAGGGAGATCAACAGCCAGGGGCCGCCTGCAGTAAAGATCAGGCGGGGATGAAGGCCTCGACCCAAGCCATGGCCCAGCCGACTCTCCAGTCCATATCGCTCAAGGAGCTGTGCCCAGGCCTGTGGATCTTTAGGAAGAGGGCCTGAGTGGAGCAGAGCTGAACTCCCTGGACGATAACGACTGAGCAGCTCCTCTAAGAGATCTCCTGGGCGGGGATCGAGGAGCCAACCCTCTGAGAGCGCATGGGGCCTCTCATAGCTGCGAAAGAGTCCCTCAACCTTATACTCTTCGTTCAGCTCCTGGTAGGCGTGGGGGAGCAGCCAGAGAGCGTAGGCGCTGGTTAGGAGCCAAAGAAACAGGGAGAGCTTACAGCTTCTCTGTTTAAGAGAAATCATAAGCCAACCTAAAGCCGATAGAGACGGAAACAGAGTCAGGGGAGATCAGCTGCCTTGAGGCTGCCTGAGCGAAGAGATCCAGGTGATTCCAACTGCCCCCCTTGACCACTCGTTCCTGAGCGCCCTCAGCCCAATCTGCGGAGATGCTACTCTCAGTCCAGTCTGAGACACCCCCAGCCAGATCCATTACTCCGAAGGGGCTGCGATCTTGGGGGAAGCTTCCGCAGGCCTCTAAGCGTGCAGGGCCGGGACGAGATTGAGCACACATACAGTAGGTTGGCACCCACTCTTGACCCCAAGGAAAATGCCGTCGATCAGCGCCTCGAGCGGCGACCTCCCACTCCAACTCTCCAGGCAGGCGGTAGGGCAGCTGATCTCGCGCTCCTCTCCAAGCACAGTAAGCCAGGGCATCGGCGTAGTTGATCCCAAAGATGGGCCAGTTTGGATCCCAGATCAGGCCCGCTGGATCTGAAGCGGGGATAGAAAATCTACCCTTCTGCTCTACAAAGAGCCCTGCCCCTCCTGGGAAGAGTCTGGGCATACGCTGTCGAGCCACCTGAAGATCCAGACCTGCGCTTTCATTGAGAAACTCTAAATATTGGCGACAGCTCACTGGGAGCCGCGCGATACAGAGATCTTGAAGCCTGATCTTCTGAGCAGGAAGAGAGAGAGCAGCCTTCGCTGAGCCCCCAACAGGGAATTCGCCCCCTGGAATATAGACGAAGCCAGGGCGCACCGCCTCAGGGCTGCGCAGCCTAAGCTTTAAAGAAAAATCTGTTAGGCGCTCTAGATGAACGGGGATCTGCGTATCTCTCAAACCTGGAAGCCTAAGGACCAGGAGATAGCTGCCCATCGCCAGGGGATCGACTCGCGTTGGAGTATGACCCAAAACCCTCGCTTGGCTGGGGCTGAGGATCTTGTCACGCTCTTCATAGCTAAAAAGGACCGCCTGAGCCCCAGGAGGATCTGTCTCGATGCTCAGACGGCCATCTCCTCTTAGAGGGCGGGCATAGCTCTTTAATCCCAGCTTCTCTAAAAGGGTCTTGTAGTGGATCGCAGCACCTCGATCTCCCTGCCGCTCTGCTTGAAGGAAGGCGCTCCAATAGAGTTTGCTCAAAGCCTTCTTGGGGCTCTTTGCTCCCCCTGAGTGGTTTAGAGCCAGACGAGAAGCATGGAGCGCGAGGGTAAACGCCTCCTCTTTGCTGCGGCGCCTCTGATAGAGCTGATCTTTGAGCGCCCAGAGGGGTCTGCGTCGCTCAATCCCATCCCAGGGAGCACGCTCCATCTCTTCCTGTTCGACCTTCGCCTCCAGAGTGAGGGTCTCCGCCTCTAAGCGCTCATAATCTTGGATATGCCTCTGGGCCTCCTCCAGCTGTCGCCGCACCAGAGCGCTGCGACGCTCTTGCTCTAGAGCACCATCGAGGTAGCTCTGTAAGGAGTCATGCAGCTCCATCACGGTGGAGAAGCGGGCCTCGGGATCGATCTGTAAACAGCACAGGCAGATACGCTCTAGAGCTTCAGGGATGCTTCGATCGGGGCTTCGCTCTCGGGGTGTTTGAAGCGGCTCCTGGAGCATCTGTTTGAGGAGCAGGGGAAGATCTTGACCAGACCAGGGTGCCTGGAGGCTCAAGATCTCGTAGAGGATCGCTCCCAGGCTGAAGATGTCACTGCGACCATCGATCTCATCCAGCTGCCCTAAGGCCAACTCAGGGGGCATATAGCCAGGGGTCCCGATCACCTCTCCATGACGAGTAGCCCAGTAGCGGAGCCCCTCTCGATGGCTCTTGACGCGATCTTGCTTTCCTCTCTCCATGATCTTGGCGAGGCCCCAATCCATCACCAGCACCTCTCCAAAGTCCCCAAACATGATGTTGGAGGGCTTCAGGTCCCGATGAACTACGCTGCGGCTGTGTGCGTAGGCGATGGCCATACAGATCTGCTGGAAGGCGTGTAGCAGCCTGCTCTGTGGAAAGCAGCGCAGCATCTCCTCTTTCCCTCTCCGGTGGCCTTTGAGGATCTCTCTCAGAGTGCGTCCGCGCACCCGCTTCATGCTGAAGTAGAGTTGCCCATCCTCTAAACAGCCGAGATCATAAACGGGGACGATGTTGGGATGTTGCAGCTGTCCGGTGATTTGAGCCTCCTCCGTAAAGCGGAGTTGAAGCCCCAGTTGCTCCTCTGCGCCCCGGATGAGCAGCTTGATGGCGACAGGGCGACGAAGGTTTTCATCCTCTGCCTCCATGACACGGCCCATCCCTCCTCGAGCCAACTCTGAACCAAAGCGATAACGTTCTGAGCCTTCAAAGAGCTGAGGTAGGATCGCTTGGCGTCGTCGTTGAAACTCTTCAAGTTCGATCTCGTGCGCCACCTGAGCCTCTGCCTGGGCATCCGCTGTACGAGTCTGAGGGGTGATGGAGTCAGGCTCCAGAAGGGAGGCGATGGAGGGCGGGAGTTGCCGTGGGGTCTCCTCCTCTTTTAGAACAGTTTTGGACTCAGCGGGGCTGAGCAGCTCCTCCAAGAACCCTGAGAGTTGTTGAGGGCTGAGCAGCTTCATCTCTAGGAGGAGAGTGGAGATGGGCTGCCCGCTTTCTTTAGCTTGAGCCTTCAGCTCCTCTAAGAGTTTTGAAGAGATGCGATGTTCAGCTCTGAGCTTAAGGAGGAGGCGGTGTTCATCCATCCCCTGAGAGGGTACATCCTCAGAGTTCCCTGGACCAGATTTTACGACCGAAAGAAAATGAGGAGAGATATGCAGGGATATTTTACACAGAGCAGTTTTGTCCTCTGCAGGAGCGCTCCAGCTCTAGAGGCTCTGAGCCGAGCCCTTGAGGGCTTTAATCTCTTGGGGAGGCTTCAGCCTCCTGAGGAGGAGAGCCACTGGGCCTTTGGAGGACAAGCCCTGGTTTTGGAGATGGAGAGCGCTGAAGCGCGGATGATCATCGATGTGATCGACAGGATCTATCCAGATCAGATGGGAGATCCCTCTAACGCTAAAGAACTCTTCGAAGCTTGGACTCAGGGCGCTTTTGGCCCTGGTGTTTTCCCTGGAAACTTGCGTCGCGCAGCGCAGCAGGTCTGGAGCTGGAAAGAGGGGGCAGAGCATGCGCGGGATCATCGCGCCTTTGTACGCCTGAGATGCAGCCGCTTGGCGCCTGAAGGGGAGAAGATCGAGTTGGGAGATCCCAGCGAGGAGCTGCTCTCTCTGACCCAGGTCGCGGCGGCGATCCTCGAGGGGTTGGAGGAGGCCCTCTGCCTCTTTAACCCCAACGGAGAGGTGCTCCGCTCCCTAGAGCAGATCGACGCGGCCCTGATCTGGTCGCAAAGAGAGCAGCGCCCTCCACTGGAGTTGTGGTGCAACCTCCGTGCAGGGAAGCTGGATCCTTTAGGTGATTGGGGCTTTATGGACTGTCTGGGTTTGGGTCAACTGGGGCTCCCAGATATCGAACTCTGTCTCCCTGGAGCGGAGACCGACTTTGGGCGCCTAGACCCCTTCATTCGCGCTCTGATGGAGTATCTTCTTGAGCAGGGGGGCGAGATCCTGAAGTCGGGACACAGCTTGGAGGATCCTGAGGGTCGCGTTTGGAGAGTGCTGCGTCCTCAAGAGGGTTTGATGGCGCCTCCTCGGCCAATGATCCGCCTCTACCCTGAGGAGGCTCAGATCCCCGAGGGCTTCCTCTGGGAGGAGCGCCCCCGAGAGATTCAGCCTTAGAACAGCAAGTCAGGTCTGTTAAGCTGGGGCTCAATATACAGGGACCACCATGCACCAACGGCTGCTGATCTTGCTGTTGCTCTTTGGCTGTGAGAACAACCAGAGCCCTCCCTTAGCAGAGACCTCCAGTGTCCCTCGGGTCGATGGGGACACGCGCTCAGCTCCTGCTCCTGACAGCGCCCTGGAGCTGGACACTCAAGCTCCTTTTTTGGATGTTGGAGTCTCTGAAGATCTCCAACAACGTGACGCCGCTCCAACACAGGATCTGGCCCATTTTCCTCCTGTAGCCTTTGCCGTAGAGACCCGCGTTGGAGAGCGCAATACTCCGGCAGGCTTGGAGACCCGTGTGAGCTGTGAGGTCCTTGACTTGGAAGGTGCGCCCATCTCAGGAGTGATCACCCAGGTGGAGATCCACCCAGACACAGGCTTTGAGGAGACAGAGCGGGGGCTCATCGGCCATATCGCACGGGACTATGAATTGCTCTGTGTGGCTCCACAGTTGGGGCTGCGAGATGCCAGCCCTGCGCGCTGGACAGTGCTCCCTGGTCCTCCTGCCCAGGTGAGCACCTCCCTCAGCCGGGAGGAGCTGCAGGTCGCTGAGGGCCTGGAGATCCACTGTGAACTCTTTGATGCTTGGGGAAATCTGATTTCAAGAGAGGCGGAGCTGAGCGTTCAGCCTCCAGCGACGATCACTTTACGGGAGGGGTTCTACCACTTTGAGAGCGCGGGCCGCTTTGAGATCAGCTGTCTCAGCCCTGGAGTAGAGTCTCCTCCAGGTGCTGCCCTCTATGTTCACCCTGGTCTGCCTGCAGCGCTGCGTTTGGCGCTGCATCCAGAGCGTAGCGTCTATCGCTTAGGGGAGGTGGTTGAGCTGCTGCCCATCGTCGTTGATCAACATGACAATCCCATCCCTGAAACACGCCTGAGCTTCTCCTCTGAGCCTCCACTGCCCAACTTTGGCAGCGGACGCTTTCGCTGCGTTGAGGAGGGCAACTTTCTTCTGAGTGTGGTGGTGGAGGGAGAGACACAAGCTGGAATCCCTCTCTCGGCAGAAGAGGAGATCCTTGTCGATCAGGGAGGCCCAGGGATCCGCTGTCTACAGCCCGAGCAGGGCAGTTCTATCCTCCGCGCGGTTGGAGGAGAGCAACAGATCAGCGGTCAAGTTGCTGATATCTCTGGGGTGGAGTCTCTACGGGTGGATGGAGAGGAGGCCGGACTACTTCCAGACGGCTCCTGGACTCTGGATCGTCCTTCAGCTTGGGGCCTCAACATTCATGAGGTGGTGGCCTCAGATGGAGAATCGGAGAACTCCAGCTTCTGCGCCTACTTCGCTGCTGATACCTTCCTCAACGAGAGCTTGCCTCTGAACGATGCTTTGGTGATGCGCCTGGGTCAGAGCGCCCTGGATGATGGTGAGCCTGATCAGCCCCTGCGCAGCTTGGCGGATGTACTCCGTCGGGTGGTCAACAGCACAGAGCTGAGAGATCAGGTACATCAAGCCGCCTTGGCTCAAAACCCCATCGTACCTTCAGAGTGCCATGCGCGGGTTTTGGGAGTCTGCCTCTTTAGATTGGGAGTTGAGTATCAGGAGATCTCTATCGCGGGACGCAACACTTTGGAGTTACAGCTCTTGGATGGAGGGCTGCAGACTCGGATTATAATCCGGGGCTTAGAGCTGAGTGCTCAACTTCTGGGGACTTTGGAGAATCGAGCGCGTGTCTGGGCGGAGCATGTCACCCTGGATATGAGCTTTAACTTGGGCCTGAACCCAGCTGGGCGGCCCCGTGTAACCCTACGCAGCCTCAACGAGGTCAGCGTCGGCGATCTGGACTCCGACTTCTCCGGCTTCATCACCGGGGCGATCTTTGAGTTGGTCTTTGAAGCCTTTGAGGGTCTCATTCGAGACACGGTGGTCAACGCCCTTCGAGGCTTCCTGGAGGGCAGCATCAACCAGGTCCTGGGTGAGCTGTTTGGCAACATCAACATCGGGGAGATCAGCCAGGGGATCTCTGTCCCTCGCATCATCGGTGTTGGGGCGATCCCCTTGGAGGTAATTTTAGGGCTCAGCCGCTTAGAGGCGCGAGCTGGAGAGCTGCTTTTGGGGATGCGAGTGCAGATCGATGGCCCTGATCTCCTGGCGAACCGCAGCCCAGGCGTTCCTCTTCCCTTGGGAGAGATGCAGCTACCCGCTGACCGCAGCACAGGTGCTCTGGTCAAGATCGCCCTACTGAACCAGATCTTTCACGCCCTCTGGCGAGGGGGCTACTTTGACGCTGAGGCGGGTGGCCTAATTGAGAGCTTGGCTGGAGATCTTCCAGAGGGAGTTGAGGTCTTTATGCGCCTGCCCTCAGCCCCCGCCGTCATCGGCGTGGAGGGAGAGACGCGGCTGCGTATCTCCTTTGGCCCTTTGGAGGCCAGTCTGCGCTACCCAGGTTTCTTTGAGATCCCCTTTCCGCTGCGCTTGGCTGCCGTGGTCTCAGCGGGCCTCAACCTAGAGGGGACCGATCTCAGCTTTGATGGGGTTGAGATTGAGCGCCTTGAACTGGCCTTTGGCTCCAGCCTACCTGCTCTCTCTCGGCAGATCCTACAGGACACCCTCAGCCGGGTGATTGAGGGCTTTCTTAACCGCGCCCTCAATGATGGCCTGCCTCAAATGCCTCTACCTGAGTTCCAGATCCCTGAGAGTCTGGCCCTCTATGGTCTGCCCACAGGGATCAGCTTGGGGCTTCGTGGCGCTCGCTTAGAGGGCTCTGAAGCTCAGTGGCGCTTAGATGGAGACCTGGGGGAGTAGCATGAAAAGAAAAATCATCTTTGTCACTCTGTTCACTCTGTTGACCCTCTTGCTCTTTTGCACCTGCGATGACAGCGCCAGCGTCGCGGATCCTGAAGATGGGGGCGCTGGATCAGGAGGAGAGGGCCAGCGCTTTCCCGATATAGCTTCGATCCGCGAAGATATGTTCCACCTCCCCTTAGATGCAGCTCCTGTCGAAGATCTCAGCCCTCCTCCCGAACCTGCTTATATCGAGATGGCGCTCAACCCAAAAAAGAGCCTCTACACCCGCAGTGATCATCCTCAAGCCACAGCGCAGATTTTCGACCCCTATGGTGAGATCTTGGAAAGAGAGCTGATCTGGAGTGTTCCCGCTGGAGCAGCGACCCTAGACGAACAGCAGCAGCTCAGCTTCACAGGGGAGGGTGCAGGAGCGATTAAGGCCTGTTGGCAGCAGCTCTGTGGACGAGTCAGCTTCTTTGTTGATGATGCTCCCCCCCACTTAGAGCTGAGCAGCCCGGAGCGAGGGGCCATCTTCCTGGGTGGAGTGGCTCAGATCCCCGTACGAGGTCGCAGTGATCCAGGAGCGATGGTCTTCCTCAATGATCGAGCCGTGGAGCTGGCTCCAGATGGCAGCTTTGAGGTTCAACTCCCCGCCCATTTCGGTCTCAACCGCATCCAGGTTATCGCTGACGATGGTGTACGACGCCCTCCTGAACGCATCGTCATGGAGGTGATCTGGGCTCCTCAAGCCCTGCCGGTGCGTCCAGATGGGGTGGATCTCGCCCAGGGGATGCAGCTGCGCTTAGGCCAGCAGCTTCTAAAGGCGTCCAACCCTGCTCCACCGATCAACAGCATCGAAGGTTTGGTCTCTGCGTTCTTGGGGAAAATTCAGCCTATGGGTCTCTTAGAAGATCCTCTCCTGGTCAACAACGACAACCTGAAGATCGAAATCCAGGATGTGCAGTTGGGGGTCCCTGATCTCGCTCTAAGCTGGACGGACAGCGGCCTTGAACTCTTTCTGCGCATGGATGAGCTGCGCCTGAGCTTGGCTCAGGGGAGCCTAGTAAACTTACAATCGGAGCTGATCCCCTTGGATGGGAGCGTTCGTATGGGCGTCGCCGCTTTTGTAGGGATCGGTGTTGAGGCGGGAGAGGGAGAGCCTCGTTTTCGCTTTGAAGAGCTGGGGGTGGCGATGGAGAGCCTACGAGGCGAGGGCCTGCATCCTACCGCTCAAGCCCTCTTGGACACAGTAGGCAGCGCGGTACGCCTAGCCCTCAACGAGGCTGCTGATGGTCTTATCGAGGGCCTGATCCGTGAACAGATCCCCGCTTTTATAGAGTTGGGACTGAGCGAAGCCTTAGCACCTCTCTCTCAGCTTATCCTCGATGTTCCTCTGCCTGGGGAGGGCCTTCCCTCCCTCTATATGGAGTTGGGCTTTGCTTTAGATGAGCCCCAGGTTCGAGCCAGAGAGGGTTTGCTCCTTTCTCTCTCTTCTTTCATCAATCTACGAGGTGTCATTGAGGCTCCTCGGGCAGATCCTGGAGTCCCTGCAGAGGGCTTGAACAGTGCTCCTCCTTGGCCCGCTCAGGGAGGACTCGCCATCGCGGTTCAACTGAGCGTGGTCAATGCCCTCCTCCATGAGGTTTGGCGTCAGGGGCTTCTACAGTTGGATATCAGCTCTCTACTGCCCGCACAGATCGCCTTCCTCTTGAACAGCGCGCACATCGACGCTCGCCTTCCACCCTTGGTGGTGGGCACAGCTCCGGGAAGCCCACTCCTCTTTGAGTTGCAATTGGGAGAGCTGCTCTTTGAGCTTGAGGGCCCTGGCAGCTTGGAGCCCAGCCGCTACGCCCTGAGTATCCGCGCGGGGTTGATACTAGAGGTTGGGGAGAGAGGCCTGCGTTTTCAGATCGCAGATGAAGCAGATATCCGCATAGAGCAGCTCTCAGAGGCGGCCCCTCTGCTAGAGCCAGAGGCCCTGGAGGAGCTGCTAAACGCCCTGGTCTGGAGCAAGGTTCGAGAGGCTGTAGGGGCGGGCCTCTCTTTGGAGATCCCTCAAGCCAGCTTTGACACAGGAAGCTTTGGAGGCTTGTTTCCTGAACTTCATCAAGTCAACTTGGGTGCCCGTTTTCCTCACCCTCCTCGGGTACAGAGGGGCTGGTTTGTGCTCTCTGCAGACCTTGAAGCCAGTTTAGACTGAGATGCTCTCGCCTTCTCTCCAAAGTTGAGGCTTGAAAAATGGCTGAGGAGAAGTGAATCATCAGGAGGGAAAAACGCAACGGAAAGGATTATCCATGCGCCTAACACTCTCTCTTTTTGTCCTCAGCAGCTCCTTAGCCTTCGCAGGCCGAGTCAAAGTGGATGGGAGCGATATACGCTTTCCAGATAGCTTGAAGGAGAACATCGAAGGACAAGAACACAGCCTTCGTATCACCGGGACCGCGCTGCGCGAGAAGGTCTTTGTCAACGTCTACGCTATGGCAAGCTACGTCGCTACAGAGGCAAATCTGAAGGGTGCCTCGGCTCTCATCGACGCGGATGTCGCCAAGAAGATCGTCCTCAAGATGGAGCGTGATGTCGATGGAGACACGATGTATGAGGCGCTGAAGGACGCCCTCAAGAGAAACAGCAAAGGCTTTAAAGGCCCTCTCTCTCAATTCAGGAGATACTTTACTCGCAACCCCGCCAAGGAGAAGGTGATCATCAGCTTTCTGCACCTCCCAGGAAAGGGCTTGGAGTGTCGCATTGGTAAGGCCAAAAAGCTGATGATCGCTGATGTAGCCTTCTCTAAAGCGGTGTGGAAGATCTGGTTGGGCCGGAAGCCTGTTGATGGAGATATCAAGAAAGCGTTGATCAAGCGCCTATAAACGATCCTGCTCATTTTTTCTATTCACATATATTATCAATACATGTCTTTCCAGTTGGGCAATCACCGTTAAGAATACATTCAACGCATGATGTGCCATCTTTGCATCGAGGTGTTGGTTCGCTACAACCGGAATGATTCGCAACTTCAC
>CAYLJJ010000005.1:97044-120570 GCA_964384025.1 uncultured Nannocystaceae bacterium
CCATCTTTGCATCGAGGTGTTGGTTCGCTACAACCGGAATGATTCGCAACTTCACAGACTTCGCAAGCGTCGTTGACACAAACATTATCGCCTAGACAGTCTCCAGCATTGAGACATTCAACGCAAGATGTTCCATCTTTGCATCGAGGTGTTGGTTCGCTACAACCGGAATGATTCGCAACACTACAGACTTCGCAAGCGTCGTTGACACAAACATTGCTTCCAGGACAATCAGTATCGAGAATACATTCAACGCAAGATGTTCCATCTTTACATTGAGATGTCGGTTCGTTGCAACCAGAATCATCACTCACATTGCAAATTTCACATGCGTTGTTTATGCAAACAGTATCACCGATACAATTCTCATCGGCGATGCATTCAACGCATTGTATTCCTGCGTTACACTTAGGAGTGGGGTTGCTGCACCCTGAATCGTCAATAACATCGCATATTTCGCATTCATCGTTTACACAGACTGTGTTTCCTGTACAATCAGTATCATCGATGCATTCAACACAAGAAGTCCCGTTCTTGCATTGAGGGGTTGGGTCGCTGCACCCTGAATCATCATTTACATTGCATACTTCGCACATGTTATCAATACAAACGCTATTTCGAATGCAATGCCCGTTATTGATGCATTCAACACAGGAAGTTCCTTCTTTGCACTGAGGAGTAGGATTACTACATCCTGAATCATTGTTCACATTGCAGATTTCACACTCATCATTTATACAAATGCTATCCCCCGCACAGTCTCCATCAAGGAGACATTCAACGCAGGATGTGCCCGATTTGCACTGTGGAGTAGGATTACTACAACCTGAATCATCAACGACATTGCAAATCTCGCATTCATCGTTAATGCATACAGAGGTTCCAACACAATCTTCATTTATAAGACATTCAACACAAGAATTTCCATTCTTACACTGAGGAGTAGGAGCATCACAGCCTAAGTTGCTGCTTTCATTGCAGAGTTGACAGTTATTATTGACACATAGATCATCACCTATGCAATCATTCCCATCTCTACACTCAACGCAGCTGCCTGTTGAGCAAACACCATTCAGGCAAGCATCTCCATCATTGCAATCAATATCAATATCACAAATATTTCCTTGTTCTTCAGTAAGACAATATGGCGTTGCGTCAGCGCAAGACGAATTAACACCACAACGGCACCTTCTTTGGTAGCATCGATTAGATACGTTTGCATCACAACCGATTCCGCAGTTTCCGCAGTTATTCATATCGACATTTAAACACAAAGCATCGCAACAAAGCTCATTAGTTCCACATCCTTCATGTTCATCGTTGCACAATTCGCAACGACTGCCAACACAGTAATTTTCATCTCCAGGAATGTTACTGCATTCAAGATCATTTGAGCATCCTTTGCAAACAAACATGAATTCGTCACAAATTGGAGTATCATTTCCACACGGCTCATGACTAATATGGTTACATTCTCTGCAGAATCCATTCACACATTCTAAATTGTTTTCACAATCATCTTGGCATGGACGGCAGATCAGATTGTTAATATCACAGATAGGCGCTCTTCCTAAACATCCCTCATTCCCACTTGGATCACATTGTGCACATTTTCCTGCATTCATAACATGGTCTACGCATTCATTTAGAATACCGGGACGTGCTACACATTGTGCAGTTTGCGTACACTGACTACATCTATTTTGTATACATATCGGATTTGAACCCGACTCATCGCAGTCTATATCATCAAGGCACTCCACACATCGATCTGTACTGGGATTACATAGTGGTTTTGCACCGCTACATACTCCATCAACTCCACATACACATCTTCTATTTTGACAGAGGCTAGTTGTATCTAATGGGCATTGAGTCATACATTCAGCGCACTGGACTTCAGGATCTGTAGCTTCACAATTCCCATCACAACACAATTCATTATCAGCACAATCATCATTGTTTCTGCACGCTTTACACTCTTCATTAATACAGAAAGGATTATCATCTCTACATTGAGCACCAGGACCACATCTGCATATGCGATCTATACAAGCATCAAATGCATTACCAATACAGGTTTGATTGCAAGATGAACATTGAACCTCGGGATCTGCAGGAAGGCAACTCGGAATATTATTAACGGGGCAACAAAGTTCATCTATATCACAACCATCATGATTGTTAACGTTACAGTCCTTGCAAAGTCCAGCTACACATTCTTGTCCATTTTCATTGCCAAAACATTCATTGTTATTTCTGCATCTCCTGCATTCAAAAGTAATTTCGTCACAGACCGGGCGTTCAGAATCAGAAACACAACCTTCATCACCTGATGGATTGCAGTCTCTACATCTTCCCTCTACACATTGTACTCCCATAGGATTACACTCATTATTGGTAATGCACCCTCGACATTGCCTTGTATTCTGATCGCAAATAGGCTCTTGGGCGGAGCAACCACTGTTGTCACCTGTGTTACATTCGGAGCAATATCCGTCGACACAATAATCTCCTGATACATTGCTATCACAGTCTCCATCACGAGAACAACCTACACACCTGAAGTTTTGGTCGCATACAGGTGTATTACTAAACTGAGAGCAACCAGCATTATCTCTAGGATCACATAATCGGCATATTCCAATCAACTCCAAACATTCTGCTCCACTTTCGTTGCCTCTGCATTCAGCATCAGATTCGCAACCTCTACACTCAAAAGCTTCAAGATCACATACTGGTTCTTCGTCGAAATCGTTGCACCCAGATTGGTTTATAGGATCACAATCTTGGCAACGTCCAGAAACGCAATAACCTCCATGTTGAAAGCACTCTTCGGAATTACCACATGGTCTACAGAAAAAATCTTCAGAATCACAAACAGGTCTAGATCCATTCTCATCACAACCACGATCTCCATTCGGGTCACATGCACGGCAATGTCCTGTATTAGAAGTACAAATATCATCATTTCCAGGCATAAAAATGCAATCTTCATCGGAGTTACATCCTACACATGCAATTAAATTTTCACTGCAAATTGGCTCAGATCCAGAACATGGAATGTCAGTATTTGGATGACATTCTCCACAATTTGAATCAAAGCATTGTGTGCCGGAAGGGTGCCCTACACAATCAAATTCGTCAACGCACGCCTCACACCTAGACTGAATACAAACGTTCCCTGTCGGATTTTCAGCGCAATCAATGTCTTGAGTACAGCTAGAACAGCGTCCATTTAAGCAAGCGTTTCCAACGTGGTGAATAGAACAATCTTCGTCAGAAATGCATTCGATACACCGTCCGCTAAAGCAAATGTTTCCGGTTGGGTTGTCTACACATTCCTCATCTCTTTGACATGGTCTACATCGGTATTGACTATTATCACAAATTGGATTTGCGCCGTCGGGAGTACATCCTCCATCATCTGAAGGGTTACAAGGTCGGCAAGCTCCAGAACTTACACAATATCTACCGTTCGGGTTTCCGATGCATTCTGGATTTCCTCTACATCCTCGACATGAAATAGTTTCACTATCACATTTGGGGTCAGTACCTCCCTCAAAACATGAATCATTATTATCTGGGTCACATGATCTGCAAACTGAATCGACACATTCCCCCATTGGGTTAACACAATCGTTATCTGACCTACAGTTTACACATTCTTCGTTATTATCACAGAAAGATCTAAAACCGCTGCAACTCGGATGTTCACCACAACGGCAAGAACGATCAATGCAATCATTTGAAGATGAACCGTCACATCCAACCCCACATGCTATGCATTGATCGCTTGTTACGGCAATGCATCTGAAATTACAACATAATTGGTCAAGCCTGCACCCTTCATGATTAATAGGATTGCATTCTTGGCAATAACCATCTACACAGCGATCTCCTGCTCTTGGATTGTTGACGCACTCATTATGAGAGCGACACTCTCTACATTCATTGTCATCTTCATCACATATTGGATTGCGACCGGTGCATGGATCGTGCGTGCTCGGATCACACCCTTTACATTTTCCATCTATACATTCCCGTCCACCACAATCTGCAAGATTGACACAGGCCCTACATTGAAAAGTCGCTCGATCACATGTAGGTAGAGTGCCTGGACATCCACCTATATGATCTGGATCGCACCTGCGACAGTAACCTTCGACACATTCTCCAAGGTCAGGGTTTCTGATCACACATTCAATATCTCCATTGCATATTCTACAAATTCCATCATCGTTACATATGGGGATCTCTGATTCGATATCGCATCCAGACTGACTAATAGGGTTGCATTCTTTGCATTCCTTATTTATACAGTATGGTCGACCAACGAAATCTTGACAATGGCTGTTTTCCATGCATTGTACACATACATCTTCATCATCATCACAAATCGGGAGCAGTCCTTCACATTCTGGTTCATTCCCACAACGACATTCTCTTGATGAACATCCATCAGTAGAAATCCCTTCACATATTTCATCACAAGCACCACAGTTATCTATTGTAATGATCGATGATTCACATCCTGTTGCAACATCTCCATCGCAATTCCCATAATTGGGTTCACAAGCATGTATTACACACTCTCCATCAATACAAACCGATTCAGCGTGGTATAAATCGCATACATTGCCGCAAACCCCACAGTTTCTCGAGTCCACATCTAGGTTGAACCCTTCATCGGTATTTCCATCGCAATTATTGTCCACCCCGTCACAGATTTCGATACTATTGTTGCTTACTACACATGCATATTCACAACCATCTTCATCCACTCCGTTTAAATCATGATACCCATACTCACACCCTGATTTCTGACAAACCCCCTCATCTGTACATAGTGGTCTAGCATTTTGTGGGTTGCATTCATCATCACACTCTCCACAATGAGATGGAGTATTATAGATAAACTGTGTTCCTCCAACTGGAACTCCATCTCGTCCAATGAGAATGAAGTCTTCATCAACCTGACCATCACAATCATTATCTTCCAAATCGCAAGATTCGACAGTATCACCGAGTATCCTTTGATTAGGACACTCATTCGGAGGAATAATTTCTTCCTCATTCTGAGAAAGGACAATACATTTTACTTCTGGTATTCCATCAATTATTTGGCATGAATAAACACCTTCGCATTGGCACGGACTATTTATAGTACTATCATACATCGGCTTTGAACAGGAACTTCCGACTAATAAAGAGGCAGCACTACCAACTGTATCTGAGTTACACCTCTGTGATTGTTCACATCCATTTTCTGGATTTCCGTCTAAATCCGCATAGCCCTCACGACATGTTCTAATCTCACAACGGCCAAGATTACATTGACTGATTGCATGATAAAGGTCACATGCTTGCTGGCAACCACCACAGTGATCAACTTGATTGTAGATTAATCCTTGAGTGCCTTCAGTAATACGATTGCCATCAACATTTATAGGCCACCCTTCACCATCTGTCAAAACAAAATCTTCATCAACACCACTTCTACAATTATCATCTTTCCCATTGCAAATCTCATTTGCTCCCGGATGTATTCTAATATTATTATCATTGCAGTCTAAAACGCAGTTTGGATTTGAAAGACTACAGCATGGGTTATAACCATCACGATCTACATCAAGCCCTTCATCGATTTCTCCATTACAATTGTTGTCACGTCCATCACAAATTTCAGGTGCTCCAGGATAATCATCCTCTCCACCACTAGTTATGATCGGATCATCGTTACAGTCGCGAGGACAAATATCATCATCACATCGGGGGCAAGAGCTAGAACATGGAACTTCACATGGAAGATAACCATCATTATCACGGTCTAGACCTTCATCTTTGATCCCATTACAATTATCATCTTCTCCATTACAGATTTCTAGTGCATCTTGATGGACCGAGGGATTGTTATCATCGCAGTCGGAAATAAACCCTTCTGGACATTGGTCGAAGCTACAAACACATGATTGATACTGGTCATTGTCAACATCGAAATCAGGTGTTTCTTCATTTCCCTCGTCGATATCACCGTCACAATCATTGTCTTTGCCATCACCACAGATCTCAATTTTAGCCAGAATAGAACATCTTAGGCTTGTACCATCAGGAGAACACTCAACTTCTCCTCCTGAACACTCACCAAAGCCACACTGAGCACCAAGTGGAAGACTAACCATTTCTTCATCATGCGGATCAATATATAAATTACTTCCTCCAGTTTTAAATGATTCGTCAATACTACCATTGCAGTTGTTATCTAGAGCATCGCAGCTTTCATCTTCCTCATAAGCAGGGTCGTTATTAACATCACATGTTAACTGATTTCCGTTTGGTCCACAGATAACCTTGGCATTTTGGCAAACTCCTATTGGACATGTGTCACCAATGAAACGCACGCCAAGTTGTGGGTGTTCATATCCAATATGCTCTCCAGGATCTCTATCGGAGTCATATTTCGATGAAAAGTTCTCATCAATAAATGAATCACAGTCATTATCTTTCCCATCACATATTTCTATAAAACTGGCTCTACCACGACATCCTCCTTTTGGATCCCGGAATGTTTCGCATTCTTCATCATCATTTTGAAGTTTAGGTACACATGGACCTCCTTCGGGTTGACATCCCCACCTTAAGAAATCCCATTTTGATAAACCGGGACCTTCAACGCCAAAACCTCCAATTGGAGCACCATCTGGCCGTTCTCTTTCAACCGGATCCAGGAGACTTCTACCACTTTCAATTAGAGTATCATCGACCCAAAGTTCAAACTCTCCTTCATCGCCATTACTTACACCAACATCGATCATTCCTGCGGTAGACGGCCTGTAAACAATTCGATAAATATGGTATTCGCTTATGTCAATATCTTCATTGAGAATTTCACTCTGGTTATTTGCGGTCGGTATCCCGATATGGTTGTCTCCTATACAAATACGTGATGTTACGCGTTTATTCGGCCATAAATATAAAACAGCAGCACAAGGACCTGCTCCTCCCTGAACTTGAAGCCTTGCCTCAACAAATACGCCAATTAATTCATCAGTTCGACCAATATTTTTGCGTTGGTCATCATAAAAATCGACCTGAAAATACTTAGGAACTCCCTCTGTAACCTGAAGATTTAAAACTCCATCAATTACGCTAACTCCGCTGCTTTGATTTTCGAAGGGACCTGCAACCTGGATAACAAACGCTTCATCTGGTATTTCGATAAGAAGATTTGGATCAGAACTATACCCAACAAATGGAGGGTCTATGAATATGTCAATTCCTGCAGCACATGGATCCCGAGGTACACATTTATCTTTAACACACCTTTCATTATCATAACAATTATCGTTGTTGCCTTGGCAACCCCCAAGCGGCTTGGGCTCACCACAGGATGCCAAGAAAAGAAAAAAGAAGAAGAATCTATGATTTACCATCGGAATATACTCTCTCCAACATCATTATTCCCTCCCGAATCTGGGACTTCGCGGAAAGGAGATTCATTTGATTCAGGCCAAAGCAGGATCAGGGCTCCTGCCAGAATAAGCACTCCTCCAGCAGCATAGCTGATGGTCATGCCCAGTTCATAATCGTCAATATCTTCCATCAGCGCTTCATGTCTTGACTGGTTACGGGGTCCTAAACCGTCAGTCTCACCCACTGCTTCTGCTCTTTGAAAAGCGAAGTAGGTGCCCAAGCCTACTCCCACAACTCCGAGCCCGATGGTGGTCCAGCCTACAGGAGGACGCCAGCCGCGAGATTCAGGTTCGTTAGCCTGCCCGGCGATCATCCGAAATGAGCTCTGTCTGAACTGGACGGTCTGAGCCAGGGCAGGATCGAATCGAGCGCTGTGTTTTCCTCTGGAGAGATAATCTGCGAAGAGGAGCCCCTGCGCGGGAACACCACGGAGCCTAAATTCGATATTTGGAAGTTCTAGACCTGGGGTCAGCTCCCAGCGCCAAGTGCTAAAAGATTGCTCTCCAGGGTTGCTCCTCATGCGTTGGTCTCTTTGAGCAAACCACTCCGCTGAGGTCAAACGATCCAGCTCTTCTACGAGGGCGGGATCATAGGCCACCAAAACATCAACTTGGACGGGGCGGTCGTCATTGGCCTTCTTGGCAACCTCGAAGCGCATCTTCAATCGAGTTGGGCCCTGAGGTCCACAGGCGACAAGCAGGCTCGCGATCAAAACACCAGAGAACAGACCGGAGAGAGAGCGGTTGAGGAGCTTAGGCATTTTTTAGGCTCACCTCAGATGATTCCGATCATGTTTATTTTCATAGGAGCGTGGGTCAAGTCCCTAGAAGCTTGGTCTATACTTTTAAGTCCACAATTCTAAAGATTATCGGGTGGACAACTCCAGGCATCTTTTATGGTTTTGTGAGCGGCTGGATTTTGGAGAGAGCTGTTTACTTTAAACGTAGGAGTCGGAGCTTAAGCTGCTTCCCTTCATCTGGGCTTAGCTCTAAGGGCTGTGTCCCTGCCTCAGGTCTCCAACGCAGGATCTCCACCCCGCTGCCAAAAAGCCGACCGTCAGCCCTTGAGATCTCCTCCGTCGCTGGACCTGTCATCGCCATGCCGTGGAACTCAGCATAGGGGTTAAAGCCTCGCTGCTTACCTGTGAGGGAATCTTCTAATGTGGGGAGATAATTAAAGCGCGGATCTTGAGAGAGAGGGCCCTGATCTGCACCTCGATGGCTCAAGGCGAGCGCGGTGAACCAATCAAAGAGGAGAGCCTCGCGAACTGGGCGCTCAGGGAGCAGCTCACTGAGCGCCTCTTCTGCTTTGAGGGGGTGGTCAAAGAGGGCACGCATAAAAGCGATCCCTCCCCTATCCTGAAGGCTGCCATCCTCCTTGATCTCCTCTCCCCCTGCCTGATCATAGAGGTAGCGGGCGAAGAGATAGGCGCCTCCTCTGAGGATGCCATCTCGGTTGCCTGAGTAGAGGCCGTGACCGTTACCGACAAACTCCAAGGCGCCATACTCCAAAACCCCATCCAGGCCTGCTTTAGCGATAAAGAAAAGCCCTACTCCATAGCCCGTTAGATCTTGGGCCAGCTCCGCCAAACCCTCCATAAGATAGATGTTGTCATCTGACTCATCCTCGCTCTCATTCAGAAGATATTTTCGATTCCAATAGATGAGATGGTTCAACTCATGAGCAGCCGTCTCCAAAATCGCATTTGGGGTGTTGTAGGGAGGGCCGATCACTGAAGGAGGGGTTAAATAAAGGAGTTCTGACCCATTGCTATAGGGACAGAGAGGTGGCCCAGCATCCATCAAATCGCAGCCGTAGAAGAAGGCCATAGGGCCCTCGCCTCCATCATAGAAGGTGGGTGTAAAGAGCACATGGACGAGCCCATCACCATCTACATCTGACTCCTCTCCAAAGATCTGCTGCTGCCGAGGGAGAATGATCTTAGAGAGACCATCTCCAATCGCCTTTAGATTCTCCTGAGAGATACTTAAGCCGGGCTGGCTGCTGATATCCATCCAGAGAGCAAAATCTCCATTCATCTCCAACAACTCCGCGATGACATCCTCAGAGAACTCTCGACCATTGCGTTGAGCCAGGACCGAAAAATCCCGCAGCTCTCCCAGCTCAAGGCCTCGGGGCTGAAGAGGGATCCGGCTGGGGCGACGCTGTTTTTTGGCGAAGGGTAGAAGAGGGGTCAAGCGGTGAGCGCAGGAGCTGGTGATCGGTGCAGGCGCGCGTTTGGCGAGGGGGGCTGGCGTTGAACCAAGATCATAGGATTGTTGCTCCTGACTCCAATCTCCATGGATCAGGAGGAGGTACTCCTCTCCCCTTTCTGCGGAGAGCTTGAGAGAGAAGCTTCCTTCCTCTCCAGGTTCCAACTCAAGAACCTCTCCGGGTTCTAAGCTGATGGGACTGGAACTGTCGATTTCAGGGCTGCTGTCTGGGTTGCTGTCTTGGAGTTCTGCTCCCTGATCAGAGAGCACGCCGAGATCAGGGAACTCAAGAGCTCCATCCTCTTGAGTTCCCTGATCTAGGGATTCATCCTCTCCCTCCTCACCACAGGCAGATAAGCTCAAAAGAGCGATCAAGAGCCAAAGTTTCATCTCTTCTCCATGCTGACGTTTTTCTTGTGCTCCAGCGTAAGATCTGGATCTGAAGAGAGAGCAACTCTCTATGGTGAGTGTTATAGCGGGCTTTAAGAAAGAGCAAAAGGCTCTGGGTTGATTCAGCAGTGTTGTCTTAGGAAGCTCTGAATCTCATCCAGAATCAAGGCTTGCAGCAACTCAAGATCATCAGGAGGTAGGCCAAAACACTCCCGGGGATACTCCAACTCTAGGCTCTCCCAAAGATCTTCTGACAGCTCACGCTCAAAAGCAGCCTGGTTAGAAGCACTCAAAGGACCCAGCTTAGAGGAGGCGCTGGCCAAGCGATTCTGGTTTAACATCCCCAACGCGGCCCACTCCAGGAGATCCAGGGCGAAGCTCTCCAGCCCTGGTTGAGCCAGGGGCTTGGTTGCAGCGTGGTAGTGAGCCTCCTTAAAGCGTGGAAGCTTACGCTTAAGCATAGGGCGGGCGCGGCCCTTACGGGTTTGGATATAGAGCGGCTTTAGGCTGCGGATGACGAGGCCCTCAGCGAAGTTCTCGGGGATGGCAGGCAAACTCAAGCGCCCAGGCAGCTCGGTGAGAAAGTCAGGGCTCTGCTCCAGCGCCTCATTGAGGCTCCCCTTAAAGCGGATCGAACTGAACATTAACCCGGCGGACTCGATGAGGTTTTGAGCGCTCTCAAAATCTAGATGGCTGCGCTCTCCTCCCTGAAAAATCAGCTCTAGATCAAAGATGCAGAACTCAAGCTCAGGTGAATACCAAACCCCTGTCTGTACTGGAGAGCGCCCTGGCAGAGCAGAGACCCCAGGGTGAGGATATCCTCCTCCCAGCAGCTCTCCACGGATCAAGAGAAAGCTCAGCCCCTCCAAATCTCGCATCAACTCAGCGGCACAGCCCAAGAGAGCTTCTCTTTGGCGTTTGATGAGCGCCTCATGGCCAAAGAAAGATTCTCCAGGTTTCAGCAGCGCCTTGCGTTTAGCGCAGCGGAGCTGCTCCCCATCGCTGAGGATACAGAAGTTGGCGCCATGAAGCTTTTCATTAACCACCCAGGTTTGTCGCGCCAACACGCGATGCTCCTTTAGGCTCAGCAACCATTCATCTGTGCGCTCAGAGATTTTCTGATAGGGCTGAAAAGGCCACTTCATCCGCCTTGATAGCAAATCGATTTGGGGGATGGCAAAGTCTCCTTAATATTGCTTCTCCCTCCCTCCTCACCGAGAGAGGCTCTATGAACTGAAGAGACTATGTTCTCCCTGCAAACATCTGGAGATTTTTAAAATATGCAGCTCTCATCTGATATAGAAGCCCGCCGTGTGCGCGGGAGGCTCTCTTTAGAGGGCCTCTCCCTGGGAGATGCCTTTGGAGAGCGCTTCTTTGGTCCTCCATATAAAGCGATAAAACGCTTTCAACAGCGATACCCTCCTCCCCCTCCCTGGGCTTGGACTGATGATACCGCTATGGCTCTCTCGATCATCGAGGTGCTGGAGAGCCATAATCATCTAGAGGTTGATGCTCTGGCTCAGACATTTGGGCGCCGCTATCGAAAAGAACCTTGGCGGGGTTATGGAGGTACCGCTCGTAGGATCCTCAGCGCCATCGCTCGGGGAGAGCCTTGGCGTCCGGTGGCTTCAGCGCCCTTTGGAGGCAGTGGTTCTATGGGCAATGGCAGCGCGATGCGCATCGCCCCTCTGGGGGCTTGGTTTGCAGACGCCAAAAATGAGGAGATTGTTCGACAAGCGACGTTGAGCGCGGCCCCAACTCATCAGCATCCAGAGGGGGTTGCAGGCGCGATCGCCTTGGCCTTAGGGGCCGCTGCTGCTGCCCGAGGAGAGGGCGGACGAGCGCTGCTGGAGATCGCATGCCGAGGCTGTCCTCCAAGCCAAACCCGTGAGGGGATCATCAAGGCTCTGGGTCTCTCTCTAAACCGAAAGATCCCCGAGGCGGTGAAGATCTTAGGCAACGGCAGCCGTGTCCTCACCCTGGACACCGTGCCCTATGCCCTCTGGTGCGCTGCACGGCACAGTGATTCTCTAGAGGAGGCTCTCTGGAACACCGCCTCTGGCTTTGGCGATATGGACACCACCTGCGCGATGGTAGGAGGCATTGTGATCCTCAGCGCGGGGGCAGAGAGCGCTCCTCAGATTTGGTGGGAGGCGCGTGAGGGGTTGCCGCTCTAGGGCTTCGGTTTGCTTATCGGCTCAGATATTCTCTCCTCAGGAACAACGCTTGAAAACACAGCGATCAACCTCAGAGGAGAGCAGAAAGAAGCCCTCAAAGCCTTCAGATTGGTAGAGGGGCATAAAGAGATAGCCATCTTGGGGGCAGTAAACTGGGCCTCGGCGATCCTCACCGAGAAGCTGCCCTGCCTTCACTGCTTGAAAGCTCTTAAGACCTGGCTGCGTTCGCCAATGATCTTCAGCGTTGATGTCGTGGCGATAGATGACCCGATAGCAGGTCACCAGCTCTTCTGGAACAAAGCAATATTCTGGGACCTCCTCCAACATCCCCAGGCTGCTCATCACACTTAAGATCGCTTGGCTGTGGACCTGAATAGACTCTTTGGAGTGGTGCAGTCCGCCCTCAAAGCCAAAAGCCCCCCAGCCACGCGCCCGATAGTAGCTGGCGATGGTGGAGTGAAAGAAGCCCGCGCCGTCGATGATTACGGGGACTCTCAGCAGGCTGTGAGCCTGACGGCTAAAGGGGGTCACGCGGCTGATGGAGAAGGCGGGGCTTTCGCCGGAAGTGGTGTGAAGATCCAGGAGATAGGCCGGGCCTCCGTGAGCCTCTCTGGCCTCCTCGATCATTCTGCTCAGGGCCAGCAGCTCCCGCTCCTCTCGTGCAGCGGGGGAGCGTCGCTTGAGGGCCTCGAAGATCTCAGGCAGCCAGAGGCGGTTGAGATCTAGATCGAGGGCGCGGCATCCAGCATCGAGGGCGGGCAGGTTGCCTCTCAGACCCAAAGCGTGGCCCTTAAAAGGGAGGCCTCTGAGCTGTTCAAAAGCTCGCTGGATTCCGGCGATCCCCGTGGGTTCATTGCCATGGATCCCTCCGATGAGGATCAGAAGGGGACCAGGAGCTCCCTGAATCTGGGCAATCTTTCGCCCTGAGGCTGGAAAAAAATCTAGTTGGGTCATTCGTATAGTTTCTGCTCCAGGAGCCCAAAGGCGATACTCAAAAAATTGTCTTCGCTGACTGCGCCCACCAGTTCTTCCTGAAAGATCACCGGGAGAATCGAGATTTTCTCATCACGCATCAGCCGCAGCGCGTCCAGAGTGGAGGTGTCTGGGTTTATGGTGATCAGCTCGGTGGTCATACACTCTTTGACCGCAGGGACTTGGTCTTGAGAGCCGGGCATCGGTCGTCCTACCAGCTTAAGCAGAGCATGGTGAGAGACGAGACCCAAGAGCTGATTCTGCTCATCTTCGACGAGAACATGGCGGAGACGGCGCCAGCTCATGAGGTTGGCCACCATATCGATGGCATCCTCAGGTCCCACAGTAAAGAGGTCAGTGTGCATATAACCCTCCACCGTGGCATAGTTGACCTCCCATCCCCCCCCCCTCTTCCTGACGAGCCAGCGCCCAGGTATGTACCGGTTTAGCTTGTCCTTGTTGACGGATGCTTGAAGCGGTCAGGGCGTGGATTTTCTCCCAGACAGGGGCCACCGGATCCATAGCGTTAAGGGAGCGCAAGGTCCATTGAGCGCCGGTACGTTGCAGCTCCACTCGGGCCTGAACGATCCCCAGATAGTGATCTATATCGCCCTGATCGATCTGCGCTCGCTTAAGCCCAGCTCGCGCCTGAGGCAGCAGCTCATCGAGGAGCAGATCAGAGGCAGGACGCAAGCCATCTATCCAGCTGAATTGAGCATTCAAGCCTACCTGAGCGGCAGAGAAGAAGTTGTCTTTAGCATCATCAAAGTTCAAGCACTGAGAGATCTCTGGATAGAGATGAGGCAGCTCGCTCATCAGGCCAAACCAGAGCGCAGCGTTGGCGATCTCATCAGGAACGCTGGGTCCAGCGGGCAGGATGCGATTTTCGATGCGCAGGTGAGGGAGCCCCTCCTCACTGACTCCATAACAGGCGCGGTTCCAGCGGTAGACCGTACCGTTGTGTAGGCGCAGCGCGTTGAGGCGGGGGACTCCTCCTTTTTGAACTATGCTCAAGGAGTCCTCTGGCTCAGCGTCGGCGATGAGGACCTTGAAACGAGCGACATCCTCCTTAAACAGTTCAAGGACAGAGTCTTCAAGCCACTGAGTTCCGAAGTGGACCCGAGGCTGCTGAATTCGATCAGACTTACCGTGACGTCGGGTGTCAACGGACTGTTGAAAGAGGGCGATACGGGTCTCTCGCCAGAGGCGGAACTGCCCCAACATAGGAGAATTGACCGCCACCGCCAACAAGGGGCCGGCGAGCGCCTGAGCCAAGTTGTAGAGCTGAACAAACTCCTCTGGATCGGTCTGCCAGTGAAGCTGAAAGCTGGTGTTGGCCGCCTCCAGCATCACGCTATCTTGGCTGATCATCAACTCATCGATGCCCTTAACATAGAGATCATAAGCTTCTCCCCTCAATCGTGTAAGGGCCTCATTGAGGGCCGCGTAGCGGGGCTTCGGGGTCATATACTCTAAAGAGAGGTGTCGCTTACGGATGGTGGGCAGGATACCAAAGAGCGCGGGGTGTGCTCCGATCCCTCTACCCATCTCACTCAAGCGCTCCATCGCTCGATTGATCTCCCCCTCCATCTCTCTAAGGACGCCACCTTCAAACTTCAGAGGGGGCAGGTTAAGCTCTAGGTTAAAGCTGGCCAGCTCTGAGTCAAAACGACCGGGGGGCAGCTCAGCCAAAAACTCCATAGAGCGAGGAGCAGGGCGCCAGTTTTCATCTACGAGGGTGATCTCCTGCTCCGCTCCAACACGTCGGGCTCGCTCTAGACGATCCTCCTTGAGGAGCAGTTCCAGGGCGTGAATATCTCCCAAGAGCTGCCGGCTAAAGCGCCGCATCTGCTCAGCAGACCAACTCAGGTTCTCGATGTGCTCTCCCATGATGCTCCTCGCTCTTCAGCGCTGAGGGCTGCTCTTTGGTTGGCTGGGCCCTGTTGAATTTTGCTTCCGTCGCTTCCGCTGGTTCAGAACCTCTCCAGCCGTCTCTGCTTGCTTTGGTGCTGCCCTGTATCGCCTTATCACCATTCCCTAATAAAGCTTTTAGAGAGTCGTAGAGAGCCCGAACCCGATAAGGCTGTCGTTGGCGTCATCTAGATTCTGTTGATAACTCAGCTCAAGCCCACCTCCCTGCGTTCCCCGAGAGCGCTGAAAGCCCAGCCCACCTCCGACAACGGAGCGCTCGCGGCCCTCATCTCGTTGAAAACCAACGCGGAGGGGAACCTGAGCGGCGATGAGCATCTCTAGGCCCAAGGCATAGATGGGGCGAACCTTCTCCTGAGTATCAAAGTCAGCCATGATATCTAGATCGACGCTAAAGCTCTGCCCCATATAAGCAAGACCACCTCCGACACGCCTGGGATAGCTGGGATCATCTCGATCGATGAGATTCTCTCCCACCAAAGCAGCTTGAATCCCTGTGGCCAAGCTCAGGCTCAGCCCTGCGTCCAGGGTAAAGCCCTTGAGATCATCATTATCAGGGCGATCAAAGTGGAGATAGTGGAGGCTCACACCCATATGAACGCGGTTACGGGAGAGGGTGTGGGCAAAGGAGAGTCGGGCATCATGCCCTGTAAACTGCTCCTCGGTGTCCCCATCGGAGAAGAGATAGCCGTAGGCGAGGCCTGTCGCTAAGCTTGGGCTGGTCTTGGTGTCCACGATGTTAACCCCAGCAGAGTTAAGGCTTCCGCTGCGGAAATAGTTTGCCTGGGCAGAGTAGATATAACTGCGGCTCATCCCGGCTGGGTTATAGATCACGGCGCTGTTGGCGATGGCATCGCCTCGCACCGCTCCCGCCATCCCCACTGCGCGGGTGCTATCGAGGATCTGCGCCTGAGCACAGAAGCTGACGAGGAGAGATAGGAAGATCGTACGCATTGGACCTCTGAGCTGCTCTTCTGAAGCATCTTAGATATCTGCACTTCTGGGCGCAATCGCCTCCATTGACCCCTTCGCTCAGCAGCACCTAAACTCTCTCCTCTGCACTATTTTGGAGAGATCCCTTATGGAGTCTGGTCTCATCTTAATCATCGATGATGAGAGGAACATTCGTCGCACCCTGCGCATGATCCTAGAGGCTGAAGGCTATGAGATTCTTGAGGCTGCTGAGGCTCAGCTCGGTCTCTCTCTTTTAAAGCAGCGACGGCCTGACGCCATCCTCCTGGATGTTTGCCTCCCTGATATGGACGGCATTAACGCCCTGGCTCAGATGATGGAGATGGACTCCAGCCTCTCAGTGTTGATGATCTCCGGCCACGCCAGCTATCAGGACGCGGTCAAGGCCACCCGCTTGGGGGCCTTTGACTTCTTGGAGAAGCCGCTGGGTCGGGAGCGGGTGCTCCTGAGCTTGCGCAACGCCCTCAAAAGCCAAAGAGATGTTCAGGAGCTGAACCGCTTGCGTAGCCAAGCTCACGGTCGCACCGCTGCGCGTCTCCTGGGAGAGAGCCCAACGATGGTACGGTTGCGGGCTCAGATCAGTAAGGTAGCGCCAACCCGTGGACGAATCCTGATCACGGGAGAGTCAGGGACAGGCAAGGAGCTGATCGCCCGATCCATCCATGAGGAGTCGGGGCGCGCCAAGGGTCCCTTTATCAAGGTCAACTGCGCAGCGATCCCTCATGATCTTATTGAATCCAGCCTCTTTGGCCACGAGAAGGGCGCCTTCACCAGCGCGGTAGGGCGGCGGAGGGGGCACTTTGAGCAGGCTCATAAAGGGACCCTTCTTCTAGATGAGATAGGTGATATGAGCCTCTCCGCCCAGGCCAAAGTGCTGCGGGTGCTTCAGACTGGGGAGATGTGTCGGGTGGGTGGAGAGCAGCCTATCCAGGTCGATGTACGGGTGGTGGCCGCCACCAACAAAGATCTAGAGGTTGCCTGTCAGAAGGGGCTGTTTCGAGAGGATCTCCTCTTTCGTCTTAAGGTCCTCCCACTCCACTCTCCACCTCTGAGAGAGCGTCGAGAAGATATCCCTCTGCTGACTCGGCACTTCCTGAACGAGATCTGTGCTGAGAACGACTTTAAGCTGAAGCAGATCGCGCCTCGAGTCCTACAGCGCCTACAGCGCCATGATTGGCCGGGCAATGTAAGAGAACTGCGCAACATGGTGGAGCGTTTGGCGATCCTCTCCGGCCCTGAGATTGGCGGAGAGGATCTGCCAGAGAGCTTTGACCGCCAGCGACGACGGGCCTTCTCAGGAGACGCCGCCGATCTCTTTGAGGATGGCAGCCTCAAAGCCTTTCGAGAAGCAGCAGAGCGACAGTTCCTTAAGGCGCGGCTCTTGGCCAACAACTGGAACATCAGCCGCACCGCCGAGACCTTGGGGCTGGAGCGTACCAACCTACACAAGAAGCTTAACTCTCTGGATATCCGAAGGACACGATGAGCCTGTTGCTGTTTTTCAGTTTGAGTTATCTCCAGGCCCAGGAGCTGCGCCTAGAAGATCCCATCGCTGCCGCCGAAGCCCTCAGTCGCTTCGCCGCTGAGTCTCCAGAGGATCCTCTGGCTCCAGAGGCGCTTTGGGATCTCGCCTCTCTCCAGTTAAACTACTTGCGCCGCCCCAGCGAGGCGATCCAGCCTCTGAAAAAGCTCTTGGAGCGCTATCCAGAGAGTCGCCCTGCGCTCCGCGCTCAGCTCCTGCTTGAGCGGCTCCAAGCGCGCTCTCTACCTGCGCTTCAACAGCGTATGAACCTTAAGGGAGCAGCCCTCCGCGCTTGGCTCTCCTCAAGCCGCTCTCTCTCGAAAGATCGCGGCCTCATCGCGCTCCATGCCGCCCCCCCTGATCTGGAAGAGGCCGTTCATTTTCTCAGCCCCTACGCTGAAGATCCTCACTGGGGCTGGCTGGTGAAGCGGGATCTCGCTCGTCGTCGTTTGGCAGAGGGACAACTCCTACGCTCTCTCTGGATTTTTTGGAAAGCGGGAGATGCTGGCAGCACAAAATACCTCCTGTGGCTCCTCCTTAAGCGCAGAGCGCCCTGGCTGCTCCTCTCCCTACTCCCTCTCTTTGTTTGGTACCTCTTGAGGCGCAGGCGACGCTCTTGAGAGAGCAGAAGATCCCCGTTGGAGCCCCTCAGAGCCTGATCGGCTGGACCTTCTTCGATCCAGCCAACCTCATCTGCTTGCTCCTGCTGATCAGCGCTGCCTCTCTGGTAGTTTTGGCGATGCGAACGCGGGGGGCACCTGATTGGCAGATGCCCTTGGGGCTCTATCTCAGCCTCCTGATTTTTCTGCGGGGCTATATCTTCAGCTATTATTATGGTCGCACTCTGAGTCGCATTTTGGTCTACACCATCCTGATCTTTGGGCTCCTCAGCTCTGCCGTGCTCTGGGAAGATCGCGCCTCAGCCTACGAGCTGCTGCGAGCCTCTGGACCTGTCCAGGTTCGTGCCGCGCCCGGCTTCCATATCGCCGCGCTCCTCCACGCCCTCTGCACTTTACTCCTCAGCCTGCACCTCTTGATGCCTCGCCGCTGGCTGATCCGCGTCACAGATGAGCTGGCTGATCGAGGGGGACAGGGTGAAGCTCAAGATGCCCCACCGGAGGAGATTGATGATGAGGCTCTACGCGCTGGGGATATGTAGCCAGAGAGTGTGGGTTCCTCGTCTTCGATGAGGCTCTGCGCGTTGGGGTAAGTAACGATTACTACCGAGCGGTATAAATCCTAAAAAAACTCATGAGCGCTTTTGTGCTTCCAATGTTGAACAAAGATGGCTGTAGGGAGAGCCTCGCTTTAATCTTAATCACCTTGAGCCCTCTCTAGGAGATGAACGGTGAGCCATAAGCGCGACCCACTGGCGATCACCGCGACCGCCGCTCGACTACATGCTCTACACCAAGCTGAAGTCTTCGACGAGGTCACACTGGAGATGCTATTGGCTCAAGCCGCCGCTGGGCCTGACGCTGAGGGCTGGCGCCGATACCTGGATCGCTTGGCTCTTGAGCTGGGCGCAGGGCTGGTGGTCGCTGGTGTCATCTACTTCTTCGCAGGCAACTGGGCTGCGCTGCCCGGCTTGGTCAAGATCGGTGGGGTGGCCAGCCTCTTGAGTGCCGCTGTCCTGTGGGCGTTGTGGGTTCCAGAGCGCATGTCGGGTCGAGTCGCGCTGACCGCCGCAGGGGGGCTCATCGGCGCGCTGTTGGCGGTCTATGGGCAGGTCTATCAGACAGGCGCTGATGCCTGGACGCTGTTCGCGACCTGGGCCGCGCTGCTTGTGCCCTGGGTGCTCGCGTCTCGATATGAGCCGCTGCTGCTTAAGTGGCTTGGGATCACCGGGCTGGCGATCCATTTAGCGGTCAATCAAGACGCCCTTGTCACCCAACACCATGAGCTGTGGCGATGCTTGTTGCCCGCCTTAGCGCTTGCCCTCGCGTGGTTTGTGGCTGAGGTCCTGCCTCAGAGTCACCGACCCGCTCGCTACTTCAGCCAGGTCGTGGGCGCGGCGACGTTCAGCTGTTTGACGCTCACCGCAGTCATACTTGTATTTGATGACCCCAACAACGCACATAGCATCTGGATCCTCACCGCGGCGGGGCTGGCGCTCACTGGCGCCTGGAGCCTTGGCCTCATCGCTGCTCGCCCTTTTGATCTATTCTTGGCGACCGTGGCGTTGGCTTCAGCGGTGGTGATTCTCACCACCGCCCTAGCGCGCTTGTTTTTCGAAGGGATGGATCTTGGAGAGCTTGGCCTGTTTATCCTTGCCCTGATCGTCATCGCTCAAGTGGCCAGCTCAGCTTGGTGGTTACGCGCTCGATGGAAGGCTGATGCTTTATGATGCGTCGAATCAACCTAAGAGAGATCTGGCCTGCCGAAGCAGATGAAGTTGTTGGCGCCGAGGTGCTGAAGACTTACGCAGAAGCAGGCGAGGAGTCGCCATGGCCCATCCGAGCCCTGATGGGCTTTGGCGCTTGGCTCGCTGCCTTCCTGTTGATGTTGTTTATGTTCGCTATCGTCGATGGCGATGAGGGGCTGGTGTTCTTTGGCCTGATCGCCATCGTTATGGGTGTCGCTCTACGCCATGGAGTGGGTGCAGGCAGGATCTTCTACGCTCAGTTTGCCCTCAGCCTCAGCCTCGCTGGCCATGCCCTCGTCATCATGCACCTCAGCACCGATGATAATACAGTAGCGGCGATGGCTGCCATCGCGTTGGGCGTCGCCGCCCTGTGGGCTTTCCCTGATCCGGTCCACCGCTTCCTGAGCACGATGTTAGCGGTCCTGGGGCTGGCTTGGCTCTCCTATGAAGTTGTAGAAGCCTCCTGGATCCTTGAAATCGTGGCGGTGCTTACTGCGATCGCTCTGGCTGCGGCCTTTGAGTTTGAGGTCGCGTGGCAGCGAAGCCAATACGCCGATCTACAACTCCCGGCGGGATTTGGGCTGGCCGCTGCTTTCGCTCTATTGTTGCTGCCCTCCCTGATCGGTGAGTTGGATGAGAACCTCATCGGGGGCACCGCAGGCCTCACCACGGTGTTGATGGTGGTCGCGCTCCGCGCCGCTCGCGACGCGGGCGTTCCTGTGAAGCTGCCCCCCACCGATACCCGTTCATTAATACTGCTGCTGGCGTTGGCGTTGCCGCTCATCGTCGCCTCCGACGCGCCGGGCATCGTCGGCGCCGCCTTAGCTATGATCCTCGGTTTGCGGAGAGCACACCCCACGCTATTTTACGGGGCGATCGTCTTCGCGGTGATCTTCATCTTTGGATGGTATGCCCATATGGAGCTCTCTTTGATGCAGAAAGCAGGCGCCCTGATTGGGATCGGCGTGGGCGTGCTGCTGCTGCGTTTGGCGCTGTTTCGATCACCGGAGGCTCTATGAACCGTCCGCTCATTATCTTGGGCTTGCTCCTGACTCTGGGCCTCATCTTCTGGCAGGTGCAGCAGAAGGAGATTGTGATCGATGAGGGCCGACTGCTCCTGCTTGAGCTGGCTCCGGTAGATCCCCGCTCGTTGATGCAGGGCGACTATATGGTGCTGCGCTATGCCATTGCTCGCGAGCTGTCTGGTAAAGACTGGCCCGAGGATGGCTTGGCGCTGCTGCGAGTGGATGCCAACGGGGTTGGCCAACTGCTCGGACAAGATATCGGTCAGCCGTTGGCGTCTGATCAGCTGCGACTGCGCTATCGTCGACGCAGCACCCTGCGCATTGGTGCTGAGTCTTTCTTTTTCGAAGAGGGCAGCGCCGAGTCCTACAACAAGGCTCGATATGGGGGCTTGCGAGTCGATTCTTCTGGTGAGAGTGTATTGATCGGTTTATACGACGCTGATAGACAGTTGTTGAGCCCAAACTCTGTTGAATAGATATAGGACTTACGCACTTGGAGAATCGTGCTTGGCTAAATGCTTGAAATTTAAAAGGACACCTTTTGTGCAATGCAGCATTCCGAGCCGATTTGCCGTTCAACTGCGTAAGTCCTAAGATATTTGGATATCTACCCATCGATGAATTTGCAAACTTCGACAATAATGAACAGACCACGAATTGGACCTTAGGTACTGAAATGAGTAACAGATTCAGTAAGGAGATTGGTGTTGATTAACATCCAGATATTGAAGGACCAGGTTAGAAAACTCCCTCGATATGGAGTGCATATCACTGGCCTCACTCCAGAGGGGGCAAAGGCTATGCCTGGCATCGTTTTCCGAACTCTTCGCAAGAGATTTGGTCTAATTACAACAATTTTCATCTTGTTTAAGTCATGGTGGATTGGACGTGAGATTGTGAAGAATAACGCGGACGGAATGAAGAAAATCTTAGCCTATAGTAAACATTCAGCGAGAGAGTTTCCTCTCTTAGCAGGAATGTTTTTGGCTGTGTCTGAAAGGATGGGGGATCGGAGACGAGCTTATGATGAGATCTTTAAAAAGATTATAGAAGAGAACTCTATTGTATCTATGCCTGATCTTTATGAAGTAGATAAATTAGAGAAGTTTAATGACCCGTTTGAAGCCTTCAAAGAGTATAATTTTGGGCTCTTCGATGGCGAAGTAAATTTTCCGATTGACGAGTTTATTGATGATGGTGACCACTTTCACTTTCGAGTCACTCGTTGTATCCAAACAGAGATAGCCCATGATTTTGCAGTCCCTGAATTGGCTGAATTGGGTTGTGATCATGATTGTGCTGGGTATCCTATCATTGAGGATAGAGTAAAGAGTGTATTTCGGCGATCTGAAACGATCGCCAAAGGCGGGCGATTCTGCAATTTTAATTTCTATCGCCAAGGGTGTGAACCAAAGGAGCTGGTTGAAAATAAGTAAAGCTCAAAATGTATATTGATACTAGAGGTTTAACAGATTAATTAACCAGGGAGATACTCGGGCAATAGACCAAAGAGGAATTGATCGTTTGTATCTTTCACCAGTAAATGTTGATGGTGCAACGCTTATAAAAACTGGCGATGCAGTTTTTATAGAAGGTGATCTTCCTGAAATATTCGAGGCAGGAAGTGTAGATCGAGCAGGTCCTTTATATGCTACAGAGGGAGAACCTGCTTTTTGGGATGGGCTTTCCGTAACGATATTCTTCATCGTGAAATTACTTTGGTTGTTGACTGTTGTCTTCATGGCTCAAATAGCCTCGATAACAGTCACATATCACAGCAAGAGAGGATGTTGTGATGTTTAGAATGCTCTTATTGGTCATGTTTGCGCTCATCGGTTGCTTAGACCAACAAAACGGGCTTAAACTTGACAAAGAAGAAAGCAAACTGGATTCAGCAGAGCTTGAGAAAGCTTTTGCCGAGTTGCAATCATGTACTAACGGGAGGTATGATAGCCAAGAAGTAACGGCCATGATTGATTTTGCAAAAGAACTCCAGACATATCCAAAAGCAGATCTGCGTGAAGCCTTAGACGGATTCTATGGTACAAAGGGTCCTAACAGTTTCAATCTTGAAGAAGATGCTAAAACCTTTATATTGCTTCGAATCTACTTTGGCGTTCCAGAACAAATCCAGAAAAGTTCAGCCAAATTCTTTGGAGGATTTGTTTTTCCAGAAAACAACAGTGAAATCTATTACAATTTTGTTTGGCCATTGGTATTTAACAATGGAATAATTGAGAAAATAGGTTCTTGTGGTTTTGGTTCTGG
Organism: uncultured Nannocystaceae bacterium; assembly: GCA_964384025.1. GTDB lineage: Bacteria > Myxococcota_A > Bradymonadia > UBA7976 > UBA1532 > CAYLJJ01. The sequence goes on from CAYLJJ010000005.1 coordinate 120,351, forward strand.
AGTATATGATGTTCTAGGTGAATTTGATTTCTTCGACTCTACGTTTGGGGTACGTGATTTAAGTGGATATTGATCATCCAGAATCAAAATAGGATTTCAGGGTGTCCAGTGGAGAAAGCCTTCTCACCAAATGCTTTCTCCCTAACCTCAGCGCGGCTCTCTCTGCAAGGCGGTGGGGCGAGTGTGGGAGGCAGAGCGAGAGGAGTTTGAGATCTGTGTG
>CAYLJJ010000006.1:0-69412 GCA_964384025.1 uncultured Nannocystaceae bacterium
TAGGTTCTTGAGCATGGGGATGGTTCATAAGAAGAACATCGACTGGCCCAGCCAGTACGATGTCATCGTTATCTATGGTGCCCGCCGAGAGAACCGCTGGGTGGATGATGAGGCGGAAAAAGCGGGAGAAGATGCCAAGAAGAAGAAGAAGAAAGAGGAGGATGAGAAGCAGAAGGCGCTGGACGCACATGCTGCTCAGAAAGCCAAAATGCAGGAGCAGATGCAGATGATGAAGATGCTTCAGGAGATGAACTCTCAAGACGCCGCCAAAGAGGCGGTCCCAGCTGAGATGACACCCCCTCCCTGATTTAGAAGATATAGAGCGCCAACCGCCTACGATACTTAGAGAGCATAGGATCTTCAGGGCCTAGAAGCGCAAAGAGAGAGAGGATAGCTTTACGCCCTCCATCTTCGCGGAAGCCTCGATCCCGCTTCACCACCTCCATGAAGGCGTCAAGCGCCTCTTGAAGTCGATTTTCTAGGGCCAGAGTGGCCCCCAGAGAGAACCACGCAGCGACATCCTCAGGGGCAAACTCCAGGCGCTCTCGTAGCGCCATCTCTGAGCCCGCTTCCTCTCCAAAGCCAAAGACCTGCTTTAAGCGCTGAGCAGCGCTAAAGTGGCTGTCCTCTTCATCAATGGTGTTGGCGAAGCGCTCGGCGCTCTCCAGATCCCCCTGCATCAAAGCGATACGCGCCATCCCCAAGAGCGCCTCTCCATCCTGAGGGCGCTCCCTGAGGACCTCCTCTAGGAGCTGGGAGGCTTCCCTGAAGCGCCCCTCTACCAATGCATCTCGGGCGAGCTGCATGGGATCCTCCTTTGGAGGGGGGAGGTGCTTTTCTAAGAGTTGTCGGATCTGGCTCTCAGGCTGAACCCCCTGGAAGCCATCAATAGGCTGACCACCTACAAAGAGGTAGACCATGGGGATGCTCTGAATGCGAAGCATCATCGCCAGCTGCTGGGCCTGATCGACGTTGACTTTGGCCAGCTCAAAGCGCCCCTGATGTTCAGCGGCAAGCTTCTCTAGGACAGGGCCAAGCTGCTTACAGGGGGCACACCAAGGCGCCCAGAAGTCCACCAGGATAGGCAGCTCTCGGCTGCGCTGAACCACCTTCTGTTCAAACTCTGCCTCGGAGACATCAAAGCTGTAGAGCTTCTCCATAGGGCTCTCCTCTCGACTCAGTGTTGAGCCGAGAGAGCATAGTCACCCGCCAAGAAAGCGCAATGGCCCCTTGGGCCAAGGGAGTGCGCCAAAATATCGGGTTGGGATCGCTGAGGCTCAAGTTCGGCTGGGGAGGATCACCAGGAGATCGTCTTGACCCACTCCGCCTCCGCGCCAGGGTCCTTGAAAATCCCCTCATCGCTGATCTCCAGCGCCATGCCCGCCTTGAGGATCTTCTCTTGCCCTGCTTTTTTGCTGTTGCGGATCTTCAGCTCGCCTGATTTCACGTAAATATTCAGGGTGCCCTCAAAAGAGGTCACCGCCAGATAAGCCTCAAGAGCATCGCTGAGGGTCTCAACGTAGTTCTTATTGGTGTCCAGGATCTGAACATCACGCCCACCGCGCTCCCTGAGCCTGAGGAAGAGTGTACCCTCCTCAACATTGATCTTAAAGGTGTCACTCTCCTCTCCAAAGAGAGATTTGAGGATAAAATCAGCGCTGCGCAGCTCCAGGCTGTTCTTGGGGTCCAGGGCCAAAAGGATCTGGGTGGCGTTGCCCCCGCTGATGATCTTGTCATTGGCCTTCAGGGCCATCCCCTGACTGAGCTTAAGGGGGGACTCGTTGCCCTTCTTACCCTCAGAGACCAAATAGCGAGTCGCCTCAAACTCCCCCTTCAGCTCCTTGACCAGGATCTGAGAGCTGGGATCCACTCGAGCGGTCATAAAGCCCGTCATGATCTGGTTCCAGTTTGAACCGACATAGAGCCCAAGACCCAAGAGGAGGATCAAGAGGAGGAGAAAGAGGTTCTTGATCCTCTTCTTTCTTTTCTTCTTTTTTTTCTTCTTGCCCATCACTTCTCTCCTAAGTTGGGGACGTGAAACCCAACTTAGGTTTCACGTCCCAGTTGAGATCTGCAGGGATCTTGAGAGCCTGAGCTTTGCCTTCAGAGTCGATGCGGTGGCCTTCTCCAACAGAGAGCTTAACCTTCAGCTCCGTGCGGCTGTTCTCCAGGGTCGCGCTGCCCTCTTTTACAAAGAGATCCATCTTCTCATCGTCAATGAACAGATAGAGCAGGGCGGGGGCTTGCACGCTGAGTTGGTTCTTATTGGTGTCGATCAAGAGGAAGCGTTGCTCCTTCTGACCCTTGAGAGAGAGCAGTACGCGTCCCAACTCCACCGTGGCCATAAACTCATCGCTCTCCTCGCCGAGAGGGGCACGGAGGACAAAGTCAGCTTCTTCAAAGCGGGCCTCGCTCCCCTCACCCAGCTTGAGCCAGAGTTGGTTGCTCTCATCATCTGAGCCCAAGACCAGATCAGCGGTCTTGAGCAGCGCTCCCTGCGTCAAGGCAACCGAGAAAGAGTTGCCATCTGCCCCCAGACGCTTGACCTGATGTTCACCTCTAAGGGCCAACACCTGGGCGCCTGCGGTCTTATCCACAGACTTGGTCATCATCGACTGCATCAGCCCGCAGCCCGAGAGCATAAGGCTGAGCAAGAGGAGGGCTCTCATTTCTTAGGCGCTGGGGTGTAAAGCCTGCCCTCACTAAGCTTTGCTGCCACAGGATGATTCTCTGCCTTCTTAGAACTGTGACCCTTCATCTCATAGAAGAGCTTGAGTTTCTCACCCTCTCTCTTAAAGAGCCCGAACATATAGTCTCCTGCCTTGGGGAGCATAGCGCTGTCTCCAGGGGCTCCACCGATGTTGATGTCGGTGATCTTCCAGGCCAGGAGTCCAGGCTTAAGCTGCATCCAGCGCCCTCGAGAGCTGACCCGCATGCCCATATAGTTGACCTCTACGGTGTAGCGTCCCTTCTTGACGTTCTTGCCTGTGAACTCCAAGAGATCTTCACCATTCTGCCAACGCCCCCGAGGATCAGGCAGCTCATCGGCAGTAGCGATGCTAAAGGAGAAGAGAAGCAGGCTGAGGATTGAGAGGAGACGAAGCATCTTTTTTTCTCCGATTTCTCTTGTAGGTTGGCGCATCCTAGAAGGCGAATAGGGAAAAAACAAACGTATAATTGATGATTTTTTAGAGCAGAGCTTGAGGCTCTTAGATAACCTCCATTTAGAGAAAGGAAACTCATGCGCCTCTTTGCTCTTCTCTGCCTTCTGCTCTCTATCGCCTGTGATGATGGTGGTGATCCTGGCAGCTCCTCTCCTTGTGAGGGCTGTGAAGAGTTGGGGATCGACTCAGAGATCGTCGAACTGGATGGCTCTCCACCGACAGACAGAAAAAGAGACCTTCCTACTCCTCAAGACAGCCAACTTGATCTCAAGATATTCGACCTTCTCCCAAAAGATATGAACTTGGATCTACCCCAGGATGTGATCTGGGATCTCCCTCCCCTAGATATGGCTGATCTCAGCCAGGAGCTCCCCCTGGATGTGGGGCTCGAAGTAGAGCTGGACAGCTCTCCCGATATCGAGCCGGAGGACCTCCTTGAGCTGGATCTCGAGCTTGATCAGGCTCCAGATCTGCGACGCTGTCCTGGTGGAGAGCTGCCACAGCCTGAGATCTGCGATGGCCTAGACAATGACTGTGATGGTGCCAGCGATGAGGAGTATGAGATTGGCCAGCTTTGTGAAGCTCTGGGGCGCTGTGGGCGGGGATTTTGGGAGTGCGATGGGGAGGGAGGGCGTCGCTGTAGCACCTCTCCCGAGGGCAGCATCAGCCAAGCTCGAGAGGAGCGCTGCAACGGGATCGATGATGACTGTGATGGAGAGATCGATGAGGAGCCTGAGCACCTCAGCGTCTCCTGCTACACCGGTCCTGAAGGGACGGAAGATCAGGGAGCGTGTCGAGGTGGTCTGCGACGCTGTGAGGGGGGGTCGCTGAGCCCTTGTCAGGGAGAGGTTCATCCCAGTGAGGAGATCTGCGACGGCTTGGACAATGACTGCGATGCTGAGATCGATGAGGAGTATCAGCCCCAGGAGATCTGTGGGATGGGGCTCTGTCGAGAGGAGAGCGAAGCCTCTCGCTGTGAGGCGGGGGTGGAGATCCCCTGCCAACCTGGAGCCATCTCAGGCGCTGATGATGACTGTGATGGCCTGGATGATGACTGTGATGGAGAGGTTGATGAGCATTTCCAAGGAGAGCAGGAGTGTGGAGAGGGGCTCTGTCGCTTGAGCGCTCGACCCGCCCGCTGTGAGGCAGGGGAGATCATTCCCTGCGTAGCCGGTCATCCCGCTCTGCAGGATCTGCTCTGTGATGGCCTAGATGAAGATTGTGACGGGGAAGTTGATGAGGAATACCGGCCCATCCTTCGCTGTGGACAGGGGCGCTGTCGCAGCGAAGCAGAGCCCTCTCGCTGTGAGGCGGGGGTTGAAACCCCCTGCCAACCAGGCGTTCCAGCGGAGTTGGATCTCTGTAACGGGATCGATGATGACTGTGATGGAGAGATCGATGAGGATCATGAAGATCTCCCCTGTGGTGTTGGGCTTTGCCAACGCTTTAGCGCCTGTGCGGGGGGTGTCTTCTATGAGTGCCAACCTGCCCGTTCTACCGTCGCCCAGGATCTGCTTTGTGATGGTCTAGATGAGGATTGTGACGGGGAGATCGACGAGGATTATCAGCCCCAAGGTTGTGGCCTGGGGGTCTGCCTCGCCTCAGCGCAACGCTCAGCCTGTGTTGATGGCCTGGAGCAGCCCTGTGTTCCAGGCTCACCCCTGTCGGATGTTGATTTAAGCTGTGACGGGATCGATGATGATTGTGATGGAGAGATCGACGAGGAGATCCCTCCCCAGGCAGATGAGCAATGTGATGGGATCGATGATGACTGTGATGGAGAGATCGATGAGGATGTTCTGGGCTCTCTGGGAGAGCGGCGATTGACAGAGGCCGCAGAGAACTCCAGTAACCCAGAGATCCTCCCTAGAGAGGGGGGCTTTGACCTCATTTGGGCTGATCGTCGTCCCAGCGAGAGCGGCGCCACCCATTCACGTATCTTCTTCTGCCGCCTGGGCACTGATGGAGAGAAGATCATCCCGGATAGAGCGATCTCTCAGATGGGAGGCAACCACTTTGAGCCCAGCTTCGCGGCGGGTCCTGGAGGCTACTTAGTGGCTTGGCATCGCCTCGGTCAAACTCATGGAGAGGTTGTCTTTAAGCGCATCGCCCTAGACGGGCTCACGCTCCAAGATGAGGTTCGCGTGGAAGCTCCTGGAGATGCCCGTAATGTTCAGGTCGCGGGGGATGAGCTGGGCTGGGCTCTGGCTTGGACAGGCAGCGGTCAGGGCAAAGAGATCTATCTGCTCAGGATCGACGCCGAGGGACAGGCTCAGGGCGAACCCCAGGTGGTCAGCCAGCGCCCTGACGGCGTCCAAGGAGAGGCTTCTGTGGTGAGCCTGATTGCCCGAATCGGGGGCTGGGCCATCGCCTACAATGAGATGGAGTTGGAGCAGCACCATCTGAACATCTACTTCCAACTCTTGGACTCAGAGGGACAACCAGAAGGAGCCCGAAGGGGGGTAGCTACAGGGCCAAGCGCCTCTAACTCCGCCAGCTTGACCAAGACCCAAGGGGGCTTTGCGCTGGCTTGGTACGACTTACGGGATGGCAACGCGGAGATCTACAGCGCCATCCTGGATGCTGAAGGAGGGTTGCTCCATGAGCATCGAATCACAGAGGAGCTACGCAGCTCAACAGGTCCAGTGTTACGGCCTAGGGGTGATGGCTTTGGTCTGAGTTGGCAAAACCTCATCGATGCCAGCAACTACGAGATCTTCTTCCAGCACCTGGATGCCCAGGGTGCCCCTTGGGGAGAGCCGCTTCGCCTCAGCCAAGGGGCGGGAGGCTCCTTCGCTCCTGTCTCAGCTTGGAACGGTCAGGAGTGGGGGGTCGCTTGGCACGATCTACGCGACTCAGAGAATCGCGAACTCTACTTCGCCCAAGGCCCAATGGGCTGTCCTGCGCGCAGACCGTGAGCTTGATATCGCTCCCGCTGGGGGCAAGCGATCATGTTTGCGCTTTTTGGTCTGACTACAGCGATACTCTGCGCGCTCAAGAGTCAGCGTCCATCACTTTCTTAAGCGCCTTGAGTATCACAGCTCTGGCCCTCATGGTGACGCTCAACATCTCGACACATCACTGTGTTCAGCGGTAACCTGTTCAACAGATTCTGCTCCCAGGGATCTGTACCCTGATCACCCTGCTCCATCTGCCCCAACCTCTCCTGGGCTTCTATCCCAACTATAGCGATGATCATCCTCTCGATTGATCACGCCAAGGCGGTCCATGGCCCGAGCTATATCGGGTTACACATACAGGGCTGAGCGCTGATGAACGAGACCAAGCAGAATAACATACGCGGTTAACAAAGCTCTATCTATGGCTCCCACTTAAGCAGATGGCGCCTAAAAATTTTCCTGGAGGCCAATATTCAGAAGAGCGCCCTCAAGCTTTCGATGGCTTGCTTCGAGCCATTATGATAACTTTGATAGGAATTGCGCAGCTGAATCGTCAAGCACCTGAAATTATTGTTGAATGCGGATTCCAATTAAACGGCTGTGATTTCAGGTGGTTACCAGATAAACTAAGCAAGTTTCTTCATAAAGAAGCTCCCTCATCTAGCTGAGGATACCACTGGTGGATTTGAACACCTTTGATGATATTTCTTCATCCACAGAATACCCCGTCGATGCTCCAATGCTGCTTCGGAGAGCTCGGGCTGGCGGTTTCATTCGCACAAACGCAGCTTTCCGCATCCGGGTAGATGTCGATGATTTCGAGCTTGCAGCTGAGCCCTTTTGCAAATGGGTTCATCCAGCTGATGTTGAGGACGCCCGTATCATGCTCAGAGACAAGCAGACGTCTTGCCAGCTGAGACACCGAACACGGGATGGGGACTATCTGCCGCTGCAAGCGCGGGTCATGGAACATGGGGGCGACCTCATCATCCTCGCACATGGTATTGAAGCGCGCCCAGATTCGATTGGCCTCGATGATGCCGATGACGAAGCTACTGTGAGCGGCACGCTCCACACCATTGCGCAGATCGTGGAGGAGCAAAACCCAGGCTACAAGTGCTCTATCTTACTCGTTGCGGATGGGCGCTTCGTTCGTGGTGCGGGGCCCAGCTTGCCTGAGGAGTACAACGCAGCCATCGACGGCTTTGCTGTTGGGCCTACAGTAGGCTCCTGTGGTACAGCCATCTACTGGAACGTTCCAGTCATCGTTGAGGACATCCAGGAAGATCCACTCTGGGCGCCCTTTGCAGGGCTCGCCAAGGAGGCGGGGGTCGCCGCATGTTGGTCCTATCCCTTCGCCAGCAAGACAGGCCGCGTGCTCGGCGCCCTGGCGTTGTACTCGCCAGTGCCTCGCGCACCCACCTTGGAGCAGCTGGGACGACTGAGAGCGGCCGCGCGCATGACGGGTCTGGCGGTTGAGCGCGGTCGCGCCGAGGAGGCTCTGCGGATTCAGAGGCAACGGGAGCTGGAGTTGGAAGAGCAGCTTCGGCAAGCAGCCAAGATGGAGGCCCTTGGTGTCCTCGCTGGCGGTATCGCCCACGACTTCAATAACATCTTGGCGACCATTCTCGCTAACGCTGAGTTCATCCATGAGTTTCTGCCTGTGGGCTTGGATGTTCAGGAGATGTTGGCGAACATCATCGGTGCCAGCCAGCGCGCGGGCCAATTCTGTCAACAGATGCTTGCCTACGCGGGCCGCGGTTTACTCAGGAGTTCAAGGATCGAGCTCGGAGAGCTGCTGCCCCAAGTTGATCGCCTCGTACAAGCCGCAGTTTCAAAGAAAACACGCCTCGAATATGTGCTTGGAGATGAGCCTGTTTATGTACAAGGCGATGAGAATCAGCTCCTCCAAGTGATCATGAACCTCGTTATCAACGCAGCAGAATCCATCGGAGAGGCTGACGGCAAAATCACCGTGAGATCCGACCACACCTACTGCGATGAGCAGGCATTTCGGCGTATGGCTCTACACGCCAAGCTGCCCGCTGGGGAGTATGCGCACCTGAGTGTGAGTGACACCGGTTCAGGCATGGATGCTAAGACAATTGCCCGGATCTTTGATCCGTTCTTTACAACTAAGTCTACTGGCCGCGGTCTCGGCCTGTCCGCTGTGCGAGGCATCATCAGCAAGCACGGTGGAGCGATCCAGATCGAGAGCACATTGGGGAAGGGCACGACGTTCACGGTGGTGCTTCCCTGCGTCGGCGGGTCAGAAGCTACGGAGCCAAAAACCTCTTCGCCCGTGGGTGGTGTCAGCGCCAAACGCATCCTCGTCGTCGATGACGAACAGGCGCTGCGCACGATCCTCAGCAGACGCTTAAAACACAGCGGGTTTGATGTCATTGAGGCTGAAGATGGACAGGTGGCGATAGATATCTTTATCGAGTGTGGTGATTCGATTGACTGTATACTGCTGGACCTCAGTATGCCCAAACGCAACGGTGAAGAGGTGCAACGAGAGATCCACGCGATGCGCGATGATGTGCCCATCGTGCTTATGAGCGGATATGGCGAGCAGGAACTCTTTGATCGTTTCAGCAAGGGCAGGCTCGTGGAGATTCTGCAAAAACCCATCGTGGGAAAGACACTGATGAAGGCGATTCATAAGGCCATTGCAACCGGATAGATTGTTCAATAATACGGAATAATTTTCAAACAAGCGGTTCCTATGACTGGCTCATGCCAGGGTGATATTATAAGAACTTTTCAGAAAGCTGGGCTGCGTTAAAACATACCATACCTAGATTTCCAACCTCATCCAGAGTCCAAACTGAGCGATGACAGGCGGTAGTTCAAATAGGGGCTCGTTCTCTCCAAGGCTGGGTGGCTCTGCTTGAAAGCGCAGCTCCCCTGCTCTATCTCCGAAATGAACCCCCAGATAGGGCTCTAAAGAGAGCCGTTGAAAGATCTCCTGACTCCAGAGAATCCGCGTCAATCCTGATCCATCCGAGAGGTTCTGGATGGCGGTAAAGAGGATCTGGCTATCCTGCCACCCCCCCGGCTGAGGCAGCAGGAGATAGAGGGCGAGGTAGTGACGCCCCAGGTAGAGAGGCTGAGCCTCCCCTTGAGCGTAGAGCCAGAGATAGAGATCGCTCTCCTCATAGCCTCCATCGTTGAAGAGGTACTCCATTCCCAAGAAGAGCCTCTGTTCTGCTCCATAGCTTATCGGCCACTCAAAGCCCAAGAGGAGCTGTCCGCTCCACTCCTGTTCCTCCAGCTCAGGGCTGAACTGAGGATCTCCAGCCATCGCCTCCCAAAAGTGAGCCGGCTCATAGCCCCCCTTCTGCCAACGCCAGTTCTCCTTGTAGTTCAGGACTCCCTCTCCATAGAGATCTAGAGGCCCCAAACCAGAGGAGAGATCCAGCGCCAGAGAGAGGGGCTGCTCCCCTTGGCCTCGTAGGCTGATGCTCAATTCTGTTGCTTCTTGAGCCCATTCAAAGCGCAAAGCCAGCCCCAACTCTCCCAGGCGATCAGCCCCCTCAGTCAAAGCCAAGATTTGAAAGTTAGCGCCCCAGCTCTCCAAAGGGATCTGAAGCTTTGCAGCGGAGATCCCTCCACGCAGATCTACAAAGTTCAGCGGATCTCGACGCTCCTGGTTGAGCAGATCGCTGGGATTCCAAACTCGACCGCTGCCCCAACGGATGGGCAGCACTCCTGCGGTCAACCAAGCTTTATCATTTAGGTTTAGGTTGAGCCAAAGCTGATCCAGCTCTGGAGCAATCTGCTCCTCCTGGCTGGGATCGAGGCTCATCCTGAGCTGAGAGAAGAGCCGCAGCGCCTCTTTTGGGCGAGCATCCAGATAGAGGTCTAAGAGGTGAGGACTCCTCAACGTCTGATCTTCGATATCCCGCTCTTCGGTCCACCACACATCATGGCGTAGATAGAGGCGACCACCCAACTCCAGCTCCTCTTTGGCTTGATCGCTGAGCCTGGACCGAGAGCCTGGAGTCGGCTGAGAGCCTGAAGTTGGCGGAGAGGCTGGGGCGCCAAACATCTCTTCTTCTCGAAGATCTTTGCGTGGAGAGGGTACCGAGGGCTTGAGCTGTCCAAAACCGCTGCTCTGCTCTGAGGAGCCCTCGACACAGCCAGGATCTTGGAGGGGGAGTGTGTTGGGGCTCTCTAAATGTTGAATTTCATCACCGGCTGAGAGCGAAGTGGGGGCTTCTCCAGGCAGCACCTCCAGGCGACCTTTGCGGAAGAAGATCCCCGCGTCCTTTTGAAGAAGCACTCGAAACATAAGGCTGAGTCGGACCCCATCGCAGCCCTCCTCCGCCCCCAGCGCTTCCAGTTGCCCCACAGCTTGGGTGCCATAGAAGATCTTAAGGCCCTCGCTGAGCGCTCCCTGCTCTGGAAAGAGCGCAGAGAGCCGATAGGGAGCGATCAAGGGGAGAGGAGCAGGCTGAGGGCTGGGGATCTCGGCCAAGAGGAGCAGCAGGAGCATCATCGGCTCTTACTCTCCAACCAAGCTTTGGTGAAGAGGTTGGCGGAGAGGGGTTTTAGGTCCACCTCTTTGAGCAGCGCTGTGCTGCGTTTGCCCTTCTCTATCTCATCATAGATTCGAATCTCTCGAGGGTAGTAGAGGAAGGCCCCCTTCGATGCGCTGAAGATCTTCTCCCAGCGAGGGTAGTAGAGCGTGCGCATCAAACGACCGCTTAGAGCCATCTCCTGGATCTTAAGAACATTTTCGCTCTCTGCATCTATCCAGATCTCTACCTTTGGATGGGGCAACTTGACCTCTTCATGGACCATCAATGCGAAGTGGTGTACCTGAAAGCGCCCGAGCTTCTTTAGGCCCAAGTAGCGATGGTCAAAGTCACGGATGAGATGAAGGGGCTTAAAGTCGCTCATACGCGCCTCACTGCCCCCCAATCCCTCCCGCTCTGTACGTCGCTCCCATCTGCCTACGCCGGGATCATACATCCAGAGATTACGCTGGATCTTTAGATAGCCCTTGCCCGCCTCAGCCTTGGGCGCCAAGAAGAGCATCATAAATTTATCGTCTCGATCCCGGCGATATATCCGCGCCTCATAGACCAGATCTTCTTTGTCTGGTGCTCGAGACTCGATGTAGGCCAGGGCCTGATAATCCCCAGTGCTCTTCATACGCCCATCGATACGGCGCAGCAGAGCTTCTTGAGCAGGGAGATCCAGGGAGGACAGGAGCGTTGATAGAAGGAGGAGTGTATACATAGGCTCTCAACTCTCTAAAGCTGATTGTCTCGATGAAACTTACAGTGCTCTACCAAGATGAGTCGATCATCGCCATCCACAAGCCCTCAGGTCTGCTTGTCCACCGCAATGAGCATGCTCCCCACGCGGCTACCGTCCTCCAAAGTTTGCGGGATCAGATCGGCCAGCGCCTCTATCCAGTACATCGCCTGGATCGCCCCTGCTCTGGGCTCCTGCTCTTAGCTCTCAACTCCAAGACAGCCAGCGCCTTGGGGGCACAGCTTCGAGAGCGCAAGATCATCAAGAGTTATCTGGCCTGGGTTCGGGGCTGGCCTCCCGACGAGGGGGAGATTCAGCGCCCACTCAGGGGGCGTCCCGCCTCTACCCGCTTTAAGACCCAACTCAGGGTGGAGCTGCCTGAGCCGGTAGGTCGTCACCCCAGCGCCCGTTATGCTCTTCTTAAACTGTGGCCCAAGAGCGGACGGCGGCATCAGCTCCGGCGTCATCTCGCGGGCCTCGCGTATCCCATCTTGGGAGACACCAGCCATGGAGATGGCCGCCACAACCGCTTCTTTAGAGGCCGCTTTGGCCTCAACCGTCTGATGCTTCACGCCCTTGAGTTAAGCTTTGAGCAGCCTCAGAGCGGAGAAATACTGAACTTAGAAGCTCCCGTTGATGGGGTCTGGCGGCGGGTTCGAGCTGAATGTCAGCCCTGGATTCAGGATCTCTTAGAGGAGATCTGAGTCACCCGAAGGGTGTTGCCTTCACGAACCCAAGATTCAACGACAAATTGAGTCGTGGAGGTCAACTTCGCAGGGAAGCTCTGGAAGGCTTCGATAAGGCCCCTAGAGGAGAGAAAGGAAAGTTCAATGTTCAGTTCGTTTGGAAGCTGATTTGGGTCTTCTGGTCTGGCTCTGAAAGGCTTATCCTTGATCGGTTTTGCTTTCCGAAGCCGCGTTCTCGTAGTCTGCCAAATCTTCCATGCTTGACCGGCTGAATGACACACGATGCTAAAGCGCGCAGGGGGTTCTACTACTCTGGTTTTTGCCGGTGGGGCGATAGAAGGCTTGAGCTCTTGCATTTTCACCGGTTCTTGAGGTGGGGCCTTTAACAATCTCTCTCGAGCGACGCGGATCGCATGAAGCTTACGACCAAATCCTGGCCGCGCAGCTTGGCCTCGGCGAGCCTGATGCCTCGCTCCTCCTCTATGCCCCTGATGCCTCGCTCCTCCTCTATGCCCCTGATGCTTCGCCCCTCCTCTATGCCCCTGATGCCTCGTTCCTCCTCTATGCCCCTGATGTTGCGGCCTCGCTCGAGGGAGGTTGCCGATCTTTTGATGGTAGATCACAAGGCGGCGCAGCCACCCCAACTCCAAGCTGAGCTGACGGCCGGTGATATCAGGGTCTTTATAGAGGCGGTTCTCTAACCAGACACCTACCTCTGTCAGAGCTGCTCTCTCGTTCTCTCGGTTCGCAAAGGCAGAGCCAAACATCTTGATCAGCAGCTCAAGGGCAGCGATGGGATCATCAAGGTTACGTTTGATCTGGGTGAGCGCTTCGCTGAGGTAATGTGCATGGTTCTTCGTCGCCAGATGACTGGAGACCCCCAGCAGCTCTCGGTGAGTTGAGCTGTCCAGATGCATATTACCAGCCCCCGATTTTGTGGATTTGAAGGAGCTTTTCTTCACCTGCTTTGTGATAATCCGGCGAACCGGTGAAAGCAACACGCCAAGCTAGAAGGTCAAGAGCAGCCTGACGCCGAGCGCTGTCTTTCAGGTTTATCGTGGTTCGAGATGGTTTGATGCGTCCAAAACCCAGCGGTTTGCCTGCTCCTACCTTTAGACTGCTCCCCGGTTTGACGCCCAAGGCTGAGAGCAGCCCTCCAAGCTCAGCCCTGTTGAAGTTACTGAAGCGCACATAGCCCACGAGCCTTGAACCGATGGGAATCACCTCTACCGGCTGCTTACTCCCCGGGGCGGAGGGCCCTCGCCCTCCATGAAATTTGCGACCATGGATCTCAGTGAGCGTCAGCTTCTGCCCTGTGTGATTGCTCTCATAGTCGCCGCAGTGGTGTAGACGCGGTCCAAACTGGGCTGGCATCTCTTCCAATCCAGCCTGAGCATCAGTCACAAAATCATCGAAGATGACTCGGCTGCGATGACCCATCAACCCAAAGAGAGCGCAAGCGGAGCAGATCCTGGGTGGACCATTACCCTGAGCACGACAAGCTTTGAAAAGATCTTGGGCTTTGAGTCGTGGGGAGAGTTCAACATCCCAGCGGTTATATGTGTTGGAGGTGATTTTTCTCTGACTGCCTCCCATCGGCGCTTCAGGGAGGCAGGAGCAGGTGATCGCCTCATACCGGGCGCGTACCATCCCCTTAAAGCTGGAGCCAGGGATGATAAGCTGTTCCCCTCGCCGCATAGCGCTCCGAGCGACCCTTCCATTGATGAGAATCTTGGCGCCAGAGCCAACATGTATAGCTTGCTCTGCGGTGTAGGTGAGCTGCATACGCCCAAAGAAGTGGCCCTTGCAGCGACGATCAAAGCGAACCTGCTCCCGCTTGGCTCGATTGACCCGAGTCGGTAAAGGCGTAAAAAGGTAACCTTGCTCAGAAGACATCAGAGCAGCTCCTGGAGGCTCACCTCTGCCCGCCTTAATAGCTCAGCAGCACGCTCCCCCTGGAAGTCAAAGCGCTGGCCAAAGCCTCGGGTTCGATGCTCCTCGGCCTTAGGTTTAAGCAGATCCACTTCAGGCAGCAGCTTATAGCGTGCAGCTTCATCAGCCTTGATCAGGCGAGCAACGCCCTGAGGAGAAGAAGCTCTCCCTGACTGCTCAATGACGATCTGCTCCACCTTGGCCCGCACCACCCCAAAACCTCGAGTCTTAGTAGAGCCCAACTGAACAAAGCCATCATCGAGATCTTGAAGGGCGATGGCGAGCAAGCCAAGCTGCCAAGCTTGAAAGTTGCTCAGCGCGATATCTCCATAAAAGCTACAGCCTGTGGGGATCATCTCCAGATCATAGAGCACTCCCCTCCGCACAGAACCCGCTACTCGATCGATCGCGATGCCGTTGCGCACCTCGGTTCGGTTTGCCTGTAGGTAGTTTTGATCTGGAGCCCTGGCACCAGCCAGGAAGGGGAAAAGGTCACGCACTGAAGCCCGGCCCCGAAGCCCAGTAGAGCCAAAGGTACGACAGGCAAGACAGTGCAGAGCGTGGATCTTGCTGGTCTTGGCCTTTAGGTTGGAGTGCTGGTTACATCCCCTTTCATGATCAAGAGGATCACAGGCAGGTTCACCCGCGAAGCCTTTGATCCTCTGGCCTCGAAGCATCGCCTCGCCAGCCGAACGAATGACTCCCTTGAAGCTGGAGCCTGGAATATAGACCGTCAGCCCCTGAAAGTCTGGATCTACAGCCTTGTTGGCGAAGAGCGCATAGCGAGTCCGTACACAGGAGAGATCAGAGCGTGAAGGATCCAAACCTGTATCACCTGCTCGGATCAGGAGAGGGGCAGCGGTCGTAATTTTCAGCCGGATGCTGGTCCGGTTGAGGCTCTTCTTAAACATCAGCTCGCTCCCTCCACCATCCGTTGGCGCAAAGCTTCCATCCAGCGTTCCCGACACTGGGTGAACAGATGGTCTGCATCCTTGGGCAGCTCACCGCCTGTCTCTAATAAACGCTTGGGTTCAAAGTCCGTCACGGTGTCCCACTCAATGCCAACCCGTCCAAGTCCCCGCGAAGTAAAGCCGCCGATGGCCGTAAACCCCTCGGCGATCTGCTCAAAGCCGATCACCAACACTCCAAGCTCCCAATCCTCTAAATTGTCAGCGAAGAGCTCCAAGCCAAAGCCGGTGCCTGCTGAGACGACTTGGAAATCATATTTGTTGGCGCCATACACCTTGCCCAGGTCACGATCGATGGCGACACCATCTCGAAGCTCAATAGGTGGTTTACGAGCACGGCTCTCTAAGCAAAGGGCATCACTGATGCGTACATGGCTCGCCACCACTTGACTTCCAAACAATCGACACGCGGTGCAGTGAGCTGCTTGTAGAGCCGCCTCTCGTCCTCCAGACCCATGTTGACCACAGCCCTTTCCCAAGGGATCGCAAGCCCAGAGTCGATCTACAGCACCCTCACCTGGATCAACCGCTCGGAGCAGAGACTCGATGGTTGAGCGCAAGACCCCCTTGATGGAGGCCCCAGGCAGAAATGGAAAACCTTGGGCGTCACGTAAGACAGGGAGATCGACTGCGTCAATGTGGCTACCAGCGCCACCCCCGATCCGGAGCCCTGTATGACAGCGCACCGTAGCGAGCATGCGTACTCGGCGCTTCAGTATATGAAAGTCGTTGATCGATCCATGCCCAGTCACGCTGTTCTCCCTGTCCTCTGATATCTATTAACCGCGTCCATATAGGTAAATCGCCGTGACATATAGGTTGCATATCTACGCCATAGCTCCATCCTATCTGATTCACCAAAATAGGTTTCGACGATCTTCTCAAAAGTCTCGATGGTATTGCTGACCATCTGGAGAGTCCAAGAGGGGCTGCGACGACCACATTGATAGCGCAGGTAGTTGCTCACCTCCTCATGGCAGACAGCTTCCTGTGTTACGCCAACCAGCTGCGAGAGCTGACTCTTGCTGAGCTTGCCCTTTATATCCCTCCTCTTAAACGCCTGATCGATAACCCTCTCAGCAGCCAACACCAACTCTCTGATCCTTCTATCTTCCATATTGTTTTTATCCTTCAAGGGTGCTGCATCAGGCACTGGGTTGCAGAAGGCGGGATCGAAGGCCAACACGCGGCCAAAACCCTGAACTGTCCGATCACCTACCCCATCCATCTCTAACTTACTCAAGCGCTCAAGGAGCGGTTCGTTCTCTTTGGTCCACTTGAAGAGAAAAACCGAGCCTGCCTTCACGCTGCGTTGGAACATGCGCAGACCAGCTCGTTGGTCCCAGCCATTCTCAAGCCCAAAGCGTCGCACCTTTAAGCAGCAGGCCTCAGGTGCTACTCCCAAAGCCTCAGCCAAGGCAGCAGTGCCATCATCTTCAGCTTCAAGGAGCAGAGGTGTCAGGCAGGTCAGAGGGACAAGCTGCGCTGCGATTTTGCGTGATGGAAAGCCATCTAAGGTCTCGCGCGCTTGAGCTTCAAACTTGGACCGGCGGCTCTGGAGATCGGGTAGGGCCCCATCGCGGATGGGGGAGAGCTTGATTCGGCCCCAACCCAAGGAGCGCCCTCGACCCAGAGAGAGTGGCAGCGCCAAGCCCTGAGTAAGGCGATGGCCAGGGTTGCTCTCCCCCTCCCTTGGCGGCACCCGACGAACACTCCCTACAAAGCGAGTCTCCTCCTGAAGGAGCTGAATCGAGAAGAGCATCTTCTCCTTCGCCGAGCGTGTTGTTCGGTCACGAGCGATCCGAGTCACGGTACGTGTCTTAACTCCGGTGTGTTGGCCTCGGAGCAGACGGCGGGGTTTTAGGGGAGCACCACAGCATCCACACTTCTCAGCCAGGAGACGCTGAGCGCGGACCAGCATCTCTACATCTTGGCCTGCCAACGCGATTGCCAAGCGAGCAAAGAAGTCATCAACAGCGAACTCTGAGGGCTTGTGCTTACAGGCGCGGGCGGTCAGCGGCCAAGGGCCGACGACACCATCGATCCCGCTTCCATCACCGCAGAGGTATAGGAAATCAAAGATCGCGCCTCTCTCAGCATCGACCAGGGTCTGAAAGGCTTGATCTGTATCTGCACTCTCGCCCAAAAGCTCAGCGAGCCCAAAGCCCACCGCGCCTCGCAGCGCTGCTCCAGGCACTTCGGTACGGGTAGACCGCATGTTATCATCGGAGAGTGGCGTACCGATGTTCGCGGGCCGCTCCAACACAACTTCGAAATGTTGATGTTCAGCGCTGGGCTCAAACCGAAGCTCTGACGAGGGCTCACAGGGAAAGACGCTCAGCTCAACACGCCCCATACCGCGGCTCTGACCGCCGCCTATATGAGTTGTGAGGGTCGCTGCAGCCTTTAACAAATCGAACAGCTTTTCTGTGTCACGGATTAAGCGTCCCTCCGCACGGAATCGAAGTTCCTGTCCAGCGGCAGGCAATAGTGCATTAAACAGGAGACCTTCCTGTGCAGATCGACTGCGACGATCCAGGGAGACCCCATGCCGCTCAACATCTGGTCGAGCTTCCCCTTCCAGCAAGGCATCACCCAAAATCAAAGCGGAGAGATGACTCGCGCGTTCTCCCCCGACCTCCGCCCTCCCAAACAGCCGACAGGCGTCACAGGGTTGCTCATCCTCCCCTAAGATACATTCGATATAGGGCTCGTCAGGTTGATGGCTTGCTGAGAGTCCTGTGCCTCGGACACAGGCTCCCTTCCCAGCCGCTCGAAGCACAGCCTCGAGGTTCTCTCGAAGAGCGCCACGCAGGCTGGTTGCGGGGATCAGCGAGCGCCCATTTTTGTCGCGAGCGTGGGTTTGATCATAACCAAGAGGTGTTTTGGAATATCCTCCAATCGCGATGGTGCCCTGCGGGACAACGGCGACCAGATCAAAGAATCGTGTTGCCATCAGTTTCAACTCCCTGCACGTTGGGTTTGCTCCTCAATCCGAGCGATCTCCAACTCCGCGTGGGTGGGCAGCGCTCTCTCAAGCCGTCGAGCGTCGGTCCAAGACTCTCCAAAGAAGCTCTGCCATTTCAGGCTGCGCGCGACCTGATAGCGCAGTTGATTTAAAGCTTCTGCTTGGGTGATCCCTTGCTGTCTCTCATACAGCAGTCGAGCGAGAAGCGCGCGCTGGCTTGAGGGCACCCCAAGATCAAGGAGGCGTCGGGCTCGTTCGAGCGCCTGGCTCAGCGAGGGTCTCTCTCCGCTGCCTGCGATCTCAAGTCGATGATCAGCCATGACATTTCCACCCCCCGCGACCAACTCCTCGCCGCTGCGCATAAACGCGAAATCCAGCGCTGAGCGAGCCTTACCTGAACCGCAGATCTGCTTAGCGGAGATCTCAAGAGCGTGGGCAAAGCCGATCAGCGCTGAAGCAGGGTAGCTGGCTGGGCCGATGACCAGCCCGATACCGATACCGATGCCCTCCAAGGCCTCAGCAAGCTTAGGGGGAGGCTGCCAGTGTCTGGATAGATCCTGTGTTCCTTTATGGAGAGCCTGAGCGAGGCGCTCCATGCGCTCAAAGACCCCTTCAGGCTGTACAAAGAGCCGAATATCATCTCCACCGACAACAGGCGCGACAAAATCCCCTTTGTCCAGATCGCAGGTCGCGGCGTCGAGAGCGTGCTTAAACAGGAGACTCACCGCTTGGCTGGCGAGGGCTCGATCTTCTATCGTCGGTAGAGAGGCAAAAAAGCGTCCCATCTCGTTTCCATCACCAGAGATCACCGCAATTTTGTTGAGTTGAGATGAGAGTTCAGAGAGCGTGGCCTTGCCTCCAGCTTGACTCCTCGCCTCAGTTTGTCCCTGCTCAAGGATCGGCAAGCAGGTCTTACAGACCTCATATCGCTCGCCAGCGTGGCAAAAGGATCGTGTGGTGTTCCTTGGAGCAGCTTTACAAGCGACACAGCGCTGATTGGGTAGGACGACCTTGGAGAGCAGCTGAGATCGAGGTGGCATCGCCTCATCTTTGGCGATGCTCATTCTTGCCCGAAGAGCTGTGAGCGCTCGCGCTTCAGCCTCCTGCCCTGCTTCTCCACTACAGGGAACCGCCTCAACCGCTAGACTCTCACCGCCTGTCAGCTTCGCGTATCTCTGGGGTAAGCTCTTGAGGAGCCTGGAGCGATCTTGGGCAGAGATCCAAAATAGACCTCTGCCACCCCCATTAAAGATGGCACCCCTTTCCTCTTGTGCCTCTTTATCAAATTTCTTAACGATATCGCTGGCCCCACGCAGATAGGGCAACATTCGGCTTCGTGTTACAAAGCTTTGAATTCCATTTGCATCATATTGGAGCAGCCACCCATCTGCTCCAACTGCAGCCCGTGCTTTGGCAACAGATCTCTGGATATTTCCAGGATTAAACCCATCTAGATAGCTCAAGAACCCTCCTCCATGCTTGCCACAACCAAGAATAGAATGGACCAAATCCTACCATCTTCAATTACATAACATTCATATCAACACCAAATCTAAAGTGATGATATGACCCCAATCGGAGTATTCAAAATACCAGAAAACCTAATTCAGAAAGCCTGCAATTTGCTCCGATTGTCAGGATGACAGACACCCCTACATTCCTCAACCACCATCTGAAAAAAATGGAAAGTCGATACTCTCCGACCAACAATCTAAGATCCTGAGGAGGAACTGTGGGCTATGCTGAGTAGGGCACTTTAGGGTTTGAGTCCAAACAACAGGGTTTCTTTTTTCATTTTCAGCTTGACGGAGGAGCAAAATTTCAATAAACAGATCCAACGCTGTCAACGGGCTGTTGGCTCAATGGTAGAGCAGCGGACTTTTAATCCGACGGTTCTGGGTTCGAGCCCCAGGCGGCCCATTTGGTCCCCATCGTCTAGTCAGGTCCAGGACACCGGCCTTTCAAGCCGGCAACACGGGTTCAAAGCCCGTTGGGGATACAAAAAAAGCCTCAGAGTTTAAGCTCTGAGGCTTTTTCTTTTTGAGCTCAAAGAGCGCTCACTTTATTTAACCGCATCGGTGGACTCTTTGGCGTCATTCACGGACTTGTCTACCGCACCCTTGGTGGCGTCGGCAGCGCCCATATCCACGCCGAGATCGGTGAGCGCCTTGGCAAACTTACTGATCGCCGCCGGGGCTTTCCCAGGTACGCCCATCACCTTAGCCTTGGTCTCATCGATCGACTTAAGGACATCCGCCTGAAGCTGATCAACGCCTGCGCTCTGCGCCTTAGCGGCCTCTTTCTCCTTCTTGCTGTTCAGGGGGTTGTTGGCCGCGACCTCAGCCTCGGTCTTCGCCTTGGTGCCCAGGACAGGAACCTTGGCGCTCTGCTCGACGCAGGTCTGGATCAGAGCGGTGGCGTTGTCAGGGGTCGCGTAGAGGTTCTTCTTGTAATCAGCGATCTCGGTCATCAGACCCTTGAACTCTGCCTTGCCCTTCTCATCCATGGAGCCAGGAACGGTGACCTCGCCCTTGATGGCGGAGCTGAGCGCCGCGCTCATATCTTTAGGCTCCAGCTTGAACTTGGCAGGAGCCTCAGTGATCTTGGCGACTATCGCGTCAACACCGTCGATAGGTTGCATCAGCGCAGCAAGCTTACTATCCAACTCAGCAGGGACTCCCTTGAGCTGATCATAGGCGCTGGCATCACCGCCACCCTTACCACCGCCGCCTCCACAGGCGAACATAAAGATAGAAACAGAGCTGAGCATCATGATCATCGCACGCATTCGAAATTCCCCCCGCCTCAGTTGCTTCAACATGCACTGGGCGTATCGGTCGTTGAAATCTTGTGGGAAGCTCTCCACAGCTTCCGGTTTAGTGGTTCAATCTCAGCCCACTGTCAAGGAAATGTGGCATAAGGAGAGATAAAATTGCAGAACATCAGGGAGAAAGACCTCTCTCAGGCGAGGGAGTTCATCCGGGACAAAGGGGTCCAACTCCTTGAACTGCTCCACGAGGAGCCCGCCGAGGGAAAGAGTTGGCGATTCTATAGCCATGGTGCCCTGCTTCAACTCAAGAGCAGTCCTCGTTTTGAGCGTCTGCTGCTCCTCCTCCTCCGCCCCACCGCCTATGACAGCAACCGCTTTAAAGCTTGGGCTGAACTCCGCTTGAAGAGTTTGGGACGTTTTATGGAGGCCAGCTCCAGCGGTCGCCTCCTTCAGTTTCAGATTCAAGAACGCAGTGCCATCGCCATTCTTTTACGCTTGGAGGGTCGAGATCCGGGTGATCCTCAGGCGGAGTTGCCCCCTCCCGAGGCCCTGCCCCAACTCTTGATCCAACTCTCCCTAGATCTAGAGCGGCATCTACACTGGATGCGAGATCCTGAGCTGCGCTATCTTCAGGCGTTGCGCCTTGTAAAGCTCCCCAACGGCAGGCTGCGAATATTCCTAGATACTCTCCCCACCGTCATCGGTCATGCTGATGAGCCGATCCCGATTCAGGCCAGCGTGCTGCTCAGAGGGGTCGCAGGAGAGCTGCTGGAGCGGACACAGGAGGAGCTCTTAGAGCTGCGTGTGAGTCACAGGGGAGAGGGGCGGCGGTTGGCCCGTAAATTGAGAGCCTTAGAGCGGGGCTTAGAGCCCATCCTGAAGCGAATCGATGAGGGAGAGAGCGATCTAAAAAAGATCCGGAGGCTCCTACGAGAACTCAAGCCGCGGCGCTGGCTGCTCTGGCTTCTCCTGAGCTTGTTGGCCCTGCTCCTTCTCTCCACCCCACTCTTTCTGTAGAGTCTCGCCGGACCAACCCTCCATCTCTCTGGAGCAAGCTGTGTTTGTTTGGAATATCGATCCAGATCTCTTTCATCTCCCTGCCTTCTTGGGCGGGCGGGGGATCCGCTACTATGGCGTCCTCTTTGCCCTGGCCTTGATGGGCTCCTTCTACCTCTGGCAGCGCCAAGTGATGCGTGTGGGTCGCAGTAAAGAGGAGGCAGAGAAGTTCCTGACCATCTCCGTTATCGCCACCATCCTGGGCGCCCGCCTGGGGCACTGCTTTTTTTATGAGCCTGCGCGTTATCTCAAAGATCCCATCTCGATCATCAAGTTCTGGCAAGGGGGGTTGGCGAGCCATGGAGCTTCTCTCGGCCTCATTATTGGGATCATCTACTACTCACGAAAATATAAGATGGGCTTGGAGGAGGCCTTTGATCGCTTCGCCATGCCGGTTGCCTTTACAGCAGCGATGGTTCGCCTGGGCAACTTTATGAACTCGGAGATCGTTGGCCGCGTCACCGATCTTCCTTGGAAGGTCAAGTTCCCTCGCCACGATAGACGCCTCTTAGATCTCTGCGATCAGTGCGGTCAGGTAGCCTCAGATGTTTGCACAGAGATCAGCGGCAGATGCTACAGCTTGGCGCAGGTCCCCTGGCGGCACCCCAGCCAGCTCTACGAGGCGGCGATGGCCTTTAGCATCCTGGGTATCCTCTATCTGGTGGATCGCAAATATGGAGAGAAACGCCCCCTGGGGCTGATGGCCGCCATTTTCTGCTTCACCTACTTCAGCGCTCGCTTCCTGGTCGAATTTGTAAAAGAGTATCAGAGCCTAGAGAGCGGCGGCTTGACGATGGGGCAGTTCCTCTCTCTTCCCTTTATCATCGCTGGGATCATCTGGTTTGTTCGCGTCTTCACCCGCCTCCAAGCCGAGAAGGCCGCCTGAACGCCCAGAAACTGAACGCCCTGGACAACTTAGAAAGCACTGGTTCTAGGTAAGTCGCCATTTTCTTGTTGGCATACTCTGAGCAAATAGCGCCCCATAGAAACGCAGAGATATCCTCTGTGTTAACTCATGGAGCACTATATGCTACCGATCCTCCTCAGTGTTTTCAGCCTCTTTCAAACAGCTCAAGTTTTACAGCTGAACGCTCCGGTTCAAGTCAAAGAATCGGAGGTCAAGGTCGATAAACCAAAGACCCACCCAGACAAACAGAAGGAACAAGAAGCGAAAGCTCAAAATAAGGCAGTTTTTGATGGCTGTGGAGCCGACCGCTACGAGCCCAACGACAAACGGGGGCGCGCCAAGAGTATGCGGGGAAAGCCCGTAGAGGCGATCTCCTGCCACGGGGATACAGACTGGTTTCGCTATGACTTTAAGGAAGGGCAGGAGATCCAGATTAAGCTTGAGCATCAGCAGCCCTGCGAGCTGAGCCTCTTTGCCCCAAGGCGTCGCAAGCCGGTGGGAGAGTCGCTCCTCAATCCAGAGTGGAGCGCGGTAAAGCTTAAGGTAGAGAAGAGCGGGCGCTATCGCTTCCGTGTACAGTGTCCCCAAAAGAGCCCTAACTCCTACCGACTCCAGGTGGAGATCAGCAAGGGCCTTTGAGTTCCTCAACTGGAGCCTTCGATCCCGTAGATATTTAGCTTGCGGTAGAGGTTACGACGCGAGATCCCCAAGAGCTGCGCTGCGCGGGTCTTGTTCCAACGGGTCTTGATGAGCATCTCCAAGATCTCCTGTTTCTCCTGAGCCCTCCATTCTGCTCGAGTAGAGATCGGGCTGCGCTGTAGAGCTTGGGGAGGAGTTTTATTGGATTTTAAATTTAGGTGATTGAGCGCTTCAGGCTCCAGACCAAGATCATCGATCTCGATGATGGGGCCTCGACAGAGGATGGCGCTGGACTTGATCAGGTTCTCCAGCTCTCGGACGTTACCAGGCCAGGGTCGTCGCATAAGAGCTTGGAGAGCTTCAGGAGAGAGCCTCATGCTCTTTAACTTGAGTTCCTTGACGAAGCGCTCCAAGAAGTGCTCCGCCAACAGGGGGATATCTTCGGCGCGTTCTCGAAGAGGAGGCAGGCTGATCTCCACCACCTTAAGGCGGTAGTAGAGATCCTCCCGGAAAAGTCCTTCGCGGATATGCTCTAGAAGATCGCGGTGGGTAGCGGTGATGATGCGGGCTTGAAAAGGGATCGCTTGATTGCTCCCCAGGGGCAGCACCTCTTGCTCCTGCACCACTCTCAGCAGCTTGACCTGCAACTCCAAGGGCATCTCCCCAATCTCATCCAGGAAGAGGGTCCCATTCCTCGCGGCGACGAAGAGTCCCTGTTTGTCCTTGTCAGCTCCCGTAAAGGCTCCCTTCTTAAAACCAAAGAGTTCGCTCTCTAAGAGAGTCGCGGGCATCGCAGCACAGTTGATCGCCAAAAAGGGGGCTTGGGCACGCTCACCCCCTTGATGAAGGGCACGCACAATCAGCTCTTTGCCGGTCCCACTCTCTCCTGTGATGAGGATAGGGATGGAGTAGTCCATCACCTGATCGAGGATCTCAAAGACCTTATAAATCTGGGGACTCCTCCCAACGATATTCTGAAAAGCATAGCGCAGGGTCCGAGCGCGGTTTCTGGCCCCAAGGGAGTGCTCAAACTGCCGGATCTCCGTTGAGGTATTGGGTGACTCCTCCTGAAAACTGTGTCCCTCTAAGCTGCCCTGAGTACGCCTCAGCGCCTCTTGCCTGCGCAGCTGTTGAAGCTCTCTCAGGTGACTCAAGAAGCCTCCTGTCAGCTCAGCCATATCTTGAGCGAGACGCAGATCATCTACCAGGAGGGGTTGTCGTCCATCGTGTAAGCGCGCCAATAGAAAGGCGCCCAAGGGCTTGTTTTGTCCTGGAATACAGGCCGCCAATACGCTGCGGAGCGGAGCGCTGGCCGAGTTTGGCTCCTGGATCCTAGAGTCCACGCTGAGATCGGCGGAGAGGAAAGGTTCCTCCTCTCTGAGGACATGATCAGCGATGCGTCGGTAGGCTCGATAACGGGGACTATGGAGGGCGCGTTGCTGAAGCTTGTAGATCGCCTTAACGCGGGGTCGGCCCCCTTCACGGATCAGGAAGAAGCCATGATCTGCCTTACTCAGCTCGACGATGCTCTCCAGGGCCTTGCGTAAGAGGCCGTTCTGATTCTCCTCAAAGGCCAAGCGCTTGCTCAATGAGATCCAGCGCTCTAGGCGAGTGACCCGATCAGTTTGGCTCAAAAATCCTCCCCGCTTGATCAAGCTTTCTCAAGTGAATATGGTCCGCAGCTCTAACTCGCAGCCACGCTCACAGGGCTGCGATCTCACCAGCCTCAAGGAGCCAACAGTGTCCCAGAAGCCGCCCATCTCCCAGAGCGTCTATATCGAGACCTACGGCTGCCAGATGAACGAAGCCGACACCGAGCTGATGTATGGACTGCTCAGACGCCAAGGCTACACCATCGTGGAGACAGATAAGGAGGCTGATGTGGTGCTCCTTAACACCTGCACGGTCAGAGAGCGCGCAGAGGAGCGTGTCTTTGGTCGCTTGGGTTGGCTTAAATCCCTCAAGGCGCGACGCCCAGGGATGATCTTGGGCGTCACCGGTTGTATGGCTGAGCGTATGAAGGCTGATCTCCTCAAGCGCGCACCCTATGTTGATCTTGTATTGGGGCCAGACTCCTACCGTCGTCTCCCAGATCTTCTCCAGCAGATCCCCGAGGCTGATAACTCCCTGATCGATGTGCGCTTGGACCGTCGAGAGCGTTACGAGGGCTTGGAACTGGATCGAACGGCGGGGATCAGTGGCTGGCTGCCCATCCAACGAGGCTGTGACAAGTTCTGCACCTTCTGTATCGTACCCTTTGTGCGTGGACGAGAGCGCAGCCTGCCCCCCGATGAGGTAGAGGCGCAAGCGCGGCAGATGGTGGAGCGCGGCTTTCTAGAGATCAGCCTCTTGGGCCAAAGCGTCTCCAGTTACTATGAGCGGGGCTGTGACTTCGCTGACCTTCTACGCAGAGTTCACGCCATTGAGGGTCTGGAGCGCCTGCGTTTTATATCTCCCTACCCCAACGACTTCTCCCCTCGCCTGATCGATGCTTTGGCGGAGCTGCCTCGGCTGGGGCGCCATCTCCATCTGCCCCTTCAGAGTGGAAGCAGTCGTATCCTCAAGGAGATGCGTCGGGGCTACACCGCTGAGGCATATCGAGAGCAGGTGGCCCTGATCCGTAAGCGTCTCAAAGGCTGGGCTCTGAGCACAGATATCATCGTAGGTTACCCAGGGGAGAGAGATGAAGATTTTCAACAGACCCTGGAGATCATGGAGGCGCTGCGCTTTGACAGCGCCTTTATGTTCCGCTACAGCGAGCGAGAGGGGACCTTCGCGGCTCGTCAACACAAAGATGATGTTTCTGACGAACTCAAGCGGGAGCGGCTCCAGGCGCTCATCAAGCTTCAGGAGTCAATCAGCAAAGAGCGTTACCGCGCCCAGATCGGGCGACGGCATGAGATCCTCATCTCAGGACCCTCACGCCGTAACCCCAAACAGGTGATCGGTCGCAGCAGTTGCTTTCGCACCACCATCTTGGAGGGCAACCATCAACCGGGAGATCTGGTCAAAGTAGAGATCTATGACGCCACCAGCCACACTCTCTTTGGAGAGCCCATCAAGGAGGGTTAAGGGCTTCCTTGAGAGCCTCAAGGACCAGAGGATCTTTCTCTCTTTCTTGACGCTCTTTGAGAGCCTTATATACCTGCTTTTGCTCTTGATAGGGGCTCAAGGCTTTGATCGCGGAGATCCTGATTTGAAGATCAGGATCTTCTAAGCTCTGCTGTGCTGCGTTCCAGACTGGCTCCTGATCAAGAAAACTGTGGATGAGGGCGCGTAACGCACCCCGGCGAAGACTAAGCTCTTTGGCGTTGAGCAGAGGCAACAGCGCTTCAACCGCTCCAGGGCTCTTACGAATAGAGAGCCCTGCCATCGCTCGCTGCTTGCGGATCAAGCTTCCCTCAGCCCTGAGCGCAGCCAACAACGCAGTGTCTGCCTCTTTGGGCAGACTCCGCCATTGATCCTCTCTGGGGAGCCCTCTCCAACTCAACAGCTTCTCTACGTTGAGAGCGCCTTTGGGTGCATGTGAGGGCTTCAGCATAGCCAACCCTGGTCCAGACTTCAGGCCCTTAAAGTTGGGCATTGAAGCGGACTTAAGAGGCTGGCACTTCTGGCTTGAGGTCAGCTTAGGAGGGACCTTTGGGGGCGGACCCGCACAAGCTAGGAGAAGCAGGAGCGGGTAGAGAGTGGCTGAGATCTTCATAAAGCCATATCTACCTGATCGTCTGCTGCTGCATAAGAGAATCTGAACAGAAATTTGAGGCAACTTTGATCAAAGAATCTCAATAGGAGCTGCGCAATTGAATCGATAAACCCCTGTATTTATCAATGTTTACACGCTTCAACAAGGAATCATGAGAAGATACTCGATCAAAAAATCTTTCCGTGTTGGGCTGAACGATTATTGAATGTTTTCCGCGTCAGCCCTGGCTGAGAGGAGCGCGGGTGGCAGTATCGAGACACCCTCCAATTTGGCAAAGGCATCATCTCTTTCTCTCTGGGGTGACTTTTGGGGAGGAGCCGAGTACCTTTCTGCCTCCCGAGGAGGGTTTTAGATCATGAAAGCAGTCCACGTAATCGCAGCAGTTGGCGCGGTTTTGATCATCGCGATAACAGCTTGGTACTTTTATATGCAATATTCCGAGGTGGATACTGAGCCTCAGGCCAAGACCCGAGGACTCCAGATCAACGGGCGAGTGCTTAAGTTGGATCATCGGCTTAAGCAGCGGCAGGCGGAGATCAGTCGCAATGCAAAAGCTCAGCTTCAACCTAAGGCTGGAGCGAAAGATCAGAAGGTTGCAGTTCCCGAAGTCAAAGCTCCTCAGCCCCCTGTAAAGGCTGAGGTCAAGGACAAGGCGCCTCAGCCCCCTGTAAAGGCTGAGGGCAAGGGCAAGACGCCTCAGCCCCCTGTAAAGGCTGAGGGCAAGGGCAAGACGCCTCAGCCCCCTGTAAAGGCTGAGGGCAAGACCCCACCCAAGGTTAAACCTGAGCCCGCCCCCAAGCCCTAAGAGTTTCCATGCGCTCCTTCAAGATAGGCCTCTCTCTCAGCCTGCTCTGTGGGCTGCTCTATCTGCTGTTTCTCTTTGGACAGTATGATCCTGGAGCGCGCTATACCCGCGCTCCCAAAGAGGCTCTCTCAGTGGAAGAGAGCAGCTCCGTCGCTCCTCAGGAGCTTCCAGAAGAGGAGGAGGTAGCTTGGCCTGAAGATGCACCCCGAGGCGTTTATGGGCAGGTCCTGGATCTGGATGGAGCGCCGATCATGGGCGCTAAGCTTTCAATCCTTTATCCAAACGCCAAAGAGCGTAGTGCTCAGAGCAGCGCCAAGGGAGATTTTCGTCTCGATCATCTTGCTCCAGGCTTCCAGGAGGTTCAGATCGAGGCACGGGGCTATCTGCCACAGCTTCATCAAGAGCTGCCCTTTCCCGCCCGAGCACGTCTACGCTGGGACTTTTACTTGGAACTCAAGTCGGGCATCACAGGGATCGTTCTTGGAGATCAGGGAGCTGCTTCAGAGGCCAGGGTCTTTTTGAGGCGGGTGGGGCATCAACAACCCCTTGGTTTTAGCCGCGCCGATGCGACGGGGCGTTTCGCCCTGGAGTGGCCAGAGGAGGGCGGGGCGTTAGAACTTTGGGCTCATCACGGTCAATCTGGAGAGACCTCTCTTCAGATCGAAGAGCCTGGAGAGTATCAGTTGCGCCTCCCTGGAGGAGGGTTTCTCAGCGGCTCGGTGATCGACGAGCAGGGGGATCCAGTGATCTCCTTCTCCATCACCGCCTCTCCCCTGCTCTCGGGCGGAGGTCCTCCCGCTCAATCTTTTGAGGATGAGTTGGGCCGTTTTCAGCTCGGACCCCTGGCGCCTGGTCGAGTTCGGCTTTGGGTCGCCGCCGAGGGGTATCAACCGACAGATCTCCATGACATCTTGCTGGCCTCGGGGGAGGAGACCAGCGAGATCCTCCTGCGCATGAAGAGATCCCTCACTCTTCAAGGGCGGGTGAGCGATGCCCACACAGGTCGAGCGATCGAGGGAGCTCAGATCATCCCCGCTGAATGGCGAGCACAGGCTCTGGCTGAGTCGGTGGGCGCCTACAGCGATGAACAGGGCCGCTACCACCTCAGCGCCCTCCCTGGAGATCGCAGCAGCCTGCGAGTTGAAGCAGAGGGGTATCAATCTCTGCTCTTGGGGGGAGTTCAAGGGAAGCCTGGAGCGAGCTTACGGCGAGACTTTAGCCTTGAGCCTCTCCAGGCAGGGCAGCGAGGGGGCGCCCAACTCACCGGCATCGGGGCGGTGCTGCTCAGCCACCGTGAGGGGGTCTCTATCCAGAAAGTCGTCTCAGGAGGGCCTGCCGAGGGCAGACTTCAGCGGGGCGATTTGATCCTCCAGGTGGGCTTGCGATCGGCCAAAAAGCTGGGCCTCCAGCGGGTGGCTCAGGCGATCCGAGGAGAGGAGGGCAGTGAGGTTGAGTTGCTCGTTCGCCGTCGGGGCCAGCGGGAACCACTCTCAATCCTGCTTACGCGCTCTCGGGTGAGGATGCCGGAGGTTCGCCGCCGTCGCAGGAGTCCACATTGATATTCCTGGCTCTCTTGGCGTTTTTGAGCTTTTCAGAGGAACAGAGCATCCTCCAAGCCCCCCCTGAGGTGAAGCGTTGGGAACCCAGTGGCGCCCTGGTGCGAGGAGATCAGCTCTGGGTGGTGAGCGATCGAGGGGGCTGGCTCGCTCGCTACCCTCTGCCTCTACACCCTGGAGTCAATCTACCGCGCTGGGCCCAACCCATCACTCTGCCTCAGCCCCGCATCAAGTGGGAGGCTCTAGCCCCTGGGCCAGGAGAGGTGTTCTATCTCCTGGAGGCTTGGGAGCGCGCAGTCTGGCGCTGTGGTGGACCCAGCTGTCCAGAGCCTAAGCGCTTGAGCTTTTCGGAGATCGAAGCCCTGGCGCCAGGGAGCCCTTGGCTCTCTCTAGAGGCTCTAGCCCTCCAGGGGGATCAGCTCTGGCTGGGCAGTCGAGGCAGGCTCCAGGGAGACTCGTTTCTGCCCTGGGGGCGGATCCTAGAGCGAGACAAAGGGATGATCGCCCCCTGGGGACCTCAGCTGCATGAGGGCCGCGCTTATGGCCTCAGCGGGATGGTTGTTGAGGCTGAGGAGATCTGGATGACCTGGAGTTATGAGGATGAGGGCCATAGCCAAGAGAGCGTTGCCGGCCTCCTGATGCTGAGCCGGATGGACCCCAAGGGGGGTGCCTGGGGAAAACCTCAGCTCTGCGAGGCCCTGGAGGGTAAGCCGGAGGGGATCGCCCTCTGGCGTGACCAGTTGATCATCGTCTTTGACCAGGATCGAGATCGAAAGGGTGGCCCTGAGGGTTTTCCCTTGCGGCCTGACCAGGATTTTGCGCTTACCCGCCCCAGGCGCTGCTCTCCAAACCTCGCTCCTTCTTGGTTTGGCCCTTGAGAGACAGATGACCCTGGTGTTTTCACTGGCTCTCTTAGGCGAAGAACTCTGTTAAGCTCCTTGGCGATGATCTGGCGACTCCTCCTCAAGCGCTCTCTGTTGCGGCTCAGCTTGGGCCTGCTCTTGGTGCTGAGCTTGCCCCTTTGGCTCCCCGAGTCTCTCCAACAGCGACTCTGGATCTTGAGCTTTCTGGGATTGCTCTCTCCCTGGCTGGTGCTGGGCCGAGATCAGGCGCGGCGGCGAGAGGGCTGGCGCGCTCTGCTTCAGCGTGCGCCGCGCGCTCGTCGTCTGATCTTGGGAGAGCAGCTCCTCCCTCTGCTGATTCTGGCCCTGGGCGCTTGGTTGGGGACAGAGCAGGCTTGGCGTCCCAGTCTAGCGCTCCTGAGCTGGAGTGGCTGCTTGATGCTCTGGGCGGATGCCCTGGATCGAAGCAGCTCAGATCCAGGCACTGCTTGGCTCCCGCTCTCTTTAGGGATCATCCTGATCGTGGGCGCGCCTCTCTGGCTCTCTCCTCTCTTTGGGCTGCCCGCTTGGCGCCCCTGGATCGCAACCCTGGCGGTGGGCCTACATCCAGCAGCCTCAGCCTTAGCTGCGGCTCAACTCTCTACTTTACAAGATCCCTGGTTTTACACCCTGACCCTCAGCGGCATCCTGGAGGTTCGCCCTCTTGATTGGAGTTGGGGGTTCATCTTTTACAGTGGCCTTGGCTTCTTAGGGCTCTTAAGCGCCCAAGGTGCCGCGCGCCGCCCTTGAGGAGTTTCTGATGATGAGAAGTCTGAGCCTTCTGCTCCTGCTCTCCGCTCCCGCGCTGAGCCAGACCCCTGCCGCCCCCCTTGATCCTCAGCTCATCGCCAAGGCGAAGAAGAGCACCGACAAGGGGCTGCGCTTCTTGCGAAGCCAACAGAATGAAGATGGCTCCTATGGTAAGCATGTGGGCCTCACCTCGATCGCCCTCCTAGCCTTCGCGGAGAGCCATCGAGACTATAAGGTTGATGATGGCCCCTTTATCAGCGCTGCGGTGAGGTGGCTTCAGGCGCAGATTCGTGAAGATGGCGCGATCACAGGAGACTCAACCCCCACCTACAACACCGCCCTGGCGATCCTCGCTTTTCAAGCTTTGGATCCCAAAAAATTCAAGAATGAGATCAAGGGAGGGCAGAAGTTCCTGCTCAGGTTCCAGAGCGATGAGGAGCAAAAGTATAAGAAGGGCGACAAGTTCTACGGAGGCATCGGCTATGGTGGCGATGAGCGCCCCGATCTCTCCAATCTGCAATATGCCCTGGAGGCTCTTAAGAAGAGCGACTATGACCCCAAGAGCGATGTGTGGAGCAAGGCGGAGATCTTCATCAACCGCTGTCAGAACCGCAGTGAGTCCAACGACCAACCTTGGGCAGGTGATGACGGCGGCTTTGTCTACGCTCCAGGCCAAAGCCCTGTAGGGGGCACTCAGAGCTATGGCTCCATGACCTTCGCGGGCCTCAAGAGCCTGATCTTTGTTCGTGCCAAAAAGGATGATCCTAGAGTTCAAGCAGCCTGGAGCTGGATCCAGAAGCACTATGATTTCAACGAACACCCTGGCTTTGGCACCACAGGCTACTTCTACTATCTCCAAACCGCTGCAGGCGCCTTGGAGGCCTTCGGCGAGGCTTATGTCCCCGATCCCAAAGGGCGTAAGCGGGATTGGCGTTTGGACTTGGCTGAGAAGTTGATCAGCCTTCAGGGGAAGGATGGCTCCTGGATCAACAAAGATCCCAAATACTGGGAGGGGAACGCTACCCTGAGCACCGCCCGCGCGGTGACCAGCATCAACCACATCTTGCGGGCCACAGGCGCCATCAAATAGTGATCCTTGAAGAGCCTCCTAACCCTCCTCCTCCTCTCCATCGCCTGGGGCAACCGCCCCCCTCAGCTTGAGGCGGTTGGAGATGGGGGGACGTTGAGCCTAAAGCTTAGAAACTCCCAGGTCTATGAGCTTAATCTGCGCGCAGGGGCTGCTTTGGCGCTCAACTTGGAGCGTCGTGTTGGCGGATATCAGGAGGCGAGCTTCGCTCTGCAATGCCTGGGGGAGCCCAGCCCCAGCCTGAGCCTCAAGCTGGAGGGGCAACCCCAGATCCTCGCCACTGAGCCCCTCGCTTTCCCCAAGGGTCCCCCAGCCCTCTGGATCAGCTCTGCTCACCAGGGCCGTGCTGCCTTGGAGGCGCTCCTCCCCGATGGCCTCAAGCTCAAGCATCTCTCTCTAGAGGAGGTCCCTGCTGAGTTTGGGGCTCTACGCTTTGCTCCTCTGATTCTCCTACAGTTGGGGGACTATCTTCAGCTCTCCGAAGAAGCACAACGCGCCCTTAAAGGGGCGATGGCCTCGGGGGTCACTTTGCTTATCGCGACAGGAGAGGATGAAGGCAGCGCTGAAGCCCTCTCTTCGATGGCCCCCGTCCATCTGGGACCCTCAGCGCGGGTTGGACCTCAGCTGGGGCAGGCTCTGGAGCGGATCTCCAAACGGCGCAGCTTGAAAGCCCCTCAAGAGTTTGTCCGCCTAGAAGCAGATGGAGCCCCGGTACTCCTTGAGTTGCCCTATGGAATCGGTCGATTGCGGGTGCTCTCGTTGAACCTCTCAGTACTCAGCCCTGGCGTGGTGGCAAAAGCAGCGCTTAAGTCCAGCGATAACCTCGGGCCGGTGCTGCGTTGGCTCGCAGCAGCTCCCCCGCCCAAGGAGAGAAGCCAGCGGCTCTTTCGAGGAGAGATCTGGCTCTCGCTGCTGCTCTTACTGCCGTTGATCTTGCTCTCTCGTCGTTGGCCTCGTTTGGCTTTGCTGCTGCTCCTGCCTCTTTTTGTCACCACTCTGCTGCTCTCTCCCAGCGAGGAGAGCTGCCATACAGAGCTGCTTCGAGCCCTGCTGATCCCTCTCCCAGAGGGGCAACTGTGGGTTGCCAGTGTTGACTTGGAGCTGCGACGGGGGGGGGGGCAAACCCTGATCTCAGGCCCAGGTTACAGCCTGGATGATGTTCGCCCGGGGGGCGCTTGCCTTCTCAGTGACAAAGAGGGGGCTGCGTGGCTCTTTGAGGGGGAGCCAGGAGATCATCGTCGCTTGAGTTTCTTTGCCTTCAGCTCAGAGCCGATGGAGGCTCCCAAGGGAGAGGTTCTAGAGCGGCTCCCGAACTGGCCCCCTGCGCCTCTCGCGGGGGCCAGCTTGGGCGCCCAGCGCTTCTCAATTCCCTGGGCTCCTTCAATCAAAGCTGAAGGCCGTGTGCTCTTAAGCCGAGCACCCAAAGAAAACAAGCGAAAGCACCTTGATTGAGCTGTGTTCAGCTTAATTCAAACGGGGTGCTCGTCCGCCATGGCGGATGGAGTTAAGCAGCCAATTTCCTGGGCTTGAGCCTGCGGGTATCAGGAACGACGATGAAATCCTTAAGAAAATCGGGGATGAGGGGATGGTTTCAGGGGTGACGATGCCTGCGACCTCTTCGAGGACCTTTGACCCAGGCGGAGAGGGAGATGAGGAGAAGCTTGAGGGCTGGTGGGAGCGAGATTCTCATGGAGAGGAGAATTGGCTGGTAGCCAGCCCCTGGAGGGCTCATCATCGCTGTTTCTGACCTTTCAGAGTGGGCTGAATCATCGCCAGATGTCGAGATTGTAATCATCGAAAATCACGGCGGATTTCTGCACGATCCTATTTGTGTACAGGATGACATCTCCCATGGCGGATGAGCACCCATTCAAACATTGAGATCGGCTTGCATCTCTTCTCATTTGAGCTAAACTGCCTCCACACAACTCGTTAAGGAACCCAATGAGCAAAATTTTTTGGTCACTGATCATCGTGGCATTTTTAGGCTGCAGTGATGAACCAGATAAGATTGAACCTGCGAGGCTGGGATTGAGAGGAGAATCTTGTCTGGCACGCAACGATTGCGACTCAGATTTGGCCTGTATACGCAACATCTGCGCGTTGGATGATTTCGATATCGATTTGGAAGCAAAGAACTGTTTTGTGATTCAGTGCAAGCAGGAAAGTGATTGCGTAGAATTAAGCCCAGAGTGTCAACACCTGAGAGATGCATGCAACGAAGATATGTCTCGATGTGACATCTTTCATGAAGCTTGCAATTTTGGATGTGTGGATAATCTATGCATAAATCAGTGTACCAATGACGAGCAATGTAATGGAGTTTGCCACAATGGCGCCTGCGTCGAATGTACAGGGCCGACTCAGTGTGATGGTGATGAGATATGTCGTGACAATCGCTGTGAAGAGATCTGCAAGGTTGACTTCGATTGCCCGCTCTTCCAAACATGTAGTAATGGTCAATGTATAGAATCTGGATGTACAACTGATCGAGAGTGCATTGCGGCCTTTGATAACGTAGAAGCTATATGTGATGACAAAAAATGCAAGCAGCCTTGTGAGATGGATATCGAATGCGGTGACCCTAATGAATGGAATTTCATGTCCTGTGAAGATGGAACGTGCCAATATGTAGGCTGCCAGTCGGATTTGGAATGCCGAGCAGCTATTTTTGATTATGAATCCATCGATCTTGCTATTGATATAGAGTGTCGTGATGGGGAACCTGGAGTAAATGCATTTGAACCGGTATCTCCTGGACCAGTTGTCGGATGTGAAAGCAACCAATTTCAGTGTAGCAACGGAAATTGCATTAATCCAAGATGGCTGTGTGATGGTGATGATGACTGCGGTGATATGTCAGATGAAAGAGGATGCTGAATCAGTCCACCACTGTCCCTTATGCTGTGACTGAGAGCAGAAACAGCTGATCCTCCCGCATTTTTTCAGACCCTATCTACAGATCTCCAAAGAGAATATTTGGATTGAGTTCAGGCTAAACCCCTACTAAATTCTCCTGGAACGCTCCAAAAATCTCCTCTCAACATCAACGTCATTTCACCGGAGGCCCCTTGCTCTTCAGATCAGCTCTCACTCTCCTGATCCCTCTGATCGGGCTCTCTGCTCAAGCTCAGGACTGTAAGCAGCCCTACAAGAATCCTCAGCCCCTCTCAGAGGCGGAGCGCGCTCTCTTCTGGGGCTCTCCTGAGGACAGCGTCCCTGAGAAGCTTAACGCCACCCGTAAAGATCTGGAGGACCGACACTACCTCTCTGGTGATGAGCGCTATCTGGAGCTGTTCTACCCCCAAATCAAGGAGATCGGGGGGGGATATATGGGGGTTGGCTCTGATCAAGGTTACCTCTTTATGGGATGGATGAAGGCTGAGCTGGCTTGGTTTACAGACTATGACCCTTGGATCTCTTGGTTACACCTCTCCTACCACGCCTTCTTTGAGGTCTCTGAGGATATCGAGACCTTCCGCTCTTGGTGGAAGCCCAAGCGTTATAAGGAGGGGCGAGCGCTCCTCAAAAAGAGGTATGGTGCTCATCCCAAGTTGAGGAAAATCGAGAATGTCTATATCCGCGCTGCGATTAAGGTTAACCGCCGCCTGCGCAGGCTCCAGAGGCGTCTAAGCGCTGCGAAGATCCCCAGTTTTATCACCGACGAAGCTCAATACCGCTATGTACGCGAGATGGTGATGGTGGGGAGGGTACGCCCTATGCTGGGGAACCTCCTGGACAAAAAGGGCCTCCTGGGCGCCTCCAAGGTCGCCAAGACCCTCAAGGTGCCTATCCGAGTCCTCTATCCTTCTAACGCCGAGAGCTATTGGAGATTCTCAGAGCAGTTCCGCGAGAATATTCGAGGGCTTCACAGCGACGCCTGTGGCTGGGTCACTCGTACCATCGCCATCAAGCCGATCAATGGGGATTATGTATATAACCTGCAACCCATCGAAAATTTTAAGCTTTGGTTGGCAGAGCCCTGGGTGAAGCGGGTCCGCCAAGTTGCCCCTATCGGTCATGTTGCAGAGGATCAATATCCCCTGACCCGAACGCTCAAGTTGCCTGAGAAGAAGAGTAAGAAGTAGAGATTAAGAAAGGGGGCTTCTCAGCCCTTTGTTCAGTCGGGAAATATCGAGATATGAGATCTTTGGTCCTCCTTAGCCTCTCCTTCTGTCTGGCTTATGCTGCCCCTCGCCCTCATCCTGAAAGGGCGACACAGCAGGCCCCAGACAGGGCAGATTTGAGCGGCTCGTTGTTTGAAACGCTCTACAATCTGGATTCTGAATTGAGACCCACACCTCTGAGGCCCAGGCCTAAGGAGTGTCACTATCGATCCCGAGATTGGAGCGTGGTCAAGAAGAAGACCATCTTGCGCAAACGGGTGAGCAAACCCTACTCCAAGGTCACCAAAGCAGAGAGGGCTCCCAAAGAACCTCGCTGTACGCTCTGCGAAGAGGATCAACGCAGCATCCAGATCGGAAAGCTTCCCACGGTCAAGATCTGTTACATCTATGCCCAACAGGTGGAAGACGCCCTCAGAGATCTTCTAAAAAATAAAGACTTTAAGATCACCAGCCTACAGGGTTATCGGGTGGGACGTACCCGAGGAGCGATTAAGAATGGGATGCGCTCTGAACTCTCCAACCACTCCTTTGGCACCGCCATCGACATCAACCGAGGGCAGAACGGCCTCTATAAACGCTGCAAACTCAAGCACCCCGCGCCGCAGCGCGCAGAGGATCTCAAAGGCTGTCGTTTGGCTCATGGAGGCGCCTGGGATCCTCGAAGCCGCCCCAGGACCACCATCACCCGTGGAGGGCCAGTGTTTGAAGCTTTTAAGTCGTTCTGGAGATGGGGTGGGGAGATCCCAGGAGCTACTAAGGACTTTATGCACTTCTCTCTAACAGGAGAATAGATGCGCCTCTTGCTTCTCTGGGGGCTCTCCCTTCTTTTGATCTGCTCTGCCCAGGCCAAGCGCCATAAGGTTCGCGCAGGAGAGAGCCTCTGGCCCATCGCGCGACGCTATGGCTGTACTGTCAACCAACTGCGTCACGCCAACGGCCTCAAGGAGGGTCAGGACCTCCTCCAGATCGGCCAGCGTCTGCGCATCCCCTGGTGTAAAGGGAAGCCAAAGAAGCTCGCGAAGATCAAGGGTCGCGAGGAGCGCCGTAAGCGCCGCAAGAAGCGCCTCTCGCCCGGACGACATAAGACCGATACCGAGACCCTAGAGCGCCTGATGAGAGCTCAGGGATTTCGCCCTCCAAGCAACTTTAAGGCTCTGATCTTGGAGATCACCCTGAATCGAAAGCAGACGCGCATCCTCAGCGAACGCCCCTTCTCCTGGAAGAAGACCTATGATGATTGGCAGGGTTGGAACCCGGCCAGCACCGTCAAGCTCTACCCCGCCATCAGCGCCCTTGAGCGAGTGCGCGCTAAGGGTTTTAACCCCCTGAAGACTAAAGCCAGCTTCTTTGACCGTCGAGGGCGTCGGAAGCGCACATACTCCATCCGTGAGCTGGTTTTGGAGGCCTTGGATAAGAGCAATAACATCTTTTATAACCGCTTGGTTCAGCTCGCGGGCTATGCGCGTCTCAATGGCCAGTTTTTTACACGCCGTCGAGGCTTTCGTCACAGCGGCATCCACAAACCCTATGAGCGCTCCAAGTGGGTGCCGATGACGGGACTCTCCCACTTCAGCAGGGCCCCCAAGATTCAACTCCATCAAGGGCGTCGAATGCGCAGCATCTATGGAGGCAAGAGCAAAGGGAAGTTTCACTGTCCCTACAGCGGAGCCTGCACCAGCCTCGCGGATCTGACCTCGACGATGCGCCGCTTGATGCTCCATGAGCAGCTCCCCAAACGACAACGCTTTCGCCTGAAGCGCGCTGAGCTTGATCTGCTCCGCAGCGCCTTAGCGCGTCGTCATAAGCGGGGGATGGAGGTGGTCGACACCTTCACCAAGGCTCTCAGGAAAGAGAGCAAAGGGAAGGTCGTTTTCTTTCATAAGCCGGGTTACTCCGAGGGCTGGATGAGCGACATCATCTATGTCTATCTCAAGGGAACTCGACGCCGCTGGATCGTCGCCTTGGCGGGCTATAAGGGGCGTGGAGCCCTAAACTCCGCTGCCCACCATATCGCTGCCCTCCTGGCAGATGATGCCTTTATTAAGGAATAGATGATGTACCTCGCCATACTCCTGCTCAGCGGTCTTTCCACTCCCTGTCAGGCTCCTCCAGAAGGAATGTCCTGTATCCCCGGCGGCGCCTTCCTCAGAGGTACAGATCGGGGGGATCCTCCTGCTCAACCTCAGAGCAGCGTTGAGGTCGGGACTTTTTATATGGATATCAACGAGGTCAGCAACGCCGACTACCGCGTCTGCGTTAAAGCGAAGCGCTGCAAGAAGGCTGGCCCCAAATACAGCGACTTCAGCCGTCCCCAGCAGCCCATCAATGGCCTGAGTTGGTTTGATGCTCTTAACTACTGCGAGGCGATGGGCAAACACCTACCCACAGAGGCGGAGTGGGAGAAGGCCGCGCGCGGGGTGGATGGTCGCCGCTTCCCTTGGGGGGATGAGCCCGCCACTTGTAAGCGCGCGGTGATCAAGGACAAACGGGGGCGAAGCTGTGGAGTCAAGAAGGCCAGCGGCATCAAACCGGAGACAGGGCGAGTCTGGCTCGTCGCTCAGAAACCAGCGGCGATTCACGGTCTCAGGGATATGGCAGGCAACAGCTACGAGTGGGTCTACGACTGGTATAGCGAGAGCTGGGCTGAGTGTGGCGCTGCCTGCCAAGGACCCAATCCCAAAGGCCCCTGCGAAGGCAAGGCTCCCTGTAAAGGCCACCGAGAGCGAGTCGTCCGGGGGGGCTCATGGTACTGGCCAGGCTTTCATGCCACCACCTACCATCGCCGGGCTCATCTCCCCAGTAACCGCCCCTTTCACCACTTTGGCTTTCGCTGCGCGGCTTCGCTCGAGGAGGCCAAGGAGCTTAGGAGGGCACCCGCTTCCAATCCTTGAGGAAGCTGGCTAGACCTGCATCTGTAAGAGGATGCTTGACCAGCTTCATCATCACCTTAAAGGGGATCGTCACCACATGGGCGCCCTGCTGGGCAGCCTCCAGGACATGCAGAGGATGACGGACGCTGGCCACCAACACCTCTGTATCAAACTCATAGTTTTCATAGATCTCCATGATCTGAGCGATCAGCTCCATCCCCTCATGACCAATATCATCCAAGCGTCCGATAAAGGGGCTGATGTAACTTGCCCCCGCTTTGGCTGCCAGGAGAGCCTGAAGGGGAGAGAAGCAGAGGGTCACATTGGTAGCGATCCCCTTCTTTGAACACCAGCGTGTCGCCTTGAGCCCCTCGGGGGTGAGGGGGATCTTGACTACGACGTTCTTATGCAGATCTGAGAGGGTCTGAGCTTCCTTGATCATCCCCTCATAATCCAAGGCTACCACCTCGGCGGAGATGGGGCCGTCAACCTCCTTACAGATCTCCATCAGGACCTCATGGAAGGGCCGCCCAGTTTGAGCGATAAGGCTGGGATTGGTAGTCACACCGTCCAGGAGACCCAAGCTGGCGGCTTCGCGGATCTCCTCGATCTGAGCGGTGTCGATAAAGAACTTCATGGCTCTTCCTTATTATCAACTGAAGAATGAGGGGGCGCACTCTAACAGGGCTCCAATCCAGGGGCCAGCCAACGAAAAGAGCAGGGCTCACAGAGAACAAAAAGAGATCTATCCGTGCTTTACCATCGGGTTTTGGGGTAGATCTCTCTTAAGCCGCCCCCGAGGTTAAGATGAAGCCTGTAAAACAGAAAGCTCCAGAATATCCACAGCTCACCACTTTCCATTTAGAGCGCCGAGAACTGCTGACTCTCTTCGCCAAGGGAGCTGCTTTCCTTGGGGTCTCTTCCAGTCTGGGCTGTGTCCTCCAACCTGAAGAGAGCGACGCGGGCGGCGCTGGGCCAGGGGTAGATGGGGGAGGGGTTCCTCCTCATGAGCCTCCCATCAGCGGCGAAGTTGATAGCCATCAGTATCCCGATACAGGTGAGCCTCCCATGGGCGGCGGCATCGAGCCCTATCCATATCCAGACGCAGGTGGAGAACCTGAGCATCAATATCCAGATATGGGTGAGCCTCCCATCGCGGGAGCAGAGCCTCTGCCTCTCGACGCGGGCGGCACTGATCCCTGCGAACTTCCTGAGCCAGGTGAGCCTCCTATGGCAGGGGATATCGCTCCCTATGAGCCCCCCGATGCGGGTGAGCCTCCTATGGCAGGGGATATCGCTCCCTATGAGCCCCCCGATGCGGGTGAGCCTCCTGTAGCGGGCGGCGTTATCGATCCCCATGTATATCCCGACGCTGGCCTTCCTGACGCAGGTGAGCCCCCGATAGCGGGTGGAGATATGCCTTCCGAGTAAAGCCTCTGACCTGCAACACCTGATCTTAACTCCCACCCCCTGAAAGCCGATCATGCCTCCCTCTAATGTCCTCTCTCTCTCGCTTAATCACCGCTGCAACCTCCGCTGTCGTTACTGCTATGCGGGTCCCAAGTTTCAACGGGCGATGCCCCTCTCGGTCGCCAGGAAGGCCCTGAAGCTGGCTTTTGATCGCCCAGGCCCCCTACTGGACCTGCTCTTCTTTGGAGGAGAGCCGCTGATGGAGCTGGAGCTGATCGAGCAGATCTCCAGTGAGGCTCGCGCCCTGGCTGAGGCTCAGAAGCGCCAGCTCCGTGTCAGCCTGACGACCAATGGGACCCTGATCGGTGATGAGCAGATCGCTCTCATCAAGCGTCATCAGATCTATGTGACGGTGAGCATCGATGGCTGCGCTGAGGCGCATGATCCCTGGAGGATCTATCCCGATGGTCGGGGCTCTCATGCAGCGACCGTAGAGGGCATTCAGCGCCTGATGGCGGCGGGGATCAGCTTAAAGACGATGGGGGTGGTGCATCCGGGCAACCTCGCCTTGCTTCCAGACTCCTTTGAGTTTGTTACCTCTCTGGGGCTTAAGCACTTTAAGATCAACATCGATCATGACGCTCACTGGAGCGAGCACCTGCTTGATGAGTTGGAAGCGGCGATGGAGGCCACAGCTCAACGCCTGATGGAGCATCTCCGTCGTGGGGAGGATTTTCGTCTGGATCCCTTTGATGGTCGCATCCTCAGCCATCTTCATGGAGGCCGCTGTATCGGCTGCGCTTTTGGAGATGGAGAGATTGCGGTGGCCCCCTCTGGGAATATCTATCCCTGCGAGCGCCTCATCGGAGAGGATGGTCCTGAGCAGGAGGATGTCCTCATTGGACATGTGAGCTTGGGGGTGCTTAAGGATCGTCTGTTGGAGGTCAACCGGGGGAAGAATACAGTCAACCCCGAGTGCACTGACTGCGACTATCTCAAGCGCTGTGTTTGGTGGTGCGGCTGCGTCAACCGCGCCCATACAGGCAAGCCCGGAGAGATCGATGAGGTTCTCTGTCGTATGGAGCAGATCAGCATCTCCATCTCAGATCGGATGGCCAGCGCTCTCTTTGCAGAGAAGAACCCCAGCTTCTTGGCGCGCTATTACAAGCTCAAGCTGGCTTAATAGGGGTTATAGACGGGGATCTTGGGGGGCACGATGGGCTTGGTGGGGGGCCTAAAGTCAAAGAAGAGGTAGTTGCCATCCTGGCGCAGATCATAGCCCACGATCTCTCTCATCTTGATGATCACCCGGACGATGTTGCCTCGGCGTTGGTTGGCGTCGATCCAGGAGATCGCGCTGGGGAACCAGCCCGCTTCAAGGCGCCGCCCATCATTGTGACTCTGAAGTCGGCTGTTGAGGAGATCGATGACGATCTGGTCTTCCGGACCTGAAACCAGCTCATATTTGGGCCTCTTACTGTTTTGGATAAAGACCCGCCCTCCTTGGCCCAGCATCTGAAAGCCGACCCAAGTGACGATGTTTCTCTTCCCTTTGCGCTTGATGCGCTTGCCTGGAGCGACCTCCTTGGTGCCTGGCTGAACTCCAAGATAGGGGCCTGTGCGGATCGGCTCCTTTTCTTTGGCCAGGGTGGTGCTGGAGAGCAAGCTGAGGATCAAGAAGAGAGAGAGTCGAAGCATTCCTGGCTCCTGGGCTTTTCCCTGGTTCTCACATTTGGTACCACAGCCCCAGCTCTCCGTCGAGAATGGGGTGATTGATGTTGTGGCGTTCAGATTGGAGCTTAAAGTTGGAGGACCTCGCCCAGCAGGCCCTGACTTGGCACTTGGGGAGCTATGTAGAGTGGCTCTTCAGCGCTGGAGCAGAGCCTCGTTTGGCTCTGATCCTGATCTCTCAGGGAGCCAAGCAGCGCTTCTTTGGGCAGCTGGCAGAGGAGGGAGTTGAGTTGGTGCATACGCCCGCAACCCTCACTAAACCTCTTCATCCCCTGATTCAGAATCATCAGGGAGATCACTTCAACCGCCGCCTCTTTGTCGTGGATGGCTTTGAGACGGGAGAGCCGGGAGTGATCTGGGCTGCGCTGGAGCGCTCAAGAGATCAGCTGCGACGCACGGCGACTTGGGTCGCGCTCCTGATCGAGTCGCCCTCCAGTCTGGAGTCCTTTGAACAGCAGGCGCCTCAGCTTCAGAAGCTGCTCCAGTGGCGTTGCCTCGCTCTGAGCCCTGAGTTGCCTCAACACCCCGCCCTCTTGCCTGAGCATCGGCATCGCTGGCGTCGAAACCGACGCTTCGCAGAGCTTTGTTTTCACTCTGCCATGACGCGCGCTGAGCCTGCGATAGAGGATTTTGGTCGCCTTGTTAGGAGCGGCTATGCCACCTGTCTGCCTCCCTGCAAAGGGTCTTGGGGCGCGCTTCAGCGTTTCTGGGCAGGGGAGCCTGTTGAAGCTGAGGGTCCGGTGCTGGCCCGCGCCCTGGCTTTAAGGATGCCCCAGCCTGATCCCAATGAGCTGCCTCTGAGAGAAGCGCCCAGGCTTCGCGCTGAGTTGGGGATGGAGGTCCCTGAGGATCCTCAACTTCAGGCCCTCTCTCGATTGATCCGTGAGGCTCGGGGGGAGGCGGTCCCCCGCGCTGTGCTCCCAGAGGGTGATCCTGAGATACGCGCCTTAGGCGCCCTCGCGCTGGCTGCTATACGGGCTCAAGAGGGTGATCTAGAGGGCTTCTCTGAGGCTCTCTCCTCAGCTGAGGCGGCGGCTCCTGATGCAGCTCCAGAGCTGCACTTTGAGATCTTGGAGAAGAGCCTCTCTCTGGCTGCGTTTCAGGGAGATCGAAGCAGAGGACGACAGCACCTGGACAGCTTAGCGAAGCTCTGGCATCAGCTCCAGTCCCCCTACTTTCATGCACGCT
Source organism: uncultured Nannocystaceae bacterium (assembly GCA_964384025.1). Classification (GTDB taxonomy): domain Bacteria; phylum Myxococcota_A; class Bradymonadia; order UBA7976; family UBA1532; genus CAYLJJ01. The sequence continues at coordinate 43,367 of CAYLJJ010000006.1, forward strand.
TTCTCTTAGCGCGGGCGGAATGGACCGCGCCCTTAGATCCTCAGAGAGCAGCGAGCGACTTTGAGGCCGCTGAGGGTCTCTTTAAGGCTCTGGGTTATCCAGACTGGGTAGAGCAGGTCCAGGATAGGCGATGAAGAGGGCTTTGCTGCTGCTCTCGCTTCTGCTCCTGAGCTGTTCTCGGAGCCCCAAAGGACCTCCAGAGAGAGAGGAGAAGCTGCTCAAGGTGCAGCTCACGGGGTTGAAGGTTCTGGATATGACTCCATCAGAGTACCGCCCTATCCAGATCCCTCAAGAGGCGTTAATGGAGATGCTGCTGACGCAGCTTAAACTCAGAGGCTTTACTCTTAACCCTCAAGCTTCAAAACAGCACTGGCGCCTTCAGATTGAGGCGGAGCTGAGCTATGGTATTGCCACCGACACAGGGCTCTCTAAAAAATCACAGCCAGGACGCAGCAAGGCGATCCTTAAAGCTGAGTTGCGCCTCAAAAGCCCTAAGCAGGGCGAAAATCTCAAGCTCTATCTGGAGCAAGAAGCAGAGGCGCTCTTTTCAGGCGAGGGAGCAAAGCGAGCCATTAAGGCGCGCCTTAAGGAGGTCTCTCGGAAGGGAGCAGAGGAGATCAGCGCTCTGAGCGAGGTCTATAGCCTAGAACAGGAGCCCTTCTTGGAGATCCTTCGAGAGGGTACCCCCGCTCTAAGGATGGCAGCGATAGAGCGCCTCGCGATGCTCCGTGAGCATCAGAGTGTCTCTATCTTGGTTCAAAGACTCCAAGGGGAGGAGCGTCGAGAGATCAAGTTGAGGATCATCGGCGCGTTGGCGGAGCTTGGCCAAGCAGAAGCAGCCCCAGCGCTTATCGATCAGGTCGATCCAAAAGATCGAGAGATGCTCCGAGCCCTCCTGGAGGCCCTCTCGATCATCGGAGGGGAGCGAGTGACAGATCTCTTGGAGATCCTGCAAAATCACGACAGCCCCGATGTGCGCGAGATGGTGAAGCGGGCTAGTGAGCGCTTGAAGCAGAAGCGGCGGTGATTTGAGGATCTGAGAGCCAAGAGCTGCAGCTGGGGATTCGAGGTGCTCGGCTATGAGCAGCCTGTGGACACAGAGACCGCGACCATCACCACGCCATCAGCGTTCATCGCTGCCATGGTTTTGGCCCGTCTAATCTCCAGGTGATCATATTCATGGAGGACGCTGATCGCGTCCTTCACAGATGAGGACTTCCCGCTCCCTCGCCGGGGATGGTGGTATACAAGCCTCCAGACTGTTCAAAGGCTCAGGAGCTATTGAGAGCAAGATCGAACACTCATCGCATCGAAACATGATCAAAGCTTTGAAGCTCGCTCGAGGCTGGATCTTTCCTTCCCAGCTGCATCCCGTTATCTTGAGCGCCATGAGAACTCTGCTCCTTCTGCTCCTCTGGAGCGCGGCTCTGAGTGCCCAGGCCAAGGGGAAGACCCCTAAGGTGCTGGAGGCCCCCCAAGGCCAGCTCAACCGCGCTGCCTTTTCCCAGGTCCTCAAAGCAGGCCCTCAACGCTTTATCGCCAGCCTACGGGTAGATGCTCACCTAAAGGAGGGCCGCTTTGTCGGCTTTCGACTTCTTCAATTTCTGCCCAACTCCAGCTTGATCAATAACGGGGCTGTACGCCCTGGGGATGTGATCCTCTCAGTGAACAAAGAGCGACTGGAGCGCCCAGATCAGTTTATGCGCATCTGGGAAAAGCTCGAGGAGGCTCAACAGCTGGAGGTTCTCCTTCTGAGAGGGACACAGCGACACCGCTATCGCTGGATCATCGAGCCTTGAGGCTCCTCTCAGCAGCTCTCGCGGTGCAACTGATTCTCTTCCAAGCTGAAACCCTCGATCTGATGGCGCTGCCGGTGGTGCTTTTGGGGATCTATGCTTACCGACAACGCTGGGCTTTGGGGCTCTTGCTGGGCCTGCCGCTGCTCTGGTTCCCTCAACTCCTCGCTGGAGAGCCCCCCGCGCTGCCACTGCTGATCAGCCTCCTCTCCTATCTGATACTCGCCGCTCAGTTCCTGAGTCCGACCGAAACTCAGATCGACTGGGAGCAGGCACGACCAGCAACTCTTGAGCCTCTGCCCTGGCTGGCGGGACTCCTGGTGCTGGCGGGGAGTTTGGGGGTTCTGGCTTGGTCACCGATCCAGGAGGCGCTCAATTGGGGTTTTCCTGAGCAGCGCTCCAACGCTGCGATCTTCCTGATCCTGCTCTCAGCGCTCCTGGGACTTTGGGCGGTCTGGGGGCTCGCATACCGTCGTCCTCGGCGAGGGAGCTGGCTGCGTTTAAGCCTCTTGAGTCTCCTGGGGCTTCTCTTCTTGGGTGGAGGTTGGCTGTGTTGATGAAGGGCCTGGGAATCTTGGCCCTCCTGGGCACGATCCCCCCTCTCTGGTTCGCTTTGAGGGCCCTAGGCGGGCGAGAGTATGTCACCGCTGCTCTCTCCCTCTTAGCGGTCTTTCTACTTGGACAGATGGGCCTAGAGTTGCTGGCCCTATATAGAAAGGAGTGAGCATGAACGCCCTGCTCTTCCTCTCCCTTTGGCCCTTTGCTCAAGAGCTACCCGATGATCAGATCGTGGCCCGTGCTCAGGGTCCCACAGGGGAGATTCAGATCAGCGCTGCGCGCCTCAGGAGCTATGCTCTGCAACACCCTCAGGAATCTCCGCGTAAGTTGGCTCAAGACCTCTTGGACTTTGAGCTGTTGGCGGCTGAGGCTAAGCAGAGCCTTAAGGAGGAGAAGGAGCTGCTCTGGATCGAGAGTCTGCCCATCCTCGCACGCCTCTACCTCAAGAAGTTCTTTGAGTTGCATTGGAACAAAGCAGCCATCTCTCAGGAGGACTTGCGTAAGAGCTACCAACACAACATCCGTCTCTTTCGCCACCCTGATTTGAGGAAGGCGGATCACTTTCTGATCACCTTGGATGACAAATTCCCTCCAGACCATCTGGAGGAGAAGGCTGAGGCTCTGGCTAAAGAGATCCGTGCGGCGCTGTTGGCTGCTCCTCCAAAAGATGCTGCAGAGTTCTTGGAGAGGGCCGCTGAGTTTCGAGAGAGGGTCGCTGCGACAGGCTTAACCTTGAAGGTTCAGCCGCTGGGATATTTCTCTCGCAAAGGCAACTATGTAGAGCCCTTTAAGGAGGCTTGCTTCACGATCACGACACCGGGTCAGCTCAGCCCTGTCTTTAGCACCCGCTTTGGTTTTCATGTTGCCCGTGTTGATGTGGTCAAGCCTGCCATCGATAGAAAGTTTGAGGAGGTAGAGGCGGAGCTTCGAGATAAGCTGCTCCCTGGGGTAAGAACTCGAGAGTTACACAAACTCTTAACACAGCTCTCAGAATTGCATACCTGGAGCAATGAAGCTCCCCTAGAGGCTCTTGAACTACGACGCGGAACAGAGGCGATCCATAATGAGCCTTAAGGAGTCATCTTTCTGTTCTTAAAAAGAAAAGCGCCGCCTGGAGTGGGCAGGTACTCCAGACGGCAACCCGCCGGTAGGGTGGCGGGCCTGGCTACCTGGGCAGGGAAGGCAACCAGGGGGTCAGTGTAGCTGATTTTTGAGCCCAGTCAAGGTTCTTTTTTCCCCAAAAGCTCGGAAAACATCCCTTGGTTTCAAGAGAAAATTTATCGATCATCTAAGCATGGATGAGAAAAACAATCTGCGCTTTGTCGAGAGAGTGCGGCTGGAGAAAACCGGGAAAAAGAGCGGCAAAGCCCTCTGTGATCCTGAGACCTTGAGTCGCTTGATGAGGGAGGGGGATCTGGAGGCCCTCGATCGTCTAAGCCGCTGCTATGGACAGCGTCTCCTCCACGTGGGCCGACATCGGTGTGGAGATGAACACCGTGCTCAAGATGCGGTCCAAGATGCTCTGCTCTCGGCAGGAACACATCTCCAAGACTTTCGCGGAGAAGGGAGCATCGAGGGCTGGTTGATGCGCATGGTCACCAACGCCTGCCATCGTATGCGTCGAGGGCGCAAGAATGATCCTCAGCTTCACTCAGATCTGGATATGGAGATGGCCGAGGAGGAGCCGTCCAGCCCTGAAGAGAAGGCTCTGCGTCTTCAGATGGCTGAGAAGCTGGCAGAGGCTCTTGAGAAGCTCTCTCCCCTGGATCGCAGCCTCTTGTTGCTGGCTGAGAGTCAGGATTGGAGAGGGCCGGAGCTGGCTCAAGAGCTGAATATGACCCCTGCCGCGATACGCACTCGCCTCAGCCGCATTCGTCGTCGGATGCGTGATCGCCTGGGACCCCTCTGGGCGGAGTTCTCGGCCTGAAATCAGCGCTGAGCCAAGCTCTCTGATTCAAGCTTTGGGCGGGCCGCTACCAGCTCATCAAGGCGAGCAGACATCTTCTGAATCAGCTTCTCAGAGGCGGCCACTAAGAGCTTCTCTTTGAGTCGACGACTCTTGCGCTCCTGATGCCAGATATTGGAGTCCAAGGCCCCTTGAGTTCTTTCAAAGATGGTGAAGAGCAGAGTCCCTGTCTTGACATCAAAGAGCGTCGCCTCCAAGACCCCAACGCTCTCCAAGGTGCTGGCTGGAGCGAAGAACCAACCCAAGATGGTCGGGTAGGTCCAGCCCCAAGCGTTGAGGAAGCTGCGATCAACAAAGCGCTGCCGATAGAGCAGGAGGTACTCTGCGCGATAACGCGCGGCGATCTCTCGAAGGCCAGAGACGCTGCGACCTCCTGGCCAACCGGTGGTAACCTCACTGGCGATCTTAAAGTAGCCGCTCTGGCTGAGCTTGAGGCTAAGGGCACCGGTGATCTCCTCTAGGGGGAGTTGATGATCAAGCTCATAGCCTTCCACCACAGGGACCACTCCGATCCGTGCCCCTCGCTCCAGATAGACTGGAGCTGCGAGGATCTCGCGCATCGCCGCCTCATTGAGACCCTGTATACGATCCCTCTTGAAGTGATTTTGAAGTTTGGGGGTTTGGGGCCTCCTCTGGGCGCTGGGTGCCTGTGATTGGATTGTGGGGCGTGAAGCCCCTCCACAGGCGCTCAAGATCAAGAGCATGGAGAGCTTGAGCAGGAGCCCTGGGTTTTGAGTAGACAACATTGGAGATCCCCCTTTCCTCTAAAGTCAGCTTGCCAGAGCTCTAAGAGGGATGCATTGAGGTCTTATCATGCCTCTGTCATGCTTTCATCACGAAGCGCAGGGTGGCGGTTGAAGATGAGGCAGAGTCAGAGTAGAGAAGGGTTCTATGTCACGCCTGTTTCTCTCTCTCTTGCCCCTCTGGCTCTCCAGCGCTCAAGCGCAACCTGAGAGCCTCGTCGATCACCTCTCTGAGCGGGCGCAGAGCAGCTTGAGCGCTCCTCCTGATCCGCCCAAATTTCGCCCTCTCTTGCCTCTTAAAGAGGATGGAAAGATTCGCCTTCTGGGAGCACGGATGCTGGCGCCTCTTGAGGGAGACCTAGAGCAGATCGAGATCGCGGTGGAGATGAAAGCTGAGGGACCCAGGCTGCTTTTGGTTGACTCAGGGCTGGTTTTCCGGGGAGCTTCAGCGGATTATTTGCCTGTCCCCAACCAGAGCTTCGTCATCGAGAGCGAACACCAAATCCTAAAGCTTGAAGCCCTTCCCTTAAAGCCTCTTCAGGCTCGCCCCACCCCCGGCAGCCTCCTCAAGGTGTTGCGCTCTAACGATCCAGGTGTCCTCTCAATCCTGAGGGTTATCCAGCACATCGAGTCCCAAGATGTTCACCGTCTCAAGCGCTATCTCAAGGAGGAAGCGGGCATTTTCAAACCCGACACCCCTCTCCATAATCGAGATGTCTCCCTGCTGCGGTGGATCTCTTGGCAACACAACAGCGTTGGGGTTTTAAAGGCTCGCCTTGATCGAGATCCCATCCGCTTTGCCCTCTTTGCAGTCACAGCCAACTACACCATCCGAGAGACCGCTGACTGGCTGCGCCTCAAGAGGGGGATGAAGATGGAGGCCGCTGTTGAGGCTGCTCAGCGCCTCTCCATCTGTATCAGTTATCTGTTAGAGCGGGCTCGCCTGAACTATCGCGTCTTCAGCCCAGAGTATGCTGATTATCATTTTAACCGTGGTGTTCAAGCCTATAGAAGAGGTGCTTTAGAGGAAGCGCGAGAGGCTTTCGAGGAGGCTCTCAAACGCAACCCTGATCTGGTTGAGGCACGCTATAATGTTGGGGTCACTCAGTATCGCGCGGGGCTCTATAAGAAGGCTGCTTCTGCATTCCTCCTGGCTGCAGGCCAAGAACGAACCTTTGCTGATCTTCATTACAACCGTGCCGCGACCCTGTATCGCATTGGAAAAAAGCTGAACGCAGCTCGCTCCTTCCGTAGGGTCCTCAAACAAAATCCTCGTGATAAAGAGGCTCAGCGCTGGTTGAAGCAAGCTGATCCAGAGGGCAAGACTGCTCCAAAAAAGCCCAAAAAGCGCCGCAAGAGACGCAGAGGAAAGAGGAGATGAGATCGCTGCTTTTTGTGCTGTTGATGTCGCTCTTGAGCTGTGGGGGCGATCCTGTGGTGCCAGTCAAATTCCTGGCTCCTCCCCTCCTCATCGGCCCCAAGGCCAGTCCTGAGGAGGTCTCTGGAGAGTTGCCTGCGCTGCGACCCATCCGAGGTTCCCGCGCCTTGGTCCCTGAGAAGCTCGTCCCCCCCGCTCCTCCTCCCGATCCGATCCCCGATTTTAAACGTCAGCCTTAGAACTCTCCAAAGAGGCTGTTTAGAGGAACCCTCAGGGCAACAGCGATCTTATAAAGGCTGCTCACGCTGGCGCTGGATTCAGCGCGCTCGATCTGGCTGAGGAGGCTGACTGAGAGGCTGGTCCGCCGAGAGAGCTGCTTGAGGGTCAGACCGCCGCCCTTGCGCAGCTGCCGGATGGTCTGTCCAATCGCTTTATGAAGCTTCTCTTCTGGATCCATCAAGAGGCCCTTTTTACGGAGAACATCAGTGATGCTCTGCCGGAAGTCATCCAGGTCAAAGGGCTTCTTGATGTAATCAGAGATGTTCAGTTTGAGCGCATCTACTGCTGTCTCTACCGAGGGGTAGCCGGTGAAGATCATGATGGCGATGTCATTGTCCATCTTGCGAATCTGCCGGATCAGCTCAATGCCGTCGATCTTAGGCATCATCAGGTCGATGATCAGGAGATGGTACTCTTCTTTGCGGATCTCAGAGATGGCCTGGCTTGGATCTGAGAGGGTTGTAACAGAGTAGCCAGTGGCCTCCAGCATGGTCTTCATATATTCGCAGATGTCTTGATCGTCATCAATGATCAGAATATTGATATAGATCGCCATTTCTTCCTCTTCTTCTTTGGTTCCTATCAGATTTTCATAGGTATATAAAAAAAGGTCAAGAGACTCCAGATGCTCTTTCAGAACTCAACGCAGACTTATATTCCTGAGTTTGAAAGATCCCAGGCTCAGCGACTCAACTCAACCTTCTCTTTCATGTAGGTTTCTAAAGTGGGTCCACTCACGAAAGAACCTGAGTCGAACGGTCCCGATGGGTCCATTTCTCTGTTTGGCTATGATGACCTCAGCGATATTCTTCTCTTCTGTCTCTGAATTGTACACCTCATCTCGATATACAAACATGATCACATCGGCGTCCTGCTCGATTGCTCCAGATTCTCGCAGATCTGACATCATCGGGCGCTTGTCACTGCGGCTCTCCAAGCTACGGTTAAGCTGAGAGAGCGCGATCACAGGGAGGTTAAGCTCCTTGGCGAGGGCCTTGAGGTTACGACTGATCTCGCTGATCTCCTGCTCGCGGCTTCGAACATTACCGCTCCCACGCATCAATTGAAGATAGTCGATGATGATCAGCCCCAAGGGAGGGATATTCTTGTCTGTGGCGAGGCGGCGGCACTTGGCCCTCAACTCCATAGAGCTGATCCCAGCAGTGTCGTCCATAAAGATAGGCCAAGGCTTCATCACCTTACTGGTTTGAAGAATCCGACCGATCTCCTCTATAGAAACCTGCCCTGTCCTCATCCGCTCCCCTCCGATCTGAGCCTCTGTGCCCAACATCCTTGAGGCCAACTGAACCGTGGGCATCTCCAAACTAAAGAAAGCCACGCTGCGACCACTCTGGGTCGCTCCGTTGGTGGCGAGATTGAGAGCCAAGGCGGTCTTTCCCATAGAGGGGCGCGCAGCCAAGATGATCAGATCACCCGGCTGAAAGCCTGCGGTCATATCGTCCAGATCGTAATAGCCGCTGGGTATCCCGGTGATCGCCGATTTGGCTTCATAGGCAGCTTGAACCTTGTCTACAACCTCCTTGAGAGCCGCTGCCATATTTGTGAACTGTTTGCCCTGCCGTCGCTCACTGATCTCATAGACAGCCTGTTGAGCTTCATCAAAGAGCCGTGTGCTGTCCTCATAATCCCCCCCATGAGCCTTGCTGATGATATTCTGGCAGGCGTCGATCAGGCGTCGCACCTCAGCCGCATCCTGAATCAACTTGGCGTGGTGCTCGATGTTGACCGTGCTCGCGGTCGAGCCTGCAAGAGCGAGGAGGTAATCTATCCCTCCCAACTCTCTCAGCTCTCCCTTATGCGCTAAAGCGGAGGCCATCGTTATTGGATCGATAGGGAGGCTCTCCTCCGCTAAGCGCAGCATAGAGGCATAAACGCATTGGTGCCGGGGAGCATAAAAATCCTCAGCTTTGATGAGGACGGCGACCTGTTCAATGACCACATTGTCCAGGAAGATCCCTCCCAATACGGAGCGCTCCGCTTCCTGCGCTTCGAGGTGTTGAGCGTTCAAGGCGAACTCTACTCTTATTTTTTATAGAAGTTGTGCAGGATGGAGCCCTTTGAAGAGGGCGTCAAGCGCTCCTTGAGGATCGGAGGGCTCGCTCAAAGATCTCTTTAGGCTTCTACCTTAGGGAAGACCTGAACTCGGATCTCAGCCACAACATCACGGTGCAGCTTGATGGAAACCTTATGCTCGCCGAGGGACTTAATCGGCTCCTCAAGGTGGATCTTTCGGCGGTTGATCTCATAGCCCTTCTCTCGAAGAAGCGCCTCGATCTCCATAGAGGTCACCGAGCCAAAGAGCTTCTCGTTCTCGCCAGCGGCCTTCTCCACCTGGAGAATCACCTTGTTCAGACGAGCCCTAACACCTTCAGCACCTGTGCGCTGTTTGGCGATCCGCGCCTCAACCCGACGCAGCTCATGCTGCATCCGGCGCACCTGACGCTCATCAGCCTGTACAGCGAGGCCCTTGGGCAAGAGATAGTTGCGGGCATAGCCCGGCTTGACATTGACAACATCGCCCACCTCACCGAGGTGAGCTACATCCTCCTGAAGGATGATCTGCATGATCTGCTCCTCAGTGGGCCTTGACGGTTGTGAAAGGCATGAGCGCGACCATACGTGCTCGCTTGATCGCGCGGGTCACCTTGCGTTGATTCTTAGCGCAAAGTCCAGTCACCCGGCGAGGAACGATCTTGCCACGCTCGGTGATGAAATACTTGAGGACGGAGGGGTCCTTGTAGTCGATCACGAGGGTCTTGTCCGCCAAGAAGCGATCTACCTTGCGGCGACCGCCACCACCACCACCGCCACGACGACGACCGCCGCCATTGCCACCGGCACTGTTACCATTACTGCCACCACCAAACCTAGGCATCCTCAACCTCCTTCTGATCGACCTCTTGAGGCTCCTCTGGCTCTAGAATCTCAACGAGGGTCTCAGGATCGATCCCCTCTTCGAGCTTGATGGTCATAAAACGGATGCAGTTGTCGAGCATACGCAGGATGCGCTCGATCTCCTGAGTCAGACCAGGCGCTCCTACGATAACGAGATAATAGTAGTAGCCCTTGTTCTGTTTGCGAATTTCATAGGCCAGCTTACGCTTACCCCACTCCTCTTTCTTGAGGTAGGCGCCGCCCATGGACTCAACAACGCGGTCCACGCGCTCAGCGACCTTATTTCGCTCTTCTTCCGTTGCTTCTGGCTGAACGATGTAGATCAGCTCATACTTGCGTAGTTTTTGCTTTGCCAAGGCTCCCTCTGGTTTTCTATAGCCCACAAGCATTTTCGTGAGCAGGGAGTGATTGCCACGCCAAAAAGGCGCGGCAAGATATGAGGAGAGGGGCAAAATTGCAAGGGCTGAGTTAAGCCCAGGGGAAAGCTCAGACGAGGAGGGGAGCGATCACCAGAGCGACGACGCTCATAAGCTTGATCAGGATGTTCAGGGCAGGTCCGGCGGTGTCCTTAAAAGGATCCCCCACGGTGTCACCGATGACCGCAGCTTTATGAGCCTCAGAGCCCTTACCGCCATGCTCTCCACCCTCGATGAACTTCTTGGCGTTGTCCCAAGCGCCACCTGCGTTGGACATAAAGATCGCCATCATGACACCACCCACGGTGGTCCCTACGAGGAGGCCGCCCAGAGCCTCCAGAGAAAAGATACCGACGATCACAGGGCTGAGGATAGCGAGGAGACCCGGCAGGACCATCTCACGGATGGCGGCAGCGGTGGAGATCTCTACACATTTCTGATGGTCAGCTTTGGCGTTGCCCTCTTTAAGACCCTTGATCTCTCGGAACTGGCGGCGCACCTCTTCGATCATGCTGAAGGCCGCACGACCTACCGCCTTCATCGCCATCGCGCTGAAGAGGAAGGGCAGCATACCTCCCACAAAAACCCCAGCCATCACGTTGGGGTTCATCACGTTGATGCCAGTCAGCTTTGCCTTGGTGGCGAAAGCGCTAAAAAGGGCTAGAGAGGTCAGCGCGGCGGAGGCGATGGCGAAGCCCTTGCCTATCGCGGCGGTGGTGTTGCCTACCGCATCGAGCTTGTCGGTGCGCTCTCGAACGATGGGCTCCAGGTGAGACATCTCAGCGATCCCTCCTGCGTTGTCAGCGATGGGTCCATAAGCGTCCACGGCGAGCTGAATCCCTGTGGTGCTCAACATCCCCAAGGCGGCCATAGCGATGCCATAGAGTCCAGCGTTGGCGTAGGCCAGGATGATGGCGCCCGCGATGAGCAGGGTGGGCAGCGCGGTGGAGAGCATCCCTACAGAGAGACCAGAGATGATATTGGTGGAGGGACCCGTGAGGCTCTCCTGGGCGATGTTATGGACCGGCTTACGATGATCACTGGTGAAGTGCTCGGTGACGACCCCCACCAGGATGCCTGCCACCAGACCACCGACGGTGGCGTAGAAGACGCCCATGGCGCTGTAGCTGTAAGAACCCCCACTCAGACCTGTGATCTGAAAGGTATCTGGGCCCAGGAAACCTCGAATCATGAAGAAGCTGATCAGGAGCATTACCGCGCCCGCTCCAAAGGTGCCCGTATCCAAGGCTCGCTGAGGGTTGCCCCCCTCTTGGGTCTTAACAAAGAAGGTCCCGATGATGCTCACGATGATACCCGCAGCGGCGATAAAGAGCGGCAGGATTACAGGGTTAAGGGCGTCGATGCTGCTCTCTGGAGCGAGGCCATGTCCCCAAGCAACGCCCAGAATCATAGAACCTAAGATGGCGCCGACATAGGACTCAAAGAGGTCTGCACCCATACCGGCCACATCACCTACGTTGTCGCCTACGTTATCCGCGATGGTAGCAGGGTTGCGGGGATCATCTTCAGGAATACCTGCCTCAACCTTACCCACCAGATCTGCGCCTACATCAGCCGCTTTAGTGAAGATGCCTCCCCCCACACGAGCGAAGAGGGCGATAGAGCTGGCCCCTAAGCTAAAGCCCGCTAGGACATTGAGGACTCGATCTAACTTCAACGCGACCAGAGCGCCGCTCCCCAAAATGTCAGTTTGACCGTAGATCAGAAAGAGCAGGCCCAAGCCCAAGACCCCCAGACCCACGACACTCATCCCCATCACTGCGCCACCGCCAAAGGCTACGTCTAGGGCCTGTGAGAGCCCTGTCCGCGCTTGGTGGGTGGTGCGCACGTTGGCCGCTGTCGCGACCCGCATCCCAAAGTAGCCTGCCAGACCAGAGGAGATGGCGCCTACCACAAAGGAGAGGGCGATGAGGGGATGGCTGTCGCTCTGCCCTTTGTTGAGGATGGCGAGGAGAACAGCGACCACAACGACAAAGATCCCAAGGATCTTGTACTCCCGTTTAAGGAAGGCCATAGCACCGTCACGGATCGCTTGAGAGATCTCACGCATCTCGGGCGTGCCAACCTCTTTTTGGTTGATCCATTTGGACTTCAAAAAGGCATAAACCAGAGCGGCTATACCTGAAAGAGGGATGATCCAGCTATATTTCATCATACTCAATCCTCCTTACTTCCGGTCTTTCAGCATTACATCGTCATTTTGATTCATCTTAAGCAATCCACTTAAAATAATCTTGTTCCTTAGAACGTTCGGAATATTCAGCGTACATTGACACTGTTCATCGCTTTTTGTAGGCCATCATCGAGCACTTGGAGGATGGCATCTCGTGTACGTTCCAGGAGATCCGGCAACCACTCTCGCTCTTCTGTGTTGAAATTGGAGAGCACAAAGTCACTCGCATCTCCCCGGCTTGGACGACCAATGCCCAGACGCAAACGAACAAACTCTCGACTCCCCAAAGATTGAATGGTGGAGCGTAGACCATTGTGCCCCCCATGACCCCCACCACGCTTGAGGCGTAGAGTCCCAAAGCTTAGATCCAGCTCATCATGGAGCACGATGATCTGTTCTGGAGAGATGTTAAAGAAACTGCAAGCAGCCTGGATTGAGCGACCACTCAGGTTCATAAAGGTCTGGGGCAGGAGGAAAATCACAGAACGATCCCGTAATTTCCCCTTATTATAAAAGCCCTTGAACTTAGAGCGGTTGATTGAAACACCCGCCTCTTGAGCGAGCAGTTTCAGAGCCATAAAGCCTACATTATGCCGATTGCTTGCATAGCTTGGGCCAGGATTACCCAGTCCCACCAAAAGCGTGTTCTGCATCGTTAAAGGCCTATCCAAAAATAACAGACGCGATTCTGAAAGCCGATGCATCTCATCTGCTGCGTTGTATCTCCTCAGAATAGCAACGCTATTCATCGTCGAGACGCTTTACATATGAGCGCCTCATCATCCAGATTCACATCATTGATTACTGAACAAGCCCTGAAGCTTTTCCTTTAAGGGATCTGGAGCTTGGCTAGAGAGTGGAGCCGCTCAGGCTTCAGCCTCAGTCTCTTCAGCATCCTCAGTTTCCTCACCATCTTCCATCTCTGCATCCTCATCCAAGAGTCCGCGAGGAGGCTGGACCTTGACCACCAGATAATCGTGCTCGTAGACCGCCTTGATGCCCTCAGGCAGGTTCAGCTCGCTGGCGAGCACCCCCTGATTGTGGTCCAGTTCGGTGACATCAACGATCACCTGGGCGGGAATCTCAGCGGGGAGACTGGAAAGCTTGATCTCCCGGTAGGGGATCCGCAGTTTCCCGCCTGTCTCTACCCCGACCGCGCGGCCCTCGGCGACCACAGGGACCTCAGCCACCAAAAACTTCTCTAAATCAGGGGAGATGAAGTCCAGGTGAATGATCTTCCGAGAGATGGGATGGCGCTGAAGCTCCCGCGCTAAGACCTGATAGTGTTCCTGTCCAACCTTCAGATCGACCAGAGCGTTCTTGCCCTTGGGATCTTGAAGGATTCGATCCAGATCCCTGGGATCGATGTCGATGGAGATTGAGGACTCGATACCGTGACCGTAGATGACGGCGGGGAGTCGGCCTCGAACGCGGATATCACGAGCACCGCCCTTGCCAGTAGCCTCACGACGATTGGTGTTGATGGATTGCATGAACTTCTCCTCTTGCAGGATCAATCAAAAAGAATACTGATGGAGTCGAGGTCATGGATCCGACGGAGCGCCTCACCGAAGAGTTCAGCGACAGAGAGTATATGAAACCTCTTGCTCTCCTTCGCGGCAGCTTTGAGGGGAATCGTGTTGGTGACGATGATCTCCTCAATCGGGCTTTGCTCTAGGCGCTTGATCGCCTCACCTGAGAGCACCGCGTGTGTCGCGGCGGCGAAAATACGCCGAGCTCCAAAGTGTTTAAGGGCCTGAGCGCTCTGGCTGATGGTTCCTGCCGTGTCGATCATATCATCGACGATGACCACGTCGCAGTCAGCAACATCGCCGACAATGTGCATAATCTGGGCGACGTTGGGAGAGGGTCGACGCTTGTCAATGATGGCGAGGGTCGCCCCCAGGCGCTTGGCGAAGGCTCGAGCCCGCTCCACTCCTCCTGCGTCGGGGCTCACCACGACGAGGTTATGGAGTGCCTTCTCTTTGAGGTGTTTGACCATGACAGGGGAGGCGTAGAGGTGGTCCACAGGGCCGTTGAAGAAGCCCTGAATCTGCCCTGCGTGTAACTCCATGCTGATCAGGCGCCCAGCACCCGCAGCTCGAAGAAGATCAGTCACCAAACGCGCAGAGATGGGCGCTCGAGGTGCTGTCTTGCGGTCCTGACGCCCGTAACCAAAATAGGGGATGACCGCCGAGATGCTCCCTGCTGAAGCCCGTTTGAGGGCGTCCAGCATGATAAGCAGCTCCATGATGCTGTCGTTTACAGGTGCACAGGTGCTCTGGATCACATAAACATCGGCGCCTCGCACCGACTCGTTGATCTCGACCCAGATCTCCCCATCTGAAAAACGCTTGATCTCGGCGTTCCCCAACTCAATGTCGATGTGACCGCAGATCTCCCGAGCGAGCTGGGGGTTTGAGTTCCCCGAGAAGATCTTGACGGCGGGCATCGGCTGTCCTCCGGAATCCAGGAGCGGTAGGATTCGAACCTACGATAACGAGAACCAAAATCTCGTGGCTTACCACTAGCCCACGCCCCTTTATTTGCCGAAAGCAAAAGGCCCCCTCTTTTCAGGGAGACTGTGGATTTGGGCGGCTCAATAACACGAGGCACAGAGGTCGTCAATCCTGAAAATGAAGGAAGATGATCTATCGCCTCAAGCCGCAAAGATTCTCCCTGGTGATGAGTTGTCCCAAAGCTGGTATGAAGAGCTATGGAACTGCCCATTACGCTTCTGCTCTTGGCCCTGCTGCTGTTTTTGGCTTGGCTTTCTCCTCATCTCGTCGCTTTCCTTTTTATCCTCAGCTTGGCTTTTATGGGCTACAGCGTGGGCATGGCGCTGCTCAGTCGTAGGGATGATCCCCGTTGAGCCTCAAGGCTGAAGCGCTGAAGCCTCGCTGGCTGGCGCTCTCACTCCTGTTCCCTGGCTTGTTCCTGATCTGGGGCTTGGCTCCTGGTCTAAGCTGGTTGGATGCAGGGGAGTTGGGCGCTGCTGGCTGGGAATTGGGCATCGCTCACCCTCCTGGATATCCCCTCTTCAGCCTCTTTCATAAGGGGGGCATGCTTCTGGGTTTGGGGGATGTAGCTTTTCGAGGAAATCTGGCCTCAGCGCTCCTGGGGATCCTGGCTTTGGCCCTGGCTGGGGCTTGTGGAGGGCGCTTAGGCGCTGGCCCCCTCAGCCTCTTTATCGCTTTGATTTTGGCCGCCACCAGCCCCCTCTTTGCCCTTCATGCTCTCACGATAGAGGTCTATACAGGGGCCAGCCTCCTGGCCCTCGCTGGACTCTGGGCCTGGATCCGCTTTCGTCAAAGCGCAGATCTTCGCTTTGTCCCCTTGATCGCTTTTGGGATGGGCCTCGCCGCTGGACATCACGCTGAGCTGCGGCTCCTGATCGTGCCGCTGCTCTTGGCGCTGCTCTGGAACCTGAGATCTCAACCTCGAGCGCTGCTCCTCAGCCTCCTGGCTGGGCTCTTTGGGCTCCTCTGCCTCCTCTATCTGCCCATCCGCTCTTTGGGAGAGCCTTGGCGAGACTGGGGTTCACCGCAGAGCTTAGAGGCGCTCTGGCGACATCTCAGTGGGGCTCGTATTCGAGCAGCTTACACACAGCAAATTTTCTCTCTGGATTGGGAGAGCGTTCAACTCCTGGGGGTTCAACTCCTAAAGAGCCCTCTGCTGCTGCTCTTGGGTATCCCAGGGCTGGTACGTCTGGCCCTCAAGCCGGGAGGGGCGATGCTGGGGATCTTCTGGCTCTTGGACCTCTTCTACTCTCTGAGCCTAAATCCGATGGGCCTCATCGATCAGCAGAACGGAACTCCAGGGATTCTGTTCTTGGCGGTGGGGGCTGCTTTTAGCCTAGAGCGGCTCTTCTGGCGCCTCCCTCCAGTCCTCTTTCCCTCTGATCTGCTGCGGAGAGAACATCCTCTCCTTGGCGCTTCTACGGATCCTCAGGCTTTGAACTCCAAGCTCTACCTCCTCCTCCTGGGGCTGATTTTAGGGATCACAGCTCTGAGCCTAAGCGCGCTCCGCCGACCTAGATTGAGAGCCGACAGAGGGCTCCCAGAGCTGTTGATGCAGGGCGCTGCCTTGCCTCCAGAGACCCTGCTCCTGCTCATCTCAGACAGCCAAGCGGCGGGCTGGGCCTTTGCTCAGACTGTAGAGGGCTTTCGTCCAGACGTAGCTGTGGTGGTGCGCCAACATATCTGGGACCTTTCTTCGATGCGCGCGACCCTGCGACGCTGTCCAGCGGCGCTCAAGGGCTGGAGAGGAGAGTTGAGCGATCTGCTGAAGCTGAAGGAGGACTGGCCCCTGGCCTGGGAGTGGGGGTCTGGCTATGATTCAGCTGCTCGCCCTCCGCATCTAGAACCTCAATTTCCCTACTTCTCACGCTTCCATGCACCCAAGAAACAGGACTTTTTACGGGAGCTAAAGGCCCTCCTTCAGAGGCTCCCTGAAGGGGCCCTAGAGGCTCCAGTGATCAAGCGCAGCGTCGCTGGATTAAGCATCGATCTGGCTCGCCAGCAGATCTATCTGCGCCCTGAGTATGCCCTCCAAGCTGCGCGAGCGGCGATAGAGCTTTGGCCCAGCCCTGAATCTTGGTCTGCGATGGCTTGGGCGCTCTCAGAGCGGGGCCTCTTTAAAGCCGCCCTTGAGGCGATCCAAGAGGCGCTGCGTCTGCGCCCTGGCTATCGGCAGGATCAGATCAATCTGATCCGTTTTGCTCTGCAACTCAAGCGGCTGGATCTTGCTCTAAAAGAGATCGAGGCTCTCCTCCTTGAAGATTCAGAGGATCCAGAGGCTCGAGGACTGCGGGGAGTGGTTCGAGGAAACCAGGGAGATTTAAGAGGGGCAGAGGAGGACTTTAGAGCTGCCTTGAGGAGAGATCCAAAGCAACCTGAAGCGCGGGCGGGGCTGCAGGTGCTTAGGCGACGAGCTTCCCCTTGAGGGCAGCAGCGGGCTTAAAAGTCACGACCTTGGTGGCGGGAATCTGGATGGGATCGCCGGTGCGAGGGTTACGGCCTGTGCGCGCAGCACGAACCTTCATCTGGAAAGTGCCAAATCCGGGAATCAGCTGCTTGCCGACCTGCTTGTCACCGCTGGTGGCGAAGTCCGCCTCCAGGAGTTCCACCAGAGAGCCGAAGATCTGATCGATCGTGTTCGATATGGTCTGGGTGTTCAGATCCCCAGTGACCGCCTGGACCTGCTGGACGAGGTTGTTCTTGGACATCTTCGCTCCTTAATTGATGGCTTTCTTGAGCTCTGGGGCCACCTTAAAGGTCACACCCTTAGAGGCAGGGATATCTAGTTTTTCACCCGTTCGGGGGTTCCGACCAACACGGGCTGGGCGCACCTTCACTGTGAAGGTGCCAAAGCCAGGCTGAACGTAACGCTCCTGCTCTTGCAGGACCTGGGCGATGCCGATGAAGGTCGCGTTAAAGACCTCACCGATCTGTTTCTTGCTCAGCTCTCCGGCGAAAGCTTTGTGGACAGAGGCGAGGAGATCTTTTTTGGACATGGCCTGCTCACTTTATGAGGTCAATCACCGAGGGAAGATAGCTTCGTAAAATTTGGGGTGTCAAAAGAAAAGTAGAGCTCAGCTCTTAAGATCCTGCGCTCTCCTCTCAAAAAAAACTATCCTGAGAAGCTTTGTTTGGAAAATATAGGGAGAGAGAGATGCCTGTACTTCTCACAGGTGCAGCTGGTTTTATCGGTTCCAACCTTTGTGAGCGCTTGCTTTTGCAAGGACATCAAATTGTCGGGATAGATAACTTTAATTCGTTTTATTCTCCGAAAATCAAAGAGAAAAACACCAAAAAATCGTTAAAGCACAGAAATTTCAGCCTTGTGAAAGGAGATATTCTTGATCGAGAGCTATTAAATAAGATTTTTGCAGATTATGAATTCAAAAAAGTGATTCATTTGGCCGCGTGGGCTGGAGTCCGCCCATCGATAGAGAACCCATCTGTTTACCAGAAAACAAACTTAGAAGGAACTGTAAATCTTTTGGAGTGCTGTAGGAATAGCGGGGTTGAAAAATTCATCTTCGCTTCCTCTTCATCAGTATATGGAAATCAAGAAAAAGTGCCGTTTTCAGAAAGTGATCCGGCAAATGAGCCAATTTCTCCATATGCAGCAACAAAAAGGGCTGGAGAATTGCTCTGCTACACATGGCACAAGCTCTTTGGATTGGACATAAGCTGTCTACGCTTTTTTACCGTCTATGGGCCGAGGCAAAGACCAGAGATGGCGATTCATAAGTTCTGTCGAGCCCTCAGCCGAGGCGAGAGGATCAGGCTCTTTGGGGATGGTCTCAGCAGCCGAGATTACAGCTATATTGAAGACATCACGGCGGGTATAGAGGCCGCATTGGAGCGCTGTCAGGGCTACAGGATCTACAATCTGGGAGGATCTAAGACCACCTCTCTCTTGGAGCTGGTGCAGCTCCTCTCCAGGGCTCTCAACTGCACGCCTGAGGTTGAACACCTCCCCCACCAGCCTGGCGATGTACAGCGAACCTATGCCGATATTCGCCGGGCTCAGGAGGAGCTGGGCTATGCCCCACAGGTGAACATAGAGGAGGGGATCAGACGTTTTGTAGAGTGGTTTCGAGCTCTAGACGGGTAGAGCTTGGCCGCGACCTATAGCAAAATACTCAAAGCCTCGAGCGGTCATACGCTCAGGGTCGTAGAGGTTGCGACCATCAAAGATCAACTTGCGCTTGAGGCGCCGAGCCAGCTCCTCAAAGTCAGGGCGGCGAAAGAGGCTCCACTCTGTGACCAGGATAAGAGCCTCAGCTCCATCCAGGCAGGCGTAATGATCATCCATCAGCTCCACTCCCTCTGGAAAGATCTCCCGGGCGTTCCTCATCGCTTCGGGATCGTAGGCGCGAAGCTGTGCCCCCGCCGCGAGCAAGCCTCGGATAAGGGGAAGGCTGGGAGCTTCCCGCATATCATCGGTCCTGGGCTTAAAAGAGAGCCCCCAGATGGCGAAGCTCAACCCGCTGAGATCCTCTCCCAGATGAGCAAGCACCTTCTTGAGCAGGATCTGCTTCTGATCTTGGTTAACAGCGTCCACCGCTTGGAGAATCCGTAGGGGGTGCCCCACCGATTCTCCCGTATGGAGGATCGCCTTGACATCTTTGGGAAAACAGGAGCCGCCATAGCCCGCCCCTGGAAAGAGGAACTGATAACCGATGCGAGGATCGGAGCCGATACCCACCCGGATCTTCTCAATATCCGCGCCGACTCGCTCCGCCAAACAGGAGAGATCATTCATAAAGCTGATCTTGGTCGCCAATAGAGCGTTGGCGGCATATTTGCTCAGCTCGCTGGAGCGCACATCCATAAACAGGATGCGATCTCGAGTGCGGCAGAAGGGCTCATAGAGCTCCTTGAGGACCCGCTTAGCGCGCTCTCCAAGTTCACCCTCTGGAGTGCCGATGATCACCCGATCAGGCTTAAGGAAGTCGCTGATGGCGTCCCCCTCTTTAAGGAACTCTGGGTTAGAGCAGACCACGAAGGGCAGGCGAGCTTCTTTGGAGATGATCTCTCGGACATGATCAGAGGTGCCCACCGGCACGGTTGATTTGCTGAGGATGATCTTCAGCCCATCGATGAGGAGGTTCTCTCCTCCAGAGAGCACCTCTCCAATGCTGCCAGCGACCTCCTCTACATAGCGCAGTTCAGCAGAGCCATCATCTCCCTGTGGAGTCCCTACTGCGATAAAGATCACCGCGCCATCACGGCAGGCTTGCTCCACCTGGGTGGTAAAACTGAGGCGCCCTGCCTCCAGGTTGCGCTTCACTAGGGCGCCCAAGCCGGGTTCGAAGAAGGGAACCTCAGCCGCTTTAAGCGCCTTGATCTTGGCCTCGTCAATATCGACACAGATCACCTGGTTGCCCACATCAGCCAGACAGGCTCCCGCCACAAGGCCCACATAGCCGCTGCCGATCACCGTAATGCGCATTCTCTTTCCTTCCGCTCAGCGAGCCTGCTGGCTCTCGACACTCCCATATGCAGTTTTTCTTCCCAGAGGAAGTAAGAAAAGAGGGAGGAGTCACTTGAGCCTCGAAGATTTCGCTATATTCCCCCTTTGGCTCAAAGGAGATCGAGCATGTGGCGACGCCTTGGACTTCTGCTCCTCCTCTCTTTTTCTGCTTGTGACGGCAGCAGGGATGAAGGAGACACGGCGCTACCCACACCGGATTGTTGTGAGCAAGAGCCAGGGGCTTGCGCGGATGGCCTGGACAATGATGAGAATGGCCTCATCGATCTCGATGATCCTGGCTGTGAGGGACCCGATGATCCAGAGGAGGCCTCCAAGCAGTGCACCAACAGCCTGGACGATGATGGAGATGGGCGTATCGATCTGAGGGATCCAGGCTGTAGCAATGCTGAAGATGATGATGAGTCTGACGAGCCCCTCGCGGCCTGCTCTGATGGCTTGGACAACGACGGGGATGAGCGTATCGATTTCCCTGATGATCCGGGCTGTGGCTCGCTCATGGATGGAGATGAGCTGGATGAAACCACAGCTCAACGCGCCTGCGCCGATGGCTTGGATAATGATGGAGATCACCTCATCGATCTGGAGGACCCTGGCTGTGCTCATGAGATGAGCCCCCGAGAGCTGGATCCAGATCCTCTCCCCCAATGCTCCAATCAGGAGGATGATGATGAGGATGGTCTGATCGACTTTCCTCTGGAGCCAGGCTGTGTCTCAGCGGGAGATGATGATGAGAGAAACCCTGAGCAGGCTCCCCGCTGCGCCAACGGCTTAGATGATGATCAAGATGGCCGCGCAGATTACCCCGTAGATCCAGGCTGTCTCGCTGTAGGCGATGACTCTGAGCTGGATCCAGAGCAGCCCCCAGCCTGCGCCGATGGCTTGGATAATGATCGGGATGGCCGCTTTGACTATCCCGAAGATCGAGGATGTCGCAGCGCCTCGGATGGAGGAGAGCGGGTCGCTTGTGGGGACCTTGATGTGGTGGAGTTGCCGGGCTCGCTGGTTCGAGGAGATACAAGAGGAGGGCGCTTTGAAGCTGCTGGGAGCTGTGGAGGCGCGGGTTCGGCAGAGATCGTCTATCTCTACCATCTGAGTGAGAGCGTAGAGGCGCTCAGCTTTCGCAGTCGAGGTGAGCTGGAGAGCACCCTCTACCTCCGTGAACGCTGCGCCGCTCCTCAAAGCGAGCTTGCCTGTCATCAAGGGGCCCTGGAGGGCAGAGAGGAGAATCAGATCAGCCTGAGCTGGCCTCCCCCTGGAGACTACTTTCTCTTCGTAGATGGAAGCTCTGGGCGTGGGGGCGCCTTTGAGCTGGAGCTGGAGCTGCTCTCTCTGGCGGAGTGCCGCAACCATCACGATGATGATGAGGATGGTCTCATTGACTACCCCTTTGATCCAGGCTGTGAGTCGCATGAGGATCGCAGCGAGTCCGACCCTGAGATCCCCCCTCTCTGCGCTGATGGTGAGGACAACGACGCGGATGGCTTGACCGACTTTCCTTTTGATCAGGGCTGTCAGGACGCTGCGGATCAAGATGAGCTGGATCTCTGTGGTCAGGGGGTTCCTGTTCGCAGCATCGATCTGGGGGGCTTTGAGGGGCGGGTGGAGCCTCGCAGCAGCAGCCTGCGGGGAAGCTGTGGCCGCAACAATCAGGGGGAGCATATCTTCCACTACATCAACCCCTTTAACGCCCGCCTGAGCTTCGCTCTAGAAGGAGCCAGCAGCGAACTGAGCCTCTATCTGCGCTCCAGCTGCTTGCTCAACAGCAGTGAGCTGGGTTGTCGGCTGATCATGCCAGGGTTGATGAGCAGCTTGCAGGTTGAGCGCGTGGCGCCCGGAGACTATTTCATCATCATCGATCAGCTTCAAGGCGCCCAGGAGTTGAAGCTCTCTATCCACTCTGAGCGTCTGCCTCCAGGCTGCCGGGACGGGATCGATAACGATGAAGATGGCTTTATCGATGCTGATGACCCGGGCTGCCGTGAGCCAGATGATGAGGATGAGCGAGATGAGGGAGTGTCCGTCTGTAACAACGGCTTGGATGATGACGAAGATGGGCTCATCGACTTCCCGATGGATCCCGGCTGTATCTGTCGAGGGGCGCTCGATGAGAGCAACCCTGTGGTCTCTCCCAGCTGCCTTAACGGCCTGGATGATGATGATGATGGTCTGGTGGACTATCCCGAAGATGAGGGCTGCTATGGCGCGGGGGATCTGGATGAGGAGAGCGAGGGGCGACCTCAATGTAGCAACCGCATCGACGATGATGAGGATGATCTCCTGGACTACCCCTTTGATCCCGGCTGCGCCGCCCCAGGGGGGCTGAGTGAGGCTGATCCTGAGCTTCTACCGGAGTGCGCCGATGGCCTGGATAATGATCGGGATGGCCTCCTGGATTTTCCCTTTGAGCCCGGTTGCCGCTCGGCAGGGGATGACTCAGAGCATGATCCTCAGCCCCCCGCGCGCTGTAGCAATGATCGAGATGATGATGAAGATGGGATCATCGACTTCCCCAGGGATCCAGGCTGTAGTCACGCAGGAGATGGAGATGAAGAGGATCCCGCCTTTCAGCCTCAGTGTGGCAACGGCCTAGATGATGATCGCAATGGCCGTATTGACTTCCCTGATGATCCAGGCTGCAGTTTTGCGGCTGATGCCCGTGAAGATGGCCTGGGTGCTCCCCCAAGACGCTGCGCTGATGGAGTGGACAATGATGACGATGGCAGCATCGATCTGGCTGATCCAGGCTGCGCCACGCCTCGGGATGACGATGAAGAGGATCTGGAGATCGAGCCCTACTGCGCGGATGGGATCGACAATGATGAAGATGGTCAGGTGGACTGGCCCGAGGATGAGGGTTGCACCGCGCGAGGAGATCTCTGTGAAGAGCGGGGCTATGGTTTTTGTGAGTCGGGTTGTTTGGATATCCAAGCAGATCCAGAGAACTGTGGCCGATGTGAGCACCGCTGCAATCCAGGCGTAGAGTGCATTGATGGCTTCTGTGGTGGGCTCTTTGTGTTTGAAGGGATTCGCCAGGACATAGATGAAGAACTCTTGGGAGGCTGGCGACGCTGCCATCAAGACACCTACGCTGATCAGGGGAGCTTGGCTCAGATTCAAGCGCGCTGTGATGGTGAGTATGTGATGTACGGTTGTCGGCAGGTGGGCAGCGAGGAGTGGGCTCTCTTGGCGATGGGGAGGCGGGAGATGGTTTTTCGTGATACCGGCCCCCGCAACGATCTGACCCGCGAAAACGGCGTAGATTGGTATTTTAGTCAGCAGGCCAGCATCGGCTTTGTGCCTGTGGGTACTGGAGTCGAGCGAAACACCTGCGACACCCTCCAGATCCAAGCTGAGCTGCGACTCTGTTGGCACAGCAACGGAGGGCAGATCTCCTCAGGTTATCGCTGTGGAGCCAACAGCCTCAATGGAGATCGGGGTTGGGAGCGAGGGATCTTTACCAACGATTGAGGCTGGGCTCAAACCAGGCTTCGACTATCCAATGTTGCAGCTCTTGAGCATCTCAGCTTTGGAGAGAAAAAAGGCAAAGGGAGGCAGGTTATCCTCAAGCTGCTCCAGCCCCTCTAAGAGCTTAAGGAGTTGCTTAGGGGGTGCCTTTCCTGCAGTCATCCCTTCAGCCAAGCAGAGACGGAGTTGATCTGGCTCACGCTTCAGGAGCTGGAGAATCAGCGCCTGAGCACGTCCAGGCTCCAGGCCTGCTGGCGCAGACTTCAACGCCAAGCTGCGCCCTCCAAAGGGCTCTATCTCCAAGCCCAGGATCTTTAAAGCCTCTTTACGCTGCTCAAATTTGCGGTGCTGTGCCTCGCTCAACTCCAAACGGATGGGTTGCCCCAGGGGGATCGACATGGGTGCTTTCTGGAGACGCTCATAGAGCAACCGCGTAAAGGCTCGCTCAGCGTGGAGCATGAGTAAGCCATCAGCGGCGGCATAGAGCAGAAAGGGAGCCAAGTTGCCAACAGGCTTCAAGCGGTCAAAGGGGATCTTCCCCAGCTCAGGGCGATACCCCAGCTCAGGGAGATGGCGAGGCTCTTCAAAGGCAGGTAGGGGGAAGCTGCTGGGCTCCTCAAGGGCAGGCTGAGGGGGGCTCTGAGGGGTTGAGGCGCTCTTGGATTCAGCGGCCTCTTCTGAGGAACTCAGATCGAGCTGAACCTCTCCTGGGGGCTCAGAGCTTCGATTGAGGGGCGGCAGCGGGGGGGGAGACCAGCTTGTTCGAGGCGGCAGCTCCTCATGCTCCTCAGAGCCCCCCTCACGTTTCTCCATGATGCGCTCCATCACGTTGAAGATACGACGGCGGTGAGCTTCGAGCTGCTCACCCGACTCCTCAGGCATGATTGAAGGCGATTTAGAGTTCTCTCTCCAGGGCTCTTGCCGTAGACAGGCATCCAGGGTCTTATTGACCAAGCGGTGAATCAGCCCTGTCTCTACAAAGCGCACCTCGGTTTTAGCGGGGTGGACGTTTACATCCACCGCCTCAGGGGGGATGTTCAGCTTGAGGACCACAAAGGGATGCCGCCCTCGCTCCAGGCGATTGCCATAGGCGGCCTGAACAGCAGCCATGATCACTCGATCGCGGACATAACGACCGTTAACAAATGTGTGATAGTGCCGTGGGCTGGCTCGTGCCGCCGAGGGGGGACCGATGAGGCCTTCGAGGCTCAGAGGACCAGAGCCACCCACCGCCTTAAGATCCTCCGAGAGCTTCCCCCGAAAGAGCGCCATGACTCGATCCAGAAGCTGCTTATGCCGGGGCAGATCCAGGCTGCTGCGTCCATCCTTGATAAAGCGAAAAGCGACATCATGTCGGCTCAGAGCCATCCTCTGGATTATATCGAGGATATGGTTGCTCTCGGTGTTGGGCTTTTTAAGAAACTTGAGGCGCGCGGGAACATTGAAGAAGAGGTCCTCGACGATCACCTCAGTGCCTGGGGGACCTGGCACCTCACTCAGCTCCATCTGCGCTCCCCCTGTCAAGCTGATGCGAGTGGCTCCCAAGCCTCCTGCTTCGCGGCTGCGGATCGAGAAACGGCTCACAGAGGCGATGGAGGGCAGCGCCTCACCTCGAAACCCCAGGGTGTTGATGTGGTGAAGATCATGAGCCTCTCTCAGCTTGCTGGTGGCATGACGAGAGAGGGCTAGGCGCAGATCCTCAGGGCTCATCCCGTGGCCATTGTCCACTACCCGAAGGCGCTCTACGCCCCCTCCTTTGATCTCCACGGTGATGGTTGTGGCGCCTGCATCCAAGGCGTTCTCCAGCAGCTCTTTAGCGGCGCTGGCGGGGCGCTCCACCACCTCGCCTGCGGCGATCTGGTTGGCGACAATCTCATCGAGGATTCGGATTCGAGCCATAGCTCCTTAACTCTCAGGGGGTGTGGGGAGGAGCCTGGTCTTGAGGCTCAGGCTCTCTCTCAGCTCAAAATGAAAATAGGCTGGTTCATGACCTGGAGCCGCCAAGCGCAGTCGATGTTTCCCCAAGTCCAAGCTTAAAAAACCCTCAGGGTAGCCATCCAAGCGCCCACGATAGGCTCCATCGAGATAGATCTCTGTCTGGGGAGGCTCACAGAGGATCTTTAGAAAGGCCTTTCCCTGTGGAGGCTTGGGGGGTGCTCCCACCCTCTGAACGACATCCCCGCCGCAAGAGAGCAGCAGGAGGGTCAGAGGAAGCATGATCTGCCTCAGGCTCATCGGCTTCTCTTTTTTCTTTTTGTTTTTGGATTTAGCTTAGGTGAGTAGATGGAGATCCCTCCAGCGCGGGGGGGGGGGCGCTGCGCCGGGCGC
>CAYLJJ010000006.1:69422-119366 GCA_964384025.1 uncultured Nannocystaceae bacterium
GCATCGGCTTGTCTTTTTTTTTTTTGTCTTGGGTTTACGCTTTGGGGAGCAGCTGGCCACCCCGCCCCCGGGGGGGGGGGGAGCTGCTCAAGGAGCAGGAGCCCAGGGCGATCTAGAGCCTGAGCCTCGAGGCGCAGAGGCTCAAGTCCAGCGTGTTGTTGAGCCCGGTCTGGGTCCTGGGTCCAGATCACCGGACCAGAGAGGGGATCTTCAGGGAGACCTGCCCAACGCCGCGCCCCTGCCGCGTCTTGGAGCTGAAGGCGCACCGCCGGATGAGGA
This sequence comes from uncultured Nannocystaceae bacterium, assembly GCA_964384025.1. Classification (GTDB taxonomy): domain Bacteria; phylum Myxococcota_A; class Bradymonadia; order UBA7976; family UBA1532; genus CAYLJJ01. The sequence goes on from CAYLJJ010000006.1 coordinate 69,702, forward strand.
GGCCCCTTGAGCTGAATGATCAGCCCCGCTCCTTTGGCTTTGGGTGGAGAGGAGACGCCCAACAACACCTCAAAGGGCAGCTCAGCGTGGAGATGGACTGTACCATCACTGAAGCGCAGCAGCTCCACCGCCTCAAGCTCCAGCGCCGCCTCTTGGATGCGAGCCTTAGAGAAGATCCCCGCCAGGCGATCTGCATCCAACGGCAGGGCTTGAAGGGCGCGCTCCATCCGCTCTAGAGCATCCGCACGGGCGAGCTGATAGAACTCCTTGGAGCTTAAAGAGGCGGTGGGTGAGAGAGGGATCGGGCGGCCCACGCCCAACACACGAACACGACGGCGAGCCCAATCGAAGGCTCCGGTGGAGAGCGCATCTTTGGGGGGAGCAAGCAGGATCAGGAGAAGGAGAAACACAGCTTGAGATATCAAGAGCAGCCTCTGAAGTCACTGGATTTTCGGAACCCTTGTGTGGGTTGTACTCTTTTCTGCTCGGTCTCTGATCTGTTCTCTTTGAAAATGAGCACCCTGTTCGCTTCCCTCCATCAAGTTACGCTCATGTAGGGGAGGGATGAGACAGCTCAGTAGTATCAATATCTCATCGAGCAGCTCATCAGGCTTTTTTTCCTTAGAACACAGATGAGTTCGTAGAAGTTGTATAGATACAAATGTTTCATATTCAGCCCCTCAAATAGAAGTTCATCATCCTTATCGACATATTTTGTCCGCTCCGCTCAGTAGTTCAATGAAACGCAATACTTATAACACAATACTGTTCATAAAACAATTGATTATGCATCAATTACAATCAATTCATCATTGTCACATTTTTCTTAGATGAATATGTTATTATTAATTTTTTGCTTGCTTAAGACAAGCGACCGAACACCTTCGACGACTGTCTGCCACGCTTCATCCAGGTTCGAATTCGACAAAATAGCGGTGCCGTCGTTTGGAAGCGGGGCGAGTTGGCCAATCGCTGAGCTGCGCCAGTCACAGACACGAATGATGATGGGTATCAGATCGGTGCTGGGGTGAGCGCTCATTACAGTAGCGATCGCCTGCCAGCCTGGCTCCCAAGAGAGCAGGTCGGAAGAGAGCAAGGGCAACACGAGGCGCGCACGGCAAATCTCATGGACTGGATCAACGAGCGTAAGCTCGTCGTTACGCACCATGACCGCGAGCGCTCGACAAAGCGCCTTTGCGTGTTTGTTATCCTCTGGGGCGCTGATAATCGCTATAGGGAAGCCGCCTGAAGGGTCGAGCAGAGGCTGAGAGAAGACAAGCTGACCCGTCTCCACCGCGTGGCGCGTCAAAGCTGCGATCGCCACCGGCGATCCCAGCCCCGCGAGAGCGGAGGCGTCGATCTGAGTGAGCGCTTGGGCGGCCGCGCTCGCGATCCGCGAGGTGGCCTCTAAAATGACCCTTTCACTACCGTCTGATGCCTTCGGTGCTTGCTTAACGAGGGCGAGTAGATCATTGATGGCATCGCGGTGGCGGAGCTTGCCCAGCGCGTGGCAGGCTGCCTCACGAACCCCAAACGATGCTGTAGTATTTGTAGTGATTTCTACGAGTTGGGCGATGACCGCCACGCCTCCTGCGTAAGCATGCGTGGCGGCAGCCAACGCCAGCTCTCCTTGTGTCTCTTCGAGCGCCTCAAGCACCGCTCGGGCCGCGATCCGACGAAGCTCAGGGCCTGACTCATAGTGAGCGAAGCGCAGCGCAGCCTGAAGCACTGCGGTCATCGCATCAGCGCGGATCGACTGAGCCTCAGTTGGGTCCTGCGCGATCTTCAGCAGCCAGCTTACCTGATCAGGCCGCGCGCGTTCCCGCAGCGCGCCCACCGCTGCGGCACGGGTTGAGGGTGACGAATCGGCTCGGATGGCGATGGCGAGCGCTTCCGTCGTTTGACTGTGGGTGGACTTCTCAAGCGCCCATGCCGCTGCCGTGCGGATCGCATCAGGGGCTGCTGTGAGCAGATCATGAAGCACAGGCGCCCCTTCGCGAATCGGGAATTCAATGAGCGCCTCGAGCAGATCGGGGATGAGCGGATCGCTGGCGTCGCGGCGCGCGAGCACCGTGACGAGGTGATCCCGAGCCCGGGGATCGCGCGTCTCGCCGAGGGCAGCAGTACAGGCTGGAGCGCGATCATCACCGCAGGTTACACATGCGGCGAGCGCGTTGAGTGCTTCATCACCGCCGAGGCGTCCGAGCGCTCGAGCGGTCTCGTTTGCCAGTTTGGGGTTATTTAATTGGGGCAAAAGCACTTCAAGGGCGCCCCCATCCCTCGCGTTACCCAGCGCCATGATCGCGGCTTTACGTATATCGGTGGGGCGCTCGCGATCGCTCACTGCCCTGCGCAAAGCAACAAGCCCATCGATGTCAAGCGCTTCGGCGGCAGAGTAAATCGCGATGGCGCGTGTAGATCCCGCAGGGCCAAGAACGCGATCGACGATGGCCCGTGCCGTCTCGCGTCGGCGAAAGCGGCCCAGGAGGCGCTCAAGCCGAGCATGGAGCTTGGGAGAGGCTGTAGGGAGACGCTGCTCGATTCGAGCGAAGAGGTGATCGGGGTCGAGCGCGATATAGGCGTCGGCGAAGACCTCAGGCTCGAAGCCAGCCTCGATACGGCCCCAGAGCTTGTCTCGCAAATCGAAGCCGAGGATGGCCACGCCGCCCTCAGCGGCGAGTGGATCATCGACAGCTGACGCTTCTGAGAGTAACCGTGCGAGGATCGTATAGACAAATCCGGCGATGTCAGGGCGGCAAGCGAGCTCTCTGACAGCCTCTGCAAGGGGACCCGCCAATCCACCACCTGCGACGAAGCGCAGGGTCTCAAGCCAGCGGGGATCGCGGAGATGCTCCTCGAGCAGAGGCCACGATTTATCGTCGAGGTTGATGATGCGCCTCGCTGCGAGGAACTCCTGGAAACTCGCATGGATAAACTGAAATGTTTGCTGGTCCAGGTGGATCTGTGTCGCCAAGCGTGATCGCTCTAGCTTGGGTGTAATCAACGTCGCTGGGAGCGCGGCGGCAACTCCGTCTTCGAGGCCGAAGATGAACCGTGGGGCGCCCTCTGCGTTGGTGAACAGCCAGAGCGCGAGACGCTCACAGCCATGAAGGTCTGCGAAGGAGAGTGGCTTAACTGGATCAGCGGCGATTGCATGAATTGCGCGCTCGTAGAGCGCCGTGCGGGAGGCGGGGAGATCCATCACATGGGCATCGCCGCTTTGGTGGGCGAGGCCACAGAGCAAGGTCAACAGAAAAGGGTTGCGCGCGAGCTCGTCGAGTTCAGGGTGAGCGTCAAGCTTGGCGCGCAGACGATCGGCTTTGTGCGGGGCCTTCGCCGCTTGAAACCATCGACGCATAAGTCGATCGGCGGCGGCGCGCCCAAGGGGGCCGATCTCGTAGCGACGATCAGCCGGCAAACGCCAAGGATGACCGCTACGTCGGGAGGTGATGACCATCGCGAAGGCGTATGCGGTAGCCTCGATCTGATCGAAGACCGCGTCTCGATCAGCCTCTGGGACCTCGTCCCACCCATCAAGGAAGAGAAGAACGTTCTCTTTGGAGGTCTGCGCGAGGTAGCTCAGTGTGTTAACCCAACGATCGCGTTGGAGCGGGTCGTGGACCCCTGCTGCCTCGACGGCGTGGGTAAGCAAGCCGAGGCCAGGGCGCTCATGTCGTTCGCGGGCGTAACGCCGCAGGGAGACGACGAGTGGCAACAGAAAGCGGCCGGTCCCTTCGAGCACGAGGCGCCGCGCGAGCCATTTGACAAGCGTTGTCTTGCCGCTCCCAGGGTCACCGATGATGAGCACAGAGGTTCGAAGGTGCTCTAATAGGAGTGTCGCCGGCTCGCTCACCCTCCCTCCCCTGCGCATCAGTCGGGGGTTGTTCGAAGCGACCGACAACGGAGCATCCTCAGGCTCGAGGAGCTGGAGATCGACCCACACATCGTCGAGCTGGAGCGGTGGCAGGCCAGGGAGCGCAGGCTGAGCCGTACGCCAGTGGAGCGACTCAAGCAGCTCGCGCGGCCAATCTTCCAAGATAGGACCCAACTCGAGGCACGCCCCTCGCTCTTCGGGCGAGCTCCCCGGCGAGAAGCGATCCACCGACACGCTGACGGCCTCATAGGCGTGTTTGGCTAAGCGGCTCTTCATCGCCGCTCGCCAATGTCTCAGGGTTGTTGGTGCGTGCTCATCTTGCAGGGTGATCTCGCGCGCCAACATGCGGAACTCGCAGGCACTGGCACCGGATTTGATGGCGCCGCGCCACCGCGCCGCTACATAGGTGGGGTGAGCCTCCGCAGCGCCAAGCGCGCGCAGCAGTACCTGTGCGCGAGGCACCGAGGCGCGCTTTGCGATCTGTGTTAGGGTCTCTCCCTGTGGGCGTCCATCAATGACGACCCGATCGCTAACGAGGCGAATCGTTTTCGCTGCAGGGGCGCCGAGCACCGCGTCGGCGAGCGCCGTGAGGAGCGTGACATCGGGTGGGTTCACATGAATCACCGATCAGGAGGTTGCTGCCAGCTGCTTCCTCAGGCCATCAGTTACATCTTGCCACGCGATGTCCTCCTGGCTGCTCGTCTTGATCGGCTGGCCGTCGGTGGGGAGCGCCTGGAAACCTCGCAGTTCGGTATGCGACCAATCACAAGCACGGTAGATGATCGGCACCACGATTGCGTCCCCGGCCTGGTGTCGTTTTAGTGCTCGCTTCAGCTCAACATCATGCACATAGTCCGACGCGATGAGGTTTGGGCTGACGAGGAAGAGGATGAGAGCAGCCTTCTCAAGCTCATCACGAATCGCAGCATCCCATCGTTGACCTGCCAAGATCGCGCGATCGGTCCAGGTCGAGATCTGACCTTGCCGCTCGAGGTTCTTAAGGGCGATCTGCAGCCGGATCAGCCCTTCCGCATCGGCGTGAGCGTAGCTGATAAACGCATGTTTACTCATGACTATCCCTTTACTTTCTATGCGCCTAGAACATCATCAAAAGGGGGTGTTTTTAGAGGATCTCAACATAAATCCCAGCCAAGTGGATGATGATCATTATCATCACTATAGCATGAATTACATCCAAATCAGAACTTAGGCTGATAGAACCAAATAGTAAACATATTGATGTCACGTTCTGCTGTAAGCATCTGTTGACGGATAACGACATTATCTTTGTTAATATACTGAGCAGGGATCACATAGGGCCAGTTGCGCCAGCGATATTTGCGATCCTCTCCGTCACAGTTGAGGATGCGATCCAGGCGCTGTCCATCGACGAAGATCTCCGCTTGGTAGTCGCCCCGCACATAGTCCATCCGGCGGATCATCACTAAGTCGTGGTGTGGGGTCAGGTTCTTAACCCTAAACTGGCTATAGCCCCCTTCATGGGCGATGCCCACATCCTCAACCACGACCCCATCGGAGTAGCGCAGGCGCTGGCGTGTACGCCAAGAGTCGCTGGCGTCCTTGATCGCAAACTCGTGCTCCGCCTCGCTCTCAGCATCGAGGATGTCGATACGATCAACGAGGAGCCACTCGCGGCCCTCAACGATGAGGCCCTCTGTGAACTCCTCTGAGCGAAGCTTAATCTCCTCATAGCTGATGCCCCCTTCTAAGAGAGGCGCGGCGAGCTGAGAGGCTATGGGGGCATCCTCCATCGCCTTCACCTCGATCGCCTCTGGACGAATGCGCTCCATCATCAGCTCGATCGATTCATTGGCCTTAAGCTGATAGGTCAGGGTGTTATCCAAGCTTTCCCGCTCTAAAACTAAGCCCCGGAGGAGATCGACGTTGCGCTTGAAGCCCATGAACTCTTTGCGCGCAGAGAGTTCAGGGACTCGGCTCTCCACCTCATCCACCACATCCCATTCCAGATCTGCGATGATTCGTAGGAGATCCCAGATGTTGGCGCTGTCTACCAGGTGGCTCTTCATCATCATCTCAAGGGTGATCACCGCATGGAAGGCGTCTTGAGCCGATAGAATCTTCTTCACCCGCGCCAAGTGAGAGAGGATCATCTTCTGATGTGTGATCATCTCAGCGAGCTTCCAGATCATCTCTGGGGTCATCCGCGCTCCAGCCACTCCCGCTGAGCGGGTAAAGCGCAGATCGATCTCATTGGGTCCTGGGTTGCTCGGATCACGGGCGTCGGTGATACGCCGCGCATCCTTCTCTAGATAGACACGCGCCAACTCCACCTCATGCAGGATATCAGGCTCCACGACGGTCAGCTCCAGCTTGTAGCCCTCCTTCACCCGCTTATGTCCCTGGTAGTCCAGGTTCTCCTTATAGGCGATAAAGTCATCATACTCTTCGACATAACGCAGGATTACATAGAGAGTGGCGGGCAGCTTAAAGTCCCCTGGCGTGACCGATTTGATCTGCTCCTCCAGGAGCAGGATGTCATGCCCCTGAGCATCAATGGCGTAGCCGCTGCCCACCTCTACAGAGAGATCACCTCGTCCCCGACTGCTGACCTTAAGCTCATCTCCATATTGGGGGACAATCCCTGGAGCGTGAAAATAGGCGTTGTGGAGTCGCTGCTTCTCCACGTGGTAGCGCGTCGCGTCATTGAAGTCATCCTCGGTGGCCAGAAAGCCACGGAAGAAGTTGATCCGCTTAAAAGGCTGCATAATTTATCGCTCCAAGGGCTCGCTCAGGGCCTGCCTAACGCTCCTCTGATCCGCGACCACACCAGACTCTTCCAAGCCCACTCGCCCCAAGCCTACACGGAAGGGCTGGAGGCGGTCGTCGTTGGGAGCCGCTGCGAAGGTGAGGTAGTAGGCAGTATGAGCGGGCTTCTCCATACGAATGATGTCGTGAATCTTGAGAATATCCTCATCCCGAGCTTCATATTGGGCGGGAACCTCCACCATAAAGCAGTCTGTGAGCCGCACTGGGGGCAGGACCACAGAGTCCAAACCGATGCGCACCTTACCCACCCGAAAGCCTGGATAGGGCCACCGATTCTCCATGATCTTAGGTTCCACTCCAGTGAAGATGTGGAGGAAGATCTTGAGCCCTTGCACCGTGCCTCGCAGGCTGTACATCCCGATAGCCTGTTGGATCAAACGCCGTTTCTTGGGTTCGGGCCACTCTTGATCAATGCTCAGAGCGACCCAGCTGGCCAACCAGGGGAGAAACTCAAGGGGAGTCTCCAAGGGATCAAAATGCAGATGCAGCTTGTTTAGAGTTCTCTCCAAATCTGCAAAGGTGTGGTGAAAGATCCAGAGGAACTCTCTCAGGAAATGCTCTCCACTCGGGCCTGTCTTATGAAAAGCCTGGGGGAGGTAGTGGAGCAGGCTTTGGCGAGAGACAGAGAGCTGAATCGGCTCACTGACCGCCACCCAGGAGCCAGGGCCTGGCTCCTGGCGGACGATCTCATCCTCGGGGCGGTAGGCCTCTTCATAGAGGAGCTGGATTCGCTCAGCCTGAAAGCCTGCGTTGCGAAGCATCAGCCTAGCGTTCTCCAACTGTATGCCGGAGACATCCGGCATACGGATCGTCTTCTGTATGATCTCTCGTGGCTTACGCATCTCCGCCCCTACCGGAACTGCTCTCTTGGCTTCTCAATCACTTCTACATCGACCAGATAGATCAGCTCATCATCAGCGACCTTAAGCTGCTCCACGGGGCGTTTTCGATCCTCATCGTAGAGGTGAATGCGATGGACCATATCAACCCCATCGATCCCCTCAATGACATGGTAGAGGTCCAGCTTGAGGAGATTGCGGCCAAAGGGCCAGCCTTCTCCATCTCGGCCACCGACCAGAGGGTGCAGGAAGCTGCGTAGGCGCTCCTCTACATTCCGCTTGAGCTTATCGCTGCTGCCCACCCGGCTGCGGATGATCTCCACGCGGACGCTGATCTCTACATAGCGAGGCCGTTGAACATTGACGATGGTGGTGATCAGACGACGCTCGTCCAGGAAGTGCTTAACCCGCCGCAGCAGCTCCGTAGAGGGCAGCAGTTTCAAACTTAGGTCGATGTGGCGAGCGTCCTGCTTGGGGACAATCACCACGACCACCTCTCCTCCACGGCTGCTGCTGTTAAGGCACTTGGCGCGAGCGATACCGTTGCTGGCCTGGAGGCTCAGCCACTGGAAATCCTCCGCGGTCACCGCGCGATTGCGGCTCTTGATCATATGAGGACCGCGAGACTTAGCCTCCTCGATGCTCTCCTGATCGCTCCCTCCGCTGGCGGAGAAGGGATTGCTCACTGCATCAACATGGGCGATGGATTTACGCAGGACCTTTAAGCTTCGAGCGGTGATGTTGCCCCGCAGCCCTCCACCGACTCGGTAGGACTTCGCCATGATATTAGAGGAGGCAGCGGGAGGGATCATCCCTTTGCGGCCATCCCCAAAGCGAAGCCTCCCCTGAACACGATCAATGATATAATGACGGCTCTTGGGGCCGGAGTCATAGAAGCTTTCGATCTCAGCCCAGGGGATCCAATACCCCCCTCCTCGAGCCTCTTTAAGCTCTTCGCTGAGCTTGAGCGCTTGTAGCGCCTCACCTTCGGGGCGCTCTCGCTCTCGCACCAAGAGACGCTGCCCCTCCAGAAGAGGACCACGCGCGAAATTAAAGCTCTGGTTGGGGGTCCCATCTGAGGTCCCCAAGATCTCATCGCGTACCGTAGTTTGATGGTGAGCGTAGACCGCGTTGCTTATCACACAGCTGATGCGTGGCATGAGGTGGTAGCCACCCATCTCAAGGCGAACGCGGAACCAGTAGGCGATCTGTCCAAAGCGCTTAAGGCGCTTGTGGTCCTCAGGACCAATAAAATAAAGGAAACCGCTCTCCGTGAACGCCTGGGTCTGATCCTCTGGATCCAGATCAGCCCAGTGGCGGCCATCCCAATACTCCCAAACGACGCGCTGCTCTCGGGCGATGGCTCGATCACGCTCAGCATAATACTCGCCCAGATACTCTCGATGAGCCCGCTCTCGTTGCTGACTCACCTGCTCCACCATCTTGAAATAGAGGCTCATCCTCTCATTGGGGAAGGCGGCGTCAAAGCCCAGATAGAGAGTCGGGCTGTCCTCACTGGAGGGCTCAAAAGCTTGAAAGCGCTTAAGGGCGCTGTGAGCGCTCAGGGTGTGGTCAGAGTAGGAGAAGTCATTATAGCTGAGCACCTTCTCAAGGATCTTCTCCTTCTCTGTGTAGCGGAAGCTGAGGCTCTGAACCCAGGGGGGACGCAGAGGGCGTTCATCCTGCCAGATCCAGCGCTCTCCTGAGAGTTCATAGTGTCCTGGGATCCCAAAGTCTCCAGACTCAATGCGCACCCTCAGCCAACAACCCGGCTCATTTTGGACCTCCACCTCAGCGAGATCCTCAGGGCGACGGAAGCTTAGCTCCCCGCTCTGGGTGAAGGCTCGAGTCCCATCGATGAAGTCAACGTCAGGGGCGCTTATCGCCCCCTCCACTGTGCTGCGCCCCAGGCGCCGCCAGCGCTTCCCATCGGAGTACTCCCAGATGAGGATCAGATCCTCGCTGGGTTGAGGAGGATCCTTGAGTTTGGTCTCAGCGAGCCGTAGATCGATCCGCAGCACCGAGCCTGTCTGGGTGGGGAAGGTCTCAGCCAAAAGATAGAGGATGTTCTCTGCACGGGGCTCCTTACCAAAGGGTGCCCAAGAGCGCTGAGTATCGACGGTGAGGAAGACCGCGCTGTCGATATTGACATAGGCGCTGTCCAGGGCGATTCCCTCACCTCGAACCTCCACACGAGCTTTGACGCTGTCGATGAAGGTCTCATTGGGATCGGGTGGGGTCTCGCTCAGACGACCTCGAATCCAGAAGGAGGTCTCCTCGTTGATCTCAAGCTCCTCAATGGAGTCGATATACTCAAAAGCGATGGAGCCCTCTTCCACCTCGTTCTGAGAGCGCCTCAGCTCACGCCAACGGCGACCATTCCAGTACTCCCACTCCAGCAGGTCCACCACCTGGCTGCTGCCCGCAGAAGAGATGTTGATCACCAGGATAGAGTCCTCATTGACCTGCTCAAAGCTGGGATCTCCTAGGTAGAGACAGCGTTCGATGTGGTTGATCCCAGTGAAGACTTCAAAGCCCTCGCCGCGCCGCCCGTCTAAAAAGGGGCTCTGATCTGTATAAACATCGCTGACCTGAGTGAAGCAGTGCAGGAGTCGAACGCCTGAGATCAGCAGCTCCTCAGTGGTCTCAAAGATGACCGGTTCCTCCTTCCCTGACTGCGCCGTGGCGATAGGTGTCTCTCTCTTGATCCAGGTAGGAGGGGCGCTCTTGACCAGCTGAAAGCGCAGCAGGGTGCGGGCTGACTGAGGTGGCTGTAGACGCACTCCCATCATGTTGAGGAAGGCGATGTAGTTCTTATCTGTCACCTTGTTGAGGCGGTAGATCGCCATCTCCATCATCCAGGCAAAAAGCTCGATAAGCGTGACGCCTGGATCGGATGGGTTGAAGTTGGTCCAGTCAGGGCAGTAGCGGGGGATGAGCCGCATCGCCTCTTCGACGATCTCTTTATGAGAGCGATCGTCTAGGTTGGGGACTGGGATCATAGATCCTCCTCCCGGCGCAGATAGAATGGATAGACCAGGTTGAAGTGAGAATTTGTAGCCTTCACCTGATAATTGATCTCCAGGCGGATGGTTCCGGGCTCACTGGAGATGCTGTGGGCCTCGACTTCGACCTCTTCAATGCGAGGCTCCCATTTTTTCAGGCACTCCTGAGCGTAGAAAGAAACCATGTTGCGGGTATGATCATTGTTGGGCGCGAAGAGATAGTCATGAATACGGCTGCCGAAAGTGGGGCGATAGACCCGCTCTCCTAAGGCCGTCCCCAGGACCAAGTTGATCGACTGTTTGATGTTCTCTTCATAAGCGGAGAGAGAGAGCCCCCCAGAGGCGTCTGTATGGAAGGGGAAAGAGAAGCCCCTCCCCAAGAAACTTTTGTCTACCACCCAAGTCTCCCCTCAAAGCCTTCACCACAGAGCAGGCAGTGTACTCGCAAATAGGGCTCCTGCACTGTGATAGCAGTCAGCGGCTCGCTACAGAGAGGACAGTTGAGACCGCTGCGCTTGCCGTTATAGATCGCCTCCACTACTGGCATCCACTCACCGGGATCCTGCTCAGCTGCGCGAGCAGAGAGCTGCCAAGACCAGGGCTCAGGTCGCTTCTTTGGGGAGAGGGTGGGCTCTGGAGGGTTTTCTAAGGGCGAAGGAGCAGGCTCTACAAGCTGCATTATTGAATCTTGAGGTGCCTCCAGCGTAGCGCTCAACTCTCTTTGGTTGCCTCTGCGTTTGCGCTCCTCTTGCCGCCGCATCAGGGCGTCAGCTTCAGCATAGAATCCATCATCTCGACCCCAACCCATATTCCCTTCAAAGCCCTCTCCACACTCGGGGCAGCGCAGCCGCAGTTTGGAACCCTCTCGGGCGGTCTCTAGATCTCCTTGATGACAGATGGGGCAGCGGTGTCCAGTCATACGGCCATTGGAGACCGCCTCTACGACCTCATACCAATCTATGATTTGAGATTCGTCCATCTTGACTCTCAGCAGATGAAGGAGAGGCAACATACCATGGCTCTTGGACTAAGCGAATGTTGAGTCTCAACCTCGGGGATCTTGCTGGTGGATCCCAAGGATGGTCAGCTCGAGACCCCCGCCGGGTGTCTGTATATTAACCGTCTCGTCCAACTCACGCCCGAGGAGCGCTCGACCCACCGGAGAGCGATAGGAGATAAGGCCCATCTTGGCATCGGTCTCATCGGCGCCGACGAGACGATAGCAGCGCAGCTCACCCTCGATATCCTCCAACTCCACCCAACTCAAAAAACGGACTCGCTCGCTGAGAGGAGCCTGTTCCACCGTCGTCAAGAGATCGAGGCGTCGGTTGAGAAACTCAACGCGCTTATCGATCTGCCGGAGGCGCTTTTTTCCATAGATATACTCGGCGTTTTCGCTGCGATCCCCCTCAGCTGCAGCAGCTGAGACCTGCTTGACGACTCGGGGACGCTCCTTATCTAGGAGCTGACGCAGCTCCGCCTCTAAGCGACGATAGCCTTGAACGCTGATATACTCAGCCACAACTCCTCCTCATCAAATCAGCCTCGGCGGCGGCGCTTCTTGCGCGCTCTTCGCTGCTCTGACTTCGTAAAAATATTGCCTGTCATAGCATCCAAGGTCGCGGTCAGCTCCTGGATGCGCAGCTCCTTGGAGTATTGGGTCGCAGGATCCTTTGGAGGGGAGAAGATCAGCCCTACTTGAAGGCGGCGCCGAGTGAAGTATAGCCGCGTGATCTCCTTGAGGACCCCCTCTTGAAGCACCGCAAGAGAGCTTACATCCAGAACCTCGGGGTTGAAGAGCAAGCGAGAGAGTGACCAGTTCCCGCTGACTTGGAACTCGCTTAGGCTGCCCCCTGCGTCATCGATATTCGCGGGCTCCTCATCCCCATGCTCGGGGATATTGAACTTGTCCACGTCGATCTTGCTCTGATTGCCGATGTACTTGACGGTCAGATCAGGGAGCACCGCCTTCCAAGAAGCTCGGCTGCGCATAGAGCTGACCGTATCGGGATCGATGTTAAAGAAGCGGAGCGCCGCGCCCTGAGTCTGTTGGATAGAGGGCTCCTCTTTCAGGGCCTCCAAGGCATCCTGTACTTCAGGATCATGAAAACTCCGCTTCGCCCAGGCGGGAGAGAGCAGTATGGAGATGAGGATCAGAAAGCGCATCGCTGCTCCTTGAGTTATGTCAGAGCGCTGAGATCGGTTTGAAGAGGTTGCCGGTCAAGGCGTTGAGGTGAGCGGTTAACTCCTCCAAACGCAGCCTCCTCATAAAGCGAGCGCGTTCGTCCCCTCGATCTATCAAGGCCTCCAGTTGGAATCTACGGCGCTCCTGATAGAGGTTGATCAGGGTCTGACGGACCCGCCACTCTGCGTGCCGGCTGACCCCACCGACGCGATCAGCGATCGACTCAGAGACATTATGGATGATCCCTTTGAGATCCCAAAGAGCCACCAGCGCCCAAGCGGGGCCGCCGATCTGACCATGATTTCTAAAATAGGGATCGTGAATGTCGCGAAAATAGGAGGTGGTGCCCACCCTTAGATCAGTCCACCTAAAGCTGGCGCGTATCTTGGGCACCCAGGCGGCCAACCGAGCGCCCTGGCGATAGCGGTTAAGGAAGGGTCGATCCACTCCAAAGCGGCGTAGGGCTACGCCTACAGCTTGATCTAGGCTGGGCTCTGAGGCGACAAGGGCCCTCATCCGGCTCATCAGATCGCGAGGGAGGCGATTTGAGGGCATAGGAGCATAGCGCAGCACCTCTCCGTAGGTGACGATCCAGATCGCCTCAGGATCGTGCCGAGAAAAGAACGCCATCCGCAAGGTCCACTCGATGCTCCCAAAGAGAGCCACTTGCCAGCTCTTACCAGCATCGAAGGTCTCCCAAATATCGCGTTTATCAGCAACGATAAAGTGCCCTGGAGCGCTCCCTGGAGAGAGGCTGTTGAGATCCTGTCCAACAAAGAGCAGGCCCCCTGCACGATCAAAGCTCTTACCATCATCTTCGCTGATCATGAGGCCGTCGGCGGTGGCTGCCAAGATCCGCGTGGGCGTGTGAGGATCATAAATCACGCGGCGGATCATCTTCTGAGGAGGCCAAGGGCTGGTGAAGAGCAGGCTGAACTTGCTGTGCTCTTTATCCCTACTTCTTAAGATCCCCCAGGTGACCCCTACGAGGAGATCATCGGGCTTCTCAGGATGAAAAGAGACCCAACGGATGTCGCTTTGAGAGACCAAGGGGTTAGCCATCAAGCGCCAAGTATCCCCGCCATCCTCAGAAACATTCAGCCCACGGCTAGAGCCTGCATAGATTCGATCAGCCTCCCTGGGATCCCGCGCCAGAGTATTGATGTTGCGCTCTGGCTTTGCCGCTCCGGTGAGCACCAGGGGCCAGGAGTAACCTCCGTCTCGGCTGCGATAGAGGCCATCGGCAGTGGCGGCCAAGATATCCTTGGAATCTCTGGGGTGAACGCTCAGAAAGCGGATGGCGGTGGCCGCTCCTGTTTTTAGCGCCAGGGTCTGTTTGATCTTGATCCCAATACCCCACTTCTTTTTCTTGCGCACCCGCATGGCGAGCCGTGGCGCGGTGTTACTGAGCCCCACCCCCAAGCGGCTGCTTCCGCCACCACCTCCTCCTACGGTAGGGCTGTCGTGATCTCGAGCTAGATAGTTAAACATCCCCAAGCTAAAGCGATCCGCGCCGTCATAGCGATCAGAGACATCGGGATCCTCCACCTTAACGATATGACCAGGGCGGTAATAGCCCCTGAGCATGCCACTGTTGAAGAAGATAGAGGAGGCCTTCCCCTGAGGGCGGATGGCACCATAAAAGGAGCCTCGTGAAGTGAGCACGTTCATCTCACTCCAGGAGCGACCTCGATCTTCGGTGACGTAGACTCGACCTCGCTCAGTTCCTAGATAGAGAACATTGGGATCACTGGGGGCCTCGGCCAGGGTGTTGAGGGGAGGATCAAAGCGGATCCCTCGGGTCAGATCTTCAGTTGTTCGCAGGGGTGGCCCCTGGAGAAACAACGTGCAAAGGAGGATTACAGGACTCAACATTTAGGGGGAGATTGGCTCAGATCGAAAAGAAGGAACAGTGAAAAATGAGGGCAGCCTATGCAAACCCCAATCTCCACGCCGTTCTCGATATTATTGTGATGTGTTCGGGTTTATTGAGGGTTAATCTATCCGAGACTGAAAATTCGATCTCTTAGGGCTTCCTCTCATTCCAAAAGAGCTACATCCAATGCAAACCCTCCTCGCCTCTCTTGCCTTTCTGCTGCTCTCCTCGGCCGGAATTGCTGATTCTTTAGAAGAAGACAGACTGCTCCAAGAAGCGATCCGATCTCGCCTTGAGGCTCAACTCGATGACTCAAGGGCCGCTGTAATCCTGTCTCGATTTGTAATGGATGAGGTGTTGACCTGGAGGGCTGAGGCTGCTGATATCCACCAAGCTGACTCCATCTTGGCCTTTGCTTTCGGCAACCAGATAGCCCCCAACGGTAACCAGCGACCGGGTCCGATGAACCTGCTGCTTGCGAACCAGGTTGTTGAAATCTATCAGAAGATCAATAAGCCTGTCTACGCTCAGTGGGAAATTGCTGAGGCGATTGGAGTTCGAATCCCAGAGGCGATGCTTCGACCGATCTATCCTAGAGTGACACCCAACGGAGAGGTTATCTACTTGAGTACCTCTGGGGTGGTCTCGGCGGCTGTACAGCAGGCTGGAGGAGTAAAAGAGCTTGGACAGGTGGTGGTCGTTGCTTTTCGAGAGCACAATCTGCGAGCGGTTCGAACTGCTCGCAACGTGGGAATCAGCGCCTTTGCTCCGGCAAATATGGCGCTGCCATCGCAATATGACACCCGCTCTGGGCAGCCTTGGACCCGCAATCGGCTGGCCTTTTTGCTCTATGAGATTCGAACACGAGCCAACAGTCTACGAGCTCGGTTGGGGGGCAACAAACTCCATAAGGAGTAAGCCTCACGACGCCAACCTCTACATTCTCGCCTCGGAGCCAGAAGCTTTTGATGCTGCGCTGTCCGCTATCGCTCATGGCTCTCATCAGGTGAGCGCGTAACAGTCTCCAGGGGCTGCGCTTACCGATCCGGCGCCGCCATCAAGGCCACATTCACAATCATCGACGACAAACGAACGGGTGTCGCCAAATATATGATCAATTCAACTCTCTCTGTACGGCTTGGCTTTGGACCTAGACTCAACCCGATCCGAGGATCATTCTCTGTTAGCGAGCTTTGTTATGGCGAGCGACCAGTACTTGACAAGATTTTCTCCAAATTCGATCTGCACAGGTGTTCATTTTGGGGCCATACAGTGAGCAACATCAGAGATCTGCGCCTTGAGGATAGAAGGATTGTTCAGCTCATTTTAAAAAGTTACACTGTGAACAGCTTCAAGAAAAAAAATGCTGAGATGAAAAATCTACAGAGAGTCCACCTCCTCCTCCCTCTCCTCCTCCTCGCCTGCTCAGAGGATGGAGACTCCTCCTCTTCACCCTCCCAGGATATGAACCTTCTCCAAGATCAATCGCTCAAGGACAGGGTGATGATCCCCGCTCTAGACGCTACCATCAGCGCAGATCAGCGGACCCTTGAGGACACGGCAGTAGATTCTGCCCCTGAAGAAGATCTTGCTCCCCTAGAAGATCTGGGCGGCATTGATGTTTGGATTCCTCCTGAGGGAGATGTGTTCAGCGTGGAGTGTCGAGTGCCCTATATCCTTGATGGCGCGCGCGTCAATGAGCGGGCCTATATGGAGGAGCATTTTGAGCACCTCATCCAAGAGTACTGCATCAAGGGCGATGTGGATGGCAGCCCCATCGATGGCTTCGTGGAGAAGATGTACTATGGCAGCCACGATTCCAGAGATCCTGTTCTCAGGTTAGACCAAGTCAGCATGGACGCTGATCTCAATTCCATCTACTCCGCCAAGGTAGAGTTTTGGCCTGATGAGGAGGTGCGAGAGGCCGCGGTCTGGGGGGTGGGTTTGCTACAAAATGACGCTAAGGTTACGATCCTTCAACATCAAGAGGGTGTTCCCCCCTGTATCCTCAAGGCGGGCGTCTCCGGTCGCTTGTCTTTCTCCAATGTGAATGATCCCCAAGCTTCGGAGGGGGGACGCTTTAATCTCAATGGCTCCTTCGAGGTGGTTGATCCTGAGTTGATCCCCAACTTCTGTAATCAGGCCTTGGCGGGAGACTCTGCCTGCTGTGGAGGCTGATGGCCCCAAGCCTGTAGCCGCTTCCTCAACGCCCTGGGCAAGCGCTCCCAACGCAGCGTGGTGGTTTCTTGAGCTTGTCGAGGGGTCAACCAGAAGAGGACCCGCTCTCCCTGAGGTGGCTCGTTGAGGAGCGCGGCCAGCGCCTTAGCAGAGTAGATGGGCTCCAGCGGGAGTTGAGGGCATCGTGCGCAGGCCTGAGCCGATGCGAGGCTGGCGATCCCATACCCCGGCCCCAACCAGCGATGATCTTGATGGATGGGAGGGAGAGGCGCGGGCTCTCCTCCTCGAGCGTGGATTAACGCTCTACAGCGCCCTAAAAGCGCCTCCAGCCCCCAAGTGAGGGGGCGCTCCACCACCACGACCGCCTGAATAAGCGGCTTCAACCCCGCCATCCCTAAGCCCAGGGCCAAGCCCGCTAGACAGCCCCCCGTTCCCTGCGGTAGGAGCAGGCGATCGGGTGGTGGTAAAAGGCCCGCTTCTATCTGATCTGCCAACTCCAGCCCCGCTTGAACCATTCCCATCACCCCCAGAGGATGAGAGGCTCCAGGGGCGATAACGCCTGGGCCTTGCCCCGCCAAGAGCCTGGGGCTTCGAAGCGCCAGATGCAGGCGATTGGGGCTATAGCGGAGTTGGCAAGGGCGCTGGCTGAGCAGGGCTAAGTTCTCAAGGACCTTGGGGGCTGGAGGCTCCCAGAAGAGCCGCAGTTGACAGCGCTTATTCAGGAGCTGGGCTGCCTCAGCCAAGGCCAGGAGCTGCCCTGAGCCGATGGCCCCCAGGGAGCGCAGAGTACGGGCCGAGGCCCAGGGGGGAGCAGCCAGGAGCGTGTTCAGCTTGCGGATCTTGCTGCCCCCCAGGAGGGGAAGCTGATCATCCCGCTTAAAGCCCAGCCACTTGAGACCCAGGCGCTCAGCCAGCTCAGGCTCTTCGCTGATCGGCGTGGCCTGGACCCAGCCCAGCGTAGGCCAACTCTCCAGCAGGCGCCGATTGCGAGGGAGGATCACTCTCTGACCAGATGTTTGGCGGCCTCAAGCAGCTCCCAAGAGGAATCTGGGCTGAGCTTCTGGTTATGAAAGAAGCGGATCTCTCCCTCTTTGTTGACCAGGAGGTGCAGCGGTAGCCCCAAGCCTGTGCGCTGAATGAAAGCCCTGGGCAGCATCTCCAGGTGCCCATCCACCTTCTGCCAAAGGGGGTAGAGCCAGCGCTTGGCTTTGGGATGTTCTTGGACCTTGCTGAGTTCATCTACGGCGAGGCTGAGGAGGGCTACTTTATGAGGGCGGAGCTGAACACGTAGAGCTTCTAGAGCCTCCAGCTCCTCATCGCTGACGCAGGGGACACACCAAGTCGCCCAGAAGGAGATGAGGTAAGCGTCAAAGGGCGCCAGATGATCCCGTAGCCTGCGTTTGCGGGCTTTGGCCCCTGGGCGGGAGATGCGCAGCCCTCGCCCCAACTCAACCTGAGCTGCCCTTTTGATCTTCTTGATGATCTGAGGGTGGCCCGGATCAAAGATGGGAGGGGGCAGAGCGGGCGCTGAGGCGGGAAGCGCCTTCACTCGCTTGATGGGAGCTTGGGGCAGGGGCTGAGCCTGAGCCACGCTGCAGAGCAGAATAAGTCCACATAAGCGCTCAAGGCGCATTGGGGGCCTCATAGCAGGGATAGGCAAAGATCAGGGCGCTGCGGTTGGCCTGCTTGATGGAGAGCTTGCGTTCACTCAGGCGCTCAGCGTCCAGACCTGTGAGATACATCTTCTCATGACCATAAGTGATATAGCCCACGCGCTCCTCATCCATCCCCATCGAACTGGTCAGAAACTCCCGAGTGGTCTTGGCGCGTTTGATAGCGAGTTGAAGATTCCTCTTCCAAGAGCCATCTTTGCTGGCGCGACCCACCACGATAACATAGCCCCGCTCTCCCCGAATATGCTCCATAAACTGTTGGATTTGAGCTTTATCCCTACGATCCAAGCGGGTCTGACTGGCCTTAAAAGTGATCAAGCTGTGAGGCAGGCGTTGGGTTAGGACCATATACTGCGAGCGGCTGATCTGCTCCGCAGAGTCCATCTCCTTACAGCTGCCACTCTTGCAGGCCTGAACCACCAGATCGACATGTCGGGTGAACTCATCATCATCGCAGAACACCTCACGGGCGTAGCTGGCGGCGGTCTGAGGAGCGCAGACGGCGTGATCTGGATAATCCACACAGATCACGGTCAAGCGGCGACGCTGCTCTTCCAGATTCCCCTGAGTCTCATTGAGCTTCTCAGCTGTTTTCATCAGCTCCTGGGTCTGCTTCTCATATTTGAGATACTCGACAGGACCCGGTTTGCCCCCCTCCTCCTCCTCCGGCTCAGTCATCCGCTGTCCACCACAGGCCATCAAGAGCAGGATACTCAAGAGCCCGCCCAATTTCTGATGAGACATCTCCCTCACCTCTTTTCTATGGAGTGTCGGGAGTGTATCTCTTCAGCGCAGTTCCAGGAGGATCTTTTCGATGGATGACCCTCAACTTAAGTTCTTTGAGATCCCTCAACTCAGGCGCCCCGAGGCCCAGCGCCGTTTGGAGCGCCTCATCGGCCAAGATCTCAGACCTTTGGCCCAACAGCATCGCGTCACCGTCTGGAAGCAGGGACGGCTCAATAAGGGCTGGGCGGGGCAAACGGTGGAGTGCTTCTTGGGGCGGCGACCCAACTCTAAGCAGGCCCCCGACTTTGGAGATTGGGAGCTGAAGGTGGTCTCCTTGAGTCTCAGCGCTGGAGAGCGGTTGAGGGTTAAGGAGAGCATGGGCATCACCATGTTCAAAGAGAGGGATTTGGAATGGGAGTTTGAGGAGAGCCACCTCTTGGAGAAGCTCAACAGCCTCCTGATCCTGGCGCGGCTCTCCGAAGATGCCTCGGAGTCTCACTCCTATGTTCTGGCGGTGGCCAACTTCGATCTAAAAGAGCCCAGCCTCTACGAGCAGATCAAAGAGGACTATGAGGAGATCCGCTGGCTCGTCCGCAGCCAAGGGATGCAAGCCCTTTCTGGGCGCGTCGGGCAGCTGATCCATCCACGCCCCAAGGGGAGCGCAGGGAGTCAGGGGATGGGATTTTATGCGCGTAGGATCTTTGTAGAGCAGATCTTGGGCTTAGAGGAGCTCTGATCAGGGCTCCACAGCGGGCAGATACTCGTAGGCCTTTAAGAGCATCTTCCAACGACCGTTAAGGAAGAGAAAACCGTTAAAACGCAAGCCCAAATCTGCCCCTGGTTTGCGAAACTTCAGGGAGTACATCGGTAGCTTCTTCTGCATGGCGTCCAGCATCAGCTGATCCCCCTTGGTGGTAGCAGCAGGGTAGGCGGGGCCAACCTGCTTCACCTTGATCTCATGGGCACCAGCCTTGACCTGATGGATGATCGCATCAGCGGCCTCCTCTCGAAGCTTGAGCACAATCGTGTCGTTATATCCCCTCCAAAGCATCGGCCCCTTTTCAACCCCGAAGAGCTGCTCAAGATCCTCCTTGGTGGCGAGGTAGGGCTCTAGGGCTTGGAGCAGTTCTTCTCGCTTCCCCTGGCGAGCCTGCTCAACGATCGCCTCAAAGGCGATACGGAGGCTGAGGGGATCATCAGGGCCTTCAGGACCTTCCATCTCTTCGGGCTTCTCCAAGGGTCCACAGGCGGCAAAGCTGAGCAGCAGCATCCAGATAAATCGCATCGATCAACCTCGGCGACGAGGGAAGAGGAGAGGGAGGAGCAGCAGCAGGGGGATCAGGCTTTGAGCCCTAAAACCCCAACCCAGCTGACAGCCATCAGCGAGGCTGGCGCCTGAGACCTCTAAGGAATTTTGCACCCCCCCACCGACTGAGGAGCTTTCTACGCCGCTTAGGGGATCGCTGTCCTCTCCATCTCCAAGACCATCTCCATCGGTGTCATATTTTCGTGGATCAGTCTCGTTGGGCTCTACAATCCCATTGTGGTTGGCATCCTCTACCCCATCATCAAGGCCATCGCCGTCGGTGTCTGACGCTCTTGGATCGGTGCCGGTGCTCTCCTCCAAGCCATCATTGAGGAGGTCTCCATCGCTGTCGGGGTGATTGGGATCGGTCTCTGTATTGGGGTCAAATACACCATCGAAGTTGCGATCCTCGGCGCCATCATTGAGGCCATCTTCATCAGTGTCAGGCTCTAAGGGGTTGGTTGGATTCTCTCCGTTGACCTCCACCCCATCATCAATACCATCTGTATCTGTATCGCGGTTGAGGGGATCGGTCTCGGCGGGATCACGATGCCCATCCTGATCGACATCCTCCTGGCCATCGGTTAGACCATCACCATCTGTATCAGCGGTGCGGGGATCGGTCTCACCAGGATCAATCACGCCGTTGTGGTTGCTGTCCTCCACGCCATCAAGGATCTCATCTCCATCGGTGTCAGGGTTGTCTGGATCGGTGCCGCTGCGCTCCTCAAGGGCGTCAGAGAGGCCATCTCCATCTCGATCACCGCCCTGATCATCGCTGGGGTCAAGAGGATCGCGTCCCCCCTCTCGCTCGCTGCCATCTGGCTCCCCACCATCATCTGTATCTAGATCCGTTGGATCGGTCTCTCCCTCACCAAGGGAGCCATCTCGGTCGAGATCCTCAGCACCATCATTAAGGCCATCTCCATCGGTGTCAGGGTTAAGGGGATCTGTCCGAGTATCCCCACCCAACTCTGCTCCATCACTGAGCCCGTCTAGATCGCTGTCGGCGTTGCGGGGGTCGGTCTCTTCCTCATTGACCGCACCATCTCGGTTCTCATCTTCAACGCTGTCGCCGAGGCCATCACCATCGGTATCCGGGTTGTTGGGATCAGTCTCTCCGGCGCCAAAGCGGCCATCCTGATTGCGATCCTCTAGGCCATCAGGGAGCAGATCTCCGTCGCTGTCTGAGCTGAGGGGGTCTGTAGGATTATCCCCATTGACCTCTACTCCATCCAGGAGGCCATCACCATCTGAGTCTGGGTTGTGAGGATCGGTCTCTCCTGGGTCGATCTCCCCATCCTGGTTGGGATCCTCTTCTATGTCGCTGAGCCCATCTCCATCGCTGTCTAGATCACCTACGAGATCGTCAATAGGGTTGAAGGGATCACGTCCTCCGCGCACCTCGCTGCCATCGAGTTCTCCACCATCGTCGGTGTCAGCGTCGATTGGGTCGGTCTCACCCGAGTCACGGATCCCATTGTGGTTGAGATCCTCTTCACCATCATCCAGATGGTCCCCATCCGTGTCTGCTGTACGCGGATCGGTCTCTTGAGCATCGACAACCCCGTTATGGTTGAGATCCTCAACGCCATCCAACAGGAGATCTCCATCGGTGTCCGTGTCCAGGCCATTGGTCTCGCCACCATCAAAACGACCGTTATGGTTGAGATCCTCCACCCCATCGAAGATGCCATCACCATCTGAGTCCTGATCTAGGGGGTTTAGCTCTCCTAGATCTCGCTGTCCATTGTGGTTGAGATCTTCAGCGCCGTCAGGGACAGCATCTTCGTCTGAGTCAGCCTGCCTGGGGTTCATCTCTCCAGGATCAAGCACACCATTTCGATTGCTGTCCTCGCTGCCATCAACGATGCCATCTCCATCGGTGTCGGCGTTGAGAGGATCTGTGGGGTTTCCATCCAACTCAGCACCGTCAGTGATGCCATCATCATCTGAATCCGCATCGGCTGGATCTGTCTCTCCTGGATCAACAACGCCATCTCCATCAACATCCTCCTGGCCGTCGAAGAGGCCATCGTTGTCTGAATCTGGGTCGAGGGGATCAGTGGAGCCATCAGCTTCAACACCATCACTTAGGCCATCATCATCGGAATCAGAGTCATTGGGATGCGTCTCGTCGGGGTCTCGAACACCATCCTGATTTTCATCCTCTAGGCCATCACCGAGGCCATCTCCATCTGTATCGCCGAAGCGGGGATCTGACTCACCCGGATCCACTCGACCGTTTCGGTTGAAATCCTCTAGACCATCAATGATTCCATCCTCGTCGGTGTCTGGATTGTTTGGATCGGTCCCTGTCTCTATCTCCAGATTGTCGAGGAGCCCATCGCCATCTTGATCTACAGCCTCATCCCCTGGGCCAACGACCACGACATCAAACTCTCCATCACAGAGGCCACAACTGGCTGTTCCTGTCTCTTGGGAGGAGCCCACAACCCAGGTATCCATCAGCCATGGGATATCTCGTCCTCCCATATTGATCTGCTCCCAGTAGCGACGTTGACCTGGAGCGGAGCCCTCTGGAATCGTGTAGAGGCTGTCTCCAGGCAGGAGGTTATCTTCGCTGCGGATCGCGCGATCATCCCAATACATGGTCAGGGGGCGGCGAACCCCCTGAGGACTATCCAGCTCTGAGACCGTAAAGCCCGCTCCGTTATACTCGATGTCATCCATGGGGAAGTGAACCTCAGCGGTGGTCAAGCTGAGCCTGAAGTGATAGCTCCCCTCTCCAGCGAATTCTCCATCTCGATCCCGACCATCCCAATCGACGCTGTTGGAGCCTGCCACAGCTTCACCGACGATGCTGCGATCGCTTCCTGGATCAAACAGACCATCCTCGTTGGTGTCGATGATGACCTCAAAGGTACCATTGACATTGGATTCAAAAGAGAAGGTCCCTGTATCCTGCTCTCCATCTCCGTTGGGGCTGATGGTGTTGCTGCCCACCGCGTCATTAAACTGGACCTCACTGAGGGCTGGCTCTGGCGCGGGTAGAGGACGTGGGTCGGGATAGTTAAGGAAGATTTCATAGTCCCGGGTGATCGTGCTCATCGGCTCATGGCTGCTGTCATCAGGACATTCCCGGTTGAGATCTGGATCTCCTCGTGCACACCAGCTCAGGTGAGGGTGGTCTCGTAGGCCCTGAGCATTGGCCAAGAGCCCCCAACGGAAGCCTCGCAGATCCTCCAGATCGATGACGAAGACCCGTGCACCCTCGTTGACATTGGCCTTGACATAAAAATCAGCATAGGTCCCTGTTCGAAAGTTGTGGGCGTTGATACGCCAGCGAAGAGAGCTGATACGCCCTCCCTCAACCGAGTTACCGTTGCTGTCCTCAACCTCAACCTCAAAATAGCGAGTGGAGCCTCCACTGCCATTGCTGATGGTCTCAGGCTCTCCCACAAAGTTAATGCCCCAACGTCCTGCCTCAGTGATCTGAACTCTGTGCCAGAGACGCGCCTCCTGAGCCTGTTGAGCATTACAGTAGCCCTGCTGAGCGCTCACCGAGAAAGCTCGAGCGCAGTAACCCAAGCTCCCATTGATATTCTCAGTTCCGTTGGAGCGGGAGCGGCAGGTGAAGCCCGGACGGCTCTCTTGGCAGGTGGCGCTCTCTCGACAACTCTGAGTTTGGGGGGGAAACAGGAGGATCTCTGAACCTCTCCGCTGCTCAAAGAGAGGATAATGTTCCTCTGCGTCGGGGACCGGCTCTCCAGGGAACAGATCGATGGACCAGCTCTGACCATGCTCATCAACATTGGCTTCTTGAAGACCGTCATCACTCGAGCAGAAAGAGAGGGTCTCATTCTCAAGGAGGTGGACCTGGATGGTCTGATTCCCCTCCAGGCCCTGATTTAATCCCAGCTGTCGGGTGCCTTCAGGGAGCCCAAAGGCAAAAATTGGAAAGAATAGAAATGTTAGAAGGGTTAATTTCACGGATGCTCCTTTGATATTCCACAGCACATTTAGAATGCAGAGCGGCTCTCGTCGATTGCAAGGACCTCTCAAAATCTGAAGCAAGAAGCAAATTTTCCTGAACTCAGGATCAATTGAGATCCTCTCCAAGGGGATATATAGGGGCGGTTGAAAAAAGCTTTTTACTCAAGCAACACCTTCGCCAGCCCCATCTTTCAGTGCCCGCTGGAGCTGGACGCCCATATCGTGATGCAGAGCATGGCCAAGCTCATCAATGGACACACCGATGTTGTTGTCGGGACGATCATCACAAACCGTGAGGAGCTGCACGAGCCCCTGACCCACGCTCATCAACTATCTGAGCGTCAGGATCCCCACCAAGCTCGGCTGGTGCTGTGCAGCATCAAGATCCTGGCGATGCGGATCAAGGAGAGTCAAGGCAACGCCCAAAGCGTGGCGGAGTATCTAGAGCCTTGAGTGAGCTGGGTCCACTATCCCGGCTGAAAGAATCATGCTCAGTACGAGCTGGCTGCTGCTCAGATAAATCTGGTCGAGGATCTAAAGCAGGTGCTTGAGGAATCAGAAGTCCAGGCTGAGCCCGAAAAAGCCCCGCTCACCATCATAGGCGATGAGAGGTTTGGGGAGAGGGGTGGGGGCCTCCGTGGTGGATTCGATATCCTTCCTCAGGCGCTCATTATGCTCAGAAACAGTGCTGGCAGACCAGACCGCTCCCAGCAAGGTTGTAGCTGCATAAGTCCCCGCGATGATATAGATACCACGCATCTTACCATCGAAATCCTCTCCCACAACGCTCATCTGATAATCCTCGACATTCTCAAAATAAGCGCTGCCGTCGTTGGCGTACTCATCCTTGTCATGGTTGAACTCAGGGTCCTTTACCCAACTGCAAACTTCATTGGGGACCACCTCATTCCCCTGACGACGACAGACTTCTTTGCTGGACTCATCAAAGGTCCCCAATAGGTAAGCTGTACCAACACCATAGCCCACGAGAGAGAGGATGATGGGCACAATCGCCTGGGGCTTCTTCTTGGCATAGACTAAGCCAAAGCCGCCGCCTGGGATAAGGCTCAGTCCGATCGCCGCGCTCACCTCCTGTTTGTTCTTGTCATACTCGATCTTCCAGAGGTCTTCGAGGGTCTCCTCTCCCCTCACATCGGAGTCATCCAGCTGCGCCAAGAAGGTTTGGGGCGAAGGAGCTGCTTCTGGGGGAGTCGCCCAGGCGACGCCGCTGAGGAGGAGGAGGAGGCTTGCGCTTCGCATCGTGATCCTTGAGCTGTGCGATGTCCGACAATGCAACATGATCTTTGGGCAATCAACCCAGAGCTTCTTCGTTTGCGCTCTCCAGGCTGATACGGCTCTAAGGCCAAGCTCCTGAAGCCTCAGAGCGTTTTGAAGAGGGATCTCATCTTGAGAACTCAATACCCAAAAAGCAGCTGAGACTCAGAGGGCGGCTAGAGCGTATAAAAGAGGTTGAGGTGGATCCGCGCTTCTTGAGGAGAGAAGACGGTTTCGCGTAGAGGGTAGCCCAGATCCAAACGTAGAGGGATCTGCCCGGTGACCAACCAGCGCAGACCAAAGCCCAAGCTGGGGTAGAGGCGGTCAGCATTGAGCAAAGATCTCCAGTCCAGAGCGACGCTGCCCAGATCCCCAAAGAGCGCCCACCAGAGATCGTCAAATATAAAACTGGGGAAGCGCAGCTCCAGGCTGCTGAGCAGGAGAGCTTCTCCGCCGATGGTGCGGGGGAAGCGCTTCTCATCATCATCTTCATCAAAGACCGCTGCGCAGTTGCCCTCATCCTCTACACCTCCACAGGCATCGATGCTGGCGTCTTCATAGCCGCGCACCGGCAGCGCCACTCCATCGCCCCCTGCCTTAAAAAGGAAGGAGGACTTCAGCTCCTCCTCCTCTAAATCGGTCTGGATCGCCCCCAGGCGGAGCATAGGGACCAGGATCAGACGGCGTTTAAAGAGAGAGTGGATGTACTGAAAGCTAAAGCTCTCCTTCCAGGAGGGAGACTCTAGAGTCGCAGTGCCCACCCCCGTAAAAACAAGCTCTCCAGAGAGGGTCGCAAAGAGCCCTCGTGTAGGGTGCAGTGGGCTGTCGCGTCGATCCCAACTCAGGCTGGGCTCAAAGCCCAGGGAGTAGCTTGGATCCGCAAAAGAGGGTAACTCTCCCAACTGGCTGAGCTGCCGACGGCTGTCTCGACGAAACTCCGCCTGGAGACTGGCGCGTAGTCCTCGCCCCCAGGGCGATGGATAGGAGAGGTTGAAGAAGTCGTAACTGATGGTGCCCTTGGTGCTGAAGATGCGAGCGTAGCGGTCTCTCTGGCTGGTGAGGGCCGCCTTAAATGTGCTCTCCAGGGCGAAATCAAGGCGGGTGGCGAAGAAGCGTCGATCCTTGAAGAAGGGGCCGATCTCAAAGAGGGTGTCATCTCCAAAGATATCTGAAGGGCTATCAAGGCGGTTGGCGTGGTTGCCTCCCAAGCCCAGCTCTAAAGCCCGGCCCAGGAGGTTGCGATCGCGGATCGTAAAGCCGGTGGCATAGAGCACAGGTAGATCTGTCCCCAACGCTGCTGAGTCGATCTGGAGCCCCAAGAAGGCATCCAGGGGCCTAGCATCTCCCTCCTCCACGGTGACCACCACCGAGGCTTGGCCGAAGCCCTCTCGACCAGCGATGCTCTCTATGCTGACCCCCTCAAAGATACCTAGAGAGCGCAGGTTGGCTTGGCTCAGGAAGAGAGCCTCGCTGCCCAGCGGCGCCCCCTCCTTGAGGAGCAGCTCTCGGCGGATGATCTCCTCCTGGGTTTGCAGCTGCCCTCGAAGCAGGATCCCACCCACTCGCGTTAAGCTGCGATGATCAACCTGAAAACCGACCCGCTCTAGATGCAGGCCATAGAGCAGCTCATCCCTACAATCCAGCTCGGGGTGATCAGGCGGGATCCCCCCCTCTCGTCCCAAACAGACCGGGTAGACCTGGGCCTGTAGATAGCCCTCTTTATGGTAGTAGCGTAGGAGGAAGCCCCGCAGAGTCTCCAGCTTGCTGTAACTTAGACCAGCGCCTTTAATCCAGCGCCCCAAAGGGTCTAAGAAGCCCAACTCCGTCAGCAGTTCGTCAGCCTCCTCCTGCGTCGCCTCGTCCATTCCCCCAAGGAAGAGCTGGATATCAACGCGATCGACCTGAGTCTGAAGCCCCTCATCCAGCTCAATCTCTACATCCAGAAAGGCAGTAGAGAGAGCATCTTTGACTTGGAAGCAGCGAACCCGTCCAGGATCTGCGCTCCAGATATCGAAGGTGTGCCCATCTCTCTTGGGTTTAGGACCTGAGCCTCTACAGCGAAAGCGTAAGCCAGAGAAGCCCTGCTCCAGATAGAGATCACGGATACGGATAAGATCATTGCTGAGACGAGCATCTTGGAGAATTCCAGAGGAGGCTTCAATTGCACCGACAACGCCATCTTCACCGATCCCACGAGTCTCCATAATCTCCAGAAGCTTCGCGCTGGAGATATGTCGGTTGCCCCGAAAGCGGATCTGCCGCACATAGTGCTGCTCTCCCTCTACGATTTTAAAGTGGATAAGCCCCAGTTTCCCGTTCTTGGCCTCGGGCAGCTCTACTGAGCAGCGATAGTAGCCCCTGGCTTGATAGGCCTCTAAAATCGCTCGCCTGCTGTTCTCTATCTCAGTTGAGTCGACCGCCCCTGCCTCTCGAAAGCTGACCAGCTTGAGCAACTCCTCGTCGCTGATGATCTCATTGCCACTGAACTCCAGGGAGATCTGAGGACCTTCATAGATCTGAACCAGGGGGTGAGCACGTCTGGTTCCCTTGACGAAACCCTCTGGAGCGTAGTCGGGGAGCTTGAGCCGGACCCGAGCGCTGTAGTAGCCCTGAACTCGATAGCGCTCCTCGACGATCTTAAGCTCCTCTTTCAGTCGACGACGGTCATAGCGGCGAACCCCAAAGAGGCCAAATACATCGTGGAGGAAATCAAAGCGCTCTCCGGTTGTGATCGGCTCGACCACCCAGGAGTAGGGGAAAGAGCGCACACCCTTGAGGAGGACCGGTCCCAGTTCAGGTTGACTGCCCTCAAAAATCGAGACCTTGACCCGGACCTGTTTTCCGTTGGGGCCATGGTAATTGGGCTCGATCTGAACTTGAGTCCCGCTGAGGCCCTGTTGGCTATAGAGGTTGATGATCTGCTCCTGTTGGCGCTTGAGGAACTCTGCGTCCGCCGCCTCATAGCTGCCATCGGATCTCATCGGAGGAAAGCGTCCTCCCCTCTTCAGGAAGATCCTCTTTCTGATCTCCGAGAGGAAGAGTTTGGGATAGATACGGCTGAGCCAGGAGACATAGCGGATCTCCAGACGGCTGATGATCACATGCCCCTCTCCCTGAAACTTGAGGAGCACCCCTCGCTCTACTGGCTCAAGCTTGATCTCAAGGCGCCTAAAGAGCCCTGTCTGCCAGAGACGCTTCCAGGACTTAAGTATCACCTCGGGGTGCAGCGTTTCTCCCAGCTGAAGAGCGGAGATATCCAGGAGGAGCTGACGCCCCTTGGAATCCTCACAGATCTCAATATCGCAGAGGATTGAAATCTCTCGGAGGCGTGCTCCAGCGTGCTCCTGAAGCTGGGCGCTGAGCGCCCCTAGATTCTCCTGAGCTGCCCTGGCTTCAGAGCCAGAGTCCCAGTGGGGTAGGAGCCAGAGCAGTGAGGTGAAAAGGAGGAAGCGCATTAATCTAGGAGGATACGAAAACGGAGACGCGCCGTCGTCGAGTTTAGGTTCCCCAAGCGCTCATTGGTCAGCTCGCCATAGGCGCTGTTGTTGATGCGGTACTCCAAGCCAAAGGTCTGGGGGTTGATGCCATCCTCCTCACCAACAGGCGTCCTTGTATAGAGCCTGAGGCGCCGAGAGAGGAACTTATCCGCAGAGATAAACAGGGTCCCGGTGGAGACCGGCTCGATATCCAGATCCAGATTGAGGGTCTCCTCTAGAGGGCGCTCGATGAGCCCCAATAGAGGCCCCAAGAGCAGCTCAGTGGCGGGTTGAGCGCTGCTGGCCCCGCTGAGATCTGAGGGATAGCTTCCGGTCAACACCAGGGTGGCCACCTCGATCTTACTGGCTCCGCTGCTGCTGCTCAGAGAGAGATCGATCTCTGGCTTAGAGCGGGGATTGTCCATGTTCATATGGAGTTGAAGGAGCACCTCTTCAAGGCGCTCATCTCCACTGCCACGATCAAAGGTCGTACTGCCTGGGCCGCTGTCGGTGCGTAGGCGGAAAGTGTGACTGGCGCGGAGCAAAGCCTGGATAAACTTCCCTCGACCAAACTCAACATGCCCCTCCAGGACCTCGAAGGGGCGGCGAGCATAGGTGATGCTGGAGTCAGGAAGGACGCGGACCTGCCCCTCCATCTGAAGGCCCTCCTCCGCCGCATCGGGGGGCGGCTCGGCGAGATAGCCTCGAATGGAGAGATCGCTGCGGATCTCCAGGTTGAGGGAGAGCATCGTCACTTGATTGCGAATAAAAAAATCACTGCGGCCCTGAACCTTCAGATCCAGACTGAGACGTTTAAGGAGAGGGGTGGTCTCAAAGAGGCTGAGAGATTGAGCTTGGGAGGTCCCGCTCAGATTGTCCCTGAAGCTTTGATTCAGCTCGCTGCTGCCTGCGATATCCTGCATAAAGACCCCTCGTAGGAGTTGAAGGTCGCCTCCCAAGCGCATCCGTGTCTCTGAGTGCCCCAGCTCGGGCAGCTGTTGCTGCCACATTTCAAAGCGCAGATCCTGGGCGTTGAGGCTCATCCGCAAGATCTTGGGCAGAGAGAGGGCCAGCTCAGTAGCGTCCAGCTCCAACATCAGGTGGGTGGGCAGGAAGCCCTCAAAGTAGCCTGAAAGCTTGGTCACCTGAGCTTGGGCTTCATCTCTCTGGATGCGTAGGCGGTTGGGTGCTCCTGGCTTTTGGGGTCTCAGGGTGAGGTGGAAGGCGCCCACAGGACCCTCTGCCTTGGGGAGAGGGCCATAGGGGCTGAGGAGGAGCAGCTCTACAGGCTCTAAGAGCAGGATCTCTCGACCAACGAGGGCCTGACGGGGAACCAGCTCCAGGCGCTCTAGACGGATCTGACCTGCAGGAATGGGATCGTTCAAGGGGCCAGAGATACTCAGGTCAAGATCCGCGAGGCCCTGAAAGCGAGTGAAGTGCTCACGAAGAAGGGGCTCAAGCCCCTGAAGATCCAGCTTCCCTTGGAGCTGGAGTTGGCTGGAGCCGCTGGGATTTAGGCTGCCAGAGAGCCGCAGGCTCTGCTCAGCGAAGCGTAGAGAGAGCTGCTCAATCTTAAGCTTTCCATCCTTCAGCCTAAGTCGAACAGGGAGATCTGCTTGAAGGCCAAGCCGTCCTTCTCCCGCTTGTTCATCAAGTAGGTAGCTGCTCTTAAAGAGAGGCAGCTCAAGTCGAAGCTCTCCCAAACGAACATGTTTAAGATCAAAGCTGCCCTCCAAGCCTCCTCCGAGCGTAAGTCGAAGATTTTTGACGGGAAAAAATCTCTCCAGAGAGAGGCGCTTAAACTCAAGTGAGAACAGCGCCTCACCCGGTCGAGTAGGGCTGCTGGCCTTGATATCGAGGGCTTTAAAGAGGCGGCCTTTTAGATTGAAGACCTCCTGAGGAGAGCCGCCTCGCTGCTCTGCTAAGAGATCTTCACCGCTCCAGAACTTGAGGTGGCCCCCTCCGAGCTTGATCGGGCCATAGTTTACCCCCTTGAGTTCAAGCGAGCCTTTTCCTTGAGGGGCGCGGAGGGACCCCTCTCCCTTAAAGTTCACGCTCAGCTGACCAGAGAGGGGCAGCAACTCAGGGAGCAGGAACCGAAGGCGATTCAACTCAAAGGTGTTCAGCTCTAAGTCAGCTTTAAAGCGCTGTCGCTTGAGATCGAGTTGTCCCTTGAGCTTGAGGAGCGCATCTCCTTCATCAAACAGCCTCAATCGAGAGAGCTTAAACCGTGAGCCTGACCAAACCCCGCTGAGGTTTAGGCTCTGGAAGCGCAACCCCTTCCAGCCCGGCTTGCTGAACTGCGCGCTTTGCAGATCGAGCTTCGCTTTGAGAGCAGGGCCGCTCAGCTTAAGCCGAGCTGAGCGAAGCAGACCCCTGAGTTGAGGCTGGAGGCTCCTGAGGCGTAGGTTGTGGGCTGAGATATCGAGATCAAGGGGGAGTTGAGGATCCAGGAGTTTGATATCTCCCTTAACCTCAACATGACCCGAGAGGGTCTCAAGTTCTGTCTCCTCGATCCTGAGTCGTCCTCCGGCGTAGCTCAAGCGGCTCTTGAGGGCGCCTTCAAAGCCCTCAAGCTCCAACTGATAGCCCCGCAGCGAAGCGTTGACGCTGGGATCAGTGAAGGGACCACTCAGCCTAAAGCGGCTGATGGCTGCGCCCTTGAGGGGTAAGCCCAAGGGAGCCAGAACCGCGCTTAAGGAGCCCAGTGCCAGCTCTCCTTTAAGGCGCTTAAAGCGCTCCTGCATGGGGAGCAGGGTCCCAAAGATCGAGGCTCTTAGAGCCCCAGAGCGCAGCCTGAGTTTATAAAGATCCAGGAGCCCCTTCTCCAGGGCGGCGATCAACTCCAGGCGCAGATGGGAGCCCAAGCCGTGGAGGGGCGCGCCGCTGCGATCTAGATCCAGACGCAGGGCCGCTGAGAGCTCTCGATCCTCTCCATAGAGGCGTGCTCCCCGAGCCATCAAGCGTCCGTTCATTGAACCCTCCAGAAGATCGACCAGGAGATCAGAGAGATCAAGGGGCAGCCCGGTGAGATCGAGGCCCTCAAACTCCAGGTCGAGATCTCCTGAGCCTTGGAGGAGTTGAAGCTTTCCTGTGGCTTTCAACTGTCCATCATAAGCTTCCACCTCCAAGGCGTGAAGGTTGAGCTGCTCCTCAGCATCTTTGTGAGCCTTTAGGCTCCAGCGATCCAGCTCATACTCCCGAAAGCCTAAACCCTCTCCTTGAGCCTCAAGGCTGCCCTGGAAGGCGTCTATCTCTCCCTCTCCTCGCAGGAGGATTTGAGCACCTCCCTGCACCGCTTCAAGGCCAAGAGCCTTCAGGTGTGGGCCAAAATCTGAGATTTGAGCTTCAAGGCGTCCTCCCATCGCGGGGAGATTCGGTCGGTTGAGATCCATCCGAAAGCGTCGGACCTGAAAAGGATCTCCACGATGTCTGAGTTGAATCTGACTCAGGCCAAAGCGAAAGCGACTCCAATTGAAGCCCTCTAAGGCTAGACCCTGGATAGGCCAGCTCAGATGCTCCTCTACAGCGTCACGCGCACGTACCCTGGGATCATCGCCTAAGTAGACCTGCACAAGGCCCTGAACGACCCCCGCTCTGAGCGCGCCGATCGCCATAGAACGCTCTGGGAAGCGAATATCCATCTCAAAGCGGCCCTGCTCAAGCTCGATCCCCTGGGCTTCGATCCAGATCGTGGGCATATCCAGGGCGAAGCGGCCCTTGATGATTCGAATCTCCTCAAAGGAGAGCGTCAGATGCGGGACGCTGGAGCCATCGTCTGGCATCCGCAGCGGCTCCCAGAACACCTCGACGATATTAAAGGGGACCTCTGGCTCTCCATACTCATCCCTCTCGCTGGGATGAACATCTTCCCTGAGGAGCATCTGGGGCTCCTCTAAAATTACCCCAGTTGCTGCGATACGAAGGGAGAGCAGATCCAGGAGATGTAGACGTCTGACCTCCAGGCTCTTGGCCTGAATGACTGGTGTTCCCTCTGGATCGAAGATCACCGGCTCCAGCACACTTAGGCGCCAAGGCAGCGGCCCCCAGGTTACACGAGTCCAGGCGATTCGCCCTCGAAACATGCTGTTGACGCTCTCATCAAAGAGCCGCAGCACAAAGGAGGAGTTGAGCAGGAAGTAGAGCAGGAAGTAGAGCATCATCAAGGCTGCTGCCAAGAGGATGAGTTGAGCCCCCAGACGCTGCCAAAGTCGGGCGCTGATCCGCAAAATCTGTTGAGGGGAGGTGGGGTTCAAGAATAGACGACTTTGCTCTCATCTCGGGAGAGGATCTTTACGACAATAGCGCAGCAATTGCGATCTGCAATAGGAGCGCGTGCGCTCAGTAGGGGAGATTTTTCAGCTCAAGGCTCGGGCAGGAGACTTTTGGGCGCTTTACTCATCAAAGAGGACCGGGGCGCTGTCAAAGTCGGGGCCGCTGTGCACCAGGAGGGCGCTGGGCAAGCCCTCCAAGAACTTGTTGTAGTACTCATGAAGGGCTAAGACCTCCTCATCAGACTCGGGCAGACGCAGCCCTAAGAGCAGGAGATCAGCGGCGCCGCTCTCCTCGCTCATGATCTCAGAGACTGAGCGTCCCTCTCTCAGGAGAACACAGGGGCTGGCGTCGATGCGGGCATCCTCAAGGATATGCAGGAGAGCTCGCTTTGCCTGGATGCGCTCCTCCTCTCCCTCTACCACGGTGAGCGCCTTGATCTCCGACTGACTCCAACGGGAGTGGGAGCTGATCAGCTGAGCCAGGAGGAGCATCAGGCCTCCGTTCCCCTGGAGGCCTCGCCACCAAACATGGATCGAGCGATGCCGAGCAAAGCCGCGCTCTGGATTCTGCCGTAGGAGAAGCACCGAGCGGTGCATACAGGCAAAGCTGCGCATCATCTGGAAGTAGGAGAGTGCGCGTTCTCGTTTGTTTTGCCAACCAAAGAGGACCGTGTTGGCTTCCAGGTGACCGATACCATAGGACTGCGCGACTTGGGGAGCGCCCCGATGGATCGACTTCACCACCTCGGCTCTAAAAAAGACGCTGGGGAACTCCAGCCCCAGATCCTCTTCAAGGCGCTGAGAGAGCTGCCGTCGCTCCTGAGCCCGCTCTCCCAGCTCCCCTGTGAGAAGTTGGAGATAGGAGACGATGCCTCGATCCTGGACCATCGCTGTTCCCAACTTGAGGAGGTGACGGCGGCGCGCAGAGGGGCCTCCAAAGATGAGCAGGTTGGGGCGCCAGTTCATCGGGTGAAACGAGCTTCGATGAAGGTGATGTAGGGCGGTACGCACCAGCGCAGACCAGATCCCGTGTCGAGCATCCCCAAAGGTGGTGTTGAGGTCACGACGCTCCACCCAGAGGTAGATAAAGCCACAGATCAGGAGAGCCAGAACCATGGCGAAGAGATCGATAATGCTCATCACATAAAAACAGGCAAAGGCGCCGCTGACGCTGATCCAAACAGAGACCGCGAAGGTGGGGCGAAAGCTGGGGCTGGCAGCCCAGCGTTCTAAGCCGCTGGCCAAGTTGGTCACCCCGTAGGTGGCCAAGAAGAACATGGTGAGGATGGGGGCGATGAGATCCAAGCTGCCCAGCAAGACTCCGATCTCAGCCAACAGCAGGGTGAAGAGCAAGCCCCTCAGGGGCTCATTGTTCTTGCCGTGACCCTGAGCAAAGTAGCGAGGCCCTAAGTTGTCGATGGCCAGGGCTTGAAGGGTGCGCGGGGCCGCTAGGATGCTGCCCATGGCGCTGGAGAGTGTCGCTCCCCAGACCCCTACATAGATCAGCTCCGGCAACCAAGAGATCTCCCAGACAACATTTGATTGGCTCGATAGGGTCTCCAGGCTGGCGTTCTGAGCCAGCCAGAAGGGAAAGATCATATAGACGATAAAGCCCACCAGGATGGCCATCATCGTGCCTTTGGGGAGCGAGCGGCGAGAGTCTCTGAGATCCCCCGACATACTGACCCCTGCCATGATACCGGTCACCGCTGGGAAGAAGACGGCGAAGACCTGGGAGAAGGAAGCACCCCCAGAGTTCCACCAAGCGACCTCCTTAGGGGGCGCGCTGCCCTCTCCCCAGAAGAAGGAGATCAGAGAGAGGCCGATCCCCACCATCACGATATACTGCACCTTGATGGCCGCCTCAGCGCTCTTGGCGCTGACAAGCGCCAGGAGCAGCAGGGTTAAGGTCCCTGTGATCCGCGCATCCAACCAGAAAGGCAGCTCTCCCAAGAGATCCGAGAGGAGGTAGTTGAGGGACTCGGTAAAGCCCACCACATAAAAGGTTACGCTGAGGGCTTGAGCGAAGAAGAGGGGGATGCCCACTGCGGCCCCTGTAGGGGCTCCCAAAGAGCGGCTGATCATATAGTAAGCGCCCCCCGCGCCCACCGTACGGTTGGTAGAGATGCTGGAGACGGAGAGCCCTGTAGCTGCTGAGATGAGGTGAGAGATCAGGACGATAAGCAGGGCGCCACCCAAGCCTACGTTGCCCACCACCCATCCGAAGCGCAGATACATGATCACGCCCAGAATGGTGAGGATACTGGGCGTAAAGACCCCTCCAAAGGTGCCTAAGCGCCTCCCATCCCTGCTCTGTTCCTCGTGGTTGTTCAAAGGTGTCGCTCGTTTGGGGTTCAGAGTTTGATGGTCATCTGTCGGATGATCCAGGAGTGATAGATGGATCGGAAAATTTTGTGGGTAAAGAGTCTACGGAATATCTCCTCATAACCAGAGCATATAGCGTGGCTCACCACCGACTCCCAGTTTCTCTTCGATGCTCAGAAGGAGAATCTCCTGTGGACAGAGCGTCATGCAGATCTTACAGCCCGTACAATGTCTCCCAGAACAGCGGTTTTATAGATCAAAATTGAGAGTAGATGAAGGGGATCAAGCCTATTAAGGGGAAGATGAAAAACATTTATTATATCAGGGAGAGGCCAACAGGATGTACCCGTTTGGGGCCTGGGGTTCGCGTCGAGGCCTGAGCGGAGCCCAGAAGCTACTGGCCGCGTTAAAGAGCGAGGACTCATTCACAATATTTCCCATCATCGGGATCCCCCTCACAATCTGGATCCAGACCTCTAGGGCACCAGCTGTCACAGTGATCATCGGGATCACAGGCGTGACGCTCACCTCGGAGGCAATCTCGATCACAGCTACAGGTGACGGGGTTACAGCGAAAAGCAGCCTCACAGATGCCATCGTTATAGTCACAGCCGCAGCCCTCACAGTCTGGATCGAGGATGCAGCCTGGGTTGCAGCGCCCATCCTCGACACAGAGCAGCCAGGGTTCCTCATCTGGACTCTGAAGAGCATAGATAAAGGCCAAGGAGGCTGCTGCAACTCGATTGCTCCTGAGGAGCCCCTCATTAAAGGGACGCTTGGGCAGCTCTAAGCTTAGGCTGGGGATGCTGAGGCTGGCAGCCCAGGAGGCAAGAGATCCCGGCTCTCCAGAGGGGAGCCGAGTTGGGCTCTCTCCCAGGATCTCTAGAGCCTCCGCAGCGAGGCTCTCATCCTTTCCCTCAACCCCGTAGGCAAATCCTGTATCCCTACCGCGTAGGATCAGAAGGGCTGCGGGGCGCTGCTCCTCGATAAGCTGAGCCAACAGAGCGGCCTCCACACACTCCAGGGGCGCGGCACCTCCACCACTGTGAGGCTCAAAGCCCACAGGGAAGCTGCGATCCAGAGCCAAGAGCGGCGCATCTTGAGCATACACCGTAGCGAGGCTATCTGGGCTGGCCAAGCTCAACAGGATCACCGCTCCAGGGAGAGGCTGAACGGGACGGCTGAGGAGCAGAGCGCGTAGACGCTCAGCGGCGAAGAGTGAGCTGTGGCTGCCATCGAAGCCTGCGACCACGAGCACAGGAGGTCCTCTTGAACCCAGACGTTCAGCGACGATGGGGCGCCCTCCTACAGACTCTCCCAACCTGATGAGCTGATAATCCTCCGCCTCGTTCTCTCCATCGAGCAGCTCTGAGAGCAGAGGCCCCTCTTCTCCCAAGCTGCGCACATACTCTAGAGCCGCCTCCTCCACCTGAATCCCCGGCCCATGCTCAAAGAGGCTGGGCAGCTCCGCGCTCAGCTCCAAGGTGAGCGTGGGGATCTCCAGCTCTTGTCCAGCCCAGGCCCCAAAGGAGCCTGGATAGAATCCCAGATCGAGATCTATAGCCATCCCGCTGCGCAGCGCTGCTGCGTGAGCCAACAGCTCGGCGGGGCCATCGTAGTTGATGAAGTCAAAGGGGGAATGAACGCTGACTATCGCCAGGGGATCGGTGGCCTCCAGCAAGGCCACCAGGAGCTGCGTCTCAGGCTCAGAGGCGGGGGAAGGGCCATAATCGATAGAAGCTTGAAAGTTAGCTGCGGGGAAGTTGCGGTTGAGATCTACGCCCTGGGCATTGGCTCGGCTCCCCCTCGCCCACCCATCAGGGTTGGCGAGGGTGAGGAGGAGGATCTGTACGCCCTGGCTCAGTTCGGGATGGAGGAGGAGTTGAGAGCGCATCCGCTCTCCCAGCTGCTGGCTGGGATGCTCATTGCCGTGAATGGTATGGAAGAGGAGCAGCACTGGGCCAGAGTGACCAAAGCGCTCTACGATGATGGGGCGGCCCTGGTTGGAGCGTCCCAGAGCCACCGCGTTGTACTCGACGCCGAGCAGCTCATCACTTTGAGCACCATCCAGGGCTGCATCCCCTCTGCGCCCTGATGAGTTCTCCTCTTTGGAGTTACAAGCCAGCAAGAGGAGCCAGAGGAGCGAGAGGGTTCCAGCTTTCATGGCGTCGGTTTGCGCTCCTTGATGAAGCGCAGCTTATCAAAGCGCTTGATAAGCACCGCATGGTACATACCCACATCACCGCGAGCGGCGTGCATCTGGGTATCGCCCAAGGGAGGGAGATGCTTTAGAACCACCAAGCGGCTGTCCATATCCACCGCTGGCTCCTTCAATCGCGGAGCCACATACATGCTGTCAGCTCGGATCAGAACCAAGAGCATCTGCTTGGAAAAGTCGATGTGGGGTCTCTTTAATAGGGGATCATCACTGGGAGGCGCGGGGGCTTTTTTCTGGATTTTATAGCGAGGCAGGCGCTCTAAGAAGGCGGTATAGGCGGCCTGATCGCGGATCACCAGAGGGGTGGGCTCTTGGACAGGCTCTCCAGGCAGAGAAGCGCTCAGGAGGATACGTCCAGTCCACTCCCGCTGAAAGAGCTCCCCTGCTGGGTTCGCTGGAGTTTGAAGCCCTGCTTTGAGGCCTGAAGTTTTCTGAGCAAAGCCTAAGTTTGCTCCCAAGAGATTGAGGAACAGTCCAGTCCAGAAGATCCTCTTGAGCATCTTTCAGTTCCTCCTCTCTCAATTGATCTGTTCCCAGCGTGTTAGACCAGGAAAAGATCGCATCGCCAACATCTGTTTGGCTCGAAGATGGGCTTCGCGAAGTATATGAATTTCAAGCGACCCTTGGAAAGCATATGGCTGTGTTTGGCGCTTCAAAAACCCTTTGGGTGTGGCTCTTTTTCGGCGATGAAGAAGGCTAAATAAATTCAAGAAGGCTTAAGGCTCTTTGGTTTTGCGTAGCAGCTGTCCACTGCCACGGATGCCCCCTTTATGTCAGATAACCGAAAACAGAGCGAAAGGGTTCCGCTGGGTTCGCTAAAGTGCAGGGCGGCTTTGAAGAGATCTAGGGCTCTGGACCTCAGCTTGCATTCGCTCTATGAAGGCCAAGCTACAAAAAACATAAAGCAGATGACCCGTATAAACCCCCTCAAACGCCTCCTCTACTCTCCCTTCCTGGTTCAGCTTGTGGTCACCCGCCGCTGTAACCTCTCCTGCACCTACTGTAATGAGTTCGATGATCACTCTCCTCCCGTCTCTGTGGAGCTCCTCAAGGAGCGGATCGACAAGATCGCTGATCTGGGCTGCTTCGCGTTGGAGCTGACTGGTGGAGAGCCTATGCTCCACTCAGAGATCTTTGAACTGCTCAACTACGCTCGCTCAAAGCGCCGTTTTCATAAGCTGATGATGATCAGCAATGCCTATCTTCTCAATCGAGAGAAGGTGCAGCGCCTCAATGAAGCGGGGCTCCAAGAGATGCAGATCAGCGTGGATGGAGTGGAGCCCAATGACTCCACAATCAAGGTGCTCAAGACCCTTCGACGGAAGTTGGAGGTGATCGCAGAGGAGGCCCGCTTTAAGGTGGTCCTCAGCGGGGTCCTGGGCAGCGCCCCACCTGGAGAAGCGCTGGAGGTAGTCAAGTTTGCTCAGGAGCACCGCTTTATCCCACGCGTCCTGGTGCTCCATGATCATGAGGGGCAGATGCAATCCAGCCCTGAGGAGATGGAGATCTATCGCCAGATCCAAGGGCGTATCGGTCGACGCTTTAAGGAAGCAGGGGATTACCGTGCCACGCTGATGAGGCAGGGGAGAGCGCCCTTCCGCTGCCGTTCGGGGAGTCGCTATCTCTATGTAGATGAGCATGGGATGGTGCGCTGGTGCTCTCAGACCCGTGAGTTCTGGGGGAAAGCGCTGATGGAGTATAGCCCCGCCGATCTTAAGGAGCAGTTTCACACCCCCAAGGATTGTAACAAGGGCTGCACTGTGGGCTGTGCCCGTACATGCAGCGCCCCTGATGAGTGGCGGCCTCAACGTGGGCAGCCACAGAGCCCCTTCTGATGCGCATCGCCTGTGTCGTCGATGAGCTCTTCCCCAGCCGAGACACTTTAACCGTTCAAGTAACTCGGACGCTCTCTGCTCTAGTGCGTCAAGGGGCTCAGGTGGATCTCTATCTCCCTCGAAGCCCTTGGAGCCCACACCCCGATCTTGAGGCGCTCCATCAAGAGCTGGCGGACTGGTATCAGGATGATTGTGGTTTCCGTCTCCACTCTCTGCCCGGCCTCCTCCCCGGTCCTCGCGCTTTCGCCAAGCTGACACAAGCTCTCTTGGCCCTCCCCAGCTCCAGCAGCAAGAGCTATGACCTCCTCTATGTGCGTATCGTCCTTCCTCTGTTGGGAGGGCTCTTACGAGGGCTACCCACTCTCTTTGAGACCTACCGTCCCCTGACTCAGCAGTTCCCTCTGGCAAGAACACCCCTACGCTTACTGGCTCAGCGTCCCTCTTTCCTGGGTTTGGTGACTCACTCGGAGTACTGCCGCCGCAGCTTTTTAGAGGATGGGCTCCCTTC
The DNA here is from genome assembly GCA_964384025.1 of uncultured Nannocystaceae bacterium. Lineage (GTDB taxonomy): Bacteria > Myxococcota_A > Bradymonadia > UBA7976 > UBA1532 > CAYLJJ01. Next base: position 110,040 of record CAYLJJ010000006.1, read on the forward strand.
AGAGAAGCTGCGCTGTATCTATAACGGCTTCGATGAGCGGGCCTTCGCCAGCTCTCAAGCTCCCCACGAGGCTCGCGCTGCCCTGGGGATGCGAGAGGCGCCTACCTTCGCCTATGCTGGGCGCCTCTCAGCCGCCAAGCAGATCGGACTGCTCCTAGAAGCCGCTGAGCGCCTACCTCAATATCAACTCAACCTCATCGGTGATGCTGACAGCTCAGAGGCTCAGGAGATCTGCAGCTGGGCAGAGCGTCTGCCCAATGTTAGCCTGCGAGGCTATCTCAGAGGCACGGCGCTGAGTCAGGCGATCAGCGCTGCTGATGTCTTGGTGATCCCCCCCAGCTGTAAGCCGTTGGAGGAGGTGGGCAACACGGTGCTGCCCATTAAGCTTTTTCAGTATCTCGCAGCAGGGCGGGCGATCCTCACCGGGGAGGTCCCCGATACTGAGGAGCTGCTCATCCAGGAAGAGACCGCTCTGCGTGTTCAACCGGACGATGTAGGGGCGCTGGTTCGGGGGCTAAAGCGGCTTATGGAAGAGGAGGTGTTGCGCCAGGGGCTCGCTCGACGAGCACGCGCTCGCTCCCAGGATTTGAGCTGGGATGCTCGCGCAGAGCGGCTGTCGAGCTTTATGGAGGAGCGCCTGAGCCTACCGCGGTGATCAGGGCTTGCTCTTGAGCTCCATACGCGCGCACTTGAGCGCATACTCTCGCGCCACCTCGACGGAGATGCGTCTGAGGAGCTTCCTTGCTCCTTTGCGCCTCGCTCTTAAGCGCTGGGCCAAGGCGGCTTCGGAGATATGCTGAGCGCCACGACAGATCAGCTCCGCTTGCCCCTGCATCTTTGATCTGATCTGCTCTGTCGCCGAGGGCTGATCTCCACTCCCCTTCCGCTTGAGATAGCGGGCCAATGCAGCAGGACTGTTAAAGCGAGGAAGACCCCCAGCCTTAGGCACTGGGAAGCAACGCTTGGAAAGCTTTGCCCCGATCTTGCGGAAGCGACGGGCGAAGAGCTTCGCCAAACGTCCTCGGATGGTCACTGGGCCTTTGATCTTGGAGAGGGTGGTTCTTCCCATACGAGCGCTGTCGATGCGAAAGAGATCAGCGTTGGATGGTCGTCCATCTTTATCGCGATCCCAAAGGGCACCTTGAACCTCGAAGCGACGCCCCAACGCACGAAAGCTGGCGTTAAAGCCCTCCCATCGGGTCACGCCGCTGTTTGGGGGACAGCTGAGCAGCATCAGGAACAGGCTGAGCATGGAAACCTCCAGGGTGCTTCTAAAATCTACATCGAAGTTCCAGACCGCTTCAGCTTTTTGCTGCGCCTCACATCCCTCTGCCCAGCAGCAAACTGAACCGCAGGGTGGCTTCATCAGAAGTCTGAGCAGCTTTCTATCGATTGTGCTAGAATTCCAGTCACTTAGTCAAAAGGGCTCTTATGAAAGCCATCGCCACTCTCTGTAACTCACTCTCGCTGCTGGCGGCTTTTTCTGCTTCGCTGATGGTTGGAGCGCTGGGGTTGGTGTTCCTCAGCAGCCATGTGAGCAGCGATAAGCAGATGGGCTTCCTCATGTTGCTGCTGGTTCCCCTGTTTTTGGGGATCCCAAGCTTGGGCCTGTGGCTCAGCCGAAAAAAGAGAGGGAAGATGCTCTGGCTCGGGTTTGGGCTGGGGCTCATATCGCTCCTGTTTTATATCCTCGTGAGTATCGTCCTTCCTGGAGCGATCAGCGCCGCCGCCCAGCCCTAGCGAGAGCACCCGCTCCTGAGAGTTCAATCTCTCAAGGTGCCTGAGGGCCTCGCCGCGCCTTTGAATCACACCAATCTCTCCAACCAAAGACCCGATCTCTTCGAGGCGCAGCGCTCCCGAAACCATAGCGATTTTGAGCCTCTTCACAATGGGGCCACTTCTCCACCGTGTCCCAGTCACCTCGGTGATATTTGTACTCAAACCAAGCTCCCCGAGGGACTGAGATGAGGCCCTCAGCGCGATCTTCAGCCACCCACTCCAGAGGGATCCCCTCCCAAGCGTTGGGATCGCCCGCAAAGTAGATGGGCTGATCTTGGGGGGTCCCTGGGGGGACCTGAACAGAGAGGAAGAGCTGGACTTGAGCACGATCTTCAAGGGCAGGATTGTAGTGGGCCTGAAGCAGGAAATCTGACTCTCTGGGGAGAGCTACCCAGAGGCTGCGATCCTCTCGATCCCAATGAAAACCAGGGGCTTCAAGCCTCAGGGAACCCTGAGCCTCCAAAGCCACACCATCCAGGAGGACCGCCTCAGGGGGGTGATCTACAGGACGGAAGCGCAGCTTGAAAGGTCGCGGAGGGGGGTGCCAACGCCCCTCGGAGGCTGAGGCTTGGAGTACAGCCCCCCAAACTTGGGGGCTGAGCTGGTAGCGCACTCGGTAATCTTCCCCCTCCCGGTAACCGAAACCCTCTCCCTCATCCTCGTAATAGAGAAACTCTGAGGGTCCAACGCCAGGGTAGAGATCCAACCAGAGCGCAGAGATGGGCTCATCTGCTCGCTGAGAGAAGGGAGCCTGGGGGATGATCGCCCCCTCCCGAAGAAAGAGGGGCAGATCGGCCAGCTTTAGCCTGCGCTCAAAGCGGCCCTCAAAGAGCGCCCCAGAGCGAAAGCCCAGCCAGCGTCCTGGAGGCAGCAGGATCTCTCGGCTCTCGTTCCCCTCCTCCAGCGCAGGAGCCAGGAGCAGAGAGGGCCCCAAGAGGGCTTGATCCTCAAGCTCCTGAAGCTCTGACTCCTCCTGAAAATGGTAGATCAGGGGCCTCAGGATGGGGGCTCCGTGTTCATGGGCCTCGGCAAAGAGGGTATAGAGGTAGGGCAGCAGCCTGTAGCGCTGCTGGATGAGGGATCGGCTGATATCCTCTACCTCCTGGCCAAACATCCAAGGCTCCTGCCCCGGCACGCCCTGGGTGACATGGCCGCGAAAAAAGGGGGAGAGAGAACCCAAAGCCATCCAGCGGGCGAAGAGCTTAGGGCTGGCATGGCCTGAGTAGCCCCCCACATCACTGCCCACCCAGGGGATCCCTGAAAGCCCCATATTGAGGAGCATCGGCAGGACTTGCCGGAGGCTCTCCCAGCTGCTGGGGGCATCTCCTGTCCAGATCGCGGCGTAGCTTTGGATACCAGAGTAGCCCGCGCGGCTCAGGATAAAGGGGCGGTGTCCTGGCGCTCCCCTCAGCAGACCCTCTTGAGTCGCCTGTGCTTGGAGGAGGGCATAGAGGTTGTGAAGCTCTCCCAAGCTCCCTCCAGCCAAAAGCAGCTCATCAGGGGGCGTTGTGCCTGCGCCGCCCTCAGGGAAAATGGTGGGTTCATTGACATCCAGCCAGATCCCACGAACTCCCAGACGAGCATGCCCTGCGATCTGCTCTGCCCACCAGTCCCGAGCCTCTGCCAGGCTGAAGTCTGGGAAAGCGGAGGGGCCGGGCCAAGCGATCCCCTCATAGAGCCGACCATCAGGCCAACGCATAAAGAGCCCCCTCTCCTGGGCCTCCTGAAAAAGGGGCCAGTTTGCATCCACCTTGATGCCTGGATCGGCGATAAGCGTAAGCTTGAAGCCCAGCTCGTCCAGCCCTTGGATGAGGCTTTGAGGATCTGAGAAGGAGGGACCCCAACTGAAGGTTCGAAAGCCCTCCATATGTTGAATATCCAACCAAAGACCGTCAGCGGGGATCTGTCGCGCCCTCAACTCCTGAGCAATCTCCAACACACGCTGAGCCGACTCATAGCCCCAACGGCACTGGTGATAGCCCAGGGCCCAACGAGGGGGCAGCTCCATTTTTCCGCTGATCTCAGCGTAACGGCGCAACACCTCAGACATCTTTGGTCCCGCGATGAGGTACTGCTCCAGGCTGGCCCCTCGGCCCTGAATCTGGTAACGCTCTGGATCTGAGGCGGCCATATCGATAGAGAGCCAGGGGCTGTGATCGCTAAAGACCCCGTAAGCGCGCCCTTTTCGTAAGCCGATAAAGAAGGGTATTGAGAGATAGAGGGGGTCTTGATCGGGGCCAAAACCTCCATGCTCTGTGTCATAGGCGTCGGTGTTCCAGAAGATCATCCGCTGCCCTCTGCGCTGAAGGGGACCGTTGCGCTCCCCAAAACCATAGAAGACCTCATCAAGGGGACTCTCTCGTTGGAGCAGAAAACCCTCAGGTTCTGAGCGCCAACCTCCCGCCTCTCCATCTTCGACCAGGGGACCCTCCCGATCGCTGGCTTTCAGATGGCAATGTTGATCCACGCCAAGGACCCACTCTTGAGTGCAGAGCAGCGCTCGCCCTCCCTGCGCGCCCATCCAAAACTCTGGAGGGATTAAGGGGGGCTTTACCACCCAGGAGCGGGGAGGCTCGATCTCTGGAGGGTGATAGCGCAGTTGGATGATGCCCTCAGCGTAGGCTCTGATCTCCAACACTTGATCAGCGCAGCGAATATCTCCGCCTTGCTCTTTTTGCTCCAGCCATTCGGGAGGAGGAGCCTCGATGGGACAGTGCTCAGGCCAGGGTAAAGCTGCGTCTGGAAGGAGCCTATCCCTGAACCCTTCATCTTGGCTGGGTTGCTCCTGAAACTGAACATCCAAGGGAGCAGAGGAGAGATCTCCAAGATCAAAAGGAAGCGAATGATCTGAGATTGTTGAAATATCCAGCTTGTTGTTATCGCTTGAACCTCCCCCTTCACCACAGGCAAAGAGGAGCAACAGGAGCGTTGGGCTGAGGATTTTTATCATTGAAAACCACCATTATCTCTACATTCTTATAGAGAGATACCTGTTTCTTAAATGCTGATCTTCTGCGTTCTTCTTGAGGGGCTCTGATGATAAAGCTTGCCTTCCCTCTCTCCACTTGGTAGGCGAGCACAAATTCATGGACCACAACAGGCGAGAGCCTTGGGGGACGTTATGGGGAAGACTCTTTTGGCGCTGATCACTGCGCTGTCTCTGCTCTCTTTTGGTTGCAACAAGAAAGGGGACACTGGAAAGACCGGCGCGGAAGCTGCGGCTCAAGCCAAGACGCCCAGCTTTTTTGACTACATTCCGGCAGAGACCCCCTATGTTTTTGCCAACTTGGAGGAGATACCTCAGGTCGCCTCTGACAAGATCTTCAAGATCATGGAGCCAGTTTTTGCTTTCATGAATCAGCAGATCGATAAGGCCCTCACTGATGAGAACACCGACAAGCTGGGCAAGGCTCTCCTTGAGGAGTTCAAGGGCAAGCTGAACAAGAAGGGCCTAGAGGAGATGGGCTTCAGCACCAACCCCAGCTTCGCTCTTTACGGCTTGGGTGTTATGCCCGCCTTCCGCATCACCCTCAAAGACGCCAAGGTCTTTAAGGCGATGATAGAGCGTGTAGAGAAGAAATCGGGGATGAAGGCCCCCGTCAAGAAGCTTGGCGAGCAGGAGTACTGGGGTGGTGCTGAGGATGGGATGGAGTGGGCTGTAGCCCTCGTAGGCAATGAGCTGGTTGCGGGGATGATCCCTGAGAAGCTCTCCGCTGAGCTGATGCCGGTCCTTTTGGGTCAGAAGAAGCTGGAGAAGAGCATCGCCAGCGCCAACACCCTTAAAGAGCTGATGATCAACAACAACTGGCGGGGCTACGCCCTGGGCTTCATCGACACCATGGGCATCGCCAAGACCATTTTGGGTGAGTCCAAGGGGCTCAACGCCAAGGTTTGGGGGGCTCTGCCTCATGGAATGGGAAAGCTGCCTCCAAACTGCAATGATGAGATCAAGGCGATGGTCGCTAAGGCGCCCAATCTGTCCTTTGGTTACAAGCAGATGAGCGCGACGGTCTGGGCGGTTGAGTATCTCATCGCCTTAGAGCCTGCTCTGGCCAAAGAGCTGAAGGGGCTCAGCGCCTCTGTCCCCGGTCTGGGTGAGAGCAAGGACGTGATGTTCTCTTTGGGCTTGGGCTTGAACGTAGGTAAGTTTATTGATTGGACCAAGAAGACCATCGAGGGGATGAAGGCTAAGCCCTACCAGTGCATGTTCTTTGCGGAGATGAACGAGGGCGTCAAAGAGGCCGCTGAGGGTCTTCAGATGAGCAAGATGATGATTCCCCCCTTCGTCAACAACATTCGTGGCTTTAACCTCGTGCTCAAGAGCGCCGACTTCAAGGGTGATGCGCCCAGCAACATCAAGGCTTCCCTCGTCATCAGCATGGAGAAGGCTGATGAGGCGATGGCGATGATCAAACAGATGGCAGCCAAGGCGATGCCTCCTTTAGCTAAGTTGGAGATCAAGACAGATGCTAAGCCTGTCGCCTTACCCGCTGAAGCGATCCCCCCGATGGCCGCCCCGATGCTTGAGGCTCCTCATATCGCCATGACCAAGAGCGGCATTGCTCTCTCCATCGGTAAGGGTGAAGAGGCCAAACTGGCCAAGCTTCTCAAGGTCAAGGCCCCCAGCGATCCTCCCTTTATCGCTGTCAATTACGATATGTCCAAGTTTATGGGTGCTGTTGAAGGACAGCTCAACGCCGGGATGGCCTCCATGCCTCCTGAGATGCAAACTGAGCAGAAGAAGATGATGGATATGGCTCAGGGCATCATGAAGGCTCTCGGGACAATCAGCTACTCCACACACTTCAGTGAGAAGGGGATCCTCTTCAAGCAGCAGATGAACCTCAACTGAGCTGCTCCTCTCTCCCCTCCTCAGAAATCCCTCCCTGAGCCCTAAAAAACAAAGAAGGCACCATGGCTGATCTCTCCGCTCAACAGGAGATGTTTCAAAACCGCCTGCGTAAAAACCTGCGACATCTCAGGCGTTGGGCGCGGCGAGAGGGGATCAGCTGTTTTCGCGTTTATGATCGAGATATCCCAGAGATCCCCTTGACCCTGGACCTCTACCGTGATCTGGACGGAGCCCTACGCCTCTATCTGTCTGAGTTCCTCAAGGAGGAGCGCCCTGAAGCTTGGTTGGAGAGTATGGGCGCGGCAGCTCAGGAGCTGACCGAAGCCCAGAGCGTACATCTGAGACGCAGGGAACGACAACGAGGCGCAGGGCAGTACAAACGCAGGGGAGATGTTCAGACGCGGTTCACAGTAGAGGAGGGGGGGCTGCGTTTTCTGGTCAATCTGCAGGACTATCTAGACACAGGGCTCTTTTTGGACCACCGCCTGCTCAGAAGGCGCATCCGAGGAGAGGTCCAGGGCAAACGCTTTCTCAACCTCTTTGCCTATACAGGAGCTTTTACGGTCTATGCGGCGGCGGGAGGGGCAGAAATGACAACAACAGTAGACCTCTCCAATCGCTACTTAGATTGGGCTGAGGAGAATCTAGAGGAGAACAAGCTGCAAGGCCCCCAGCACCATTTTGTTCGAGCGGATGCATGGGAATTCCTTAGAGAGGCTTGGACTGAGGGGGAGCGTTGGGACATTATCCTCTTGGATCCCCCCACCTTCTCCAACAGCAAGGCGATGCGCGGAACCTTAGATCTCCGTCGAGATCATCGGGCGTTGATCAACACAGCATTGACTGTAGCCAGACCCGGCGGAACCGTGTATTTCTCTACCAACGCTCGACGCTTTCGCCTTGATCCCAGCCTGAGGGAAGAGGCTGAACTTCTGTCCACGTGCCCCCCTGATTTTCAGCGGCGGCCCCCTCATACAAGCTGGCGTTTTCGAAGATGAACCCTACCATCCGTCGCAGCCCTTTTGCTCAGCCTCGTCCCCTCTTTATCACCTGTGATGCGGGCCTGGAGGATCTCCTTGCCGCTGAGCTTGAAGCTCTGGGTTTTGACTCCATCCATACCAGCCATAGAGGGGTTGGTGTAGAGGCCGCCACTTTAGAACAGCTCTGGTTGGCCAACTTGGAGTGTCGTGTTGCCAATCGTGTTCTTTTGCCTATCGCTGAGTTCCCTGTTCCAGACGAGGAAGCTCTCTATCAGGGAGTTCGACGTATCGACTGGAGCCGCTGGATGACCCTGCGTCATACCTTTGCGATGGACTCCAGCAGCGATAAGAGCGCGGTGGACCACACCCTCTTTATCAACCAGAAGAGCAAAGATGCTCTCTGTGATTCGATGGTAGAGGAGTTGGGGCGACGCCCCTATGTAGATCGACGCAACCCAGACCTGCGCATCAACCTACGCATCAAGAATGATCACTGCACTCTCAGCCTGGACTCCAGTGGAGAGCGCCTCAACAAACGGGGCTATCGCCTTGAGGGGGGAGACGCACCGCTCAAGGAGACTTTGGCGGCGGCGATCCTTCAATACAGCGGCTGGCAACCCAAAGAGCCTCTCTTTGATCCTCTCTGTGGCTCAGGCACTCTATTGATCGAAGCTGCCCTTATGGCAACGAAGGTTCCGCCTGGGCTCAGCCGTCTAAAGCAGATCGGCTTTGGGTTCCAGCGTTGGCAGGGTCACAACAAGGGCCAGTTTGAGCGTTGGTTAAAGCGACGCGAGGCCCTGATCCTCACCCCTCGATTGAATATTCGAGGTTCCGATCTAAACCCGGAGGCGATTGAGCAGGCGAAGCGCAACGCCGCTCGTGCTGGGGTGGATCATCTGATCACTTTTGAGGTCAGCCTAATGGAGGAGGCGCGACCAGGGGGAGCTTCAGGAAGCGCTCATCAGGAAGCGCTAGAGGCGCTTAAGGAGACTCTTCAGGAACCTGGAGTCCTTGGATCAGAAGGGGAAGTAGTTGAGGAAGAGACCCCTGATCATGTTACCGAGGAGACCCCTGATCATGTTACCGAGGAGACCCTTGATCATGTTACCGAGGAGACCCTTGATCATGTTACCGAGGAGACCCTTGAGCCCACGGGAAAGATCCTCTGTAACCCTCCTTATGGAAATCGCCTGAGGCCCACAGATCTGAAATGGCTCTATCAGCGTCTTGGAAGCGTCCTACACGAGCATTTTGGGGATTGGAAAGTCTGGATTCTGCTGGCGGAAGAGAGCCCTTATACCGCCTTAGCGCTGGAGGAAAAGGAGCGGCTCAGTTTACGCAACGGCGCGATCCCCTGTTTTCTGTTCAATTTGGACCCTCGAAAACAGATCGAAGCTCTGATGATCTCTCCCAGCCCTGAAGAAGAGAGGCGTTTAAAACGCTACGAAGAGCTGAGTTTAGAGGAGCGTAACCCTCATCGAGACAGAGATGAGCGCGGTGGCCCTCGTCGAGGCAGAGGTGCGCGTGGCGGTCCTCGTCGAGGCAAAGATGTACAGGGTGAATATCAGCAAAGGCGAGGTGAACCAGGAGTATATCGCCGAGAACCAGAGCAACCGGGGGCTCCTCGTCGAGATCGAGATGAGCGCCCCCGTCGAGATCGAGATGAGCGTGGTGGATATCGCCGAGATCGAGATGAGCGTGGCCCTCGTCGAGATC
>CAYLJJ010000007.1:0-104993 GCA_964384025.1 uncultured Nannocystaceae bacterium
TACCCGCGCTCATAGACCACGGCCTCATCGCTGCCTAAAAATGACCGGACTATTGCAACAACCTTATCAGCATTATAGAATTGCATAACTGCGCCTCAGCGAGTAAAGCAAAATGCGATGGATCGCTCTCGTCCTTCTCCCCTCTATTGCCTTGGCAATACCCAACACAATCCAACAAACAGGCTTCTTAACAGATGCTCAAGGAACCCCCCGGGAGGGTCTGACCAGCTTGGGATTTGGCCTCTACGGACAAGCTGAGGGAGGGGCTTTGTTATGGTCCGAAGAGCATGATCTCAACGTCAACGAGGGTTACTACAGCGTTGAATTAGGGGTTCAATCCCCCTTCGGAGATGTTTTTGATAGTGGAAGTCGTTTTTTAGAAGTGGGTATAGATGGAATAGGAATGTTGCCTCGCATTCGACTTTCTAGTGTACCTTATGCTCTAATATCTAAAAATGTGACTGGAGACATCACTCCTCGTAGCATTCATGTAGGAGGTCAACAGATTATTGACATTGATGGAAATTGGGTTGGGCCTGGTTTGCCTGGAGAGAATGGGGGCGTTGGTTATGATACTCCTCAAGAGGTTCTGACCGCGCTTAAGGTTGTCGATGGCGCTGGAAGCGGCCTAGACGCAGATACTCTTGATGGAATCAGTAGCGCTGCCTTTCTTCAGAATGGCGACCAAATCATGGTTCTTGTTCTAGAAGCTGATGGTACTGGTAGTGGTCTGGATGCTGACCGCCTCGATGGCCATGATAGCAGCACATTCATCCGTACAGCTGCTCAACTAATAGAATTGCTTTTAACTATCGATGGTGATGGGAGCAACTTGGATGCAGATCGTCTTGATGGACATGACAGTAGCGTTTTCATCCGAAATGCGGCCCAACTCATGAATTTGCTTTTAGCATCTGATGGTTCAGGCAGTAGTTTGGACGCAGATCGTCTTGATGGTCATGACAGCAGTGTTTTTATCCGTAATGACGATCCAGCCTCTCCCTCAGTAATTCTTGATTTGATCCTCACCGTCGATGGTGAAAATTCAGGAATAGATGCTGATCGTCTCGATAACTTACATGCCAGCAAGTTCATGCGTGTAGATGCAGATACAGGAACATCTGGAGATCTTAGTGTAGGTGGAACAATCCTTGTCGAACAAATCCAATTTTCAGACGGAACACTTCAAAATACTGCAGTCAATAATGGTGCAGTTTTTGACCAAGATCTGAATACTTTTGATTCAACTCGGTTTGTTGGAGTATCAATTCTTCCAAAATCGTTATTGCCAACTCGACAAAGCGAATTTCATGAAGATTATGTGTCAGCTTCAGGACACACAATTTCAGCTACAGGATTAGGTAATGGATATGACCTGTTTGCTGTTACAGAAGCAGCTGGTGTTGCTCGATTTAGCCCAGCTACTGGTGCTACCATAACATATGAGTTTGCTGGAAACAAAAGAACAATCACACAATATACATTAGGGGGATATTGTTGTTCACGTTTCCCGAAGGATTGGACATTCCAAGGGTGGGATGGTAGCTCATGGATCATCTTGGATACTCAAAGCGAACAAATAGCGTGGTCAAACGCTGAAATAAAAGAATATAATCTTCCCCCGGAATCACAAAATCCATATCAGAAATTTAGGATCAATGTAACCAGCAATAACGGTGATGCAAATTGGATCGATATACTGAATTGGGAACTTCGAGGTTATGAAGATGCTTCTGTGGTTATAGCAGGTGGAAATATCGACATATCAGGAAGTTTTTCGGCAGGCGGAGCTGCAAATCTTGGAAGAATCAATTTTCATGATGGAACGACTCAAATAGCAGATGGGAATATTGACATATCAGGAAGTTTTTCGGCAGGCGGAGCTGCAAATCTTGGAAGAATCAATTTTCATGATGGAACGACTCAAATAGCAGATGGGAATATTGACATATCAGGTAATTTATCAACAGGCGGCGATGTAAATCTTGGAAGAATCAATTTTCATGATGGAACGACTCAAGTTACAGCTTGGACTGGTTTTAATCAAGACTTGAATATTGAAGATTCCCCTCAGTTTTCTGAAATTTCAATTCACCCTCCAATATTATTGCCTACTAGACAGAGTGAGTTTCATGAAGACTATGTATCTGCTTCAGGCCATACTATTTCATCAACAGGATTGGGGAATGGATATGATCTTTTTGCAGTTACAGAAGCAGCTGGCGTTGCTAGATTTAGCCCTGTTGCCGGTGCTACCATTATATATGAATTCGCAGGAAGCAAAAGAGTAATCACACAATATACATTAGGGGGATATTGCTGTTCACGGTTCCCTAAAAACTGGACGTTCCAAGGATGGGATGGGAATTCTTGGGTTGTTTTAGACACAAAAAACGAGCAAGGGGGATGGTCAAATGCTGAAATAAGAGAATATGATATCCCAGTTGAACTACAAAGCCCTTACCAAAAATACAAAATCAATGTAACTCAAAATACTGGTGATGCAAATTGGATTGACATCATTAATTGGGAACTTCGTGGATATGAATATGCTGTTGTAGGTATATCAGGCGGGAATCTTTCCATCTCAGGTACAGTTGATGGTGTGGACATCTCACAGAATATCGATCAAGATGTTCGTACAATATCTTCACCGAGTTTCTCGGGATTGACGATCAATGGAAATTTGGGCATTGGAACCGCGGACCCAGGCAGCAAATTATCTATAATGGATCTTCCATCTGGAGGAACAGATGCAGTCACCGGCGGAAATCTATTAGGAGCACTTTGTATTACAGATGAAGGCAATGTGTATATCGATACAGATGGTGTTTGTAGCAATTCACGCTGAAGATAAAGTATAAAACCCGCTCGTTCCGTTTTAAGTTATCTGAAATGAGATCAATGTCTTGCTGGTTTCCCACGCCATAAATGACTCTCTTGTAGTCACTGCCATGAGCCCACTGAGCAGAAGGGCTTGGCAGTGAGATCATTGTCTATTCGCAAAAAAGCAAATTTAAGCAGCTGATATCGCTAAGGACTACCGAAAACGGAACGATCAGGCAAAATGATTGTCAGAATCAAGTTTAATCCTATCGAAGATTAAAGATTATTCAGCATCTATTGACACCATTTCATACACAATCACCGTCCAATAAGACTTTGCTTTTCTTTTTTTTTAAAGAAACTGTCAGCCTATCCGGTTAATCTAAGAAACACAGCCCCTATGTCAGGCATATAATCCGAATTTACAGCTGCTAAAACAACAACAAACATCATCTTTAAGTCCATTCTATTTCTTACTAAGAATATTTCACCCATAAATCGGCTTACCGAAGCCATATTTCAGGCTCCCCAACTGGTTGGCAATTAATCGTAGTTCATACGAGCAACGAGTTCAAACAAAGCCTAAATCAGAGCATATCGAGCTGGGTTCTCTTGGGGACAGAGTTCATCCAAGAAAAGGTTGAGGATGCGCCGAACACGATCAAGGCCCAGGAGGATGATTGCCTGGGCGCTGTTCCGAATCTGCCAACGACCTCGGCAAAACATCTCAGCCTGAACTTTAATGCGGAGAGCCAAAGGTTCGATGGCATCGATCCAGCGCCCGACACGATCTGCGCTCGCTTGAGAATCTTGAAGGAGCAACTCCAAGTTCATCGCTTGGCGAAACAATCCCTCTTGTGTCTGATGCTCGACCCACATCTCATCACCTATTTTTGGCTAAGTATATCCGCTGGACCCGCTCGGCTCATCGACCTCCACTCTCTGAGCTTGAGAAGAAAAAATAAAAAGGCGAGATTATCCGGCGTATGAGCGCTCTCATAATGAGTTGAAGCTCAAGTAAGTCAAGGATAAGGGAAGAGTTTTAAGCCCCCAGGCTGCTAGACTGCCTCCTTTGACTCTGGAAGGATTTATGATCTCTCTCCTGCTCTTTATCTTTCTCTCTGCGCCTGGAAAACCCAGCCCTGATGTCGCTCCCAAGAGCAGCAAAGGCGCTCCAGGCAAAGTCAAAGAGGATCAGGGGGTTGCGAAGCTGAAGCCAGCCCCCCCCAGCCGCTCTGCTGCTCAACAGATGCCCAGCCTCATGGGCGCCAACGGCCTCTATCGGCTCTGGTCTGCTGATCCAGGCTTAGAGAGCAGCATCCGCTTAAAGATCAGCCTTTTCACCTTTGAGAGCGATGATTTCCCCCTCAAGGGAGCCCAGAACCAATACACCGCCACGGCCCTCAGCTTGGCCTGGAGCCCACTCTCTTTTTTGGAGGCCTTTGGCTCTGTTCGCAACAGCAGCAACCTCAACAATCAAAGTCGCCCTGAGCTGATCCAGACTCAAGGAGATCTCTCTCTGGGTTTTAAGTTGGGCTACTTTCTGCGCCCCGATATGGCTCTGGGATTTGGGGCCGCGACCCATCTCATCAGTGGCCTTGGAGAGGGGGGGATCGCCAGCGCCAACTATGATCTAAGGCTCCTGACAACCCTTGATCTTAAGCGCAACCAGACCGCTCCCATCCGATGGCATTTGGAATTAAGCTATCTCTTTGAAAACTCAGAAACTCTCTACTCCGGCGAGCTGGAGGAGCCCTCCCTTGTGCAGGAGTGGGGACTTCAGACCGCGCGCTATGATCGCATGACTCTGAGGAGCGCTCTGGAGGTCCCTTTCCGCTATGTTGCTCCCTATCTGGAGTATCGCATCAGCCTGCCCTTTGAGGTGGAGCTGAATCGACGCTCTGAGGACAGCCCCTTAAAGCCCAGCTTTGCCTCCACTCCTCACAGTCTAAGTGCGGGGCTCAGAGGCTTTCCGCTGCCCAGATTGGGTTTAGAGAGCGCGCTGCTCTTTGGGTTCAGCGATGAGCCCTACTCAGGTATCCCTGCGACGCCCCCCTGGATGCTTCACCTGGGGCTCTCCTATACCCTCGATCCCCAGGCTCAAAAGAGAGTCCAAGCGCCGCCTCCATCGCCTCCACCGCCTCCACCCAAGCCTGAGCTCTTAAAGCTCTCAGGGCTGATCCTTGATGCTCAGAGCGGTGCAGCTATCTCTGGCGCTCAGGTCAGCTCAGGGAGAGGACGCAGCCCCCAACTCACAGATCATCAAGGCCGCTTTGAGGGTTATATGCTGCCCCCTGGAAACTTGAACCTCTCGGTTCAAGCTGAGGGCTATCAAAAAATCCGCAGCCAACATCAGTTGAAGTTGGATAAGCCGCTGAGCCTCAAGATCAAGCTCAAGCCGATCCCCAAGACTGAGTTTGAGCTGCGCAGCTTTGATCATCTGGGTAAGGCGCTCCAAACTGAGGTTGAGTTAGGAGGCTTAAAGGGCAGCTCCAGCGCCACAGCTCCCTTTAAAGGCAGCTTGGCTCCAGGAGAGCATAGCCTCAGCCTCAGGGCTCCAGGCTTTAAGGAGCTTAAGAAGAGGGTCGAGCTTCAGGGAGCACGCCAAGACCTGCGCTTTGTCCTCCAACCAGAAGCGGTTCAACAAAAGAGCAGGAGCGGCCGTCCCTTGGCGGAGCTGAGGGGGCGTCGTTTGATCATCCGTAGGAAGGTTCAATTCCACAAAAACTCCTCTCGCCTCAAGAAGCGCTCTAAGGCTGCCTTAAACGCCCTAGCTGCTGTGCTCAGAGCCCACCCAGAGCTCAAGAAGCTTCGCATCGCGGGACACACAGACAGCCGCGGGGGACGCAAAGTCAATCTCCGCCTTAGCGCTGACCGGGCCTTATCCGTAAAGTCATATTTGGTGTCTGCTGGGATCGCCCCTATACGCCTAAGAACCAAGGGCTATGGACCTGATAAGCCCATCGCTCCCAACATCAGCGCTCGGGGTCGAGAAAAGAACCGTCGGATTGAGTTCAGTGTTTTGGAGTTGAAGCGATGAAAGCCCACAGCCTGTTTTTCCTCCTGCTCTTTGGTTTGGGCTGTGGTCGCTCCAGCTTGGAGTGTCAGAGCCCTTCTGATTGCCTCGCCGGACAAACCTGCGTCGCCCTCCACTGCGTTGAGGGTCCTCCCTGTGTCGAGACCCTTTGTCCTACAGGGCAGGTCTGTGTCTCGGAGATCTGTGTCCCTGAGTCTCTCCTGAGTGGAGCGTGTGGGGAGGAGATACCCTGCCCCGACGGCCAACACTGTGTTGATGGCAGCTGCGCCTATCCCCTGGATGCTTCTCTAGAGTGTCAGGAGGATCGAGATTGCCTGGGTGGCTTCTGTATCCAGGGGCGCTGTGAGCAGCTCAGCTGTGTCGATGATGAGGAATGTGCCCCCAACATCTGCCGAGATGGCCTCTGCCAGATGCCCTGTGTAAAGCACAGCGATTGTCTTGGCGGCATCTGTGACATGAGCAGCAGGATCTGCATCGAGTACTGCACACAGCATAGACATTGCGATCCTCTCCTCTGCTCTGTAGAGGGCGATTGTGTCCTCTGCCTAGATGATTTTGACTGTGAACATGGAGAGATCTGCGAGCAGGGGTTCTGTTATTCGGGGGGCTGTATTTTTGATGAAGATTGCCCCCCAGGGGAGATCTGTTTGGAGGAGCAAGCTCACTGTATCCGGCCAGAGGGCTGTCGAGATGACCTCGACTGTGCTCCCCTGGAGAGCTGCATCGAAGGGGAGTGTCTCTTCTGGGGTTGCCTTGGAGATCTGGACTGCCACCCCCATGAACAGTGCCTTGAGGGGATCTGTGAGGTCAGCCCCAACTGCCGCTCAGATCGCGACTGTGGAGGAGAGCACTGGATCTGCATTGATGGAGAGTGTTTTTTGGAGCCTGAGTGTCGAGAGGATTGGGAGTGTTCTCCTGGGATGTTCTGCCAGGATGGGCTCTGCCAGGAGCGAATTGAGTGCCGTGGGAATGGTGATTGTCTCCCTGGCTTCCTCTGTACCGAGGGGCGCTGTACCTTTAGCCCCGAGTGTCTAGAGGATTGGCAATGCCCCCCACGGATGCGCTGTGAGGCGGAGCGCTGCATCGATGACCTCTGCTTCCGCAACAGCGACTGTCCTCCTGGCTTGGTCTGCGAGGAGGGGATCTGTCTCTTTGGTCCAGAGTGTCGACGCGATGGAGATTGCCCCTTTGGGATGGCCTGTGAAGCGGAGCGCTGTGTGGAGATTCCTCTCTGTCACAGCCATGATCAGTGCCCTGAAGGCTTCCTCTGTGAGACGGGACGCTGCCTCCTGGCGAACTGCAATGGGGATTGGGAGTGCCCCTTTGGTACCCGCTGTCGTGAGGGCCTTTGTCGTCCCCCAAACTGTAGAGAGGATCAGGAGTGTGGCCCCCATCAAGCTTGCTTGGCTGGATTCTGTGAGGCGGTAGAGTGTGTCGATGCTTGGGACTGCCCTATAGGCAGTGAGTGTCGCAGCCATCGCTGTCTGCGTGTGCCTGACTGCCGTCGAGATGAGGAGTGTGCGCCTGGACATCAGTGCCTCAATGAGCGCTGTGTGCCCATCGGCTGTGTCAACGATCGAGATTGCGCAGAGGATGAGCAGTGTGAGCTTGGGCGCTGCTTGGCGGCGGAGTGTCGTGAAGATTGGCACTGCGGTCCTGAGGCTCACTGCGTCAGTCTGCGCTGTATTCCGGAGTTGGAGTGTCAGGGGCCACAGGACTGCCCCAACCCGCTGCGCTGCCTGGATGGTCAGTGTCGTCTAGCAGATCAGTGCCAAGAGGATGATGACTGTCCTCCAGGTCTGGATTGCAACTTGGGCCTCTGCGCCCACATCCCGCCACCCGATTGCCTACGAGACGCAGACTGTAACCCAGGGTTTAGTTGTGAGTTGGGCTTCTGTGTAGGTCGCCCATTGAACTGCCATCGAGATCTGGACTGTGGCCCAGGCTTTCGCTGTGAAGAGCAGCGCTGTGTTGCCCAGGGGTGCTTGCAGGATCAGGAGTGTGCCCCTGGTGAGATCTGTGATCAGGGGCAATGTATCCCTAGGCCTGATTGCCGAGAGGATCGCGAGTGCGGCCCAGGTGAGGTGTGTCGAGGCGGGCGCTGTCTCTTTGTAGGGGAGTGTCGTGAGGATCGAGACTGCCCTGCGCGGATGAGCTGTAGGGCGTTCCGCTGTGAAGCTCAACCAGACTGTGATCAAGATCGCCTCTGTGAAGCGGGTCTGGAGTGCATCAATGGCCTCTGTATCCCGGTGGGCTTCTGTGAGAGAGACGCTGACTGTGGCCCTGGCCTCCGCTGCTTAGAGCAGCGCTGTCGTCCAGAATGCTTGGAGGATGGAGAGTGTGAGCCAGGAGAGAGTTGTCGTCAGGGTCGCTGCCTCTTCACGGGCGAATGTCGTCAGGATCGAGACTGCCCCGAGCCTCTTCGTTGCCAGGAGTTCCACTGTCTTCCGCCTCTAGAGTGTGAGCGCCATGAGGAGTGTGGACCGGGGGAGATCTGCAACCGGGGGATCTGTATCTTTACGGGTGATTGCCACCAGGATCTGGACTGTGCTCCCGGTCAGAGCTGTATCGACTTCCTCTGCCAAGTTACTCAGGACTGCCGACGCGATGAGGACTGTCCTCTGGAGGAGCGTTGCATTGAGGGTCGCTGTCTCTTTATGGGGGAGTGTCGCGTCAACCGAGACTGTGGCCCTCTCTTCTCCTGTATCGAGCAGCGCTGTGTAGAGACCGGGCGCTGTGAGCGTGATCTGGATTGTGAAGCACTGGGGAAGATCTGTGATCCTCTCAACCGGACCTGCATTCTTGAGGGGCTCTGTTTGGAGGATCAAGAGTGTCCGTTGGGGGAGCGTTGCATTGGAGGCCTCTGTCGCGAGGTGGATCACTGTCGAGATGATCGAGACTGTGAACCTCAACAGTACTGCGCCTCCTCGCGCTGTGTACCCCGTCCAGACTGCTTTGAGGATGATGACTGCGGCTTCGCTGAGCGCTGTGATGAAGGGAGCTGCCAACCGATACGCTGTCGTGAAGATGAAGATTGCGGCGGTGGCTTCAGCTGTACAGGAGGGCGCTGTATCCCGCCCTTCTTCTGTGAGCATGACTGGGATTGTCCTCTGGAGGAGAATATCTGCGATCAAGGTGTTTGCCAAACCCCTGGGGGCTGCCGCAACGACGCAGACTGCGTAGGTGAGGAGGCTTGCTTGGCGGGCCTCTGTGTGCTTCTACCGCCTCCTGATTGTGAGCGAGATGAGGATTGTGGCGCGGGCTTGGTCTGCGAATTTGGCTTCTGTATGCCCGATCCAGGCTGCCAAGATGATGGGCAGTGCCCTGATGATCAGATCTGTCAAGAGAGGCAGTGTCGCCCTCGTCCGCAGGAGTGTCGCATCGACGCGGAGTGTGGCTTGGGGCATATCTGTGAAGAGGGACGTTGCCGCCAAGCGGAGGAGTTCTGCCAGCAAGATCGAGATTGCCCACCGAGGCAGATCTGCCAAAACCGCCTCTGCTTGGAGGGCTGTCGAGATGACAGCTACTGCCCGTACTACTGCGACATCCTCCAGATGCGCTGTGTCGAACCAGAGTGTTTTGGTTCTGAGCAGTGCCCAGATGGCTTCTATTGTGAATTTCAAAGCCTTCGCTGTGAACCCGGTTGCCAAGAAGATCAAGACTGTGGTCCAGACCTTGAGTGCGTCGAAGGGCACTGTGAGCTGCCAGGTGATTGTCGCTTCGATGAGGAGTGCCTGCCAGGACAGCGCTGCCTCAACCGACGCTGCGTAGGCGAGCCTCTGGAGTGTCGGCAGAATACCGACTGTGGGGTGGGTCGGCGCTGTGAAGAGGGTCGCTGTATCTTTGATGGCTGTGAAGATGACAGGAATTGTCCCCGAGGACAGGTCTGTGTAGAGGGTGCCTGCCTCTATAACGCGCTCTGCCGTGGTGCTCAAAGCGCGTTGGTGGAGATCGGCCCTGAGGGGGGGCTCTTTGAGTTGTTTACCGAAGGAGAGAGCGCTTATCAAGCAAACTGCGCTGGAGGAGCGAGGGCCGCAGAGCAGATCCTCAGCTTTGTAGTAGAGGAACCGTTGCGTCTCTTCTTAGAGACGATCGAAGCGAACTACGATACTGCGCTCTTTGTGCGCACTGACTGCGATCTCCCTGAATCAGAGTTGGCCTGTGATGATGACGCGGGGGAGGGCACGCTCTCGGCGATCGTCTTGGAGTTGGTCCAAGCGGGGACCTATTTCATCTTTGTGGATGGTTTTAGACACAACTCAGGCCACTCTCTCTTGGAGGTGCGCGTTCAGTCGCTCCTGGAGTGTCGAGGGGATGATGATTGCCCAGGAGGCCGCTGTGAACAGGGGGCTTGCGTAGGTGTGGAGTGTCGCATCGATGGGGACTGTGAGCCTGATTTTATCTGCCGCAGCAACCGCTGTCTCTCAGGCAGGCGCTGTCGGGAGGATGGAGACTGCCCCGAGGGGATCTGCATCGATCGCATCTGTCGAGAGGGACAGTGCCACCAAGATGAAAACTGCCGTCCAGGTTTGATCTGCGAGATGGAGCGCTGCATCGAGCCCAACTGTCGTAGAGATCAAGACTGTGGCGAAGGACAGGTCTGCCACGCGGGGCGTTGCCAACGGGGGGGCTGCCAAGATGATCGAGAATGTGAGGGGGTCGCCATCTGTGACGCGGGTCGCTGTGTCGATGTGGAGTGTGTCCGTGATGAACACTGTCGCTTCGCTGAGCGCTGCCGAGAGGGGCGCTGTGTTCCCCGTCCAGACTTCTGCGTACAGGACCTAGACTGTCAGGATCTAGAGCAGATCTGTGAACGGGAGCGCTGTGTCAACACCAGCCGCTGCGCTGATATAGAGGATTGCGTAGGAGGCAGCTCCTGCGTAGGTGGCAACTGCGTTGCCCCAGTCTCCTGCCGCAACAGCACCGTTTGCCAACAGATCGTGCCGATCTTTGAATGTCAGGATGGGGTTTGTGGATCCCCGATGCAGCAGTGCCAAGCCAACCGTGACTGCGCCGCTGGTGGAAGCTGTATCTTTGGGATTTGCGCTCCTCTTCAGAGCCCTGAGTGTGTCCGTGACCTACACTGTGAGAGCGGATTCTGTGAAGATGAACGCTGTCTAGATGGGCCTTGATGATGTCTGAACAGCTGCGATTGCCTGAGATCTCTGAGCTTCGATATCCAGCTAGAGAGGCGCCGATTGGTGCTGTAGAGAGCTGGCTGGATGAGCAAGGAGTTGAGGGAATTTTGGGGGTTGATGAGGTGGGCCGTGGCCCCCTCGCGGGTCCTGTGGTCGCCGCAGCGGTGATGCTGCCCTATCCTCTGCCCCGCTCTCTTGAGGGCTTGGATGACAGCAAACGCCTCTCTGCTCGGAGACGCGAGCTGTTCTCCGAGCAGATTCGTGAGCAGGCATGGGCCTGGGGGATAGGCTGGATCGAGCCGGAGCGCATCGATGAGATCAATATCCGTCGAGGGGCGCTGGAGGCGATGATGGAGGCGATCTTGGAGGCCAATGAAACCTTAAGCGTGGAGCCTCAGCTGCTCTTGGTGGATGGAAATACTCCTCTCCCAAGCTATCAGGGAGCGCAAAAATGCTTGGTCAAGGGGGACCGCCGCAGCCTGAACATCGCCGCCGCCAGCGTCCTCGCCAAGGTTGCTCGGGATTACCATATGGAGCAGATGGATCTACGTTATCCAGGGTATGGCTTCGCCGCTCATAAGGGCTATGGGACTCCTCAACATCGCCGCGCCCTTACTCAGCTGGGAGCCTGCCCCATCCACCGTCAGAGCTTTCGTTGGAAGCCTCTATGAATGAGCGACAGCGCAGAGGCGCCGCTGCTGAGCGGAGGGTGGCTAAACTCTATGAGGCAGAGGGCTATAGAGTGGAAGCGCGCAACTGGAGCTGTCGAGGAGGGGAGCTGGATTTGGTGTTAAGGCGAGAAGAGGTCCTCGTCTTTGTAGAGGTTCGCTCCCGCAGCACAGAGTTTCTCTCCTCTCCAACCATCACGGTGGGCTTGAGCAAACAGAGGAGGGTCGCTCGCGCCGCCGACGCCTATCTGCGGCGGGTGGCTACAGCAGAGCAGATCCGTTTTGATGTGGTGGGGGTCTCTAGGCGGGGAGTGGAGCGCATCGAGAACGCCTTTGCCCCCCCCTGGGCTTACTGAAGATCCCCTATTTTCGAATGTTCCCTGAGCTATTCATCCTCTAAATCAGCTGCGCGAATACAGTAGCACTCAGTGAAGCCATCATCGCAGATATTGCTGTCCTGTTCTGAATCGCCCAGCAGAGGGCGACACTCTGCGCTGCCTTCACAGTCAGACTTGTCTTTACAGGGCTCGCTGCAGAAAGAGTCTGAGCCACGATAGACCAAGCAGACACGAGTCTCACAGCCTGCGAAGTTTTTGACTGCGCAGGAGGGCTTAGAGGCGACGGAGATGCCTGCGTCGTTACCTTCAACTTCGCTGGGCTGGCAGGCGCGACGAAACTCCTCTGTCTCGGGGAGGCTACAGGGCTGACCAAAGCCGGTGTCACAGCCGATCCAGAGGCTGGCCAGCGACAGTAAGAGGAGTTGAGCTTTCATCAGAGATAACCTTTGAGGCAGCGGAGTTGAAGCCTTGGATGCTGATTATGCACAGGGAGATTAAAGCCGCAAGTGAAGGCGCTTGGGCGCGCTCGGCTGGAGCATCTAGACCCAAAATTAGGGGGCTTTGAAAACGGTATGTTCCTCCCTCCTTGACTCCAGAGAGAAGAACAGGTCGATTGGGGTCCGTAGATCTTGAGAAGGAAGAACTCTTGTCCAGAAGCTCAGAGCTTGAATCCAGCGCCCGAGGCTATCGCCGCTGGCGGATCCGTGTATTTATCGCCTGTTGGAGTATGTACGCCACCTATTACATCGCCCGCGCCAACATCTCTGTAGCTGTGCCTGAGCTGGAGAAGTATCTCGGAGGTGGAGAGAAGACCGCCGCTTCGATCCTCCTGGTGGGCTACATCCTAACCGGAAGCAAGCTTGCTTATGGCTTTGGGCAACTCATCAACGGTCTCTTGGGGGATCGTTTCGGCCCCAGGCGGGTCGCCAGCGTGGGGATGGCCCTCTCCGCTGTCGCCAACCTGCTCTTTGGTCTGGCAGGCTCCTTCCCTGCGTTTATGGGGATCTGGCTCGCCAACGGCCTCTTTCAAGCGACCGGAGCGCCCTCCCGTATCAAAGTTTTGGCCAACTGGTTCTCTCCCCACAACCGAGGTCGTATGATGGGCTTCTTGGGCACCGATTATGTGGTGGGGAATGTGATCTCCTGGGTCCTCTCTGGCTACCTGCTGGTCAACTATGGCTGGCGCTGGGTCTTCTTTGTACCTGCAGGAATCATCGCTCTCTCTGCTCTGCATTTCTATCTTCGGGTGAGAAATGCTCCTGAGGATGTTGGGCTGCCCAGCATTGAACGCTTTGAGAAGATGAAGGCGGGTAC
Organism: uncultured Nannocystaceae bacterium; assembly: GCA_964384025.1. Lineage (GTDB taxonomy): Bacteria > Myxococcota_A > Bradymonadia > UBA7976 > UBA1532 > CAYLJJ01. The sequence goes on from CAYLJJ010000007.1 coordinate 13,322, forward strand.
AGCGCTCTCAGATGAGCCAGAGGCTGAGGAGGACAGCTACGCGGGTTGGGAGTTTATCCTCAAAAAGGCGGTACTCAACAGGAAGGTCTGGATCGTGGGTTTCGCCTACTTTGGGGTAGATCTCTTTCGCTATGGCTTCCTGGACTGGTCCTTCTCCTACCTCATGGAGCAGGGCGCGCCGGTGGGTAAGTCGATCATCAAGATCATCATGCTGCCTCTCGTTGGGGCGGTGGGCATCATCCTCTCCGGTTGGCTCACAGATCGTATGGAGGGGCGCAGAGCCCCAGTCATCGCCATCATGCTCTTTATCTCTGCGGGGCTGGCCTGGGTCTTTCGAATCCTCCCCCAGGGAGAGTTCGCCCTCTCCCTCCTGGTTCTGGGAGGGATCGGCTTCTTTCTCTATGGCCCTCACCTCCTGATGGGGGCCACCATCGCCATGGATTTGGGCAGCCGAAAGGCTTCAGCCACCGCCTCGGGGATCATCGACTGGTTGGGCTATATGGGAGCCGCTGTGGCGGGGGTGGGCACCGCCTGGGTACGCAGTCGCTGGGGTTGGGATGGAGCCTTCGCCCTCTGGATCAGCGCTGCAATTTTGGCGGGGTTACTGATGATGCTGCTCTGGAATGTCAAAGCTGAAGTGGATCAGGAGTATATGTAGGCTCCCATTTAAAGATCAGCCCTCCGAGCGGAGGCAACTTCAAGTTAAGCGTGTAGGGCTGATTGTGACAGCGCCCCTCTTTGGCCCAAACCTCTCCCTCGTTGCCTACGCCACTGCCCCCATACTCCTGAGCATCACTATTGAAGATCTCCCGCCAGCGTCCCGCTTTGGGCGCGCCCAGGCAGTAGTCGTTTCTCAAGCTGGGGGTGTAGTTGAGGACGATGAGGAGGATCTCTTCATCCTCTCTGCGCAAAAAGCTGATCACGCTCTCCTGGTAGTTGTTGGGATCGATCCAACTGAAGCCTCCAGGGAGGCAGTCAGAGGCATGAAGAGCGGCCTCACGACGATAGATCTGATTGAGGACAAGCAGAGATCTCTGTACTCCATAATGGAGAGGACGCTCCAGGAGATGCCAACTGACGCTGCTGTCATGGTTCCACTCCGACCACTGAGCGATATCCATCCCCATAAAGAGCAGCTTCTTGCCGGGCTGAGTCCACATATTACAGAGGAGGAGGCGGAGATTGGCGAAGCGCTGCCAATCGTCACCGGGCATCTTGCGGATCAAAGAGCCCTTGAGGTGTACAACCTCATCGTGAGAGAGGGGGAGCACGAAGTTTTCAGAGAATTGATACATCCCCCGGAAAGTGAGTTCATTGTGATGGAAGCTCCGATAGATGGGCTCTCGTTCTATATATTTGAGGGTGTCATGCATCCAACCCATATCCCATTTAAAATCAAAGCCGAGACCACCGAATTCTGTTGGGCGTGAGATGAGAGGCCAGCTTGTTGACTCTTCAGCTATGGTGAAGACATCTGGGAAATTAGATTTGATGGCTTGATTTAGCTGCTTGATAAATTCAACAGCATCGATATTCTCCCTCCCTCCATATGGATTGGGTACCCATTCCCCATCTGCTCTTGAATAATCTAGGTATAACATAGAAGCAACAGCATCAACACGGATTCCATCGATATGATATCGGTCTAACCAGAAGAGTGCGCTGCTGATCAGGAAGGAACGGACCTCATGGCGACTGTAGTTGAAGATCAGAGAGTTCCAATCTGGGTGATAGCCTTGACGTGGATCCGCGTGCTCGTAGAGGTGGGTCCCATCGAAGAAGCCAAGACCATGCTCATCACTGGGAAAATGAGAGGGCACCCAATCCAGGATTACGCCAATCCCCTCTTGATGAAGATGATCGATAAGATAGCTAAAATCATCTGGGCTTCCGTAGCGGCTGGTCGCGCTGAAATAGCCTGTCGTCTGATAGCCCCAGGAGGGATAGTAGGGGTGCTCCGTGATGGGGAGCAGCTCAACATGAGTATAACCCACCTCCTTGAGGTAGCTGCCGAGCCTTTCAGCCAATTCTCTATAGTTGAGAGAGCGATTACCCTCCTCAGGGACACGCATCCAGGAGCCCAAATGAACCTCATAGATGGAGATGGGGGCTTTGTGAGCCTCCCAGCTTTTGCGCTCCTTCATCCAAACCTGATCGCCCCATTGATGGCTCGACTCATAAACCACCGAAGCGGTCCCAGGAGAGGGCTCTGAGCGAAAGGCAAAGGGATCCGCCTTGGCCACACTGTAGCCATTCTGAAGACAGGCGAGGTGGTACTTATAACGAGCCTCCAGCTCTATCCCTGGTATAAACCCCTCCCAAACCCCCGACTCTCCTCGAAGAATGAGAGGGTGCCGCCCCGGCTCCCAGTCATTAAAATCCCCAATGACTGAGAGACGATCCGCGTTGGGTGCCCAAACCAGAAAGAAGCAGCCCTTGACTCCATCTACCTCAGCAGGGTGAGCGCCAAAGCGTCGATAGAGTTGGCTGTGGGTCCCCTCATTAAAGAAGTGGAGATCCTCTTCATGCAAGAGGCTCGTTTTGTAGTGTACCGCTTCAGACATCTCAGCTCCTGATCGCTATCTTTCTTTGTTTGGGGAGTGCTCAAGCACAGTTTCTCTCCAATGTCCATCGCTTCAAAGAGACCGACACCTTTTCAAACGGAAAGGAGGAGGGTATAGCTCCAGAATGCTTCTCATCTCCACGCTCTTACTGTTCGCCGCGCCTCTCCCTGAGGGCTTGATAATTGGGCATCGAGGCTTTGCCTGGAACGATCCTCAGAACCCCTGGCCAGAGAACAGCCTGCTCTCTGTAGAAGCCGCCCAGGCTGCTGGAGCCGAGGGGGTTGAGATCGACCTGATCCGCAGTGAGGATGGAGTGCTCGTGCTTCGGCATGATGATCTTCTCAACAGAAGAAGCCCACAGGGCTTGCCCAAAACCGACTGCTTGGGTCGAGTCAGCCGCTCCGACTGGAAAGAGATGAAAGATTGCAATGTGCTTTCAGATGCTCCAGATGGTTTCAGCGCTCCGCTCAATCGCCTTGAGGAGTTAGTCGCTCTGCCGGGGCTCTTCTTGGTCCTGGATGTCAAAGATGATCTCTTTCGCATTAAGCCAGAGGCCGCCATAAAGGCCATCGCAGAGCTGGTTAAGGGTCAGGAGCAGCGTGTGGTGCTGATGCTCTATCATCCAAAGAGCATCGTTTTAGCGAAGCAGTTGGGGGTTCGCGCCTGCCTTAAACAGCACCATCGGGAAGGGGACCCTGAGTTGATGCTTGAAGCGGTGCTTCGCGCTGGGGCCTGGGGCAGCTGTCCTTACAGCCGCCTCCTAGATGAAGCTCTGGTCGAAGTCTATAGAGAGGCAGGAGTAGCTCAGATTCCCTATCTCTTGAATCGTCATGTGAGTACAGGCTTTCGCAAGCATGTTCAAAGCTTGCTCCGCTTTGAAGTCACTGGAATGATCACCGATTTCATCTCAGAGAGCTTAGAGGAACGTCAACGCAGCATGCGCTGATCTCTAAGCTCTAGGGCAGCTCAGCAGATACTTTTGCGCTGAGCAGAATTCCAGAGTAGTTTGCTCCAAAATTATCAGGAGAGGGTTTATGTCCCGTGTATGCTTGCTCCTTGTGTCTCTCCTTGGTCTGTTTGCAGCCGAGGCGACCGCACAGGATATGCAAAATTTTAAACCTGCTGTGGGGACTTGGAACTATTTTAGTGTTGAAGGGGCCTCTACCGCAGCCCATGGAGAGTTTGTCCCCAGTCTCTATCTGAGCTATGCCCACCAGCCCCTGGTTATTCGAGATGGGAATGATAAGGTCCTGAAAACCTATGTAGAGCAGCTGGCGACAGCCAATCTTCTCCTGACCGTTGGTCTCTGGGAGCGCCTGGAGTTGGGCGTCGATCTTCCTCTCTCCTATGTCAGCGGCGACATCATCAACACTCGTGGAGATGATGGTGTAGGGGTGGGAGATCTTCGTGTCCTGCCCAAGCTGCGGCTCTTCGGCCTCAAGCCGGGCTCAAAGGGTCCAGGCGTGGGCATTGCCCTGACCGCGCCCCTCTCCCTCCCTACAGGGGATAAAAATAAGTATGTTGGCGCTGATCAGGTGATCATCAACCCCAAGCTTGTCTTGGAGGCACGCGGAGCAGGTTTCAGCTTTGTCGCCAACGGAGGGGTTCGCTTCCGCCCAGAGAAAAAAGAGGTTGAGAACCTCGAATTGGACCATGAGGTCACCTATGGCGCTGGCGCCAAGGTGGAGTTGGGCACTCCTATGATGGAGGCGATCGCTGAGGTCTATGGAGCCGCCGCGATCACAGATATCAAAGGAGACAGCCGCAGTAGCCCCTTAGAGGGTCTCTTAGGCCTGCGCATCTTCACCTATCCTGGACCAGTGATCTCCCTCGGTGGAGGTACAGGCATCATCGCTGACTATGGCTCACCCGCCTACCGCCTATTCTTCGGTCTCGCTTGGCATCGCCGAGACTATGACCGAGACAAGGATGGGCTCCAAGATGATGTAGATAAGTGCCCCGATGAGCCTGAAGACAAGGATGGCTTTGAAGACAAGGATGGCTGCGCTGATCTGGATAATGACCAAGATGGGATCCTGGATCTCAATGATAAGTGCCCCGATGAGCCCGAAGATAAGGACAACTTCGAGGATGAAGATGGCTGTCCAGATCCTGACAATGATGGGGATAATATCCTGGATATCAATGATAAGTGTCCCAATAAAGCGGAGAACATCAACCAGTATCAGGACACCGACGGCTGCCCCGATCTGATCCCTGATACAGATGGTGATGGTTTGAATGATCTGGTGGATAAGTGCCCCCATGATCCCGAGGATAAGGATGGTTTCCAAGATGAGGATGGTTGTCCAGATCCCGATAATGATGGGGACAAGATCCTGGACATCAATGATAAATGTCCGATGCGTAAGGAGACCATCAATGGCCATAAGGATGAGGATGGCTGCCCAGATCGGAAGCTGACTATGGTAAAGGTGACTAAAGAGGAGATTAAGATCCTTAAGAAGGTCTACTTCCACACCAATAAATCTACAATCAAGCCTAAGAGCTTCCCAATTTTGGACGAAGTTGCAGTAGTCCTAGATGTTGAGCAGCGCATCAAGCTGATTCAAGTTCAAGGTCATACAGACAGTCGTGGTAAAGATTCCTATAATATGAAGCTTTCCCAAGATCGAGCCGAATCTGTACGCCGCTACCTCATCAAGAAGGGCATTGCGGGAGAGCGTTTAGAGGCCAAGGGCTTTGGAGAGACAGATCCCATCGAGGACAACAAGACCCGTAAGGGCCGAGCAGATAACCGCCGTGTAGAGTTTAAGATCTTGGAGCAATGAACTCAGCGGTTTAAGCTCAGAGATTGATCCGTTCTACCTTCATCCCATACCTTCCATTTGATGTCTTACTTTCTCCTCCTTCTCTCCCTCCTCTTCAGCGCCTGCAACGCTGATCAGCTTCAAGAGGGCTCAAGGGCAGGAAGCTCTACAGATGCGCTCCCTCCCTGGAGTGAGCCAGACTTCTCAGAGTACAGAGATGGCGAGAAGCCCCCAGAAGCTGCTTTGGATATGGGGGAGCAGCATCTCTGTCTCCAGGATCTGGACTGTCGGCCTGGAGAACTCTGCCTCGATGAGCGCTGCCAAATTCCCAGCCCACTTCAACTCCCCATCCATGATGGCCTCACTCGAGCAGGCGCAGCTGCCTTTGATCTGACTCCTGGAGTTTGGGAGTCTTGGAGCGAGGCGAGCTGTGATCCAGGACGCCCTCAGCGCTTTGATGGAGCGCGAGATCATCGACACCCAATCCAGGTAGATCCCTGTTTGGATCGCTTTGATGACGCCAACGGGGATGGAGATTTCCAAGCCCTCTGGTTGGGAGGAGATGGCCCTGACCGTCCTGCTCAGAGCATGGATCAAGAGAACCCACCCAGCGGGCGAGTCTTGATCCTCAGCCGAGATGATCAACTCTGGATTCTGATCGCCTTGGATCTGGCCGCCATCAGTGCGCCTCGGGTTCAGGCGATGAGCCGCTGGTTGGAGCGTCGTCTGAGCCTCCCCAGCGAGAGCCTCACCATTCAGGTCACAGGCAATCATCATGGACCAGATGCTCTGGGTTTGAGTGGTCCGACTCAGAGCTATAGCAACTCTTGGTTTCAAGAGCTGCTCCCAGTGGATTCGGGTGTCAATGAGCTGTGGTGGTCTGAGGTCCAAGAGCGCTGTCTCGGGGCTCTCCGTCAGGCAGCTGCTCGCTCTCAGGCGGTGCAGATGCGCCGGGCACGGATCCCTCTCTTTATACCCTCTCTGGACTCTGGTGAGCTGGAGCTTGATGGAGATGGAGATGGTCTCCTCAATGAGCCTGAGGATTTGGAGATCTATAAACGGAGCGCTTGGCTTGTCGATCAGCGCCTCCCTCGCCAAGCTGATCCCTGGCTCCGCGTTCTCTCCCTGGACTCTGCTCGCAGCGGAGAGAGCCTTATCCTGCTGTTGAGCTGGGCAGGGGTCCCCGCTACAGATGAGCCCACCCGGTTAAGCGCAGATTATCCAGGGGCAGTACGTCAGCTTATGGAGGCGCAGAACCCAGGCACCACCGCCCTCTGGCTGAGCGCTGCTGGAGCGGACACCGTCAGCACCAGAGGCGCTTTCATCCCAGAGATCGATGAGCGGGGCAAATATCTCAACAGCGAGGGGTTGAGTGTAGAGCGCCTAGAGGAGGCTGCGCCCGCTGAAGATCCGCTCAATGCCTTGGGACGATTCTTGGCGACCAAAGCTCAAGCTGCCCTCTCTGGATCTTCCAGAGAGCCCGCCGACCTAGAGATCAAACGTCGCTTTGTCTGGTTGCCAATCGACAACCCTCTCTTCGCTCTGGCAGCCCAAGAGGGGATCTTAAGGGGTCTGGGAGATTGGTTGATGGGGCGAGAGGTGACTCGAAGCTGGGCGAGCGAGGATCAGGCTCCCGCCTGTGGTCCTCTGGGCTGTCTGCGCTATCGTATGGATCATATCCAGCTTGGAAGGCTCCAACTGATCACGACTCCAGGAGCCCTGGATGATGGTCTGGTGAGAGGGCGCCCCCAGAGTGAGATTCTCTACCCCCGACACGAAGAGTTACTTGATCTGGACGCGGACTCGGTCTTGGACAGTGAAGATGAGGAGATCCGCCGAATCGTTGAGGGTCCCGATGGTCCTCTGAGCGTCTCAATTCCAACAGCTCTAAATCCTCAGCGCTTTGAAGCTCTTGAGGGTCTGGAGTCAGAGGAGGTTTGGGTGCTGGGGCGCTGCAATGGCGGGGTGGGGACCTTGGCTCCCTGGGGAGAGAGCCCCAATATCTTCGAAGGAGCGCTGTCCACCGAGCAGGAACAGGGGCTCCTTCAGCGCCTCGCGTCTCTGATCGATTGGCCCGGTAACCATCTGCTCTCTCTAGAGGATGGACCGGAGCGAGAGCACAGCGGCGCTTGGTGGATTGAGGGTCCAGGACGACATCTGAGCGGGAGATACGCCAGCTTAGGACCAGGTCCCCGAGCTTATCTCCCTGAGCTGGATCTTTTGGCAGAGGGAGTCAGCCCTGGAGATCTTCTAAGCGTAGAGGGAGCACAGTTCTATATCCAAGGGCTGCTCCCTGTCGAGCTGGCTCAGCACCCCAACGTGACGGGCCGTCCCTGGGACTTGAGCCCTCAGAGCGGAGCTTGGGTTTTTAATACAGCTTGTGAGCTGCTTGAGCGCTCTTGCCATCGAGGACAGGGAGAGGACCCCAACGCCAGCCTCCCTCGCGGTTTAGAGAACTATTGAGCTGCGCTCCCAAACAAAAGATTGGGACCTGAAGCACTTTAAGGTTAATGAGGAGGGGATGGAATTTCAGCTCCTCCTCCTCTTTACTTTGCTCCTCATTCTCCTGGGGATCTTGGAGTTACTCCTTCACAAACGCAATCTCCGCCGGATTCCTATTCGGATACACGTTAATGGTACGCGTGGTAAGTCCAGCGTGGTGCGCCTGATCACAGCAGGTCTCAGAGCAGATGGACGACGCTGCTGTGGCAAGACCACCGGCACGACCGCCCGAATGATCCTCCCTGATGGTCGCGAGACCCCTGTATTTAGACCCTCTCGCGCCAATGTCAGCGAGCAGCTTCGTATTGTCCGCGCTGCTGCACGTCTGGAGGCAGAGGTCCTGGTGGTGGAGTGTATGGCCCTTCAGCCTCAGCTCCAATGGCTCTCTGAGAGCCGTTTTATCCAAGCCACCCACGGGGTGATCACCAACACCCGCCCAGATCATCTGGATGTAATGGGTCCAGGAATCCAAGATGTTGCCCAGGCCCTGGCAGGGATGATTCCTCCAAAGGGTCTGCTCTACACCGCTGAGAGTCTCTTTAGACCTCTCCTGGCTGAAGCCGCCGGGGATCGGAGCTGCCGCTTGATCCCCGTAGAGCAAGAGGAGTGGGAGGCGCTGAGCGAGAGCGATATGGCGGGGTTTTCCTATAAGGAGCACCCAGAGAATGTGGCCTTGGCTCTGAGGATCTGCAAAGATCTGGGGGTTCAGAGAGAGCAAGCTCTTCTAGGAATGTGGGCCGCGAGCCCCGATCCAGGAGCGATGACCGAGCACAGGATCGACTTCTTTGGTCGAGAGATCCTCTTTATCAACGGCTTTGCCGCCAATGATCCCGACTCTACAGAGCAGATCTGGGAGCAAGCGCTTCAACGCCATCCCCAGCTTGAACGTCGTATCGCCCTCTTTAACTGTCGTGCTGATCGAGGCGCTCGCAGTCGTCAACTGGGTGCGGCCTGTGTTGCTTGGACAGCTCCCGACGAGATCCTCTTGATGGGCACTGGCACCTATGCGCTCTCTCGTACTGCGACTAAGTTGGGGCTCCCTTCAGGCAAGATTCACTCTGCTGAGGGCTGTCGTGTTGAGGAGGTATTTGAACGTCTGTTGGCTCTGGCTGGGCGCAAGACCCTGATCATGGGCATGGGAAACATCGGTGGTCAGGGCCTAGAACTTCTACGCTACTTCAAGAACCGAGAGCTGCTTTAATCGGTGAGAAACAATGATTGAATCTCTCCTGCCCCTCACGGTGGGAATGGGCCTCGTGGTAGGTCTTCTTTTCAGTGAGTTCTTTGGTCTGGCCGCAGGTGGTATGGTCGTTCCAGGCTATATCGCCCTCTATCTGACTCGCCCCATCGGCGTGGCTCTCACCCTCTCAGCAGGCTTGATCACCTTCTTTATTGTCGAGGCCATCTCCTCTGTAACCATCGTCTATGGACGGCGGAGGACCTCGATCACCATCCTATTGGGCTACCTGGTGGGGATGTCGATTCGTTGGCTCAGTGGGGGCCTAGCGCTCTCTGCCTCCTATGATGTCATCGGCTTCATCATCCCAGGGCTCATCGCCATCTGGATCGCTCGTCAGGGAGTTGTAGAGACCTTCTGCTCAATCCTGGTGGTATCCATCATGGTACGGCTGCTCCTGATCATCTTCCTGGGAGAAGCCCTGATATGAAAGCTCTCTACTGGCGCCCCCACCGTGTCTCTCGAGTAGAGCTGCTTATCGTCCTCCTCTTTGCTATAGGAGGGCTCTTCCTCGTTGAACGCTTTCGTGCGCTCCGTCAATTGGAGCATTTTCAGGATAAGATCGAAGCGGCCACGCGGGCTCAACATGCGCTGGAGACCATCCGAAACGAACGCCTAGCTCAGGGCCTGGAGATCGATCCAGAGAGTGATCTGACGGGCTCTGGGATCCTTGGCTTGATCAACTCCCCAGTCACCAGCAACACAGGCAACCTCGCCTCCAAACGAAGCTCCATCAACCCCAACTTCGCCGCGCTGGTGGTACAGGATCTTAAAACCCTGGGGTTGGAGCCAGGAGATCGCGTCGCTCTGGGACTCTCCGGCTCCTTTCCTGCGATCAACATCGCGCTCTTCGCCGCTGTAGAAACTCTGGAACTCAAGGCGATCTCTATCGCCAGCACCTCCTCCTCTCAGTGGGGGAGCAATGATCCCAAGATGCTCTGGATCGATATGGAGCGGATCCTTCAGGAGCGAGGGGTCTTCAAGTTGCGCTCTGTCGCCGCTTCTCTGGGTGCCATCAAAGATCGAGGAGAGGGGCTCTCCAATGAGGGCAAGGCGATCTTAAGAGAGGCCATCGCCTACAACGGCCTTCAGCTCATCCAAGCAGAGAGCCTACATGAGAGCGTAGAGCAGCGGATGAAAATCTATAAAGCCGCTGGTGAGATCAAAGCCTATATCAATGTGGGCGGGGGCGCAGCCTCTGTAGGAACTCATATCGGTAAGAAGCTTTACCAACCTGGGCTGAACCTCAAGTCCCCCATCGGGGCGGGACGCATCGACTCCGTGATGAGTCGCTTTTCTCTCAGCGGGGTGCCGGTGCTTCACCTCAGTAAAATCCGTCGTCTGGCTCGACGTTGGGGCTTCCCGCTTAACCCACAGAAGCCCCCCGCGGTAGGAGAGGGGCGCATCTATGTTGAGCGAATCTATAATCGCTGGTTGGCTGGGGGGATCTGCCTCCTACTTTTGTTCCTTATGGGGGCCATCATTCGAAGCGATCTGGGCTTCCGCCTCACCCGTATGGCGCGCTTGTCGCGAGGAGAGATCAAGGCCCCTGAAGAGATGGTCTGAGCGAGAGATTTAAACAGCTCTAAAAGTGCCCGATCAGGCTGATCTTTCCCGGACCAGGGAGGATCTCTACGCGACCCGCTCTTGAGGCTTCCTGATCAGCGCTCCACCAAAGATAGACAGCGCTCCCTAAGAGCAGACTGCTCAGCCCGAAGCTGAGGTTGGAGTTCAGGGCAGCAGACTCTGACTCAGCCTTGTGATCTTCTGCGGTTGGTCGTCGCTCTGCCCCTCGCGCCTTTGAGGCTGCGTCCAGAGCGGAGAGCCCAAAGAAGGTCCCCAAACCAGCAGCCGCGACCCCCGTTCCCAAAGCCAGCCAAGGCCAGGGTCCAGGGCCTCGTTCTAAAATGATCTCCGAACCTCCTGAGGGCTCTAAGATCGGCGCCTTGGCTGGAGTCGGCTCTCCCCCAAGCAGCTTGATCCGGTGGATCATCGCTGTTGTATCCGCAGGCTTTGTGCCCAGATAGGCTCGATACCACTCAATAGCACCCTCTTTGTCTGCCATCTGCTCACGGCTGCGGGCGATGTTAAAGAGGAGATCTCGATGTCGCGTCAGCAGGTAGGCACGCTGAAAGCCCAAGGCTGCGGCCTCAAACTCCTTCGCTTGATAGTGGGCCAGGGCCTTAAAGAAGAGTATCTCTGCTTGATCTAAGCTCTCCTGGGTCAATGTTACGGTCTCTTGGAGAGGAGACTCCTGAGCCTGAGTCTGGAGCGCCGTAAATGCAAGCAGGGGCAGAATCCATCGAAACATCATTCTCTCCAGCGAAGCTGTCTCTAAGAGCCACAGGTGCTCAAGTTTCCACAGCTGTCCGCTCCAGGTCCTCTTTGACAACAACCCACAGGGAGGCTAAAGTTCTCAGGCCCCTCCATAGCGGCCTCTCCACAGCCCTCTCGGAACCCCGCCTCTCCTGGTCGACCTGGAAGATCAAGGAAGATACTTTGAGCGATCACCTCCTCCAGAGCCTCGTCAAAGATCGGATGGCCCTCTTCATCCAAGAACCGGAATTGAGAGTTTTCGATATGCTCACGAGAGCTGCTGGTTGAGACCCTGAAGATCCCGAAACTGGGACCCCCTGGACCTCCGGGGCTATGACCTCCACAGCCCCCGTCTCCACCTATACCTCCATCACCACCCACCCCACAGGCTGGACAACTCTCAGGGCTTAAGCCTCCGAGGCCTCCCATTCCTCCAAGGCCCCCTAACCCTCCTGAACCTCCCTGACCCCCCGTACCTCCCTGTCCACTCCTCAGACGGACAGCCTGAAGCTTGACCATGCCTCCTACGATCTGTAGAGCAAAGGAACCTCCTCCTCCTGTCGTTTGTCCTGCTCCAAGACCAGGACAGCCTCCTGTACCTCCTGCACCACCGCCGCTGCCTTTGGAGCCTGGAATCGAGGAGGAGCCGCCTCCTCCGCCACCAGCGCCCCTGCCATTGCTGCCCGCTCCAGGGCTTGGAGAGGGGCGGGGGATCCAGAGCTTGGTAAGGCTGTTGATTTTGCCTGAAGTCATCAGAAGATTTGGGGCGTTCTCGCCATGCTCTCCCGCTTGACCAGGATCACCTGGGAGTCCATCCACCGCGTCAGTCCTCCCTCCAGCACCTCCCTCCGCAGCCTCCTCCTCAGGACCCCCACCAGAGAGGCCATCCTCTCCAGCCTGATTGGCCGCTCCATCCCCTCCGCTTCCGCCACGGCTCCCCTCGGGACAGCTGGAGTTGACTCGACCGATTCCCCCTGTTCCTGTACCATGCTCACCCAACTCTCCAGGGTTTCCAGGGCCACCTGGGCTGCCCTCTCTTCCTGGTGTTCCTGCGCGTCCAGGTCCTCCTTGACCCGCGATCAAAGTCACCGCTCTGAGGGTCAATAGGTTAGAGACATCGATCGCAAGGAGCGCAACCGAGGAGGTCTCAGCAGAGGCATCCTCAGCTTCAACGATGAGGTTCTCCAGCAGAGTCTCCTCCTCCAAATCTCGATAGTTCAAGACCACCGCTGCTCCGGTCAGGACCGTGGGATTCTCTTCCCGATCTGATCGTCCCCAAACCTCTGCGCTGATCCGCTGATAGCCGCCATAGATGTTCACACCAGAGGGGATTAAGAAGCCTGTCTGACGAGTCTCTGTCACCTCTTCCTCGCTGAGACCCTCAAGGAGATCATAGCGACCACGCTCTATATAGATATCTGTTCGTAGAGTTTGAGCCAGTTCAATCGCCGCTTTCAAGGTCTTGAGCGGGAACTCCATATTTCCCATCGTGCCATCTTGGCCGTGGGTGGTTGAAACAAAGACCGCATCCTCGACACCATCTACCCCGTCACAGTTGCTGTCAGTAAAGCTTAAATCAGGGGGATCATCCTCTCCTGGGCGGCACTCGCAGCCATTCTCTACAATCCCATCTACATCTAGATATTGGGCTTCACAGTTGAGGAGGAGACACTCTCCCCCTACACAGCCGCTCTCAGCGTGAGGAAGATCGCAGATCTGCCCACAGGCTCCGCAGTTGAGGAGGTCATTATTGAGATCGAAGTCTTCATCGATCAGGTCATCGCAGTCATTATCCTCTCCATCGCAGAGTTCAGCCTCGCTCTCGGGATCTGGAGCATCACAGCGGAGCTGTCTGCGATTCTCTTGATCACAGATCCACACCCCCGAGGTTTGACAGCTCCCGGTCCCACGAGAGCATGGGAGCCTCAGTTGGTGAAAGGGATCATCGACAGCTCCGTTGCAATCATTATCGACACCGTCACAGATCTCCGGCTCAGGCAGTCCGGGTTGAACATCACAGGCGGTCACCTCTCCGGGAATATGAAGGGCACAGATCGTGAGCCCTGAGCGTTGGCAAAGTCCAACCCCTATCGAACAAGACTGCCCCAATAGCTCCTGGAAATCTTCATCGACCTCTCCATCACAATCGTTGTCGATGCCATCACAGATCTCTGTAGAGTTGGGTAGCTCATTTACAGAGCAGCTCGGGCCCTTTGGAGCCTCGGGGTAACAGCGATAGACCCCTTCAGCTCGACATTGGCCGAGCCCCACAACGCAGGGGCTCCCCAACTCAACAACCTCAGCCATGCAGCTCTCTTCGATACACTCCGCCCCCTCAGGACAGTATGGTTCTTCCCCTCTACACGGGCCGAGGTCTCTCCTCAGCCCCTCATCGATCTGCCCATCACAGTCATTATCCAAACCATCACAGATCTCATCTTGTCCTTGGTTTACAGGATCTCCCTCCGCATTCTCGCAGCGGCCCCAGTAGAGAGAGGGGAAAGTCTCATCTCCCCCTGGATCGAGGATACAGGTCTTGACCCCCAACTCACATACTCCCTGGTTCACACCACAAGGAGCTTGCGTACCCTCCCCTGGACAGCAGCCCAGTAGATTTTCATCAACCTCACCATCACAGTCATTGTCCAGGCCGTCACAGCGCTCCTCATCGAGCTGATAATCGGAAAAGAGTTCGCTGTAGTTTGGCTCTATCTCTCTGTTGGGTTCGTCCTCTTCGCCTTCCTGACAAACCTTCAGGGAGTTCTCGCAAACCCCCAGTTGAAGATCAGCCAGATAGAGATCCTCATCTGTTTCTCCATCGCAGTCATTGTCTTTGCCATCACAGGGATCGCCTCCCTTTCCCTCTGCCCAAGAGACCGCACAAACGCTGCCCTCGCAGAAATCAAAGGCGGCCTTATCTTCAGCCTCTTTGAGTGGTTGGCTCAGCTTTAAAATGCAACTCTGCCCTTCACACCCACCATCGATAGAGTCTTCTGAGCAATCAGCCTGACCAGAGTGAAAGAAGAGGGCGGCTTTCAGTAAAGTCCCAGCCCCCAAAGGCAATTCGACAGATCCATCAACCAGCTCCCCTTCACCTCTGAGTTGCTCTCTCAGCTCAAGATCTCCTCTGATCCACTCCAAACGAAAGAGAAAGTCAAGGGAGCCATCCTCGACCTCAAGCAGGAAGCAAGCGGTGTTCTCTGGTCCAAGCTGCTCTGCTAGAGTGATACGACAAGACTCTAACTTTAGAGCTTCTTCGATCTGAACAGAGATCTCAGCAAACTCAATGATGGTCTTGGTCTCAGAGCAGGCGCTGAGCAGGAGGAGCATCAGGCCGAGGACTCCTGAGCCTCCTCCAAGGCAACAGAGCTTGAAGGGACGCATCTATCACTCCACCTTGAAGAGCGTGGGGGCCCAGCGATCCAGCTCTGGAAGCGCATCAACTGGGTTCAAACTTTTTCCAAAATGAGCCTTCCAGAACTGGCTCAGAGCGGGATGGTGAGCATCTACTTGACGAGAGAAGGAGAACTCTCTGCGCTCCAAGCCTGCGTCACCATAACTAAAAATGGTCAGTTTAAAGCCCTTCTGTTTCTTTTTTAGATAGGCTGCTACAAGCTCAGAGACTCTGAAACGCTCCGCCATCTGAAAGAAGAGATCGGCGATATAGCTCTCGCTAAAAGCCTCTGAGCCTTCAAAACTGAGCTGGGCAAGGGTGTCGTAATCCTTCTTGCGATTCCTGGCTTTCTTAAGACGCGCTTGAAGGGAAATGCTCTCCCCCCGGTGAAGGGTGATCAACTTTCCCCAACGAGCATAGCCCGCCTTGCGCACCTCCACGAGATGCGGTCCCGCCGAGCTGAAAGGGGCTCCATAGGGGAGCTGTTTGCCGATGATCCCCACAGGGCGATTGTCTACATAGACATGCGCACCATCTACATTAGCGCGTAGCTTGAGCTCCCCTGTCCCCGCGATGGTAGTCTTTCCACAACGTTCAGCGAGGGGTTCAAACTGATCGATTGAGCCGACCGATCCCGCCAAATTTCGGGTGATGGAGACATACTCACAGTAGGCATTAAGGGCCTTCTTTTTCTTCCCCGCTTTGGAGTGAGCGAGGTAGTAGTAGAAGAAAATCCCTCTCAAGAGCGCTGGATCAGAGGCGTATGGGATCGCCTTATTATAGAACCTCTGGGCACGGAAGAGCTGCCCCATCGCTTCATCTGAGTTCTCTTTCTCCAGAGCCCGTTGTGCCTCGTTGAAGTGACGACGGCTCTTTTGTAGCTCTCCCTTGCTGATATAGCCGACATCATAACGCAGCTCGATAGGGATGGTCTTGGGGACAGGCTCTCCCTCTCCATGGGCATAGTCGTACATGTTGCGCAGATCACGCTCGATCCTCACCGCCGTGTTTGCATCAGCCTCTCCTTGAGTAAAGAGGAGGATGGCGGCTCGGGGAGGAGGCTCAGCGCTCAGGAAGCTGAGAGCCAAGAGCGGCAACACTCTAGTTCTCCGTGCTCAGATCACCCTGGAGGAAGGAGACCAAATAGAGGCGCTCCCAGGTCTTCTCCGTGGAGCCTCTTAGCCCCAGGGCCTTAAAAGCCAGATAGAGCTGTTCACCTCGATTGAAGAGGCTCAGATCTGAATTCAGTTGGGTGCTTGTGTCCAACTCTCCCTTACTGGAGCCGTCGATTCGGACCCACTGGATGGGGTTATCTCGCTTAAAGTCCTTCTTGACATAAAGGAGCGTGCTCCCATCTGGCGTCCAAACAGGGCCATTGTGATCATCGACCACGATATCTGTATCCAGCTTTAAAGCCCCACTGCCGTTCAAGTTGATCACCCAGAGATCAAAAGTCTTATCGTTCTTCTGCTCTTTATTGGAGTAGAAAGCGATCTTGCGAGCATCAGGAGACCAACTGGGACGAATCTCATCTGCCTTCCAGTTTGTAACCATCTTCAGCGTCTCTCTGGGACGGCTTGGATCTGCGATGAGGCCAATATCTTGAGCCTCGTTGTTGGCTTGGCTGCGGGTGAAGAGGAGATAGTTTTTCTTAGGAGCCCAGCGAGGTCGAAACTCTGTGGATGAGGGCCAAAAGGTGAGCTGGTTGGGATCTTCACTCTCCCCTTGAAGATCCAAAAGCATGATATCTCCAGAGTTCTTCTGTTGAGAGGTAAAAGCGATATAACGACCGTCAGGAGACCAAGAGGGTTGACCATCATTGCCTGAGTTGCGTGTCAGCCAACTTCCATCAGCGAAGAGGTCAAAATTCCTCTTTAAACCAACGCTACTGAAAACATAGGGCTTACTCAGCAGCTTCATGTTTGGCGCCCACTCAAACTCTACGATGGGGGCTTTGCGACCCCCCCCCAGAAGATCTCGGGCTCGCCCCCGCCCTGTGTTTACCTCAACATCCTGTCTTGCTTTGCGCATACCAGGGCTGAATTTGATGATCCAAGTTTCCCGAGCATCTTTTTTGGGATGGTAAACTTCATAGGAGAGTTGTTGACCGTCCGGAGACCAATTTGGAGCGAGGCAGTGGGCTGCGGGACGATCAACTAACTGGCGGGGGGTGCTTACGTCGGCCTGGGCCAAACATGGAAAGAACAGGAACAACGCAAAGGATGCTCCCAGGAATTTCTTGGCTGAGTCTATGTGTTTGATCATCTTTGTTGTTCTTCAAAGTTAATTTTGATTTGTCGTTCAGCAACCGTCTCTGGACCAGAAAAAATGAAGTAGGCACCTAAACCAGCCACCACAGCAGCTGAACTCCCGATGCCTACATACCACCATAAGTTTGATTCTGGCGTATCAACGACTACCTGTAGAAAAATTTCAACATCTGGGGTTTCCTCTCCTTGCACGATGGAAAAGGGCACCTTATTCGCTAAATAATCTCCATAGGGTAAGAATACTCGAGCGGGCAAGCTGATATCTGTTGAGCGAAAGCGCTCTCGGATAGACATAAAACGCTTCTTCTTGGCTGGATTGATCGTCCCCGTCTTGGATTCAAAGAAGATTCGCCCCTTTTTATTGGTCTCACCTTTGGCCGCTTTAAAGCTGACCTCTCCATAGAGATTGGACATCTCCTCCTTAAACTCAGTGACTCGCCTCTTTCGCTTCTTTTCTGTTTTGCTCAGCTTCTCAGCCTCTCCAGCGAAACGAAACGCATCCTCCAAAAGCAGGAGCTTGTAAGAGCTTCGTCCCAGGTAGTAGACCGTGTGGAAGTCCGCCTTTCCCCCCTTCATCTTATAGGCAGAGCGAAGCTTACTCCGGGCTTGTTTAAAGTGGCCCTTCTTGAAATAGAGGATGCCCTGATCACGCACATCCTCAAGAGTCACTCCAGGAGCCCCTGCGATCGCTGCTTCTGTGGAGAAGGTGAGAGCAAGAACCGTCAACAGGATGAACCTCATCGATCTCCCTCCCGAGGGCTTTGAGCCCCAAAACAGGCGACCCAATGCCCCGCCTTCAACTGTAGAACTCCAGGACGCTCACGGCGACAGCGCTCCAGGATGCCCAATTTCTGGGCTAAGGGACAAGCAGCTGCGTAGATACATCCCCCCTCGAGGCTCTCTCTCTGCTTGGAAGCCAAAGGAGGGTGGCCCTTCTCCAAGTCAGCTGCTCGAATCAGCCGCTCTGTGTAGGGATGGCGGGCTGCTCCAAGGACCTCGACAGGGAGAGCCTCAATGATCTGTCCCTTGAGCATGACAAGGACGCGATCAGCGATGCGACGAACCAAGCCCAAATCGTGGCTTATGATGAGGTAGCTCAGCTGCTCCGCTTTAAGCTCCTTGAGCAGCTTGATGATCTGAAGCTTGATGGCCGCATCTAGACCGCTGGTGGGTTCATCGGCGACGATAAGTCGAGGCTTTGTCGCCAAAATACGCGCTAAGCCCACCCGCCTACGCTCCCCTCCTGAGAGGCTGCTGAGACGCTGTCTCCTGTGCTCCTCAAGACCCACTCGTTTCAGTAGATCCTGGATGTGTGATGAGCGCGCTTCTCGATCCAGACCGGGACGGTGAAGGCGGAGAGACTCATCAAGCATCTCCTCGACGCTCATCTTGGGGTGCAGGTTGGCCGCCTGATTCTGAAAAATCATCTGAAGCTGGCGTCGTGCCTCTCGTAAGGCCTGGCGGTTTAGAGAGAAGAGATCTGCTCCCAGAAACTCAACTCGTCCCTGATCTAGGGTGGTCAGACGCAACAGAACCTTTCCCAAAGTTGTCTTGCCACTGCCCGACTCACCGATGAGGGCCAAGATCTCACCCTCATAAAGATCGATATCCACATGATCCAAGGCACGAGTAATCCCATGGCGCCTGAGGAGCCCTCCAGAGCGAAACTCCTTGACCAGATCACGCCCTTTAAGGAGCAGGGTGCTCATGATAACTGTCCTGAGAACTCGGCGGCCTGGAGCAGAGCCTGTGTATAGGGCTCCCGCGCCCCTCGACCCTGGAGCAGGTCATCAGCTTGGGCGGTCTCGATGATGCGCCCCTTCTGCATGATGATCACACGATCTGCTAGGTAGAGGAGTTCGCGGATATCGTGAGAGATGTAGAGCATGGAGCGACGTTGCTCCTGAAGGAGATCCTGGAAGAGTTGCACGATCTCTGCTCGAACGGTGGTGTCCAAGCCTGTCGTTGGTTCATCAGCGATGAGGAGCTGTGGCTGTCGGGAGAGAGCCACGGCGATCATCGCGCGCTGACACATCCCACCAGAAAGTTCATGGGCATAGGAGGAATAAACCCGCTCAGGCTTATTCATCTGCACCTTCTCAAGCCAAGCCAACGCGCTTTCACGAAGCTGCTCTTTGTTAGAGAGAAGCTTGGCAAGCTTGATGGACTCTTCCACTTGGGCCCCGATGCTCATCAGGGGATCCAGAGAGAGGCGAGGATTTTGGAAGATGGCGGTCATCATACCCCCCCAAAGGGGCTTCATACGTCTCTTGACTTGGCGTTGCCAACGGCGGCTTTCTTTATACCAGCGTCCCCGCCTCTTCTTCATCACCTCAGGGAGTCCTGCGAGCAGAGAGTGTCGATGCTCTCCATCTTGAATCTCAATCTCTCCAGAGACGATCCCCGGCTGCCCTTGGATCAGGCCCAAGATCGCCAACATGCTCATCGTCTTTCCGCTGCCCGACTCACCTAAAATGCCTAAAACCTCAGCAGACTCCAACTCAAAGCTCAGTCGATCTACGACACGCCGTCGCCCCTTTGGGGTATCAAACTCGATACAAAGCTCGCGGACCGAGAGGAGGTTCATCTCAGACTCTCCTCTCTTCGAGCGATGAGGTTTCCAAAGGCCAAGAGCCCTGAGATGGTTAGGATGATGGCGAGCGCAGGGAAGAGCCAGGGCCAAGGTTCCTGTCCCGCTAAGGTTCGGGTTTGGGCCACCATATTACCCCAGGAGGGACGAGGCTCCTGAACACCGTAGTCTCCCAAATAGGAGAGCGCTGTCTCTACAAAGAGTACATAGGAGAAGAGATAGGTCCCTTGGCGGATTAAGAGAGGCCGACATTGGAGCCAAAGAATGTGATAGAGCAGGATCCAACTGGGGCGAAAACCATGCGCGATATGAGCCAGGATATAATCCTCAGAGGCTAAAGCCTCCACTTTTCTGCGGATCACCTCAGCGATGGCAGGGACAAAGAGAATCCCGACCACAAAAGCGATCAGATACATAGAGGGGTTAAGGATTGTACAGACCAGGATGATGAAGACTAAGCGGGGGAGCGTGTCGATGAGCTGTAACAGGGCCAAGAGCCCGCTGCGGATCCAGCCCTCTGCATAGCCGCTAAAGGCACCCATCAAAGCGCCCAGCAATAGGGCGATCCCTACAGCCATCAGCCCTGGTAGGAAGAAGGCCTCAGTCCCCTTGATCACGCGCATCAGCACGTCTCGTCCCTGACCATCGGTTCCAAAGGGGTGAACCAGAGAGGGATCTAGGAGCTGCTGTTCATAGTTCACCGTATCGGCTGGATCAAAAGAGATCAGAGGAGCCCCCAAGCCCAGCAAGAGCAGCAGGATGATGATAGCTCCACTCATCCAGAGCGCGGCTCTAGCCCCCACGAGCGACCTCCCGAGGATCGACCATCGCCTTGATAAGATCAGCGAGGAGATGGGAGAGGATAATCACCGCGGTGAACAGCACGCTCAGACCCACGACAACTGGAAAATCACGCACCTTTGAAGCTTCTAAGAGCACATACCCTGCCCCATCCAGGGTGAAGATATACTCTACGATCACGACTCCCCCAAGGATGATGGGCAGACGAGATGCATAGTTTGAGATGAGTGGGACCATTAGATTTCGTGCGAGATGTGGAAAAGTTTTGGCTCCTTTAGCGCGTACGGCGGTGATGAACTGAGCCCTACGCAGACCCAGTAGATCTGCACGAACACCATTAAAGAGATCGACAAAGAGCCCATCTCCAGCCATCAAAGCGAAGCCTGCAAAGAGGAAAGGTACCAGCGACTCCGTGTAGATGGGGATGGGATACCAGATGGGGAGCCCGAAGCCCAAGGCCTCGACATAGTTGTAGATGAACCAGTTCATCCCTTGAGCAAAGAGAACTGCGACCACAAAGGAGGGCGCTGAAGTGAGAAAATAGAGAGGTCCTGTAAAGAGCTGCTGTCTTGAGCTGGGCTCTCCCATCAGCGCGGCCAAGATCAACGCCAACATCAGACTCAAGAAGAGGGCCAGAGCGCTCAGACTGATGGTGTTCATAAAGGCAGGCAGCGCCACCTCCATCACCGTTTCTCCTGGAGCAAAGACCAGCGACTCTCCAAAGTCGCCAGAGAGCGAGCGCCCCAACCAGGAGACGAAGCCGGTAAAAGGATCTCGATCCAAGCCAAATTCAACCATCAACTTGGCCTTTAGCTCAGGAGGTGTCCCCATCGGGCTGATGGCATCGATGGCATCTCCAGGAGCGCTGCGGATCGTGATATAGATGATGAAGCTGGCTCCAACCAGGAGGAGAAAACCGACGAAGCTCCTCTTGAGCGTGGCGAGCCCCAACAGGAGGATAGGTTTCAAGGATTAAGCTCCCATTCCTTGAAAGAGCTGAAGTAATAATAGGGCTGGATAAAGACATTTTTGATCTCTTTACTGATTCCAGAATAGATTTCTAGAGACCAAAGGAAGAAATAAGGTAGGTCTTTATTGAGAACAGCGTGAAGTTTCTTCATCAGCTCTCTATATTGTACATAGTCTCTAGTTGATTTCGCCGTATCTAAGAGAGTATCTACATCGGGGTTGTCATACCTTATGAAGTTCATAACCCCTTTGCTATGGAAGAGTGGATATACATCCTCAACCTCTTCAAACGACCAAACATTCAGAGTCAAATCAAACTTCTTCTTAGAAAAAACCTGTTCACGATAACGAGCATGATCTACATACTGAGGACGCACGACGATGCCAACCTTCTTTAGTTGAGCTTGGATTCCAAGAAAGAGCGCTTGATTGCTGGCGAGTTCTTTGTCCATGACAAACTTGAAATCCAACTTAGCACGCCCTTTCTTACGTGATCTTCCTCGTTTCTTATAACCCGCGTCAGTAAGAATCTGCTTGGCTTTCTCTATGTTTTGTTCTCTTAGTTCTATTTCAAAGTTATAAAATGGACTGGACTCTGTAAATGGACCGCTGAGAATATCACCTCGTCCCAGATGAGCTTCTAGCAGATCCTGACGATTGATGGCCAAGGATATCGCTTCTCGCACTACAGGATCACGAAGAGCTCTGTTCTTATGATTAAAGGCGAGATACCACCAAGAGATAGTGTGATAGGGCTCCAGGGTGACCCGATCGCTGTTTTCAAAGAGAGGGATATTTTTGGGTGGCAGGAAGATCACTGCCTGGACACCAGAGTCCTTCCCTGAGTACTGTAGGAGGTTGACCTGGGCGGACTTATCAGGAGTGTGCTGCATAAGCACCTCGGGGATATGTACTTGGCTCCAATAATCTGGGTTGGCTGTAAGTTGAACGCTGCGTAGACTGTATTTTTTGACCTTATAGGGTCCGGTCCCGATCGGTTTTCGATTAAAGCGATCTTTACGACTGATGGCGCTCTTCTTAAAAGCCCCTTTGGGGAGGATCTTGAAGAAGAATCGCTCCTCCGGTTTATCACCTATTGGTCGATTAAATCCGAAGCGCACCCCATATTTTCCTTCGACGCTGACTTCTCGAATAAAGCCGAACTTGCTCTTAGCGTTGAAGACTGTCTTGGGGTTTTGAGCAGCTTTGACGGTGAAAGCGACATCATCAGCAGTAAAATCACTGCCGTCGTGCCACTTAACCCCCTCACGGAGGACAAAGCGGATCCCCATATTGTCAGGCTCCGGCTCCCAAGAGGTAGCCAGAGCACCCTCTACCTCACCGCGTTTGTTCTTGACGACGAGAGCTTCAAAGATCAACTCCACCATACGAACCGAACTCATATCCTCCGCAAAGAAAGGGAGGAGAGAGGTGGGGCGGGTGTCCTCTGGATAGCGAAAAACCTGAGCCGAGGCAGACTGGATCAGGAGGAGAAGCAGAAGGCTGCTGAGGAGGGATTTCATCGCCAAGCGGCTCCTTGGAGTTCATTCATGGTGCATTCTGGGAGAGCATTTACCCAGGAGTAGAGATTATTGTCCAGCGGTCGCGCTCCCGCCTCGCTCCATCGCCTTGAGGCTCAGGAGATCGCGGAGGATCTCTGCTGGGGCTGCTGCCGCAGGGAGGCGAGCCTCGAGGCGTGTCAAATATTTCATCGCCACTCGAGGACGACCTAGATCGATGTTGTCTAGGACGGTGGCAGTGAGGGAGGAGAGCGTGTTGAGGGCAGAGGGGGCAGCGCTGTGAGTCTTATCCTCAGCAGCCTCTCGAGCCTTGATGGCCAGCGCTGGCTTATCAGCGCGTTTAAGCACCTCAGCATGGAGGCGCTGAATCTCATCCACATGGCGCCTGATGAGTTGGAGGTCATTGAGATCCTGAGCTCCAAGTTGCTCTCCCAACTCCATCAGGGCAGCTCTCAGGGAGCGGCTCAACTGGCGGCGATCAGGAAAGCTCTCCTCTGGGCCTCGTTTGCCCAAAGCGTTGGCCAACTTGGTTTTAAGCACACGCCTAAAGACACGGTCTTCCGGTATTGCGCTCAGGAGCTGATCCAACTTCTCAGTCTCTCCTTGCTCCTTAAGGATCAGGGCCCAGAGCACGCGAGCCTCACAGCGGAGGTCCTCTTGATCTAAGGCTCGCGTAGGGACCAACTGAGCGAGAGAGGGCTCCTCTTTAAGTTCGAGGAGAGCTTCTAAGAGCAAAGCTGCTTCTTTGGAGCGCCCTAAGATCATCAGAGCCTCTGCTTGGAGGAGTTGAGGCCAACCCTTGAGTTCCTTGCTGGCCTCATAGGCCAATTGGGCATAGAGCTTGGCTCCTGCATCTGCTGCCCCAGGATCGAGCGCGACCTCTTCGGCGCTGAGCCTCAGGTCTGCTTCTTTGGCGGAGATACGCTCCCAGCGCCGAAGGGCCTCTTGACCTTGACCGGCGAGGGCCAGAGCCTTAACGGAGAGGCGCTGCCTGAGAGAGGGGGTCCCTCCTTCGGGCAGCTTTGCATTCAGCCCTGACATCTTCGCTTGAAGCAGGGCGCCAGCGGGGCTCTCTCTTTGCTCTTTTAGCAGGAGAGCCCAGGAGGCTGCAGGGCTCTCGGCGGGAATTTTATCGAGAGCCGCGAGAGGAGACTCGCCTTGAGCTTCAGCCAGACGAGCCAAGAGGAGGTTACGCCATGCTGCTTTAGCGCCAGGACGAGTGCTCTGGGCGTGGAGCAGAGCGGGGGTCAGGCGAAGGACCAACCTCCCTAGATTTTGATGAGCCCGCGCCAATTCTAGAGCCGCACGGGTCGCGCCGATGCGCTCATTCTCTGATTTGCCCTTGGAGAAGAGCCGCCAAGCAGCCAGTGGATCTCCACGAAACAGCTCTCCCCAGCCGCGGTTCTCTTCAGGCAACCGAAGCAGAGGGGTTGAGTCCTTGATCAGCTGACCCAACCAACCCTCTTGAGCCCCGCGCCTATCCGCGCTTAAGTCCAAAGAAGCTTCTGCATCCCTGATAGAGGGTTGCTTCTGAAGTTTACAGGCAGGGAGCAAAAAGAACCAAAGAACAGGGAGCACTCTCAAGAGATTCATTAAAGCTCCACTTGGCTCTTGAGTTCATTTAGCTCTTTGATCTTTTGGTTTGCTTTAGCGACCCCTGATGAGTTGCTCCCTCGAGCAAAAGTACGATAACGTTCCCATTTGGTGATAGACTTATCTATCAAGCTGACATTGGCCCGTTTGGAATCTTCATGGTGCTGTCTGAGGAACTCAAACTCTAAAATTTCAGCGAAGAAACGGTAAGCATCCGCCCGTTTCTTTGAAGGTAGCCTACGCATCTTGCTTTCTACTCGCACCATGGTGCTCATCGCCTTACGGTATCTCTTTCGAAGGGCGTAGGCCTTCCCCAGAGAGAGCAGGATTTGGGGATCGTGCTTGAATCTTCCCCTGGCAGTCGCCGCTTCAAGAGCTTCAATCTGCCGTCTATAGTCCTTCTGCTTATAGTAATAGTTTGCCAGGATACGGTTGGCCTCTCCATATTGGGGATGAGTCCGATCTACTTGAGTCAGGAAGTCCACATCTGAGGCGTGGAGGATGTGGCTTCTTCTGCTGCCGATCCGCTTGACCTCCTCGCTGATCTGAGCACGACTCATATTGACTGGAGCAGAACCCTCTCTGATGGTGGCTGGAGTGCTGCCATGTTTGCGATCAACATGATCATTCTTTTCATCGTCCATCAGACCATCATCTAATTTGACCGCCTCCTGATCTCTCTTACTCTGCCCCCTAGATTTTTTAGGTGGCTCTGGTATTGGAGAAGCTACCGGAGGTTCAACTTTGCCGTGGCGCTCTGTAGGAGGAGCTTCGATGATATCTGCGACCGGATCGATTGGATCATCGATTATGGGAGGAGGAGACTCTACCGGGGGAGGTACATAGACAGGAGGCTCTTCTTTGCGTGTTCGTTTTGGAGCGACGGGTTTCTCCCAACGATCTACAGGTTCTCGGCGACTTCTTCTTTTTAGTCGTCGTTTGGCTTTGGTTTTGGTCTCTGTTCTACGACGATGAGAGCGGCTCCGCTCTCCTAGATTGCCAAACGGATCTTCTACATCAGCCTTGGCACCCCGCACAGGGGGCTTTGGTGGAGGCTCGACTGGAAGCGATGGGGGCTCGACTCGAGATATAGGAGGAATCGTTGGTGGTTCCACCGGTGGGGCGGACGGCTCAACTGGAGATTTAATAGGGGGCGGGAGTGGTTTCACTGGAGGTACTGGGGGCTTGACCGGAGGTACAATTGGAGCCACAGATGGGCTGTTCTCCCCCTTTAACTTTGGTTCAGGATCTAAACCCGCGAATTTTTCTGTAGGAAGCTTTTTTCCTCCGATTGGCCCCGACTTTTTATGGGTTAAAAGATAGACTTCATCATCCTCAGCAAAACGCCCTCGATAGGTCAAATTCCCCGCTCGAGCAGAGAAGAGGCTTCCAGGGACTCCATTGACCTTTAAGAGAATCTCACCATCCATCCCTGTCTTGCCTTGCAGCTTATCGTTAACCTTTATTGGGGTCGCGGGGCTCTGAGTGCGCACCATGAAGAGATACTCTCGTTCAGGGCGTTGGAGAGTCGCGGTAAAGTCGATCTGTAACGGTCGTCCATCCTTGGGATATCTGACCGTAAGCTGCCAACGGCTCTGGTCGATATTTGGGGGTACCTCAAATCCATCGGGAGGCTCTACATTAAAACTTAGGAGATCTCCATCTTTAGCAGCATATGTTCCTTTGAAAACACCTTCTTGATCTGTAATTCCAAATTTTCGTCCATTAATATAGAAACGAACCATATCGACCGGATGCTCACTTAGGTCGATGGTTTTGACCACCAACATGAGCTTCTTCTCTACCGTTTTTTGGGCTTCCTCTTTGTCACAACCGGGCAAAATGAGGAGAGCGCAGAAGAGAATGAACAGGACAGATCTCAAGAAAGGCATTTCGCCTCCGATCTCAGCAGGGCCTATCGGCCGATTTCCAAAGATGAGGAGCCCCGGCTTGCGCGCTCCGGGAACAGCGAATGATCGCCTTAAATCCCTGAGTTGGGGATGGAGCCGTTATCTGGTTGGAGCTCCTTCTCCTCGGTTACATCGGGTGCGGCTTCACCAATGTCAGGGGTTCTGGGCTGAAGGACCAGATCGGCTACCTTAATAGCCCCTCCCTCTGCTTTTACTTCAAAAGCAAGATCCTGATAACCGAATTTCCGCACTTTGATGCGGTATACGCCAGGTTGGATCGATTCGGTCTCTCCCAAATCATTTATCCTCTGACGAAGGATAAAGAAACCTCGAGAGTTGCTGACGACTACATCTGTCTCTGGCTCAGTGATGACCTCGGCTTTGGTGACTACTGCACCTTGATGATCGATGATTCGACCACGTATCGCGATGGGTCCACCCCCGCAGGCGGTGGTGAGCAAAAGAGAGACTGTTAGGAGAAGTGAACGCATTTAGCCTCCCTCCATACGTTGCCCAATCACGCTGAGGGCATACTCGACAGTCCTCACTCTCGGATCTAGATCCCTGAGGTTGGCAAGATGATCGTAGGCTTCAGTGAGCTTACCCTCAGCAGCTGCGTCGATCGCCTTCCCTAAAAACTCACGCCGCATGTCCTGAACCTCAGGCATGGTGTTGACTGTTTTGATGGTCTGGCCGATCTCCTCTAGGAGATCGGGAGCATCATTATGAAGCTTTCGTCCGGTGATGAGCAGGTAGGCCCGAGCGTACTTTTTAAGACCATCTCTGAGGTAACCTCGCTTTTTCTTAGCTCGATTTCGGTAACGCCTGCTCTTTGCTTTCTTGAGCAAACCAGCGCCCTCTTCAACCATCTCCCGCGCGTCCTCTACAGGTCCTGACCAAGCACTCGTGGGGAGGAGCAGGCCAAAGAGCAAAGTCCAGTGACAGAGCCTCCACATCTCCAACCTCCATGAAACCTTAAAAAAAATACTCTAAAAGAATAGAACACAGGGTCTGCGCCAAGTCAATGATGGCGCTGAACCATCACTGAAGGGTGATCTCCTGAATGCCCCCCTCCAACTTCAGCTCAGAAGAGAGCACACGGCTTGCTCCCCCCTCAATCGAGATCTCTAACTCCAGGCTCTCTCCAGCCTCCCCGAGGAGGTTCAGAGGGGTGAGTCCCAATTCAAGGTCATTCCAGCGTACATGTGCGCCTGAAGGCTCGCTCTTGATCAAAGTCCAGGCGAGCTGTTTCTGATCTTTTGCGGGTTTAAAGATGTAGAGCCAGCGTGAGCTGGAGAGAGGGGGGAGAACGGCAGTATAGACCCTCTTTTTCCAGTAGATTTTGAGATCCAGAGCCTGATTTGGATCCGGCAACTCAAAATCGATGGGGGTTTCTCCCACAAAATTGTTCTGGTTGAAGATCTCCAGGTTGGGCAGCTCAGATTGAATCTTCGCCTTAGGAGGGCCGCTGGGGATCTGAACCGCTGGCTGGGCGAAGGGATCGAGGAGCACCACAGCAGTTGCTCCAGCGCCAGTGACCAGTAGAGCCAAGATGATAGAGAAGAGGCGACGATAGCTCTTCTTAGGCTTCCTGATCCCAGAGAGGCTGTTTCCAACAGGGAAAGGGACTCGAGGCTGAAGAGCTTTGGGTAGACTGGGTTCAAGAGCTTCAAATTTCGGAGGAGAACTCAGCGCAGATTGAACTCTTGGAGAGGGAGTGGGTGAGGCGGCAGGAAGAGAAGTGATTCTGGGCGGTACAGGCTCAGCGACCTGGGCGTTTGGAAAAGGTGATCTTGGTTGAGCAACAGCTTCAACTTGAGGGTTTGGAGAAGTGAGTGAAGGCTTGACAGCTTGAAGGTTTGGAGGCTTTCGAGCCACCGCCTCAACCTGAGCGCTTGGAAAAGTGGGCGGTGCCAAATCTGGAAGAGGCTCTAAAGAGTTGAGCTGTTCCGCTTCTGGAAATGAAGGGATTTGAAGCCCCATAGAAGGCTCAAGTTGCTGAATTGTTTCCTCTTCTGGAGGTAGAACCTCTTTGGATGCCGCCGTTTTAGAGCCAAAAGCAGAAGCTGGAATATTAAAACTTTCTAGTTTTATCGGAGGTTCCTCATCAAATTCTGGAATCTCAAGTAAAGAGGAAGAAGCGTGCTCAGGAGGTTCTATTCCTAACTCAACATCAGAAAATCTCGGGATCACCTCGGTGAAATCGTCAAACTCTTCTTTCTCTTCTTCAAAGAGAGTGTTCTCTTCAGGATCATCAAACTCCATGAGTGTATGCTCATCTTCAAGCATCATATCATCAAAATCAGTATTATCCAGACTGATAGAGCTAGAATCGCCCGAAAATATATCAGAACTCAGTTCAGGGACCGGAGCGAATGTGGATGGAGAGATGGTCATGGTCTCGCCTGAGTTGTCATCATCTGTTTTGATATTCATTTCAAGATCTTCTTGAACTATTGTAGGCTTTGAGATAGTAGCCAATTGTGCGGGGACTGCATAGAATCCGCTATTGAATTTATAATTTTCAATGGTTTCTAAAAACTCGTTTGCATCTTGATATCGAACCCTTCGATCCTTTTCTAGAGCCCGCATTACTGTCCTTTCTAACTCTATAGGAATATCATCTCGAAATTCTCTAAGAGAAGTAGGAGTCTCTTTTAGGTGAGCCATCATAATATCAACAGCGCTATTTCCATAGTAAGGGGGTCTTCCGGTTAACATTTCATAGAAGAGCACTCCGATAGAGTAAATATCAGATTGAAGATCGATAGCCTTACCTCTGATCTGTTCAGGACTCATATATGTTGGAGTACCATGAATCCTGCCGTTGTTGGCCAACGGTTTGCTATTACTATCCAAGCCATCTTGTATAGTAGTAAGCTTTGCAATCCCAAAATCAAGAACCTTGACAAAATCATCATCACCATTCAAGCGAGTCAGAAATATGTTTCCAGGTTTAAGATCACGGTGCACCAACCCCATTTGGTGTGCTTCTGAAATCGTTTGCAATGTTTGTGTTATGATTTTGATAGCAATAGAATATGAAAGAGGCCCTTGTTCTAGACGCTCTTTCAAAGATTCGCCAGAGAGAAACTCCATGGCGATATAGAGAAGACCATCTTCAGTTTGGCCAAAATCGTGGATCACGATGGTGTTGGGATGCTTCAACCGAGAAGCCAAATACGCCTCGTGGCGAAAACGCTCTGCTGAGATTGGGTCTCCCCTCTGATCGTGTAAGAGGATCTTGAGGGCAACCACACGATCCATGGAGATCTGACGGGCTTTATAGATCGCGCCCATCCCGCCTTCACCCAGCTTCTCTAGGATCTCAAAGCGCTCATCAATGATGGCTCCAAGGAGTTCAGAGGCGTGGAAAGAGTTGAGGGACATTCAAATATCGTCTCCAAAGGGGAAGCCAATCATATCTGAGGAGGGGCTTGGATCAAAAACCCTCTTTTGAAGCCACTCCGCCTTCTCAGCTTCCGTTGACCTCGCTCTGAGGCTCCGCATAGATTCGAGGGCGCTTCAAACCCAAAGGAAACGGTATGCAACTCAGGTCGCTCCTGTTGACCCTCCTCTTCTCTTTCGCCTGCAGTGAGAGTGTTGAGGAGACAAATGATCGCGTCTCTGAGCGCGCAAACACAGATTTGGGAGAGAGTGTGGGGCTGGAAACGGGAGTAGAGGATCTCGGTCCTCTCTGTGAGTTGGGTAGCCGAAGCTGTAGCGAGGCGGGCTTGCCCCACTCCTGTAACGCTGAAGGCTGGCAAAGAGAGCCTGCTTGCGCCGAGGAGGAGCCTTGTCGCTTGGGACGCTGCCTGCCCCCCCCCATCTGCTCTCCAGAGGAGAGCCGATGTGCTGGACCCAAGCTCTTGGAGATCTGCCAAGAGGAGGGCCTGGGCTGGGACAGCATAGAGTGCAGCAACGCCTGTCGAGATCGAGGCTTGGCCACCTGTGATGATGTGATCTGTGTCCCTGGGCAGCGCAGCTGCAATCAGGGGCAGGTGGTAGTTCAGTGCGTAGATGGAACCCGCTTTGAGTTTGTAGAGCGCTGTAACGGTGCCCGCACAGGGCGTCAATGTGATCGAGGAGAGTGTGTGCCTCTCTGTATCCTCAACGAGAAGCTGAGAACCAATGTGGGCTGTGACTACTGGGCTGCAGATCTAGACAATGCCTTTGTGCCTGGAGGAGAACGGGGCTTCCTAGACGCCGCCGCCGAGCCCTTCGCGGTCGTGGTCTCAAACCCTCATATGAGCTACACCGCCGAGGTCTCTATCTATGATCATGAGGGCTTGGTTCAGAGCCAACTTGTTCCTCCCTTGGGACTCCAGGTTTTTAATCTCCCCCGTCGAGATGTAGATGGGACGATCCAAGCCCTACGCGCATATCGGGTGCGCAGCAGCATCCCCATCGTCGCCTACCAGTTTAATCCCCTGGACAATGAAGAGGTTTTTAGCAATGACGCTTCCCTCCTCCTCCCCAGCCATGTTTTGGGAGATCACTACCTAGTGATGACCCGAGAGCAGAGCTTTGAGAGCCTGAGAGGCTTCCTGACAGTGATCAGCATCAGCGAGGAGTTCAGCAATGTTCATGTCACCGTCAGCGCGCCTACCCAGGCCAGCGCAGATCGGCAGATCCCAGCGCTGGAGGCTGGAGAAAGCTTTGAGACCAATATGCGCCAGTTTGAGGTCCTCAACATCCAAACACGAGCCCCAGGGGCAGATCTCACCGGCTCTGAGGTTCGCTCCAGTCAGAACGTGGTTGTCTTTGGCGGCAGCGAGGCGGCCAATGTCCCCAACACAAATCACTGCATCGAGATCGATCCTCAGAGCCGAGAAGGAGTCTGCGAGTATGGTCGGGAGATCAGCTGTGAGGACAACTATGACTGCAACGAAGCTCGTCTGAATACTTGCTGTGCTGATCATCTAGAGCAGCAGCTCTTCCCCGTGGAGACCTGGGGACGGCACTACATCGCCACCAAGAGCTATGATCGAGGGCTGGAGTCGGATTATTGGCGGATCCTCGCCGCCGAAGACAATACAAAGGTAGAGACGGTCCCCCCCCAAGTCCCTATCCCTGATCTCAATGCTGGGGAGTGGTTTGAGTTTCCCAGCCGAGAGCACTTTGAGATCCTCAGCGATAAGCCGATCCTCCTGGGGCAATTTTTGGCTTCAGAGCAAGCTCCAGATCCCAACCGCTATAGCGACTTTGAATCAGGCGACGCGGGAACAGGAGATCCTGCTTTTATCCTTGCTGTTCCGGTGGAGCAGTTTAGAGAGGACTTCGTCTTCCTCGCTCCCGATAAGTACGCCTTCGATTATGTGAGCGTCATCGCTCCCAGCTCTGCTTTGGTACTCTTTGATGAGAATCCGATCCAGGTCTCATGGGAGCCTGTGGGAGAGGGGACAGAGTGGCATATCGCCCGCTTCGCCATCGCCGATGGAGTTCACTTTATTCAGTCTGATCAACCCCTCTCCGTTATCGTCTATGGCTATGATCAATATGTCTCCTATGGCTACCCTGGGGGCCTTAACTTGAACATCGAAGAGGAGCTATTAGAGGAATGAATCGCTGTTTGCTCCCCTTACTCTTGATCGCCTGTGATGCGGAGATCGTCCAACCCAGGAGAGAGAGCCCCGACAGGGAACTCCTCTTATATGATCTCACTTTTCAAGATCAGAGCTTTGCTGATCTCTTTGATGCTGCTCCAGAGCAGCCGGATGAGGCTCAAGTTGAGACCCCTCCAGATTGGGCACCTCCCCTAAATGCTCTCTCTCTCAACTCCCTGATTCCCAGCCAGGGCAGCGTGGAGGGAGGTGTTCGAGTACGGGTGGTGGGCACAGGTTTTCAAGAGGGAATCGAGATCTTCCTCGGAGATGCTGCCTGTGAGGAGCTGGACTGGGAGAGCCCCAGCCACATCCGCTGTACCACCCCCTCCCACCCTGCTGGGCGTGTTGATGTCTACGCTCGCTTCGAGGAGGATGGCAACCTCAGAGAGTATCTCTTGGAGGATGGCTTTAGCTTCTTTGAACCCCTCGAGCTGAGCACCATCTCCCCAACACGAGGGCCTCTTCATGGGGGTACTTCCATCCTCTTGGAGGGCAACGGGCTGACCGAAGAAACTCAGATTCGTATCGGTGGGCGACGGGTGAGCGAGATTCATCTGGAGGAGGATGGTCGCCTCTCAGGTCGAACTCCTCCTGGAGAGCAGGGCTGGGCAGATCTCTCTATCGTGAACCCCAACGGCAGCGCGATCTTACCCCACTCCTTTTTTTACTATGGAGATCTCAACTTGGAGCAGATCGAGCCCGCTTTAGGGCCGCTGAGAGGAGGGCTGGAGGTTCAGCTCCGGGGTGTAGGTCTATTGCCTGACACCGAGGTCCTCTTTGGAGAGCGAGAGGCTGAGCTGCTCCAGGCGGAGGAGGATCACAGCGCCCTCCGCCTGCGTCTGCCCCCAGGAGAACACCCTGGCCTGGTTGATCTTCGGCTCCAGAATGAGAATGGACAGCTCATACGCCATCAAGCCTTCCTCTACTATGAGGAGCAAGAGGGCTTCTCGGTGGCGGGGTTGAGCCCTGGCGCGGGTCCCAGCCAAGGGGAGTTTTCAGTCATCTTGGCTGGGAGTGGCTTTGAGGAGGGGATTCAACTCTTCTTTGATGGGGAAGCTCTGGAGTGCAACCTGGAGAGTGAGCATCAGCTGCGCTGCCTCGTTCCCCCTCACGATCCAGGGGTCATCCCGGTCAGCGTACGTCAGGGAGATCAACGCACTCTCCTGGAGTTTCACTACCACGGCCAATTGAACCTCACCGGGCTACGCCCTGATCGAGGCTCTATCGCGGGGGGGACCTGGTTGCTGGTTCAGGGAGAGGGCTTTGATGAGCAAACCCAGATCAGCTTAGGAGAGCAGCCCCTGCTGGATCAGGAGCTGCAGAGCGAAACAGAGATCTTGGGGCGGAGCCCTGCCAGCACGGTGGGAAGGGTGGATGTCAGGGCCAGCCAAGTTTTCGTTGAAGCTCTCCTGCCTGAGGGCTTCCGCTATTTCGATCCAAGCTCACGCTTTGGGGGGCTCTGGGGAGAGCCGATCCAGGGGGCCGTGAACGTGACGGTTTTCAATGAGGGCTCAGGAGCGCGAGAGCCTGAGGTGGCGATCCTGCTCTTGAGCGATGATGGTCGCTTTGAGCTGGAGGGTTTGACCGATGGCGAGGGCCGCTTAACCCTCTCAGCCCTGGGACTCACAACACCCATCTCACTCACCGCGGCCAAAGAGGGCTTCGCGGCGACGACCGTAGAGGGGGTGCAGGTGGAGAATGTCAGCATCTATCTAGAACCCAATGAGGGGGAGGGGGGGCCACCCGGCGGCGACGAGCTTGCGGTCCTCAGCGGAACGATGAGCGGTCTGGATCTGCTGCCTAAGCCTCGAGAGGAGAACAAGATCAACGTCGTAGCCATCGAAACCAGCCACAGCAACCCATACAACCGCAGCCGCCTCCCAGATCCTGGCATGGGCGGTCTCCTCACCGAGGATGGTGCTTTTCAGATCCAAGCTCGCGCGGGAGAGTTGGCCCTCATCGCTACCGCGGGAGAGGTGGAGCGCAGCGCTCGTGATGCCTATCTAGCGGGGGAGCTGGAGTGGATGGCTTTCCGCCGTAGGTTTCGCCCCATCGCTATGGGTATTCACCGCTTTATCTCAGCCAGCCCCGGTTTAGAGATCGGGGGCCTGCATGTGAGGGTCGATCATATGATGGATTTGGAGATCCCCATCGACTTGGATAACCCGCCTCTGGGTCCTGAGCCTGGTCCACAGTTCTACGCTGTGCTCCCTCGTATCTCTCTAGGTGCTGAGGGATATTGGGAGCCAGATACCGATGCCTTTGGCATCATCCCCAGCCTGCTTCTCTCGCAGATGCCCTCCTTAGACGGCTGGGATCCAGATATTCGCTACTATCTGATCGGCTTCGCTTTCAGCGCCACGGCAGACAACCGCCCCTATTCTGTGAGCATCAAGGAGACCCGCGAGGTAGACGCAGGGATCTTTATCAGCCCCTTTGTTGCTACACCCTTCTTTACCAGCCCCCAGGGCGATCTGCCCCTGGATCGCCAAGTGAGCTGGGGGCTCCATGAGGGCTTTGATGGTCCCATTCAGGCCCCCTCAGCTCATCTAGTGGAGATCTCCGAGCCAGCCTTTGGTCCTCCCAAGCCTCTCTGGCGCTATATCACTCCAGGTGATGTCACTGAGTTTCAGATCCCACGCCTGCCTGAGCAGGCGGGTGAGAGCGGTCTGGGGCGAGGCTTGATGTATCTGGACGTGATCCCTTTTCAGCTCGAGGATCACTTTGAGTTCGATGATTTCACTTACGATGCCTTTAATCAGCTCCATTGGAAGAGCTGGGCTGAGGCTCACCTGAGCTTTCAGCAGTAGGCGCCTGAGCCGCTAAAGAGAGAAGATGCAGATCTACACGAAGATCCTTATCGGGATGCTCTTGGGTGCCCTGATCGGTGCCACCCTAGGCCCCAACAGTCCCTTCCTGGAGAGGGATGCCTACAACATCACGGATGCTCAAAACATCTCACTGCGCCTTGACCCCCAGCGAGAGGCTTCTGCTCTGCCCTTCCCTGAGGGGATCAGCCTACGCCTGTTGAAGCGTGAGGGGGTGATCAAGGCTCAGCTTAAAGATTCAAAGGGCGAACTCCATGAGCGCCCTCAGTGGATCGCGGTCTCCTTTGAGATGACGGAGAAGTTGGCCCTCAAAGACAGCACGGGGCGCTTTCAGGCCCTGGTTGGCGAGAAGCGGAGAGGCGAGGAGATCTCAGCTTGGCTTCAGATCAAACAGATCCCCTTGGAGAAGGGAGGCTTTTTAGAGAGCCCCAGCCGAGTCAGCGCTCTAGGGCTCAGCCTCATCGAGATACTTCAACCTGTGGGTGTTCTCTTTCTGCGACTGATCATGATGGTGATCATCCCCCTCGTCTTTGCCTCTCTCCTTGTGGGAGTAGCCAGCCTCGGAGATGTTCGTAAGTTGGGGCGCATGGGGGGCAAGACCTTGGGGCTCTATCTCATCACCACCGCCATCGCCATCACCATCGGCCTGCTCCTCGCTCAGCTCATCCAACCGGGGACCTTTGTCGCTGAGGCGGATCGAGTGGCGCTTGTTGCCCAGTTCTCTGGGACGGCGGCCTCCAAATCCAGCGCAGCAGCGGCGGCCCCCAGCATGATCAAGAACCTCCTGGCCTTTGTCCCTACCAACCCTCTGGAATCTTTAGCCCAGGGAGATATGCTCCAGATCATCTTCTTTGCCACCATCTTAGGGGTGGCTTTAAGCATGCTCCCTTCAGCGCAGAGCGAGGGGGTGATCAAGTTTTTCGATGGCCTTCAACATGCGATGATCCGCATCATCCATATGGTGATGTCCCTGGCTCCCTACGGGGTCGCCGCCCTCATCGCCGAGGTGATCGGCAGCAGTGGACTGAGCGTCCTCAAAGCACTCCTGATCTATAGCTTGGTGGTCATCTTGGGTTTGATGATTCACGGGGGGCTGATCTATGGCTTTATCTTGCGCAGTCTCAGCAAGCTCAACTGGTGGCGGTTTATGCGCGCCATCCGCCCAGCGCAGCTCATCGCCTTCTCCACCTCCTCCTCCTCTGCTGCCCTTCCTGTCTCGATCCAGTGTGCTGAAGAGGAGTTGGGGATCAGCAACTCCACCGCCTGCTTTGTGCTGCCGTTGGGGGCGACGATCAATATGGATGGGACCGCTCTCTACCAAGGCGTCGCGGCGCTCTTTATCGCCCAGGTCTTTCAGATCGATCTCAGCCTAGGAGATCAGCTGGCCATCGTCTTGGCAGCTACGATGGCCTCGATTGGAGCGGCGGGGGTACCTGGAGCAGGGATGATCACTCTGGCGATGGTCCTCAGCGCAGCGGGGATCCCGCAGGTGGGCTTGGCCTTAATTTTGGGGATGGATCGTCTCTTAGATATGTTTCGCACAGCGGTCAATGTAACGGGAGATCTGACCGTTACAGCGGTCATGGCGGTGAGCGAGGGGGAGGATTTGGGGCTCAGTCGCGATCTCTCCGACCCATCCCCCAGTGGATCCCCAGAGTAAACATCGCCCCCTTTAGGTCTCGATCCCCTGTATAGGGTCTATAGTTGACCGGCTTAAGCGTATAGCCCTCATCATCCTCAATGGGCCGAAGCTCTACGCCGTTCCCCTCGCGATGAGCGATAAGGTCTCGAACAGAGAAGTCAAGCCGAAAGCTATCAAAGCGGATCTGAGCCCCAAGGCCATACTGAGCGAAGGGCATCGCGAAGCTGCTCTCCTGACCCAGAGCGCCATAACGTACAGAGTTCCCGGCCAGACCAAAGCCCCCGAGGAAATAGACCTGAAATCGCCAATTGGGAAAGAGATAGAACATGAGGTTGGTGCTCATCGGCACTGTTATTCGACTCACATCCCCAGATTCTGCGTTCTCTCCAGGAGCCTGCTCCTCCGAGCCCAGGATATCCATCGAGGCTTCAAAGCCCAAGTGGCTGTTAAAGCGATATCTCAGATAGCCCCCCCGCCCCCCCATGAGCCGCTCCGCCTGGGGGTCTTTATCTATGAGACGCAGGTTGGAGATTCTGGGCCCCATCTCAAAGCGCCCCTGATCCCAGCGAAACCAACCCTTCTTTAAGCCTTCAGCTGACGCCGCGCTGGACAGACTGAACAGGGCAGCAATAAGCAAAAATCGAATCCACATAAAACCTCCTCAGAGACGCTGCTTGGTGCTTAGCAAAATTAGGGCCTGTATACTTCCTTAGCTCCTCTTCTTTCTGTAAACAGTGGGCCACGAAGCCTCGCGACTGCAGTTCACAACTTCAGATACTACTCGATCGAGCCCATCTCGACGACGAGATCGGACTCTAGGCTGGGCTTCTCTTCATCCATAAAGAGCAACAGGCTCAATCCCCCTAAGATCAGAGCGCCTCCCCCCACCCAGAGCCAAATCGAGCTATACCCAGAAGCTTCCTTTGGAGCAAGCGGCTCCTTAAGGAGGAGCAAGTTTATCTCAAAGGGGTAGCTTCGCCCCGCCTCTAGCTTTAGGCGGCGTCTCCAAACGCTGAAACCAGGCGCTTTAAGCTCCAGGAGATACGAACCAGGCTCCAGTTCTCCTTCAAAAGGCAGAGCGCCCAGAGGGTATCCATCCAGATAGAGCTGTGCTCCAGGCGCTTCACAGCTCAGCTTGAGGGCCGCTGAGATGGGCAGTAGGTGGATATCTAAGATCAGATCCTGCCCAGGGTGAATTCTAAAAGTGTTCAGGTACTGAGTGTGTCCAGGTAAGCTGAGTTTGATACTGTGACGCCCTGCCCTAAGGGCCAGGGGGAACTTCATCGGAACGTCTCCCACATATTGACCATCGATCTCAATCTGAGCACCCAGAGAGACAGAGCGGATCAAAAGCGTAGCGCTTCGAGGGTTATCAATCCCCAAGAGCAGCGCTAGGGAGAAGAGCAGAGTCTTCATTCCCACCAAGTCCTTCCCTGTTTAGGCAGACAAAGGTGCAGCTCAGGCTCAAGCTCCAGATCCTTAAAAAATGGGTAGATCTCAGTAGGCTTATAGATCTGGCTGAAGTGCATCAGCAGCAGGTGGCGATTCTTAAGATGAGGTAGATAGCGCTTAAGCTCCTCAAGATGGACATGTCCTCCACCACGAGCAGCTTTCAAGGATTTGCGTTTGTCCAGAAAGCTGCACTCCATGATCAGAATGGGGACCTCCAGCAACTCAGGGACCTCATCCAGGATCTCAGGCAGGGTGTCTGTGGCGTAAGCCAGCTCCAACCTCCGCTCCTCTCGAAAGAGCGCCTCTCCGGCCCGTTTGCGCTGCTGGATCTCTCTCCCTGGGAGACCATGAAACTCCGGTAGCAGCTTTTGGCGCTTATGAAAGAAGAGATAGCCTAGGGAGGGGACAGGGTGAAGAGTCTGAAAAGCCTTCACCCAGATACCCCCCCCAACAAGCAGCTCATCTCCCGGCTCCATCGGCCTCATCTCCGCCTCCAGAGGCCAATGATGCAAGCGTGTAAAGGCGGTCATCGCCTCCTGGAGAGGCTCGACGAGAGAGCTGGGAAGGTGAATCTTAAGCAGCTTACGCACCCCCACCAAGCCACGCATCCCCAAAAGGGAGAAGAACCCACCGATATGATCTAGGTGCCCATGGCTGAGAAAGAGGTTAGAGGTTGAGCAGAAGCTTCGTAGGGCCACCCCGATATCCAGCAGAGCCCCCAATTGTGGCACCTGAAGGGCGGTGTACATACCCGCCAGGGAGCGACCTCGAACGGTGTAATTATCAAACTTAAATTGGCTCATCCGGGGAGAATAACGGATCAAACTGTTCTATGCCTGTTCCAGCACTATGCCCCAGAGGAGCATGCACAATTTAAGGCCTGATAATGAGCGTCACAGAGCACAGCGCGGGCTCATGTGTGAGCAGCGTCGAGGAAGTAGTTAAAATCCTCAGCGTCTTCAGCGTGGAGGATCTGATAGACGTGGGCGGGTGAGCGTGCGTGGAAGAGCTGGGTACCGAGGTTCCGATGAGAGGTGCTGATGGCGCGCGCCAGGGCCCCGAGAACCTCTAGGTGACGATCATGCAGTGACTCTGAGGTGCCCAGCAGCACCATGCAGTGCACAGGCACCCCATCCGGGGTCTCAAAGTCGAGGCCCTCACGGCTGATCCCGATGGCCCCCACGATCGTATCGGGTGCATCGAGCGTAAAGTGAGGTACCGCCAAGCCCCCACCCACACAGGTGGACACCTCCGCTTCACGGGCCAGCGCCCGAGCCGTGAGATCCTCGGGATCCGCTGTAAGTCGATTGGAGTGTACGAGATGCTCAACCAGCACCGCGATCGCCTCCTCCTTCGTCTTCGCCCTCAGATCCACCTCGATGTTCTCCTCTTGGATGAAGTCGATCACCCGGGCGCGATCCTTCCCCGCATCCCCCCCGAGCACCAGGGACTGACGAGTCAGGATGGGTCCGATCAGCTCATTGACCATCACCGTGGAGAGGCCGATGGCCAGCAGGACATCATGGAAGGGCGCAAAGGCGGGATCCTCGGTGATCACCAAGATGAGGCCCACCGCCACGCCCGCTTGAGGAATTAAGCCGAGGCCCAGGAACTTACGCACGTTATCGGGCGCGTCGGCG
Source organism: uncultured Nannocystaceae bacterium (assembly GCA_964384025.1). GTDB lineage: Bacteria > Myxococcota_A > Bradymonadia > UBA7976 > UBA1532 > CAYLJJ01. The sequence continues at coordinate 52,927 of CAYLJJ010000007.1, forward strand.
AGGTGCATGGCCACCCGCGCGGCGGCGACCTTTCCGATGAAGCGCCCCACGAGGACCGTGGTGACGAGCCAGGCGGCGGGCACCAGATACTCAAAGTTGAGGTGCATCCCCGCGAGGGTGAAGAACACCGCAAAGATCGCGGGCTCTACGCCCGGAAAAGCCGCCGCGCCGAGGCTCTTACGCTTCGGTGCCAAGTTCACGATGGTAGCGCCGAGGGCCAAGCACGCCAACATAGATGACACGCCGAGGGCCTCTGAGATCCCCGCTGCCATGAGCAGCGCCGCGAGGGACTTAGCACCCTCCCGCGTGCGCTCATTGGTGCGCGCCGTGGCGGCTACTAGAGCCCAGCCCGAGATGATCCCGATGGCGGCAGCCACGACCAGCGCCAGGAATGGGTTCATCTGATCACCGCCGCTCGCAGTCTCAGGCCGCAGGAACGCTCGGGTCACCTCAAAGAGGACGATGCAGGCCACGTTATTGAAGGCCACCGCCGCAATGAGGGTTTTAACGAACACGCCCTTTGAGCGCGTCTCCAAAGCGATAGCCAGGATGGTCGCGGGGGCCGTCGACACGGCCATTGCTGCCAAGAGCAGCCCCAGATCCCACTCCGCGCCGCCCAGCCAGACGATCACCATCAAGGTGATGAGGGGCGTGATCGTGGCCTCGGTGATGAGCAGGAAAAATAGTCGCTTTCCGGCGTTATGCAGTCGCAGGAAGTTAAGGTGCGCGCCCACCGCCGCAGCGATAAAGGCCAGCGCGAAGTCTGTGACCACCTCCACATTCGCCAACACACTCGACGCAAACAGGTTAAAGCCCGAGTGGCCGATGATCACCCCCGCGAGGATCTGCCCTGTGACCCCGGGGAGCTTCATGGCGTGTGCGAGCTTAGCGCCCGCGATGCCCACGATGAGCACAAGCGCGAGGGCGAGGAGTGGTCCGATGGTCGTGATCATTTGAGGAAACCTCCGTACAGCTGAGCGTTGGCTTCTCATCGCCATGAACAAAGTCGCCGTCGAGCATCAACAGCTCATCTGGATCTTCAGCGATGATCTTGCTCTCCTCATATATATGGTGTCGGCTCCTCTGCTATAGGAAGGCTCTCTTCGGAGCAACAGTTGTCCATCAACGAGGCTCAACTCCAGCTTCAGTTGGATCCCTGAGGCGCTCAAAGAGAATCAAGAGACAATACAAGAACTTAATCGGCAGCGAATCGCACAACCGACAGCGGAAACTCAAGCTCTGGCTCTAGAATCTTATGAGCAGGTCAACGATGGTGACCGATCACCTCAGCGAGGAGGCTCCGAGGGCCTCGACGCAGCAGAGCCGCAGCGCTGACCAGAGCCAAAGCTCCCAGAGAGATCCAGTGTAAGGCGCTATAGCCCTCCTCATGCTCTAAAACTACAGGGGTGATCGAGGGCATAAAGAGATCGATGCTCCAGCCTAAGAGCAGAGCCATGCCCGCCACGGCGAAGCCAAAGCTGAAAGCAAAGCGGCGACCGTGGAGGCGAGAGAGGACACCAAAGGTGCTCAGATTGGTGGCTGGTCCGGTGAGTAGAAAGGCGATCGCGGCCCCCGCTGAGAGCCCCTTCTGCATCAGGATTGCTACCATCGGAGTCGCCCCCGAAGCGCAGACATAGACCGGCAGCCCCAATAGGGCCATAAGAGGCACCGCCAGGAACCTGGAGAGGCCCCCAAGCCAAGTTGGATCCATCAAAGGATCCATCAGCGCAGCCAAGAGGAGCCCCACGAGGATCCAAGGGAGAATATGTTCCGCCAGCTCCAGTAAGCCGTATCGAAGCCCCTCCTTAAGACGCTGAAGCAAGGTGAGACTTGAGACCTCCTCTGAGAGCTGTGCTCCCTCTTTAGAAGGCAGCAGATGCTGAAGGAGCAGGGCCACAGAGAGCGCGATAAACAGAGCACTGAACAGCCTGATCAGGGTCATCTCTCCACCCAAAAGAGGCCAAGAGAGGAAGAGGGCGTCTAGGCCCAACTCAGGAGTAGCGATCAGGAAAGCCAGAGCAGCGGAGACAGGAACCCCTGCCTTGATCAGAGCCTCATAGAGGGGCAGGACGCCGCAGGAGCAGATCGGCAGCGGTAGACCAAAGAGGACTCCCCGCCCCGCCTGGATCAGGGGGGTCCCTTTGGAGAGCCAGCGTTTAGAGAAACCAAAGGCGCGTAGGAGTCCCGCCGCCAGGAAGGCCAACATCAGGGCCGGAGCGCTCTCCAGGCTCAGGTGTAGAAAGAGCGCGGCGGCTCCCCCATGCGCTTCTGCACCTCCATGCCCTCCATGCGCTCCTCCGTGATCCTGAAAGATGCCTAAGAGCAGCAGAGTTCCTACCCCCAGGATCGCTCCAACTCCTCCCCAGCGGTGGTAGGGCCGAGGTGGCTCGCAAGGGCAGTGGGCACAGCTCTCCATGATGCTCTCTGCCTCCAGGTGCGGGACCTCTTCCCCGTGCTGATGCTCCTCCTCTTTTTGGCAACATCCATGCTCATGATGACAGCTCTCTGGCTCAGTCTCGATATCCTCTTCACAGGGGATCTCAGGACCATGGGCATGAAGGAGGACATGCAGGATCGCCCCAGCGACCATCGCCTGTATCAGCCCTGAGACCTGAGGAGAAGCCAACTCAAAGGCGGCCTCGCCCAAGCCAAAGCCCAAGATCGTGGCCCCCGCGATAAGCATGATGACCCCCAAAGCCGCCCCTCGACCCATCCGAGGGCGTAGGACCCACCAGATGAGGATCCCCACCGGGATCCGGTGGATAATCACCCCAAGGGCCAAGCCACCCCCCTGAACCAAACCCACACCATCCATCATGGCGTGAAGAGCCAGCCCTGAGAAGGCCAAGAGGAGGAAGCGGCCGTGGAGCGTGGCTTGATAGCGCTCCAAGAGGAAAGGCAAAATCAGGCCCGAGAGCAGAGCCAACAGGGCCAGAGGCCCCGACATCTCCAGAGTGTGTGGTAGGCTAAAGAGGAGTACGAGGCCCCCGATGGCAGTGAGCACATAGCCATCCATCAGCTCAACACCAGCATGAGAATGACGCCCAAGCTGAGCCAGGAGGGGACCTAAAGCAAGGGCAATAACGCTGAGACTGAGATAGATCATGGCTCCCATCCGGGCCAGCGAAGAGTAAAGATCAACACCCGCCCTCGATCATCCTGATGTGCAGGCTCACCGACAAAGAGTCGATAGCCCTCTCCAAAGTCAGGGACCGCTGCTACGGCCCAACCAAAGGATGAACCTTCCCCTTCTAAGGTCTCGATTTGGCCCTCAAAATCGATGATGGAGACGCTGCCCATCTCTCGTGCTCCCACCATCAACAGCTCTCGCCCCTCAGGAGCCCACAAAGTAGCGAGGCTGTTGCCCTGAGCTGCTCCCTGGAATTGGGCGCTGTAGTGCCCGACGCTCTCTCCATCCACGCTCAAGACCAGGACCCCCCCAGCGCCTCCAAAGGCTCCTGGAGCACCCACGATAAAATTCAACATTGAACCGGAGAGGAACTGCCCCCAGACCAGAGCCTCACCAAAGCTGCTCTGATCCTCCCAAGGGCTGTTGAGCTGTCCGACGATCTCTTCGCTCTGACCATCAAGCAGAAGAAGGCTCCGCCGCCCCTCTGGAAGGTTGACGCTGATAAAGCCTTCAGAGAAACCGTCTCCATTGAGATCAGGGGCTGCAAAGAGCCGCTGCCCGAGCCGCTCTCCCTCCTCCTGCCCTGAGAGATCAAAGCTGAGATCTCCGCTCTCAAAGTGGTAGCCCAGAGCCCGCCCAAGCTCCTCTCTCCTCCCCCTGCCTCGTAAGGGCTCAGAGGCCAGGAGGAGGAGACTCTCTGGGGTAAAGAGGAGGGCTATGGCGCTGCCCAGCCCCGCTCTTCGGTTAGCCTGTAGAGCATAGAGGCGACGGCCCAGGGCATCAAAGACCTCGATCCACCCTTCTCCCTGCTCTGAGCTGGGTCGATTGGGAGAACCCACCAGCAGCTCAAGCCTGCCATCTCCATCCAGATCTCCAGCGCTTAAGGCGCTTCCCAAATGTCCTGGAGCTTGATGTCGCCAGATGATCTGACCATCAGCCCCACTCAGGGCTTGAACCTCTCCCTCGAAGTTTCCTGGCGCACCCGCTACCACATCGGGGATCTCATCTTGATTCCAATCCCCCACGACCATCAGCTGCTCTCCCAGACGAGCACCGAGAGCGCCCGGTAGAGACTCCGCTAAAAGGGCGATACAGAGCTGCTCTAGACCCTCATCGATACGACCATCACAGTCATCATCCAGGCCGTTACAGCGCTCCTCTGGAGGCGAACCACAGCCTCCACAGTGATTGCTGACCCCCTCATCAATGAGGCCATCACAGTCATCATCTTCGCCGTTACAGATCTCCTCCTCCGGCTCAGAGGCGACACAGATACGTTCTGCATTGATGCATCGCCACACTCCCTCTCTACAGCGTCCAGGGCGATGCGCCTCACAAGCTTCCCCCTGTTCTGGAAAGTGTTCATCGACCTCACCATCACAATCATCATCCAGACCGTTACAGATCTCCTCCTCTGCTGAGTATCCTTCACAGATCCAGAAGCCCTCTCGGCAGTCCAAGAAGCCCTGAGCACAGCGCCCGAGGAGGCCCACTTCACAGGGCCACCCCTGTTCAGATAACTCCTCATCGATCTCTCCATCGCAGTCATCATCTTCGCCGTTGCAGATCTCCTCCTCTGCGGCTCTTGGCTCACAGAGTAAGTCGCCCTCTTCACAGCGGAGCAGCCCCGTTCCACAGATCCCAGGTCGATTGGCCTCACAAGCTTCACCCTCCTCCAGGGTCTCTTCATCGATCTGACCATCACAGTCATCGTCGAGGCTGTTGCAGCGCTCCTCCTCAGGCTCCGCTGGGAAGCAAAGGAATTGTCCTCCCTCACAGCGCCGCTTCCCAGCTTGGCAAAACCCCTCCGCTTCTGCCTGACAGGGCTCCTCAGGCTGCTCCTCATCGACGCGGCCATCACAGTCATCATCTTCGCCATTGCAAAGCTCCTCCTCGGGGAGCGGGCCCAAGCAATCCCAACGCCCCGCTAGGCAGCTCAGGTTGCCTGAAGCACAGCGCCCTGTAAGCCCAGTCTGACAGGGCTCCTCCTCTTTAGAGAGCTGTTCGTCGATCTCTCCATCGCAATCGTTATCTACCCCATCACAGCGCTCCTCTGCCTCTGGGTTTCGCGTGGGATCTCGATCATCACAATCTTGAGGAGCTGGATAACCATCCCCATCTCTGTCCTCTTCTCCTGGCGGCGCTCCATCTCGATCGAGGGGGATTACTGCGTCGCGGAGATTTTCTGCGTCAACGCGGAGAGCTTGGTCGCTCCCAAGGTAATCTAAGTTCTGTCGCTCACAGGAGAGCGCGTGGCTGAGTAGGGCACTGAGCAGGAGATAGGTTCCAAATTTCATCACACCTCCAGAGGCTGCTTTGATCTGCTCTCTGAGCCTATAGAATGGCAAGCAGCTTTCTGAAGATTGAGGCGCACAGCTTGAAACGGTTATTAAAATCCTACCCTATCGGACGAGTGCGCTCCTTTGAGCCCGTCCAATCTGGGCTGATTCATCAAAGTTATTTTGTCGAGGCCAAGGGGGGACATTTTGTCTTTCAGCGTCTCCACCCCCGGCTCTCCAGTTTGGAGCTGATGGCGGACTACGAGGTGGTCACTCAGCACCTAAAGGCTCAGAGAGTTCAAGCTCCAGAGCTGATCTACACTCGAGAAGGTCAAACCTCTGTTGAGCAGGATGGAGCGCGCTGGCGTCTGATCACTCGCCTAAAAGGGGAGACTCTGCTGCGACCACGCTCCTCGGCAGATGTAGAGCAGGCGGCCCGAGCCCTAGGACGCTTTCACCGCGCGATGGCTGAACTGGACTATCGCTTTTGCTCTGCACATCCCCTACACGACACAGAGTTTCACCTTAACGCTCTGTTGGAGGCGGCGGAGAGCCCGGTTCATCAGGAGCTGAGCGGGAAACTTGAACGGGTGATCATGGCGCTCTCCTCTCAGATCGGAAAGCTCCTGCTCCCCTCTCTGCCTCAATGGGTCGTCCATGGAGATCCCAAGTTCTCCAATCTGCTTTTTGAGAAAGAGAGAGCGGTGGCTCTGATCGATCTGGACACCTGCAATCGAGACAGCATCCTTGTAGATCTGGGAGACGCGATCCGCTCCTGGTGTACTGAGAGCAGCGGCGATCTCCACAGCGAGTTGAACCTGGAACATTTTCGAGCCCTTTTGGTCGGCTACCGCGAGGAGGGTCCCAAGCTCAGCAAGGAGGAGCTACGACACCTCACTGACGCTGGGCTGCTTATCACCCTAGAGCTGACCGTTCGCTTCCTTACCGATGCCATGGAGGAGAGCTACTTCGCTTGGGATCCACAGCGCTACCCTGACAGCCGTTCACACAACCTCGCTCGCGCTGAGGGGATGCTGCAGCTCTCCAGGAGCATAAAGGCGCAGCGTTGGGAGATGCAGAACTTGGTGCGTAGCGAGATCTGCTCCGCCTGAGAGCTTGCGGAGCAAGGCTCACAGCGGTTGAAATAGCGGTTGAAACTTCAGCCCAACAGAGGCCTATGCGAAGACCCCTCATCACCCTCTCTCTTGAGGGCTTGCTTCTCCTCCTCCTCGGTGCCTTGGGCCTCTGGCTGCGCTGGGCTGCGTTGAGTGCTGATGGCTTCCACAATGAGGATGTCGCGGGCATCACCTTTAACGCAGATCTGCTCAGGCAGGGGCTCCTGCCCTATCTCCATAACCTGGAGTGGAAGGCGCCTGGCTCCTTCTTCCTCTCCTGGGGGGCTTGGGAGATCTTTGGACGCTCTCTCCTGGTCTTACAGCGCCTCGCTGCTTTCTGGGCCATCCTGGCCGCCTGGGGGATCTACCTTGGGGCGCGGATGCTCTATAACCGCAAGAGCGGCTTAGCAGCGGCCCTCCTCTACATCTTGTTGTCTCCCATCACCGACAGCATCGATATCAACTATGGGGCTTGGATGATCGGCCCCTATATCTGGTCCACGGTGGCCTTTATCCAGGGAGAGCGCTCAGGTCAGCGGCGTTGGACCTTAGCCTCTGGAATCATCTTGGCCTTGGCAGGGCTGATGAAGCGTCAGGCGGCGCTGATCTTCCCTCTCTTTCTGCTCTTGATTCTCCTGCGACCCTGGTTAGAGCGCCCCGAAGGTTGGCAAAAGGCACCCCGTAGAGGAAGCTTGCTCGCTCTCTTTGGGGGCCTAAGCTTGGGCTTCGCTCCTATCCTGCTCTTCTATCTCTGGCGGGGGGGGCTTTGGGAGTTTATCTCCAACTACTTCCTCTCTCAGGGAGGCTGGCACTATCTCAAGGGGACTCTCAGCCTGACCGAGCAGCTCAAACGCCTGGGGGATGGCTTTCAGGGGATCGCAGTCTATCTGGCCCTGCCCAGCCTCTGGGCGGTAATGAGCATGGTGGGAGCACAGCGTGAGGGACCACGTCTGAGCCTACGGGGGCTCCTGCTGGGGGGGCATGTCTGGTTGAGCTTCGCAGGCGCGGCGCTGGGAATGCGCTTCTTTAAGGGCTACTATCTCCAGCTCCTCCCCGCCTTAGTCTGGCTCGCCGCTCACCCCGAAGGCCCCCTCCTGCGTTGGTTCCAGCGTGAGCATTGGAGGCGTGGGCGCTCGCTCTTGGGAAACCTGGCGCTCTTGACCTGCTTTATCGGCGTGAGCATCCCCGCTGGAATCCAAGATATGAAGGAGCTGAACAGCATCCGTAAGATGCGTAAGCGGCCCCGCGATCAAGCTGCTCAATATCTGGGACGGGTGCTCAAGAAGAACACAGATCGGGGAGATGAGTTGTGGGTCTGGGGGCGTTGGGCTTGGCCGGTCTATTACCATGCTGAGATGCAGTCCCCGACCCCCTACTACAAGGTTTTGGGGCTGATCACGACCACCCTTAACAACACTTGGAAGCGCTCAGGGGAGCCAACCCGCTTTGTTCGTCGTGCCTTCTGGGAGGAGCTGATTGAGCAACTGGAGAGCTGGAGCCCCGCTTTTATCGTCACCTCTCGCAACGAGGACTATCAAGAATTTACGGAGTTTAAGCAGCTCCTAAAGACCCAATATCGTCGTGTCCCTCAAGCTCATAGCCGTAGATTTGAGCTGTTTCGACATCGGGATCACCCCCTCAAGGATCCCCCTCGGGTCAACAGTTCGAAGAAGATTAAGAAGCGCAAGAAGCCGACAAAAGTAAAAAAGAAACGCAAAAAACCGATAAAAGCTCAGAAGAGGTCCAAAAAAACTAAAAAGAGGTAGACACCTCTTCAACATCTACTGCCAGATGGATCGTTTGCTATATCTCTTGATCTCTATATAAAGAACAAAAGGAAAGGGGAACATGCCATGAGTGACTTGGAGATTTCCGTAGTTATCCCCCTGTTAAATGAGGAGGGGAGCTTAAAGCAGCTCCACGCTCAGCTCACGGAGGTGCTCTCGGGGCTGGGGTGCTCCTACGAGATCCTCTTCATCAATGATGGCAGCACCGACGGCAGCGCAGAGATCATCGATGCCTTAGCGGCTGAGGACCCTCATATAGGGCTGATTCACTTTCGCCGCAACTTTGGTAAGGCGGCGGGGCTGAACGCAGGCTTTAAGATGGCGCGGGGGAAGATCATCTTCACCATGGACGCCGATCTTCAGGACGATCCTGCTGAGATCCCGCGTTTTTTGGAGGAGCTGGAGGAGGGCTATGATCTGGTCAGCGGCTGGAAGAAAAAGCGCCATGATCCTCTTGGCAAGACCCTGCCCTCTAAGCTCTTCAACTTCGTAGTTCGTCGCGCCTCTGGCCTTCAGCTGGATGACTTCAACTGTGGCTTCAAAGCCTATCGCGCCGAGACGGTTCAAGAGCTTAATCTCTACGGTGAGTTACACCGCTATGTCCCTGTCCTGGTTCACTGGCAGGGCTTCCGTGTGGGGCAGATGGCGGTCAAACACCACCCCCGGCGCTTTGGGAGTTCCAAATATGGGGTGGAGCGAATGGCCAAGGGCTTCTTTGATCTGCTCACGGTGCTGCTCAACACCCGCTACAACAGCCGACCCCTACATCTCTTTGGCTTCGTTGGCTTGATGATGTCGCTCTTGGGCGCAGGTATCCTCGGATATCTGTCCCTGCTCTGGGTGTTGGACTATGGCCCCATCGGCAATCGCCCGCTGCTCCTCTTTGGGCTCCTGCTGGTCCTCTTTGGCGGCCAGCTGATCAGCACTGGGCTCTTGGGAGAGCTGATCAACCGCAGCCAACAAGCGGATCGCCCAGTCTATTCTATCCGAGAGCAGCATAAGCCTGGAGAGAGCTGATGCCTTGGATATTTCTGCTGTTCTCCTGCCTCTTTGTGTTGGTCAGCTTCTTGACTTTGAGGTGGGCCTTTAAAAATTCTCGCTGGTCTCGGCGGCCTTGGAGCCTACTCCTCTTGACGATCCCTGTGCTCCTCGTCTTGGGACTCAGCTCGCAGTTCTTCTTCCTTGGCCGCAGTAAACAGCCTCCTGGAGCTGACTTCAACAGCTCCAGCTCAGCCGCTCAAGTTCCCTTATCGTCACCGGAGGAGGTTAAGCGGAGTGAGCACTGGGAGAGGAACAAAGATAAAGAGAGCGCGGAGCGAGATGAACACCTCGGACGTTCATCAAGAAAGCTTAACGCTAAGAAAAAGCGACTGAGGAGAGCGAGGGCTCCTGAGCCCAGAACGCGAAATAACCAAGCTCGAGATGAGGTGGATGATCTCCTCGGAGTCTTAAGTGGCAAACCAAGCTCTAAGAGCGATCCGATGGTTGCGCCAAGGACTGGTTACTCCGATCTTCTTGAAGAGAAGAGCTTGGAACTCCTCCCTCATAAGCCCAAACCTACCCGCAAAAGACGGCGCAAACCCTGGCCTAGAGCCACCAAACAGAAACATAGGAGGGACAGCTGGGGAGGTCAGGCTCAGCTTCTTCCATCAGAACCTCCTCTGGCAGAGCCTCCGCCCCCTCCCCCAGCAGAGCCTCTACTTCCTCCTGGTATCTCCTCTAAATTGGATGAGAAACCCAGGGAAGCCTATACGGCGAAGATTGAGGAGCTGGACAAACGTCTGGGAGATCTCAAGGAGGAGGTCTATCGCTCCAAGAGCAAGTCTCAACAGCTCTCTTCTCTCATCCTGGACCACAATGAGCGCCCCCCAGCGCGCTTCTTGCCCCGAACTTTCTATTTTGAGAACAGCTATCTGGGCGGGAACGCGGCTTACCTAGAGCGCCTCAGTCGCTTGGCGCGAGACTTCCCCAAAGAGCGCCCCTATCTGCAAGCCCTGCTGCCTGAGCAGCCTCTAGATCCTCCCTCCAAGGCGGGGCTCTCTCTCAGCTTGAGCTTGGACAGGAGTTGGATAGATAAGCCGGGGCGCCTGCTCCTTCAGGTGGGGCTTCAGGGCAGCAAGCGTTTTGGCTGGCGTCGCCCCCCTCTTGATCTAATCCTCTATCTGGATGGGCTCTCCAAAGCCCAGAGCTTAAGGGCTGCTCGCGCCTTCCTCAAAGGCTTGGAGCCTCAGGATCGGCTGGGCCTTGTTCAGGGCGCACAACGGCTGATCCCCCTCTCTAAGCCAGATGATTTTCGCTTAGCCTTGATCCGGCAAACACTTCAACATCAACCTGAGATCCCAGCCAGAGATTTAACCGCACAGCTCCTGAGCGCAGCGGCAGAGTTTGATAGAGACGGTGCCCAACATCGCATCCCTGGCAGCCGCAGCCTGATCATCCTGAGCGAGAGTGAAGATGAACGGCGCGTCTCTTCCGCTGAGCGAGCAGCTCATGCTCTCAATCTGCGGGGGGTGGTCAGCTCTGTAATCGCCCTCAATCAGCTGCCCTGGTGGTCTGTCGCCGGTGCAGGCTATGGCAACTTTCATCAGGCCAATCACCCTGAGGCTCTGGAGGGGGTGGTAGAGGCAGAGCTTCAGAGCCTCGCCCGTGTCATCGCCCGCCTGTTGCGTGTCAACATCCGCCTTGCCCCTGACGTAGAGGGGATCCGTGTGTTGGGTAGCCGTGTGTTAGAGGAAGAGCAGGTTCGCAAAGTCAAGGCGCGTGAGAAGGCTACAGATGAGCACCTAAGCCGCAGTATGGGTCTTAAAGCAGACCGGGGGGAAGATGATAATGGCATCCAGAGCGTGATCCCCTACTTCTATGGAGGAGACAGCCACATCATCTTGGTGGAGCTGTGGGCTCAGCGAGCGGGGCCGATCGCTGATGTCAGCCTGCGCTATAAAGATATGGTGCGGATGAACAACGCCAGTCTACACAGCTCCATTTCACTCTCCTCTCTGCCTCGCAGAGAGAGCGTTCGAGAACAGAACGTCAAGCAGAACGCCCGTGGGTTTCGCCTCGCCGAGCAGCTTCAGCGCTTGGCGAGAGATCTACGACGAGGGAGCCGAGGGAGGGTACAACGCTCTATCACCAAGCTCCTGCCGAGCTGCTCCAGCAAAGATCGTCAGCTCTTGGAGGGTTTAAGAGATCTCCTGAAGGCTGATCTGCACAACGCCACCTTGGCTGAGGCTCTGGAGTTGGCAGCCCTACGTCGTATCGGGACCTCTCACTGACTCTTAACAGCCTGCGACTGCGCCTTCTCTCTCGACTGCGTAGCTTTATGAGAAGAGGGTACCGCTGAGGCCTGCAGATATTGCCTTAGAGCGTAACTGCTCAAGCTGGGCCACAAACCCTTTACTCTTATATCGTTTCGCTCGAAGGCATCCTGCTTGACGCTGCGCGATATTTTTAGAGTTTGAGGGCGAAGAGCGGCCTTAGATTCGATCTTCAAGGAGGCGCTCAGCCAGAACATCAACAGAGGGAGTCGAGCTGCCTCAAGGAGTTAAAGCTCCTCAGAATTTAGAGGAGCACAGCGTTGAGGAAGCTTCTCAGTCCCCTCTCCAGGCCCTCCTCTTGGATCAGATCGGCGATGCTCACAAAATTAAGGCGTGTATTCTCTTGTGCTCAGGCTGTCAGGTGGGGTGATCTTAGCGAGGGGAGAAAGCGTCAAGAAAAAATGCTGAGCGCATGTTAGGTTTGAAGCTCACGCTTTTTGGCCTTGACCATCGTTTCAGGTAGAAACTGTGCACTCATGAAGACCAGGACATTGAGTTCTTAATCTTTTGCCACCTCCTCCAGAACAAGAGCACAATATCTGGAACGCCCTAACTTTGGTAAAAGTATTATATTATAGGAGCTTTAAACAGATGTTCAATCCGCACTTTTGGCTCCTCTTGCTGCTTCTGAGCGCCTGCGCAGGTGAACTTGAAACCTCGACTCAACAACCTGAGCAGAGCGCTGAAGTTTCTTCACCTGCGAGAGACCTTGCAGGGATCTCGCTCTGGGATATGGGGATGGAAGATTGGGGTTCTCAAGATGTTAAGCGCCTCCCTGACCAAGTCCTATACCGAGATCTAAGCTCCAGTCGAGATCTAGGCTCCAGTCGCGATCTAAGCTCCAGTCGCGATCTAAGCTCCAGTCGCGATCTAAGCTCCAGTCGCGATCTAAGCTCCAATCGCGATCGCGTCTCCCTCATCGATCAAGCTTTAAGCTTGGATCAAGGCCGCTTAGATTTAGCTCCTCGGGATATGGAGTTGGATCTTGAGCCTGAATCAGATCTGCCCTCAGGCTGCGCAGTGGGTCGGGTTTGTAATCCCTGGGTGATCCACGAATTCCCCTTTGAGCATCACGCTGACACCACCGAGGCTATAGATGACCTGATCGACACCTACATGTGTGCCCCTCAAACCGATGAGTCAGGCCCTGAGTTCTATTACAGGATCGATTTGGAGGAGCCGGGTTGGCTGAACATCCTGGTAGATGATGGCGATAGAATTGATGTTGATATCGATATCCACCTCTTAGATGAGAATAGAACCTGTTTGCAGCGAGATGATAGAGAGATTGAGATCCAGCTTGAGCCAGGGAGCTACTCCCTTGTGTTGGATACTTACGTCTCCTCAAGCCAGGGAGAGGAGCCTGGTCCTTACCAACTGACGGTTCAATTCTTTGGAGCGAGGGGTGACTGCTCTATAGAGGAGCGCGAGCTTAGGATGCGTTGGGGCTCTTGTGAGCTTGACGCTTGCTTTGAGCGAGGCCATGATCGCTACCTGAGCCTCCCCTCAAGCGGGCCGGTCGTTAAGGAGGCCCATCTGGTCACCCAGAGTGATGATTTTAATCGCGACGAGTGGCCTTTTGGGCCCAGAGATGAACTCGATGCGCATTATGAACTGAGCGACTATGAGATGCAGCGAAGAGAGGACTGGGCTCCGGCAGGAGAGGGGGGCAGTCGATGGGGGGAGAGCTCAGCGGGCAGACCCCCTGTTCTGGATGAAACTTGGTATATCACCATGAACTGGAGAGATCGTCCTGAACGAGGGGCTCGAATGTTGGTGCTCAACCCCCAAAATGATCGTGCGGTGATCGCTGCAGCAGGTTGGGAGACAGGGCCAGGGAGCGCTTCTTCTGTGGCAGGGGTCTCAGAGGAGATCCATCACTACTTGGGGACGAGCCACTTAGACACCCTATTGATCGGCTTTACAAGCGATCAGCAGCTCGATTTTGGACCGATCACCTGTGACTGAGTGATCTGCGTGTCTCAGTAAAAATTCTGGGAAATCAGGGCTGCTCGTCATCACGGACGATAAGGGTCCAGCCGTTGAATTGAGCACCCCCAGCCTCGCAGGCTTCACAACGCTCCAGGACCGGTCCCGCTTCAGATTCACCCTGATCCACCAGAGTCAGGCCCCAGAGGCCTTGAGACTCTCGGCTCAGTTCTTCTAATTCTGAACTCCAGGTGCCCTCCGCATCCTGTCTAAACATCAGACACTCCATCAGCTCAGCGTTAAGGATGCGGCAGCCCCCACCGCTGAAGAGATCGACCTTCAAATCCACAGCGTCCAAGGCTCCAGAATCGGCGAACTCAGGGACGGTGAGGAGGATACCCGCCTTGGGAGCACAGGTCTGAGAGGGGTTTCGCTCGGTGCAGTAGTTGTCATACTCAGACATCGACATACCGGCGCTCTCATGCTCTCCCCAGGTGCTGGGCGGGTGCAGGAGCAGGATCATCTCTTTGGCTGAGGCGGCGCTGAGGGAGGCGATGATCTGGGTGCCCAAGCCCGCAGACTTGGGGCCGACGGTGGCGTCAAAGCGACGGTGGGTGCGCTGCCCCTTGTTCTCCACTCGGTAGTGGGGATAGGTGCTGGTCTCAGCGGCGCCTTCACGGAACTCCTTGACAAGTCCACCCCCGCCCGCGCAGGGATCCAGGGCGCTGCCATCAGCAGCACTGAGCAGCTCACAGTTGAGCACGGTGCCTACATAGATGAGGTTGCTGTCAGCCTTATCCGCCTCATCCATCCAGATACGTGGAGGTACAAAGCGGTCGGGGACCATAGCCCGCTCTACCGCCTGTAGAACATCCATGGGACTGAGGCCGCTGAGGGGGATATCCAGCTCCCGGAACCTCTCAAAGAGCACAGGATCATCCTCTAGGAAAGCTTCTGTTTCTTCCACACTGCGGCCATAAGCTTTGGCCCAACGCTGCACATTCTCCAGGCTGGCAGGGTTGAACTGGGCGCTCTGCATCTTCTCAGGGGCGTTGGGATCACCCCACTCCAGCTTGGAGAAGCCGCTCACGAGGGTCTCTTGGAACTGAGGCATCTGGATGATCTGTTGGCGTACGGGGATGGGCATCTGCCCCAGGTAGAGTTCCATCCAGGAGTTGACGATGTCTGTAGCGGTGTAGGGGCGGAAGACCAGTTGATCGATAGGGATCAGGCCCTCCTTGTCTCGGAGGTTGTCAGCCTTGAGCTTGATATCCCAGTCGCTGAAGCCCCACTCCCCCGCCTCGAAGGACTCTGCCAGTTCCCCCAGCCCCAGATCGTTGAGGGGGTGGTTGAGCGCCAGGTTCAGGTTGGCATAAGCCAGGCCAGAGCAGTAGAGCCGTGGAAGCTGCTCGCCCAAGATCGCCGCTGTGGCGAAATCTGGCAGCTGCTCCCGACGGGTCAGGTTGAGGGTGAAGAAGTCAGCGAAGGGGGAGAGATCGTTGTTCATATAAGCCCAGCTGATGGCGTGGCGGCCATAGCTTTCAGCCTGCTTGGCATCGATATAGAAGCCCTCTTGGCTTGGGGCAGCGTAGTCGCGCATTCGTCTCAGGGCTGCGGGGCCTACATAGGGGACCTTGCCCAGCTCCTGGAGAGCCTCCAGCTTCCCCAACTGCTCTCGAGCGTTGATGATGTTCTCGGCGGCGCGGCGATCTAGAGCGACATCCACATCCAGGGTGCGGAAGTCTGCCTCATTGGCTAAGGCCAAGACCGCCTCAAGCTGGGACTGGCTGAAGTCAACCCCCTCTACGCTCTCCTTGATCTCCAGAGGGACTCCCCCAAAGAGTCGCGTGCTGCGGGGTTGGAAGCGGTAGACATGGAAAGGCATCTGGCGAGAGGGGCGATGGTTATAGCGAGGGCCGTATCCATTGGGGTTGTCGATATGATGCACCGTCTCCTGGCCATTCTTAGGGCTGGGCTCATCGTAGTGCATCGCCACATGAGAGGCTCGACGCTCCATCATCTGCGTTACAGAGCTGAACTCTGGATGGAAGTAGACGATAATATCTCCATTCCGCATATGAGCTCGTAGGTGAGTCTGGTTCTCAGGCTCGGTGTCTCGCAGCAGGGAGATGATGTTGAGGTATCCGGGAGGATCAACGCGGCTGCCATCCTCCAAGATAAGCTGCACCTGCTCCTTAGACTCAGGATCCTGGCTGTGATCTATATGGAGGGAGCCGTTCGGGTTGCGCAGAGCCATCTGATCCCAGATCACCCCCTCCCCTCCTGGGAACATCGGCGGCAGACCTGCCTCGGAGGAGCTGAGACCAAAGAAGTAACTGGTGCTCTTGCCATAGTGCTCTCGCACCTTCTTCATATCTACTGCCCAGAGGTGTTCAAAATCTCCCCCCTGGTTGGCGCTGTCACATTTCCCCGTAGGACAGGCATCGCTGCGATCTATCTCCTCAACGGGTGGGGCCTCCCCTTCACTGGAGGACTCACCACAAGCCCATAGAAACCCCAGGAGGGCGCTGATGATCCAGAACCGTTGCATATCATTCCTCTTGTGCAGATTGTTTGGGTGTTGATTGTTCACGAAAACAGATGAAATTTCAAGTTGGGCTCCTGGGCAAAACCGGGGTGGGTTCGCCGACTTTCCAAAGCCCCTCTCTCCGTTTTCTGCTCAATTCCCTTGAAAAGATCTTCGCTCATGTAGGGCAGATCTGAGGGAGCTATAACCTTTATCTCCAGCAAGTTGCTCCGGCCTTTTCTTTGAACGAGACCTGGTTTGCCTACTATAACTTAGTTCCATTCTTATCAACGATTTAATAGATTAGAATTTCTCTTTCTTGATACCCACGCTCAACTCCTTCATCGCTCCCTTTACCTGACAGAAAAGCTGTTATTTGCACTGGCAGATTCCCAATTAATCAACTTGTTCAGCTGTGCTGGGCCTAAATTTTTTCAATATTCAGGGGCTCATAAACCGAAGCCTTTGAGGCGCTCATAGAAAATGAGCCCCTCGTTTTCCAGGGGTCATTTAACTTGAACTTCTCAAGTTTCAGCTCTCCCTCGACGTTCTCGAATCATGACCAAGGCACAGAAGCAGATCAAGAGAGCGGGCTATGGAGCGGCTTGGAGAGCTGTCTTGGCTTACCTCCTCCTCTGTGGGCTTTTTATCCTGGGCCTCAACGGCTTTATCCTCAGTCTGCAAGGGGAGGTGCCTTGGCTCATAGATCTGTTGCGTTATGATCAGTGGATCTTCTTAGGGGGTTCCGCGCTCCTTATCTTCGTGCTGTTCTCTCGTATCAGTATCCGTCATCGGCTCTCTGAGTATGAGCGAGCGGCGCAGGCGCAAACCCTCAGCACCCTCTTCGGCAATCTACCCGGTTTGGCTTATCGCTGCGCCCAGGACTTTCAACGCAGTATGCTCTTTGTCAGCGAAGGCTGTCGTCAGCTCACAGGCTATAGCCCTCAAGAGTTGGTCAAGAACCGACTCATCAGCTTTGACCAGTTGATCCACCCCGATGATCGAGAGGCGGTCACCCGAAACCTCACAGAAAGCTTGGAGCAGAAACGCAGTTATCGTTTGACATATCGCATCCTCAGTAAAAACTCTCAAGAAAAATGGGTTCTTGAGCAGGGCTGTGGGATCGATGAGGTTGATGGTCATTTTGTTACTCTGGAGGGGCTGCTCGTAGACATCAGCAAGCAGAAAGCGGTTGAGCTTCAGCTTGAACAGCAGAGAAAACATCTTGAGAAGATCGTCAGGCTGCGTACAGAGGAGCTCTCTGAGAGCATCCAGAGCTTGGAGCAAGAGATCGAGCGACGGCAGGCACTTGAGCTGAGCTTGAGAGAACTCTCTACACGGGATCAGCTCACAGGCTTATATAACCGCCGGGTGATGGACAACTTCCTCAGCTCAGAACTCAAACGCTGTGGACGTTATAAACATCCGCTCTCTCTGCTGATGTTTGACCTGGACCATTTCAAAAATCTAAACGATACATATGGACATCAGGCAGGAGATGAGGTCCTGAGGTGGGTCTCCAGCATCATCAGGACGCAGGTGAGAGAGAATGATCGCGCTGTTCGCTACGGAGGAGAGGAGTTCCTGATCATCCTCCCCGAGACCGAGAAAGAGGCCGCACATCAAGTCGCTGAACGTCTCAGGATCCAGCTCTCCGAGGGCTGCCTGGAGTTTCAGAATGAGGATGACGAGCTGCTCTTTATTCAGCTCACTCTAAGCGCAGGAGTAGCCTCTTTTCCCCAAGACGCACGCACGGTAGAGGGGCTCTTGGCGGGAGCGGACCAAGCGCTCTATCGAGCCAAGCGAACCGGGAGAGATCGGGTCTGTTGTCATGGGGCGGAAAACTGAGGGTGCCCTCTCCAAAGAGCAGCCGCGCCTCTCAGCCATGATGCCAGAGGCGAGCGTTGAGTCCAGAGGCTCGCCGCACCCTCTGAGAGATCGCCTCCCTGAGAATCTCTTCACGACCAAAGATGCGCACTCGACGGCTGGCACGGGTCACAGCGGTATAGAGCAGCTCCCGAGTGAGGACTGGGGAGAGGCGAGGGGGCAGGATCAGGATCACCTCTTCGTACTCAGAGCCCTGGCTTTTGTGCACCGTGAGCGCAAAGACCGTCTCATGGGGTGGGAGCCGCGCTGGAGCCACTGGTCGAGGCTGAGGAGAGGCGGAGAAGTAGACTGCCAGCTCCCCTCCCTCATAGCGCACAACCCCTGTATCTCCATTAAAGAGCCCCAGCTCCTGGTCATTCTTGGTCACCAAAATGGGTCGTCCCGGATACCAGCCCTGGCCTGGGCGGATCTGAGTGTCCAGGGTGAGCCAGCGCTCAATCTCCCAGTTGAGCCAGAAGGAGCCCAAGACACCCCGACGATGAGCGCAGAGCAGACCCAGGCGCCGCAGCTCGTCCAGAGCGGCTTGAGGGCTGGGCGCTGAGGCTAGGCGCTGAAAGCGAGCACGCAGGAGCGGACGCAGCTGCTCTTGAAGCGCAGTAGGCTCAGAGATCTCCTCTAAAGAAAGATCCTCACGCTCTCGCAGCAGGTTCAGAGCCAGCTCATCATCTTGAGCGCGGATCGCCTCAGAGAGCGCCTTGATTCCGCTGTCCGAGCTGAAGCGGTGAGAGCGCCTCAGGTGCAGAGTGGCGTCCCATATCCCCTCGGCTCGGCTCCGCTCTTCGATCCCCTTAGGCAGTGGGCCGGTCAAGGCACGGATGCGGTGGGCGAAGTCTGGAGAGAGCCCCGCGCGCTGCGCGCTGTTGGGATAGAGATCCCCAAAGACCGCCCCGGTCTCTACACTGGCGAGCTGATCCCGATCCCCCAGCAAAATCACTCGCGCGTTGGGAGGCAGCGCCTGAAACAGCTTGCTCATCAGCGGCAGATCGATCATCGAAGCTTCATCGACGACCAGCAGATCCAAAGTGAGGGGGTTCTTGGCGTTGTGGCGAAACTGGCTGGGGCTGCGGGGCTGATAGCCCAGGAGGCGGTGAAGGGTAGAAGCCTCCTCAGGGAGAGCTGCACGCAGCTCAGGGCAGATCTTCAACTCCCCACGCTCCTTCTGCTCTCGTACCGCTTCGGCCAAGCGAGCAGCAGCCTTGCCGGTCTGAGCGGTGAGGGCCACCTTTGAGCACCGCCCCAGGGCCTGATCCTGCTCCATCAAGAGCGCCAGGATGCGCACCACCGTCGTGGTCTTCCCTGTCCCCGGTCCTCCTGAGATCACCGTAAAGCGACGCATTAGGGCCATGGCGGAGGCGAGGCGCTGATAGGGATCATCCCCAGGGGGAAAGAGGCGGTTTAAGCCATCCTTTAACAGAGGCTCATCCAGCTCAGGGCTGCCCCGAAGGCGCGCCTCCATCGCCGCCGCCAGAGACTCTTCATACCTCCAAAATCGCTCCAAGTAGAGATCAGAGCCTCTCAACACCAAAGGACGCACAGGCCAGAGTTCCCCTTGACTGCAGAGGCCACTCTCTTGAAGAGCCTTGAGCCAACTCTTCAGCTCTGGCCAGGGCAGCTCAGGCGGGGCTTGTCCTGGCTCAGGCTCCAAACGTACGGTCTCTGCCAAGGCTTCCAGTTTGGCGCAAACATGCCCTAGAGCAGGGGCACGGCAAGCCATCGCGGTCCCTAGGAGGGCCAAAGGATCATCACAGTTGGCCAAGCGGTTGAGGGCTTTGGCGAAGCTCAGATCCAGAGGGCTGAGGACCCCTGCCTGAGCCCATTCATCTAGAGTCCAACTCATGATTCAAAGCTCACGGCAGATAGAGATAAGCAGCGCAGCTGAGAGAGGCCCCATAGCTGAGGCCATCGGAGTAGCTCAATGAGAGCCCAGGGGCTAGGCTCCAGGCGTCGAGGAAGCGCCACTCCAACTTCAGGGCCATACGTAAGAGGGGCAACCATTCCGTCTCCTCCAAGATCCCCAGCTTACGCTCCCCTTGGTCGCCTCGGCGCAGCAACTCTCCCTCGATGCTTTGACGCCGCCCGCCCGCCTCAAGAGAGAGGAGTGGAGTCCACTCATCGCTGGCTGCCCAGATAAAGCCCAGGAGCGCTGATTGGTTGGATTCACTCCAGCGTTCACGCTCCAGATCGTTCAAGTTGAGGTTCTGGCTGCCGCTCTGCGTCCAGGCGTAACGGAGGCTCAGAGAGAGCTGAAAGCTGAGGCCATAGGCGAGGCTCACTCCGGTTCCAAGTTGCTCTCCTTCTTGCCCTCCTCTGATCGCTCCCCAAAGACCCCCCAGCTCTGGACGCAGAGAGATCTCACCTCGGTCAGCCCAGGCTAGAGAGGAGAGCAACATCAGGGATATAGAGAGCCCAACTTTCACACAGCGGAGGATCAGGCGGCGTTAATAGATTGTCAACGCTGCTAGACAAAAAGCGCCCGAGCTGGGAGAAGGGGCTGATCGCTGCATCCTGAGAGGGCAGTTGATGCTCTCTCAGGTCACCAAATAGTTTTTTTGCAGAGGAGCGGGAGAGAGCATGAACGAGCGTTGGGATAGCTTCTTGGTCGCAGAGCACGAACTCATTGAGCGCGCGATGGCGGTCCTGGGGGCTGAGCTGGATAAGGTCCCTGAGCAAGATGGGGTGCGCCTGAGTCGGGCCATCGACTTCCTGCTTGAGTTTGGCGACAAACTCCACAACAAGAAGGAGGAGGATCACCTCTTTCCTGCCATGGAGGCTCGGGGGATCCCCCGTCATGGTGGCCCCATTGGAGTGATGCTGGCTGAGCATCAGACCGAGCGTGAGCTGCTGACCAAGATGCAGATGGAGCTGAACGGCGCCAGCCCTGAGCAGCAGACGGAGTTAGTGAAGGCGGGCAAAGCCTACCTCCAAGTGAGAGCGGAGCATATCTGGAAAGAGAACGATGTGCTCTACATGATGGGCCGTCGGATGCTTACCCCAGAGCACAACGAGCAGCTCTTAGAGGCTTTTCATCGCCTCGACCGAGAGAGCTATGGCGAGGGGGCTCAAGAGCACTTCCGCGCGATGGTCGAGGAGCTGGAGGGGGGCGTTGAGAGTCGCAAGCGCTTGATCGAGAATCTCAGCTATGAGCAGATCGACGCGCTCATGGAGGCCCTCCCGGTGGAGGTCACCTTTGTAGATGCCAATGATCAGGTGGCTTACTTTAACCGCCTTGATCGCGAGAAGATTTTCCCTCGTACTCGCTCTGTGGTGGGGCGTCGGGTAGAGAAATGTCATCCAGAGCACAGCGTTGATCGAGTGCAGGCCATCGTCCAAGGTTTTAAGGATAAGAGCTTGGATAAGGCGGACTTCTGGATCGACTTTATGGGGGACAAGGTGCTGATCCGCTACTTCCCCGTGCGTGACGCTCAGGGGGAGTATCTAGGGGTCTTGGAGGTCACTCAGAAGATCGACGCCATCCAGAAGCTGCAAGGACAGAAGGTCCTCCTCAGCCAAAACATCCCTGATCCGGGATTCTAAACACGACGCTTGCCGCCAAGATTAAGATCTTCAGTCCAAAGATCTGCTATCTCATAGTATCCCGATTTCTCAGGCTATATTATGCGCCACCTCCCCCCAGTGCTGCTTTTGCTCCTCTCCGCTTGTGATGCTGATGATCCCTCTTCGCTTAGCGATCTCAACAGAGGAGAGCTGAGCGTTCAGGATGCTCGCGTTAGAGATGAATTTTTAGCCGAACTCTCCTTGGACAGCGCAGCGCTTCCAGAGCAGGGGGCTGCAGATATACAGTCCCTGGAGCTTCCCTTGATCGACGCTCAACTCCAAGATCTTTCTTTGGATAGCGTGGTGTCTTTGGATCAGGAGAGCGGAGATATAGAGCTCCCCCAACTTGATGCCCAACTCCAAGACCTCGCCCAGATTGATACCCAACTCCAAGATATCTCCCTGGTTGATATTCAGCTCCAGGATCTCCCCTCGGCTGACACTCTCCCCACTCCAGAGCTGCTTCCGCTCAGCCCTGAAGCCCTCAACGCTGAGTTGGAGGATAAGGATTTTCTGCTGATCAATGTCCATGTCCCCTATGCGGGACAGGTCCCGATGACCGATATCCATATCAGCTATACCGAGCCAGAGGCGATCGCGGCTTATGTTGGCCCTTTGGATACTTCAACGGTGATCTATTGCCTCACGAACCATATGGCTCGTATTGCGGGAGAGGCGCTCTTGGAGCGAGGTTATCAAAGGATCCGCTATCTAGATGGTGGGATGCGCGCCTGGGAAGCGGCAGGCTTCAATATAGAGAGAGAATAGCCTTATTCCCGCCAAAACAACTTCCAGGGATCACGTTTTAGGGCTCTGAGAAACTCTTTAAAATCTTCATAGATCTCGGTATCTCGCAAGAAACGCCCTGCGCTGCCTTTGCCCGCCTTTAGCCTTGCAGCGAGGCGAGCAGCGTCACGACTCAGAGCTTGAGTTTGAGTAGCGATGCTGGGCAGCTCCTTAAGACCCGCCTTGAGAGGCGCACGGCTCTCTTCCAAGATGCTCTCCAACAACACCAAAGTCTCCTCTGCCCGCTTCATGCTCCTCTTGGCTTGGGAGAAGCTGGGGGGCAGCTCACGCGCGAGGCGACGGCTGGCCCTCTCCAGGTACCCGAAAGTGTTCTCTAAGCGCTCCGGCTCAGGCAGCCCTGCGCGCAGCATCGAGGCCAGGGCCTCCAGCTCAGTTAAGCTGCTCTCAGCACGGATAAGCAGGCGTTTGATGCGCTCCTCATGCTCCTCAAAGAAGCGATCTAGGCGCAGCGAGAGGCGAGTGATCGCCCCTGTGAGCTTAGCGAGGTTCAACTCCTCACTCTCTCCACCCAGGAAGGTATCGATCTGTTGGAGGATATGATCAGCGCGGGCCATCAGGAGATCGAGGCGGGGGGGATCCTCTCCGCGAATATAAGCCCCTTCAGCCCACTCTGGAGCGCTCGCTGTTCCAGGAGCGATCTCCAGATAGCGTTCCCCCAAGACCCCCTGGGAGGTAACAAAGAACTCAGAGTCCTGGCGAATAGCGGGGGCCTTCTCTAGATCAACAGAGATACGCAGCCGCACGTTGATGGGCTGCGTCTCTCCTACTCGGGCAGCGCTGCGTCTGGCGTCTCGCGCGACCAGGAAGATCGCCTCCTCCACCCGCCCTGCGCGCACCCCCGCGATCTTAACTGGGGCGCCTGGCAGGAGAGAGCCGGAGTCAGACAGCTCGATAAAGTAGCTGCGTCGCTCCCCCATGCCAAATGTGCCTAGGATCATCACAAAGCCCACCAAGCAGAGGAGCCCAAAGAGGGAGAGCAGCCCCACCTTGATCTTGATACTTCTCTCAGACACTTTTTAAAGCTCCATCGGCCCCTCGGCCAGACCGTTGACGAACTGATGGATGATGGGATCTTGGCTCTCCCTGAACAGCTCAGGGCTGCCATCCAAGCGGACACGGCCCTGATAGAGCATGACGACACGATCCGCCACACCGAAGATGCTCTTAAGATCATGGGAGACGACCAAGCTGGTCACCCCCAGCTCACTGAGGCTGCGGATGAGGCGATCAACCCGTCGAGCGTTGATGGGATCTAGACCTGTAGTGGGCTCATCGAAGATCACATATTGAGGATCCAGGGTCAGGGCGCGGGCGATGGCGACCCGTTTGCGCAGACCATCACCGATCTCAGCAGGAGAGCGCATCGCCATCTCTTCCATCCCCAAGAGCGCCAGCTTCTTCAAAGCCAAAGGGCGGGCCTTTTGAGCGCTCAAGCCCTGATGTTTGCGGATGGGCAGAGCGACGTTCTCTAAGAGGCTCATGCTGTCAAAGAGAGTGCTGTGCTGAAAGACCATGCCGCAGCGCCTCCGCAGAGGATAGAAGTCCCGCTCCTTAAAGGCGCTGATCTCCTGACCTTCAAAGAAGATCTGTCCAGAGTCGGGCCTGATCAGCCCTACCAGATGCTTAACCAGCACCGACTTACCCGCCCCACTCTTACCGATGATATAGAGGATATGACCCTGCTCGACACTGAGGCTGACCCCGTTGAGGACGATCTTGGCGCCGAAGCGCTTATGGATATCGACGAACTCGATCATTCAGACTCGGAAGAGAAAGGCGACACCACCCAGAAGGAAGTCCAGGATGATCACCGCCAAGCTGGCCTTAACCACCGCCTGAGTGGTGGCCTCGCCCACCCCCTCGCTGCCCCCTCGGGCAGAGAGCCCATTGGCGCCTGCGATGATCGGCACAGCCATACCATAGGCCAGAGACTTGATCATCCCCTCTAGGAGATCCAGGCCGGAGACCAGATCGAAGGTGGCATAGGTGCGGGGGTTGGTGCCAAAGACAGCATAAACCGTGAGCATCCCGACGAGGATCGCCGCCAACAGGCCGACGAGGCTGAGGATGGGCAGCATAAAGGTGCAAGCCAGAAAGCGGGGCTTGATCAGAAAGTCAACTGGGGGCGCGTTACACATCCGCAGGGCATCCACCTGCTCTGTGACCACCATACTGCCCAGTTCAGCGGCGATCCCTGTACCCACCCGTGTCGCCACCATCAGCCCGGTAAGAGTGGGCACCAGTTGCCGGATAAGCAGCGGTAAGGTCTGCTCTCCTACCATCGAAGCATCCCCCAGAACCCGCAGCGCCTGATAGCCACTCTGAAGGTTGATGATCGCCCCCAAGAAACCCAAGGTCAGGATAACAAAGAGGAGGCTACGGTTCCCCAGGCTATACATCTGTTCCAGGATGGATTGATGGTCCCATGGCCTAAGCAGAACCGCTCGCCAAGTACGTAGAAAGAGCCGCCCGCTCTTAACCTTCATTTTCTTGTCACAGAGTTTGACCTATCTATAAAGGGATCCATATCTAATATGGGTGCGGCTTTTTTACTACGATGATCTGCCTTGCAAGCCTAAGCTGAAGACATTCCTCATGAAATTTAAGGTCAGGGGTTTATTGTCGGCAGAGTGTGAGTCGTGGTTGCCAAGGCTTCTTGCCGAAGATGAAAG
The DNA here is from genome assembly GCA_964384025.1 of uncultured Nannocystaceae bacterium. GTDB lineage: Bacteria > Myxococcota_A > Bradymonadia > UBA7976 > UBA1532 > CAYLJJ01. The sequence goes on from CAYLJJ010000007.1 coordinate 77,929, forward strand.
GCTCCACAGGCCCAAAAAGGGGCCAGGACTGGAGAGCCCAGATCCTCTCCAGTATTTTCTTTCCGATATAACCATCTGGGGTGAGGAAGCTTCCAAAGCTGAACCTTCAATCGCTCCAGTTCATCGAAGTAGGGCGGTGATAAGCCAATCAAAGAAGAATATACCCAGGGCGGAAGCCATCACGCTGGCGTTTACTGCTCGCCCAACTCCAGGCGCGCCTCCCCGCGCGTGATAACCGAAGCTACAGCTCAAGAGACCAATGGCAAGGCCAAAAGCAGCTGACTTGATCAAGCCATTGAGGAAGTCTGTCAAGGTGACATACTATATAAAATTGTTACAGAAGACCCAGGGATCTACACCGATAAGGGTCCAGGCGGTCGCCATTCCACCGATGAGCGCGAAGAGATCCCCCACCCCGTTGAGCAGGGTCATCATCAGGAGGATCGCCAGGATGCGAGGCATCACCAGATAGTCGATGGGATCGATCGCTAAGGCACGGAGAGCATCTATCTGTTCTGTCACTCGCATCGTCCCAAGCTCGGCGGTGTTGTTGGCCCCCACCCGGCCACTGAACATCAAGCCGATGAGCAGAGGGCCCATCTCCCGAAAGACCACATAGCCAAAGCCCCAACCCACCACCGCGTAAGCTCGATATTTGACCACATAGGTGGCTACCTGGATGGAGGCGATGGCCCCCGCGAAGAGAGCGGTGACGATAACGATCGGCAGCGACTGTACCCCGACGCGGTAGAGGCTACGCCAGGTCTCATAGCTGTCCAGGCGAGGGCGCAGCACAGCCCGCAGCGTTGAGGCGCTAAAGAGGCTCAGCTCTCCAAACAGCTCCGCGATCTGAAGCAGCGCCCTCAAATCTCCTCCCCTGTGACAAACTGACGGACCCGCTCTGGCGCTTCTGCGACCGCCTCAGGAGGGCCCCAAAAGAGTACACGACCTTGATCCAGCATCAGGAGCTGGTCACAGATCTCCATCAGATACTCAAGCTCGTGACTGACGATGATCGCGGTGGCTTGGTTCTCAGCCTGTAAGCGCTTAAGAAGGTGGAAGATTCGGCGCGTGGTCACCGGATCAAGGCCCGCAGTAGGATCATCACAGAGCATCAAGCTGGGCTCATGGATCGTGGCTCGCGCCAAGCAGATTCGCTTCTTCATCCCCCCCGATAGCTCTCCAGGTAGGAGTTCCTCAACATCAGGGAGCTGCACCTGCTTCAGGCGCCGCCGCAGTCGCCTTAGAATCTCCTCTTCGCTGTAACTCCCCAAGCGCCGCAACGGGAAGGCGATATTCTCTCGCACGTTCAGATGATCAAAGAGGGCGTTGTTCTGAAAGATCATCCCGATCTGAGCGCGCTGCGCCATCAGCTGCTCTCCTGAGATCTGCGTTAAGTCCTGCCCATTCAGCAGGAGCTTTCCAGCGTTGGGGCGCAGCAAACCGCAGATCAACTTGAGGATCACGCTCTTGCCAACCCCACCAGGGCCAATCAGCCCTAGAGTCTGCCTTGACTCCAGAGAGAAGCTGAGATCCTCTAAGATTTGAACCCCTCCCAGGCGGCAGCCCAGCGCCTCAAAGCGGATCAAGGCGCGCCTCGATAGCTCGGCTTGAGTTGGCTTGGATCTGGGCTCGGCAGCTGCTTGAGGGCTCGCTTGGCTTTGGAGATCCAGGGGCTCCCTGGTGCCTCCTCCAAGAGCAGCTCCCAAGCCGCTTTCGCCCGCGCTTGATCTCTCAGGCCATGGAGAGATATCGCTCCCATCCAATACCAAGCATCGTCAGCGTAGAGGCTGCGTAAGCTCCCCAACCAGAGCCCTCGATCCCCAAAGTTTTCAGTTAACTGCTCCAAGCTGGAGAGAGCCTCAAGCCACTCTCCTCGTTCACGCTGGATCTGAGAGAGGAGCCAGAGGGCATCATCTGCACGGGGGCTCTCTGGCCAGCGGCTCCAAAGCTGGCTTAGGCTGTGTGAGGCAGCCTCAAGGTCTTGGGGGCGTTGAACCCAAGCAACCCAGTAGAGGGCCTCGCTGGAGATCCCCGCCTGCTCCTGAGCGACCACCTTTAAAAGCCAGGGTAGGGCTCCAGCTCCCTGCTCACGGAGGCGGAAGCGTAGGCTCTCCTCAGCGAAGATGCTCTCGGGGTGCTCCAGCCTGAGGCGATCGATCTTTGCCCAAGCCTCCGCCACCCGCCCGGCGCGAAAGCTCATCCGGGCCAGACGCCAACAAGCGCGAGGGCGCATCTCTCCCTCCAAGCCCTCATAAGCCTGTCTCGCAGCCTCCAAATCCCCCGCTTGCTCCAGAGTTTCAGCGGCATAGTAAGCCCCAAAATCGGGCTTAGGCCTGGGAGGACCACAGGAGAGGAGGAGGAGCCAAGGGAGCAGTTTGGCCTTCAAAAAGAGAGCGCGATCCCAAACTCCGGGTAGGTGTCTGTGCAGCTTTCGTAGACCTCTTTGTCACAGTTCATCAGGCGCTCATGCGCCAGCCCCACGTTCAGGAACACTCCCTTACTGGCGCGATAATAGACCCCCCCCCGAGCGCCCCAGGACTCTGTATCCTCATACTCCTCACCCTCAGGACCATCCCCGATAAAGATGCGGCGATAGAAGGCGCCTACATAGGGTTTTACAGGCTTGACGCGGTAGGCCACATAGCGAACCTGAGGGCTCAGCTTGAAGATGCTGGGCTTCTCTCCCATGTAATACTCAGCGTCTACACCAACCTCTAAGCCGTTGAGGAGATAGTAGCCCGCGCCTCCACCAACGACGATATAGCGATGTCCAAAGGAGCCAGCGGTCCCTCCTGAGATAGAGAGCCGGGTGCTGCCCTGTCGGAAAGCACGACGGGCCTGGGCAACGCTCAAGAGGCTAAAGAGGCTGACGATGATGATCAGGCTGCGCATAAGGTCTCCAAGGCTAAGAACAGCGCGAAGGATAACAGACTCTCTCGATCAGCCTCGAATCTCTCGCACCACATTGCGATCCTTGACCAGGATACGGAAGCCCTCAAAGCGAGGGAGCCAGCTCAGCGGGGGTGGGGTTCGACGGTTGCCCGCCACCTTGATGAGAGTGACGCAGCGAGCCTTGAGATCATACTCCAGGCGGTAGCGCGCATCCCCCATGGAGAGGCTGCGAGGGTAGAGGCTGTCTAAGCGCTCCTGCTGCTCGGGGGGCAGGGCAGGAGCCAGGAGATCTTCTGGGCTTAGGAGGGCCAAATCCTCTCCTGACTCTACCCCCAAGCTCTCCAGGCATCGCTCAAGCCAAACCTCCAGCTCCTCGGGCAAGCTGAGCCGCTCCAGGCGGGCTTGAAGGGCGCTGGCCTCTAAACGTTCCCGAGTTTGCGCTAAGATCTCTGGCCAGAGCTGCCCGCTCAGGAAGCATTGTGCGATGGCCGCCCGCGCCATCGCCCCCTCAGGCACCTCCTCGCGGGTGAAGAGGACCTTACGGGCGTGGACTCGCTCAATCTGAGCGATGACCCTCTCTCCTCGACGTTGAGCTTGCTTAACTCGATCCCGCCCCAGACCCGCCTCTCGAAGCCAACGAAGAGGCGCAGGCATCGCGCAGGTGATGATCAGCTCTGTCTCACGACGCTTGACCCCTAAAGCGCGGCTCTCAAAGACCAAAATCGCTTCGATTTTAAGCCCCTGGGGGCTCTCCAGCTCCCGGTTGAGGGCGCTCTCCCGAGAGAGGCTCAGCTCGGTCCCTCCGTTGCTCCAAGCGATCTCCCGTTTGCGGCGGCGGATAAGATGAGCGCAACGAGGATCAGCAGCCAGAGCCACCCTCGCTAAGCCCGGACGGTCGATCACTCCAGGCCCTCCTGAACATTTGAAGGCTCTCCTGAGGCGCGCACGGATGCGGCGTGCCTCCTGAAGCACAAAGCCTCGCAGCTTATGGCGTCTGGGATCTCCCTCACGAACAGCGCGGACGAGGGCCAGGACATCACAGCCTCCCTCCCGGAGATCATCATCGGGATCCTGAGGACGCTCTCGCATAAAGAGAGCACGACCCACCGCCAGGGCTGCGACCAGATCGATCACCTCATCCAGCACAGGGCTGCCCTCTGCTTCGATCAGCAGACGCCCCAGGGGCGGGTCAAGGGGAAGGCCAAAGAGGCTCCGTCCCCGCGCCGTGATCTGCCCCTCCTCCAGCGCCCCTAGGGCCTCTAGCTCCTCTTGAGCGCTTTGAACCGCGTGCCCTTTGGGGGGATCGAGGAAGGGCAGCTTTTCAAGAGGAGCACGGCAGGCCGCCGCAGCCAAAAGCAAGGGGACGAGGCTCTCTCGATAGATCTCAGGAGGTGTTTGAGGATTCAGCCGGGCCTCAGGGCTCCAGAGCCGATAGCATCTCCCTGGCGCGGTACGCCCCGCCCGCCCGGCGCGCTGCTCAGCGCTGTCCTGAGCGATGGGCATCAGAGTTAAGAACCCTCGCCCCCCGTGATAGCGTGTACGTCGCAGGAGCCCGGAGTCGATCACCGCCGTGACCCCAGGCACGGTCAGCGAGGTCTCAGCTACGTTGGTTGAGAGGATGATCTTAGGCCGCTTAGAGGGGGCAAAGGCCCGGCTCTGCTCTTCCAAGCTGAGCCCTCCATGGAGGGGGATCAGCTCAGGCTGCTTGGGCAGCTCCCGTAAGCTCGCTTGAGCCGCCGCGATTTCCGCCTTACCGGGCAGAAAGACCAGGGTGTCCCCTCCCGACTTGAGAGCATCTAAGGCAGCGGTTCGTAAGCGGAATTCCAGGCCTCTGAGATCGGGCAGGAGGCTACGCCCTGGGATATGTTGAACCTTTACAGGGAAGAGGCGACCCTCTCCTCGCAGATGAACCCCTCCCAGGTGTTGCGCTAGGCGATCTCCCGCCAAGGTGGCAGACATTAGGATCAGCCGATGCCCTGTGTTTTGGAAGAGCGCGAAGAGGAGATCTACATCCAGGCTGCGCTCATGAAACTCATCCAAAATCAACAGAGTTTCAGGAGGGATCGCTCCTCCTGAGAGCATCCGTAGAGCGACTCCTGGGGTAACAAAGAGGATGCGTGTCTTTCGACCACTGCGATCCTCTTCTCGGACCCGGTAGCCGACAGCTTCTCCCAGGCGAGCCTTCTCTAAATGAGCAACCCGTTGAGCCAAGCTGCGGCAAGCCACCCTTCGAGGCTCCACGACCAAGACTGGGCTCCTCTCCGCAGCCCAACGAGGGATCTGTGTGGACTTTCCCGAACCGGTGGGCGCGGAGATCACCAGGCGTCGCTGTCGCTCAAGCTCAGCCTCAAAGATGGGGCGAAGGGCCTCGATGGGGAGAGTGCTCATGGCTCCTTTTACCGCAGCTCTCAACCGGAGCGCCCGAACTCAATTCTTAAGTCCAGGAGCTGAGACCCTCGGGCTGCTTCGTCGCATAGGTCCCCTTCCAAAGATCACCCACAATCCGAAATTGGCTCAGGTGAGGAGCTGCTCAGGTGGGGCCAGGCCGCAACGTCTTAAAGAGCCGCAGCGCGTTCCCGCCCAAGGCTCGGCTGATCCGGGTTGGGCTCCAGCCTCGTGAGAGCATCCCTGCGACCAAATAAGGAAGCAGATCAACGCTCCTCAGTCTCCAGGGAGGGATGATGGCACCATCAAAGTCGGTCCCCAACGCGAGGGCCTCCTCTCCACCGATCTGGATCACATGCTCCATATGCTTCAGCACCGCCTCGATCCCCCCTAAGCCCCAGCGACTCAGGAAGAAGCGGTGCAGCATGATCCCGATCACTCCCCCGCGTGAGGCGATGGCGCGGATCTGAGCGTCGCTCAGGTTTCGCCAGTGGGGATAGACTCCAGAAGCCCCAGTATGAGTAACCACAGGGGGCAGATCTGGGGCATGAACCTCAAGGGCGTCCCAGAAGCCCTGAGGGTGGATATGTGCGAGATCCACCATCACTCGCTCAGCGTTGAGGCGCTCTACCAGGAAACAACCTGCCGTGCTGAGACCCTTTTGGCGTCTAAAGAAGCCCAGAGGCGAAGAGGTGGCGCCGATATAGGAGTTCGTGAGGTGAACCAGGGTGACGCGGCTCAGCGAGCGAGGCAGAGGGCTCTCTAGGGGCGCGGCCTCGAGAGCGTGCCCTCCCTGGATCGCCAGCAGAGCGACCCTCTCCCCACGATCTCGCGCAGCGTGATACTCAGCTCCATCTGCGGCTAGGGAGATCCCTTCAGTGGCGGCGATCATCGCCTCAAAGCGCTCCAAGTTGCGTAGGAAGCATCGCCAGCGAGAGGAGGCCCGGCGAAAGGGGTTGGTGGTGATCGACCACATCGCCGCTGTAAGTAGGCCATCTTGAGCACGGGGCAGATCAAATTGTCCCATCAGAAGACCCAGCCCTCGGCGATGCCGACGCCTCGGATCCCAGCCCAGGATGCGATGGGGGATCAGAGTGTCCAGGTGAAGGTCCAACACCTCCACCTCTTTCATCAACACACGAGCTTCTTTAATGATCGCTTTTGAGGCTAGAGCTTGCTCTTTCACGGGAACGATTTTGCCTCAACGCCTCTCCTGAGCAAACAAGTACATTTTTCAACGCCCAGCCAGAATCTTCAGCGCGCAGAATATGTATGGCTCAGGCGCTCAGCCAAGCATGAATGAGCCCTCAATTCTACCAATATCCCGCGCAGGCTCAAAGCCAATTGAGGCTCATGCAATCCATCCTTCCATCCTCGATGTCGATAGGCTTCACCATCTCCGCCACAGGCGCATGGGATGCAGCGCATCGCTGCTCACGGCGCCCCAAGTTTCTCATGAGTAGAGTCAGAGGGGGGTGCTCTCCTATGATGACTGCTTTGACTGGAGGCGTGATGGAGTTGAAGCCTTTCTTTCAGGAGATGGAGGCCGCTGATCTTTTCTCGGAGGCGGTGTTACAGCTGATCCCAAGTCGTATACTACAGATCTCCCGAGAGATCAGGCGCCGCAAAGCGGCCGGCGAGGAGATCTTGGCCTTCACCGTAGGGGACTTTGATCCGAGAAGCTTCCCCTTCCCCGAGGCTCTGAGCTACGAAATCCGGCGAGCCTTTGAGGAAGGGGAGTGCAACTATACTCCCTCCATTGGCCTGCCCGTCTTGAGAGAGGCCTTGGCGAGGGAGTACAGCTTGGAGCTGAGCCTGGACTACCCCGCCGAAGCCTTCATCCAGGGAGCGGGAGCTAGGCCCCTCATCTATGGTGCCTGGAGGGCTCTTATCAGCCCAGGAGAGCTGGCCCTGGCCCCCAGCCCCAATTGGAACGTCCGCACCTTCGCCCAGCTCACGGGGGCCCGGCTAGAGGCCCCCCCTTGTCGTCCTGAGGCGGGCTTTCTCCCTACCCTGGAGGACCTACAGCCCTGGCTCTCAGAGGCGCGGATCCTCTCCCTCTGCTCCCCTATGAACCCAGCAGGGACTCAGTTTAAGGCGGAGGTTCTAAAGGAGATCTGCGCGGCGATCCTGGAGGAGAACCGTCAGCGAGAAACCCAGGGGCGCCGCCCCCTCTTCCTCATCTATGATCAGGTCTATCGCCTCCTGAACTTCAGGCGACCTCATACCAGCCCCCCTCAGCTCCACCCAGAGATGGCTCGCTACACCATCTTAGTGGACGCTCTCAGCAAAGGCTTCGCGGGTCCAGGGGTGCGCTTGGGCTGGCTAGCGGCGCCCCCCCCCCTCATCGAACGCCTCGCCCAGCTCATGGGCTGCGTGGGGGCCTGGTCTCCACGGCCTGTGCAGCTGGGCTTCGCCCGCTACCTCAGGGCGGGGAAGCCTGGCTTCTTACCCTGGCTGGAGAATATCCAGAGAGAGATCCAGGAACGCCTCAAGCTCCTGAGCGAGACCATCCAGGCCTGGGAGGCGGAGGGCCTCCCAGTGCGCTGTATAGAGCCTGAGGGGGGTATCTACCTGAGCCTCTACTTTGATCTTCAGGCGCGCTTTCCCCAAGAGGAGGGGCTCCGCCGCTGGCTCCTGGATCTGGGCCTGGGGGTGGTGCCCTTCTCCGCCTTTGGTCACCAAGCTGCTCCAGGTTGGGTGCGTCTCAGCGTAGGGGCAATAGATAAACTGGAGATCCAGCGGGCCCTCAAGATATTGAAGGCAGCCCTCCAGAGTTTCTAGGGGCCCCTATGCGCTCCTCAACTTCCTGCTCCTCCTCTTCAGCCTGCGATGATGGCTCTAACTACGGTGGGGAGACTGTGTATATCCAGTCAGAGGCTTTTGGCACTCAGCACGGCGTATATTCCTAACAAAAATATCACCGAAATGGTTTATGAGGACTTCTTCTGCTTTAATCTAGATCCCCCGTCTGGATGTAGAGGAGCAGCTATGGTTCGAGGGAGCCTGTTGATATCCACCGTCGTGGCCTGTTTGGGGTTATTCGCCTGCGGCGATATGATCGAAGGACCCAAACCTCAACCGGCTGCTCCCGCAGCGCAGCGGCCCATCACCCCTGCCTACCTCTGCGCGGAGCAGATCGAGACCGACCTGGTGATCCATGGCGAGGGCTTCGCTCCGTTGGTGCAGGATCTACCCAGCTCAGCTCACACCGTGCTGCCCACGATCATCTTGACTCAGGCACAGGCGCTGAACGGTCAGGAGGAGGACAGCGAGCCGCGTCTCTTCAGCGGCGTGGATGCTCCCATGCTCTCTTGGCAGAGTCAGCAGCAGATGACTTTCCACTACAGCCCTGAGCTTAAGTTCTCGCCAGGGCTCTATGATCTGGAAGTACGCAGCCCCATCGATGACAAGGCCCTGGCCTCGGTCCCCCTAGCAGTGGTCGATGCGCCTGAGCTGCTCGCCACCATGCCGAGACTGAGCTGTTTGGCGGAGGGGCCACGGGAGATTGTGGTCACTGGCATGGGTTTCTTGACCGTCGCTGAAGCTGAAGCCCAGGTGGCCGTGGGCGAATTAACCTTGCCCGTAGAAGCCTTCTCCGAATGCTTCGATGTCGCCCACCCCAGCGTCGCCGGTCAGAGCTGTCAGACCGCGACCTTCACCTTAGAGCAGGATGCCTTGGAACCGAGCTACTCCGAGGTGGTGATCAGCAATCCAGAGACAGCAGCCTGTCACAGTGAGGAGGTGGTCAAGCTGCGGATCGTCCCGCCGCCCTCGCTGGCCGAGGTGGCTCCCTCGCTGGCCTGTCCTGAGCAGTCACAGGTAGAGCTGAAGATCAGCGGCGCGGATCTGCTGGAGATCGACGCTGCGTTGCCCACCGCAGAGATGATCAACACCAGCGCTACCCAGCTGAGCCTTGAGGTGCTGGGGATCGATGATTGTGTAACGCTGGAGACAATGGAGCAGGCGGTCTCGCGCTGTGAATCGCTCCACGTTCGTCTGCCCACCGAGGAGATCGAAGCGCCCTATACACCAACCCTGTTCCTTGAAAATCCCGCTCCTGCTGGGTGTCATGCTGAAGTCCAAGGCCCTCTGGTCTTGGTGCCCGCGCCCGCCATCACTGAGGTCGATCCGCTGATGATCTGTCGAGGCAACCCTGAGGTGCGGTTGAACGTCCAGGGCATGGATTTTTACCTGATCGATGGGGTTCAGCCTACGGTGATGCTGGGTGATCAGCTCGGAGTAGATGCTCAAGTCGCGGATTGTGAGCCCTTACCGGTGGAGCGTATGGGGGTGCTGCGCTGTGCCAGCCTTGAGGCCACCTTTAACCCCAACACCTTAGAGGATGTGGAGGTGCTCACCATCACCAACCCCAGGCCCGCTGACTGCACCACCAGCCACACACAACGCATCGCAGTCATCGATCCCCCCATCGTGAGCGCGATCGAGCCGAGCTTGATCTGCGTCGAGGATGGGGCGGTGGAGGTGGCCGTGCGCGGTGACAACTTTATCCAGATCGCTGAGGCGCTGCCCAGCCTAGGGATCGCTGGAGTAGGGATGGAGGTGCTGAGCCTGGATGAGTGTGAGGAGCGGAGCGAGGGGGCCCTGAGTTGGAGGGTCTGCGCTGCTCTCAACGGGCGTGTCCCTCAAGGAGCGCTGATCGAGGGTCGCCCTCCCGTGGAGGTCAGCAACCCCGCGCCGCTGAGCTGCGCGGGCGCTGAGGAGGTGCTGACGGTGCCACCTCCACTCAGGATCACGGCGGTGATACCCCCCAGCGTATGCAGCGAGACCTTGGGTGCAGATCTCCTCACGGTTGAAGGTACGGGCTTCTTAGAGATCGATGGTGTTGGGCCCACGCTGACCCTGGATGGTCAAGCGGCGGAGGTTGACCTGAGCGGCTGTGAGGAGGTGACCCATCCTGATCATGCTGTACGCGCTTGTACACGATTCAGCGCAACCCTGCCCGTAGGGCTTAACCAGGGCTCAATCCCCATCGCCATCGAGAACCCCGCACCCTCAGGCTGCGGAGAGCTGGCAGAGGAGCTGTTCTTCGTCGTGCCTGTGCCAGAGATCACCAGCGTAGAGCCTCAGGAGATCTGTGAGGGGGAGCTGAACACGATCACGATCCATGGCCACGATTTTATGCCTGTGGCCAGAGTCAGCGTGGGCAGCATACCGGCAGACGCGGTGCGCTTTATCGATGAAGGCACTCTAGAGGCGGACTTTGATATGCACACCCTCACGCCATTACAGGCTGATGTGAGTGTGCACAACGCCGAGGGCTGCGCCTACACGCTGCCGCTCAGCCTCGATGTTCATCCCACACCGATCATCTTCTATATCGATCCCGCCGTAGCCCATAACGACGTCAGCATCATTATCACCCTCTACACCACGGGGCTTGACGCCCCAGTCACGATGGTCTCTCTCCTCAGCCCCAGCGGCGAGGTGGTGGAGCTGGACGCGACCTCTGATCCCACCCGACACAACAAGATCACGGCGACGTTGCCAGCGGGCCTGGAGACTGGAGATTGGACTGTGCGCCTCATCAGCGCTCTGGGTTGTGTAGGTGAATGGCCTGCGGGCTTTCATATTACTGATGATCTGAGCTTGGGCCTCACTGGGCTTGATCCCGCCTTTGTTTCACCATCCCAGCCCACAGCGGTGAACGTGCGCGCTACGCCCGCTGGTGATCAGGTGGGCTTCCACAGCGTTCCGCATGCCTACCTCAACCCCAACCCGCCTGTTGAGGGGGCCATCGCGATGGCATTGCGTGCGCTGGTCTACGTAGATGAGCGAAGCTTTACTGCGGTGGTGCCTGAGGGCCTGCCCCCAGGCGCCTATGATCTTATCGTAGTCAATCCAGACGGTACTGTAGGTCTGCTTGAGGCGGGGGTCACGGTGACCACGGGCGAGCCGCCTGTAGTAAAGGCGGTGGAGCCCGCCTCTTTAGATGGCAATGGTGTTCAACGTGTGCGCGTGTTTGGTGAGGGTTTTGATCTGATAGGGGTCACCGCGCGGCTCTCCTGTCAAACCCAGGAGGGGGCGCTGATCGAGGCAGATGGCCAAGTAGACGCGAGCACGCTTCAGCCTGATGGCTTTGAGGTGGATCTGCCTGGAGATGCTGCCCCTGCGGGCAGCATCTGCCTCATCATCGTTACTAACGCCGATGGCAGCAGCACGCGCCACTCCGCCCTCTCCATCAAGACCCCTGCTCAGAACCTCAACGACTGGAGCCCAGGCCCTCAGCTGGAAGAGGCGCGTCGCGCGCCCGCCCTCATCGCGGGTCGCGCTACTCAAACCAGCCGCTACCTCTATGCCATCGGCGGAGACAACGGTGATCCCTCCAGCGCGCGCAGCAGCGTGGAGGCCAGCAGCGTGGATCTCTTCGGTGAGATGGGATCATGGTCGATCCAACGCAACGCCCTGCCCACACCACGGACCTCAGCGGCGGTCGCCCGCGTGGGGCGGTTCATCTACCTCCTTGGCGGCGATGATGGTCAAGGGATCACCGACAGTGTGCTGCGTGCTCAGATCCTCGATCCCCTCGCGGGTCCAGAGATCTTTGACATCGATCTGGATCTCAACCCAGAGGAGGCTGAGGGCCTCGGTGAGGGTCTGTGGCATTACCGTATCTCTGCGGTTTACCCCGAGGATGATCCTCAAAATCCAGGCGGTGAGAGCCTCCCTGGCGAGGTGCTCTCCATGCAGCTCCCTGCCCTTGATGGGCTGGGCATCACCCTGCTGTGGACTGAGGTGCCTCGGGCGAGGAGCTATCGCGTCTACCGCACCGGCGGAGCGGAGCAGCGCGTGGGTGAGGTCTACCTGTTGGCGGAGACCTCTGAGCTGAGCTACACCGATCACGGCGAAGCGGTGGACGCTGAGCTCAGCCCACTGCCCTCAGGCTCTTTGGGTGTTTGGCACAGCGCTGGACAGCTCAACACGCCCCGCGAAACTGCCGCCTTTCTGGCTGTAGAGGATGATACAGGGGGCTGGATCTATCTCTTCGGCGGGCGGGGTGATGCAGGCGCGCTCGACACAGTGGAGATCGCTCGGATCGACACACAGCCGAATGGTGATCAACAGCTGAGGGCTTTCCAGATCAACGCCCAGCGGTTGGCCACTGCCCGCGCAGAGCTGGGCGCGATGCGCGTGACCCACGCAGACTTGGAGGTGATCCCTGAGGGAGAGGTCTGGGTGTTCTTGGGTCCAGGTCGCACAGATCATGGAATCTCTCGTGGTGTGGAGGCGGCGCCCATCAACGCCGCAGGCGCCTTGGGCGCCTTCATCCAGACCGATGAGGTCAATGGCGATCTGGCAGGCTATGGCTATGGCTCCGCCAGCGGCTTCCTGTTCCTCTTTGGCGCACGGGGTGGCCCCTCTGATGGGGGTATCTCCGCTGAGATCTGTCGCTCAGCGGATGCTCCAGGCTGCGGCCGAGATCCCAATGAGCCCCCCGACATTCGCAACTGGAATAACCTGGGCGTGAATATGAGCGAGGCGCGCATCCATATGGGCTCCACCCAGGAGAGCGCCTTCTTCTTCATCGTTGGCGGCAGCGACGGCGCCCGCGCGCTGCGCAGCGTCGATCAGACTGTACAGTGAGAGGGGCTGAGATGCAGAGGATGATTTTGGTAGCGATCCTGCTGCCTGGCTTGGCCTTGGCGGCCCCCGCTGAAGCCCCAGAGTCACTGGGCCTCAGCGCTGGCTTCAAGGTGGGCGTGGACTTCTCCCAACCTTTTAATGAGCTGGGCGTCAGCCCAGCGTTGGAGTTGGAGCTGGGTTGGCGATTGCCTCTCCTCAACCGCAGCGTGGAGATCTTCTTGGCGGGGCAGTGGGTTGGCCCTGAGAAGGAGGGCAAGTTGAAAGCTGATGAGCGCTTCTCAGCTCCTGGCGAGGTCCACTATATACTGACCCAGGACACTCTCCGATTGACGTTGGGCGTGCTCTATCGGCTCAAGCTCGATGCTCCTATCCGCCCTTTCGCCGCGATTGGTTTTCGGAGCTGGATGACCTCCACGACCATGGAGGGCGATGTGGGGGGGGAGAAGCTCGGGAGCTATACAGAGGAGGGGACCGTCTTTGGCGCCTCAGGCAGCTTGGGCGCTGAGTGGCATTTTGGCCCCAATGCAGCGCTCTTTGAGCTGCAAGGGGGCTGGGCACCCTATGATCAAGTCATCCTCAGTGATACTCAACTGGGCACCTTCGCCCTCAACCTGGGCTGGCGTCACTTCTTCTAAACAGGTCTTGTAAGTGCAACGAAGGTTGAGTCCTTTAGAGCATACTGCGTTTGAGGATGATCCGCGCGATCTCCCCCAGGCTGGTGAGCCCCACCGCTTTAGAAATAAGCCCCGCGCCATCGATGACCCGCGCCATCAGAGCCTCATCAGAGCCCACATGAAAGCGCTCCATGATACGCTCCTTGAGATCCACCGGCTTATAGTGGTCCAAGCTCAGATAGAGGGCATAGAGCAGCTGAACAGAGGGTGTTCGGAGCTGGTCCTTGATCACCGGATGGTGGCTCCTCACGCTGCTCAAGCGCAGGCGTTCTCCAGGAGAGGGCCAAGTCTCCAAGACCGCCTCTAAGAAGCGTGCTAACTCGGCACAGCGATCAAATGGGTTCTGATGTAAACCCATAAGGATCGCCAAGAAACGCGCTTTAAAGCGCTCAATGATGGGACGGAACCAGCTCCGCTGAATATCCTCACGGATCAAAACCCGGATGCTCCTCCACAGCTCCGCTCGCCGTTGAGAACTGAGACGATCCCGCTCCAAGCGCTCAAAGCGCCCGACAAGCTGATCAGCGTTGAGGCGCTCCTCTGGTTGGCGGCAGAGACAGCTCTGAAGAATCTCGTTGAGATCCTCATCTGCGGGCAGCTCAGGGTTAAGGAGGTTTTGAAGGCTGCTGCTCAGGGCGTAGATATCTCCGCTGCGGCTGCAACGCAGCCCCTCTCGCAGCTCTGGTGCCAAACAGATCTCATCTCGCTCTGCCATCCGGGTGTCATTGAGCCGAGCGACTCCAAAATCAACCAAGACGGGGCGAAGACCCTCATTGGCCAGTACGATGTTCTTGGGGTGGATATCTCGATGAAGCACACCATGGTTGTGTAGGAGTCTGAGCGCACGAGCCAGCTTATGCCCCAACTCAATCACCAACGCAGGGCTGAGCTGCCCCAACTTCTGCATCAGACTGAGACCGTTGATCCAGGGATAGATCTGAACCCCTGCGTCCTCCCCCTCAGCGATGCCCACCTCCGCCAGCTTAAAGATATAGTCACCTCCAGGCTCTCTATGAAGGAGGCGCTTGCGGATGATCTCCATCCCAGAGAGGGCCTCAAGGAAGCGCTCTCGCCGGTCCTCCTGATCCAGGAGTACTCGCCTCAGGGTGAACTGACGATCCTCTCGGATAAAACGGAAGAGGCTCGCCTCAGCTTGCTCTCCCACAGGCTCCAGCCCCTCAGGGATACGGATGCGCTCCATCGCCCCTCGGAAAAGAGCCCGTTCATCCTCTTGGCTCCCCGGAAAGGTGCTGGCGATACCCACCAACCAGGCTCTAAAGATAGGTGAGTTAAAGCCATCACGGCACCAAACTCCCAGCTCACTGAGCTTGGCGAGGTGTTCCTCTACACGATCCTCGGTGAAGATCAGGGGGTTGCTGCTGCGTAGGGTCTCACACCAGGCGTTGAGTTGTTGGGTGACCCGCTCGATACGGCTGCGGCGAGAGATGCGCCCAGCCCCCACAGCAGCCAAGGCCACCGCCACAGGGAAGCAGGCTTTGGGGTTCCAGTGGTTGATATCCTCAGCATCATTGAGCGCGTCGCGTAGGTATTGTGAGAGGGTGGGCTCGCTGCCCTGCTCGAGATCTCGTCTGAGCCGCTCCTCCATCGCCAAGACATCAGGCTCAGCGGCCCAGTCTCGCTCCTGCTCATTGACCTCCTTGACCAAGCGCAAGAGCAGGGTCTTGAGCAGATAGAGATTCCCCGTGTGGCGAGCCAGGTGCTGCCGAGCCCTGCGGCTGGTGTAGAGCCGCCCACGGCTGATCCGACGGATCACCCGCAGCAGATCATCCTCATCGATCTCATAGCGCTCAAAGGCGCTGAGTTGCCCCATAAGATTGGCCCCTGCGCGCTCTCTCAGGCTGGGGAGCCCGACAAAGCCAAAGACCAACGGAGCCAAGCCGGGGCGATCTTTCCTTGACCAGCGCCGCTCCAACAGATCCTTGAGCTGATTGCCCAGATTAAAGCTGCGTTGAGGGAAAAAGAGCTGCGCCTCATCAAAGAGCAAGAGGATGGCGCGCTTGCCCATCTCCCAAGCGGCGCTGCGGATCTCTTCAAAGGCGTCGGCGCCTGGAAGACCCTCTCGCCAGCCACCCTGAACGCCGACCCCAACAGCCTCTCTTAGGCGCTGATCCAGGCTGGACCAGAGGCCCATAAAATCCAGACCATTCTCTCCCATAAAGCTGGTACAGACGAGAGGCTGGGGGATTATGATCTCCTGTTTGGGTCCCACCTCATAGAGGTATTCCACCAAAGTGGTCTTACCAAAGCGCCGAGGCGCGATCACCGCAAAGGAGCCTCCCTCTGCGACCAAATTCAGAATGCGCTGGTGGCTGAGCTGAGGTCCGATGGGATGATCTAAGACATAGCTGGGATCGACGCGATCAGCCCAGTCAAAGGGGATCGGTCCCCCTCGAGGGAGCACCCCTCCCCAATCTAAGCGGCGCTCAGCCAGAAGTTCTCCTCCCGATCGAAGGCTGAGTTGAAGCTCTACCCGCTCTTTTCCAGAGATGGGTGCGCGCAGCGGCAAGCTCAGTTCAAAACTGTAGATCTGGCTCGTGCCCTCAGAGCGCCAGTCAAAGCGGGAGAGAGATATTTGCTGAGGGCTGGGCTTATTCCAACCCTTGGGCCAGGGCTGAAAGAGAGGCCCCTTGGGCAACACCTCCAACTCCAGCTCCAGATCCAAGGGGGCCTCGCTCCTCAAAATCAGGGGCAAGCTGGTGCGGCCATAAGCACGACCAGGCAGAGCCTGGAAAAAGAGCGGCACGCGGCTCTTTTTTCGATCGATCCAGACCTGTTCAATAGAGATTTTAGGGGGACGCTCGGCCTTTAGATTGGGGAGGCTTTTTCGTTGAGCCTGACGAGCGATGGTCCGCTCAATCTGCTCCCAGGAGGCATCCTCTGCGCTCCCTAAAACCTCCTCTAAAAGGGCTACAGCGTCCTTGAAGCCTTGCAATTGAAGCTCGATCTCCTGAGGCTCTTCCAGCTCGGAGACGCGCTCTGCGATATAGGCGAAGACCTCCTCTGAGATTCGACCTCGGAGCGCCTCGATTCGAGGGACGATAGCCAATAGGCGGTTGGGGGTTGCCCCTGTTGCTAAGGCACGTCGGATCCAACGGCGATGGATTGGGTGTACATGATCCAACTCTCGAAGCTGAACCAGGGTCCCTTGCACGGTGGTCTCAAAGTGGCGCATCGGCTCCAGATCCCCCTTGGGAGGAGGCATCCGCGCCAACACCTCCTCAGCGCCCTCTCCCAGCTCCTGAGCCAATAACAAGCATTTGGAGATCTGAGCCCGAAGGCGGGGGTCCGCCAGGAGCCTCCCTGCGTTGCTCTGATCCTTGGGAGCCTCGGGCCAGAGCCAAGAGGGCAGGGTTTCGAGGAGGGGGAAGTTCTCCACCAGCCTCAGCAGCTCGGCCAACTCCGAGGGCTCTAGAGCGCCCTCTCCTTCGATCAACTTCTGGCTGAGATCGCCCAGGAGATGTTGAGCCTGAGCATAGACCGCCCCTGCCTCCTGAACATCAGCCTTGAGGACCTCTGCGTCAGGGAGGATCTGCAGCCAAGCTTGGAGCTGAACTTGGAGCCGCTTGAGCTGCTCCAGCAGATGAAGAACATCTCTCACGCTCCAAGGGTCAGGGGAGCCCTTTGACCAACTATCCAACGCCTCCAACACACCCTGAACAATCCCATCGAAGTCCGCTGATGAACGCCCTCGGAGAGCCAAGACCCAACGAGAGAAGGGGGGAGACTCAGGGAAGGAGAGAGGCTCTTGGATCGAAGGTTTAGAGCTGGGCGGAGCGCTCAAATTTGCGGTCGGTTCAGGCAAACTGTTGAGCACCACAACATGCTCAGCTGAGGTGCTTACGGTCGCGCTGGGTTCAGCAGGGCTGCTCTCAGGTAGAGGCGAGAGAGGCTGAGGGCTTGGAGCCTCTTGCTTTTGAGAGAACTGAAGCCGCGCTGCCCAAGCCGCCAAAAAAGCGAGAGGGGCGCGCTCCTCTTCTGCCTGTTCAACCAAAACTCCCAGACGCTCATCACCCTCTTTGCCCTTACGCCGCAACAGCTCAAGAACCGGAGGACTCCAAGCTTTGGAGGCGGAGTAGCTCAGACCGCTGAGCGTAGAGGCCAGAGAGTGAAGCCTGCGGCGTAGACGCGAGGGCGCGCTGTCGCTGAGCATCGTCGTCCAAAGGAGGGCGCGGAGACTCTCATCGCGGCTAAAGCCCGCCAGCTTCTCTAGGAAGGCATAGAGCTCTCGTTGAGGCTGTCGGCTGTCGCGGGCAAAGGCGTTGAGGACCCCCAGATCAAAAGCGGAGCCGAGCAACCCCCGATCACGCTCTCCCAAGCTGGCGGGTCGTACTGTACCTCTGAGGAGCCCCTTCTGCCTCAGATCAGCGTTGGCCTGCATATAACGCTCTACCCGAAAACGCCTCCAAATAAATTGTCCCTGCTCCAAGAGTTCTGAGTCCTCAAGGGGCTCAGTCTTGAGTTGAGGCTCCCAGAGGATACTGAGCTCTGGAGAGGCGGCTCGGAGGGCGATCAAGAGTTCACTGGAGGGGCGAATTATCTTCTCCGATTGCTCCCTCTTGGGGGGCTGAGCAGCCTGCACCATAGAGATCACTTTTCTGACTGGATCGAGCTGGCTCAGGCTTGAGGAGTACTTCGTCAACAGGCGAAATTCGGCGTGTATTTTCTTTGGACTGGGTGTGCTGGGGCATCTCTCTTTGCTCTCGATGCGCGAGATAAAGAGGCTATCTTCTCGCTCCTGATCCAGCCCTGCTTGACAGAAGAAAGTCTCACCACACAGCCCGATGAGGGGTCCCTGAGCGTTGGGAGGCAGCGGGATCACTTTCAGCTCGCGTCCTCCGTCGGTGAGATCTTCAAAGATCTGCTGTTGCCAATCCCCCTCCGGCTTAGAGATGCGGCGGGCGTAGTCCTCCAGCCACTTTAAGATCTTGATATAATGAGTCGACATAGGCGCCTTAGGGTTTGGTATTGTATGTTTTGAGATTGACTTTGTAGAACAACGGGAAGGTCTCTCCCCGCTGGCGCTCTTAGAGGTGGACGACCAGATCAGCTTCAGGGGCCGCCAACAACGCTAGGCGCTGATCGATGATCTTGCGCTTGGGCAGGCGCTGAGGCTGGACATGGATCGCCGCCAGCCAGAAGCGCCCCTGGGGCTCGTCAAATTTGAGGCAGGCTTCTACAGGCTCCCTGAGGAGAGTTAGAGCCTCCTTCAACTCTCCAGGAGGCTCTTTTGCCTGACTGGCGGAGCGCAGCTTCTTAGCGAGATCCTTAAGAGGGCGCTCATCAAAGCGCAGCTCCTCCTCGGTAGAGAAGAGCACATACGCCATCCCTGGTTTTTCACCTGCCTTATAGAGTCCACCATCAGCCTGAACCACCTTACCCAGCACCACGGGCGCCTTTTTAAGATGGTTGGCGACCTGCACCAGAGGGGATGAGGCACGGATCAGCCCAATGCCTCCCCCCAAGAAGATGGGTAGAGCGATAAAGAGGGTCAGTTGAATCTTGATGTCCCAGTAGTTGGAGGCCAAAGAGGCGGTGGCAAAGAGGATCAGGCTGAAGATCAACAGACGCATAAAGGGCATCTGAGCGCCCTTACCCGCGCGCTCATGGACGATGCTCTCCAGCAGAGGGTCCATAAAGCGAGGGGCCTTTGCATAGTTCTCTTTTAAGTCCTGAAAGTTGGGCATGGGCTTAAGCTCTCTCTGCGGCCCAACTACATATAGGGCAGGCCACAGGATCATGTTTGCGGGCCGGACAGTGGCTCCGGCCAAAGTAGATCATTTGAAGATGTAAGCGCTCCCAGAGGGTTTCGGGGAAACAAGCTTTGAGATCGGCCTCTGTCTTAACCACTGTGTGTCCGTTGGAGAGCCCCCAGCGAGCGGCGAGGCGATGGATGTGGGTGTCAACGGGGAAGGTGGCCTGTCCAAAGGCGTGAGAGGCGACAACAGAGGCGGTCTTATGCCCGACGCCTGGGAGGGCCTCCAGGGCTTCCATCTCTTGAGGAACCTCTCCTCCATGACGCTCCAGCAGCAGCCGGCTCATCTCATAGATGCGTTTGGCCTTGGTGGGAGCCAAGCCGAGGACGCGAATCAGAGCCTTGATCTCCTCGACCTTCAGCTTGACCATCTCTTGGGGGCTGCGGGCGCGGGCAAAGAGCTTGGGGGTGACCTCGTTGACCTTTTTGTCTGTGCTCTGAGCGCTGAGCATCACCGCTACCAACAGAGTATAGGGGTTGCAGTGATCGAGGGGGATGGGTGGATCTGGGAACAGTTCATCCAAGATTTGGATGATCCGCGCCGCCTTCTCCAGCTTGGGAAGGCTCCTCTGTTTATCCACTGTAACCATCATGGCTGCGCCTTGTACTCCATCCCCAACACCCGCGCAAAGAAGGTCCAGATGTCTCGCTTGAGTTCGATGCGCTTGCTGGTCGGTTTGCCTGCGCCATGTCCAGCCTTAACCTCTACTCTCAGCAAGATGGGTTGTTCACCGATCTGCGCTGCTTGCAGAGCCGCGCCAAACTTAAAGGAGTGGCCAGGAACGACACGATCATCATGATCTGAGGTGGTGATCAGGGTCGCTGGATAGCTCAAACCGGGGCGAATATTGTGGAGGGGGGAGTAGCGCAGCAGGGTTGCAAACTGAGCAGGATCTGCAGAGGAACCATACTCAGGGACCCAAGCCCAGCCGATAGTAAACTTATGGAAGCGCAGCATATCCAGAACCCCAACCGCCACCAGCGCGGCGCCAAAGAGGTCGGGACGCTGAAGCAGGCAGGCGGCGGTGAGCAGGCCCCCGTTGCTCCCTCCGGCGATCGCCAACTTGGAGGGCTGGGTATAGCCCTCTTTGATGAGATATTCCGCAGCAGCGATGAAGTCATCAAAGACATTCTGCTTCTTATGAAGCATCCCCGCTTGATGCCAAGCCTCACCATACTCATTGCCCCCGCGCAGATTGGGGAAGGCCAGGACCCCACCCATCTCCAGCCAGACCAGATTGCTGACTGAAAATTGGGGGGTTTCGTTGATGTTGAAACCTCCATAACCATATAGATATACAGGGTTATTCCCATCTTTCTTCAAACCCTTCTTATGGGTCAGGAACATCGGTACGCGGGTCCCATCCCGGCTCTCATAGAAGATCTGTTGGGTCAGATAGGGGCCACGATCAAAGTCGATCTGTGGTGCGCGGAAAATCTCTGGAGTTTTGTCCTTGAGATCGTAGCGATAGATGGTCGTGGGCCAGAGGTAGGAGGTGAAGGCGAAGAAGAACTCTGTCCCTCCCTGCTCTCCTGAGAGCCCCTCGATGGCGCCTGGAGCGGGCAAGGGGATCTCCTGCTCCAGCTTCCCTCCCAGATCATGGATGCTCAACCGCGCCTTGACATCTACGAGGGCATGAACGACGAGTCGATCTGAGATCAGGAGGACACGCTCTAAGACCGCCTCACTCTCGGAAATGATCGTCTTCCAGGCCTCTCGTTGAGGCTTCCTCAGGTTGATGGCGATCACCTTTCCACGAGGGGCCTTTAGGTTGGTTTCAAAGTAGAAGGTCTCACCCCGGTTGCCCAAGAAGTGATAGCGCGCGTCAAACTCATCCAAGAGGCGGATGATGGGGCCATCCAGTTTGAGATCTTTGTAATAAACACGGGTACGAGGATCGGTCCCTTTCCAGACCGTGATGATCAGGTAGCGACCATCCTCGGTGACTTGAGGGTCAAAGCCCATCTCAGGATCATCAGGACGAGCGTAGATGAGTTGATCAACGCTCTGCTCACTCCCCAGTTTATGAAAGTAGAGTCTCTGGTTTTTGTTGATCTCCTCGTGAGTGGCGCCCTCAGCGGGGGCTTTAAAACGAGCGTAATAGAAGCCTGTCCCCTCCCCGTTCCAGGCCGCATTACTGAACTTCACCCAGGAGATCACATCGGCCAGATCCTCTCCAGTCGTCACTGAGCGCAGCCTGAGTGTTCGCCAATCGGAGCCGCTCTCGCTGACACCGTAGACCGCCAGCGCCCCATCCCGACTGATGTTGAGAGAGCTGAGGGCCACCGTCCCATCACTAGAGAGGGTGTTGGGATCGATCAGGATCTGAGGCTCCCCTTTGAGTCCCTCCATTTGGTAGAGCACGCTCTGGTTTTGGAGGCCATCATTTTTACGGATGAAATAGCGCTGGCCTCGGCGAAAGGGGACTCCATATTTGGGATAGTTCCAAAGAGCGGTGATGCGCGCGCCGATGCGCTCTCGCAGTGGGCTTTCTTTGAACCAGGATCCGCTGATCAGGTTCTGAATTTTGACCCATTGATGAGTCTCATCAGCGTCCAGGTCCTCCAACCAGCGATAGGGATCTGCCACCCGAACGTCATGATAGGTGTCAACTTGTTCTACACGGCGGGTGTTGGGATAGGGGATCCGAGCCAAGGCGTTGCCTCCAATCAGGCTGAAGATCAACAGAATATAGCGGGGCATATGCTCCTCCAGATCAGAAAAGTAAGCGCCCCTGTGTACAGCAAAGCAGCTCTTTCTTCACGGAGATCGAGCAGCTTTGAGCGCCTGCCTTGCTGAGCAAGCAGATCGCTTATGGAGTATTGAGCTTCAGGCGGATCTCTACGCGGCGGTTCTTGGCCCAAGCAGCTTCATTGTGTTGGGGATCGAGGGGCTGCGACTCTCCCATAGAGTATGTCTTGAGTCGCTGAGGCTCGATCCCCAGTTTGAGGAGAGAGCGCTTAACGGATCGAGCCATCCGCTCCCCCAAGGCTAGATTATAAGGTTCTGTTCCCTGTTCGCTGGTATGGCCCTCAATGAGTACGACTTGAGTTGATCTTTGGATACAGAAGCTCAGAGCCTTGAGCTTCTCTTGTTCAGAGGCCTGAAGGCTGCTGCGATCAAAATCAAAGTAGACACGAGCAAAGCAGAGTTCTGTGTCGAGATCTGGGTTTGGCTGCTTGGGAGGGCTTTTCATCTGAGGAGCGCTGGCTGGTTGAGACTCTTTCGCTTGAGCCTGAAGCGATAGGAGCATCAGAGAGCAGAGGAGGAGGCGGAGGATCCAAAACATATCGCTTGCTCCATCGAAATCTTTTTCTGATCTACAAGATTGCCATAAAATCTCGCAAGCTTTCGGCCAATACCTTTGCCAGATGTTAGATTTGGGGTCCTCAGTATGCATACTCACTGGGGTGTTCTCTAAGAAGGCTCTATGCCAGGGCAGATTAATGGGGAGAGGATCACAGCTCGTTGACGAAGGTATTATTTTGGCTTCCCTGAGACTCAAGCAGGTTCTAAGAGTAGAGGAGCTTTAATTTGAAGATCTATATCCTGATCCCTGAGTCGATCCCCTTGGGCTTCGCTCTGGTGGCGGCAGCTCATGCCTCTCTAGGGGTTTACCTTGAGTTCAAAGAGAGCCCAGAGGTAGCTGAGTGGCTCAGCGGCCCCTTTCGCAAAACCATCTGCCGAGTTAACGACCAGGAGTTTGAGCGCGCCAAGGCGGTGCCTGACCATCTGATCCTGACTGAATCAGCTCTGGGAGGCCAAGAGGTCGCTATCGCCTTTAAGCCTCGTAAAGAGTGGCCCAAGGGCTTTCGTTTTTATCGCCTCTACAAATAGGCTGAGCGCTTGACATTCAGGAGAGGGTGCTTAGGCGATGCGCTCTCAGGAGAGGAGCGCGCATGTCTATTGACGACTATTATGAGCTGCTGGGGGTCCCCAAAGATGCAGAAGCCTCAGCGATAAAGAAAGCCTATCGTGAGCAGGCGATGAAATATCATCCTGATCGCAACTCAGATCCTGAGGCTGAAGATCGCTTTAAAAAGATCGGTGATGCTTATAGCGTCCTCTCTGACGAGAACAAGCGGCAGGTCTATGATCGTTATGGCCATGAGGGTTTAAAGAATCAGGGCTTCTCTGGCAGCTCAGCCCAAGACATTTTTAACAGTTTTGGAGACATCTTTGGGGATCTCTTTGGCTTCTCTGGAGGAGGGCGGCGCTCTCACCGAGGGGCGGACCTGCGGATCAAGCTGATCCTCAACCTGGAGGAGTGTCTGAAAATCCAGGAGCAGAAGATCAAGATCCCCCGTAAAATCAGCTGCCGAGGCTGCGATGGCAGCGGAGCAGAGCCGGGCAGCCAGGTGCAGACTTGCCCCACCTGCCAAGGTCGAGGTCAAGTAGCGGTGGGGCGCGGATTTATCTCCATGAGCACGACCTGTCCAAGCTGTCACGGTGAGGGGAAGTTTATCCCCAACCCCTGCCATGAGTGTCGAGGGAAGGGGCAGATCCAGGAGGAGCGAGAGGTGAAGGTCACTATCCCTGCGGGGGTAGAGACAGGCAACCGCCTGCGCTTGAGCGGTATGGGTGAAGGAGGTCCCCCAGGAGGAGAGAGTGGGGATCTCTATGTTCATATCGAGATCGAGGAGCACCCCCGCTTTGAGCGTCACGGCGCTGATCTTCTGGCCGAGGTCGAGTTGGATATGGTCAGCGCCGCTCTGGGGACCGAGTTAAGCTTTAAGGGCCTCGATGGCCCCTTTAAGCTCAAGATCCCAGCAGGGACTCAGCCCAATGATATCCTCAAGGTGCGCCAGAAAGGGATGCCTCACCTCAACCGTCGCTCAGGGCGAGGCACCCTACATATCCAAGCCAAGGTCCTCATCCCGAAGCGCCTCTCAAGAAAGCAGAAGAACCTGCTAAAATCTTTTCAGGCTACGCTGTAAAATTGATAACAAAGCCATTCGTTAAGGCATCGTCAGATGCATCATAAAAACATCGCTGTCGGTGGCGCTTCCATTGGAGTTCTCATTTTTATCCTGAGCATTTTGGAGTTCAACATTAAAGGCTGCTGAGTCGATGGCATCATAGACAGCATCGTTGTTGAAGTTCTCAAAGCTACCATCGACAAAGGCAGCAGTGGCGATCCCCTCATGTGTGGTCGTATCTGTCACATCATTAACCGCCACGGGTATGTAATCCTCCAATTCATGAGGGAAGTCATACCAATAACCCCAATAACGGTAAAAATTGAGGTTACCTGTATAAACTTGGCCCATTAGGTAAAGATCAGATTCTCCTGCAGCCATCCCATGTATGGAGTGGTGACAAACCTCGTTAGGGCCGGAACCTGTGTAATAGATGCTTCCCCAAGCCAAGCTCATATCAGCGGTGTTGAGTTTGGCGATGAGCCCATCTCCGCCACCTGTATCCCAGCCCGCCTGACCTGTACGTCCTCCCGCATAGACAAAATCACCCACCACCCTGACCACATAGATGTTGTTTCGATCACCGGCTGTTCCCGGTAGGGTCTTGCCTGTAAAGCTCTGTCCATCAGCGCTGATCTTGGCGAGGCTAAAGTAAGTCTGTGCGCCGCGGCGATCAACGGCTATAAAGAGGTTGCCTTCAGCGTCGAGAGCCATGGAGTTGATGTTGGAGCCCATCTCCAGATCTCCATTGTCGAGGGTCTTGGCCCAATCAAGGTTTAGGTTCGCGCCGCTGTCATCAACACCGCTGAGCTTGGCGACGAAGGGGCCTGATGCACCTGAAGAGTAATCTAAACCACCCAGATAGAGGTGCCCTGCGCCATCGCTCCGCACCGAATGGAGGCGGTGGGCGGCGTTGCTCCCCTGTGGAGTGATCTTATGTGACCAGAGCAGGCTGCCCTCTGTGCTTATACAGCTGATGGAGACACCACCCACCACATAGACTCGATCACCGACAACATCAACAGCCACCGCCTGCGCTGAGTCGGTGTATTGAAGACGCTCTGGATTATGGAACCAATGCTTGAGCCAAACCGCGTCACCTGTAGCGGGATCAACCTTCATGATCAGAGCAACAGAGCGGTTGTTCCCATTGCCCGCCTTACCCACGAGGTAGAGCATGCCATCTTCAGCGATGGCCAAGGCGTCGGCCGCCCCCAATCCCAGGTTGTCACCGGTTTGAACGATGATGTCGTGGGCAGTGGAGTGATACTGGCGCTCCCAACCCAGGCTGCCATCCGCATTGACCTTGACGAGGAAGATGTTCCTGTCGGAGTTGGCAGCTTCAACCGTCAGCCCTGATGTGGTCCCAGCGAAGTAGATGTTGCCGCTGGCGTCAGCAACCATCGGCCCTGGAGCTTCATCATGATTGTTGTCATAACCACCCCAGAGCCTGTGGCTCTCCAAGCTCCCTGCTGAGAAAAAGTAGGCAGGGTATTCATCGGAGCCAACGCGACCGTGACCGCTCAGGTTGGCGCTGTAGCTGTGACTCTCGCCGCCCACCTCATAGCGGATCGAGATCGTCGCGGTTCGTTCTCCCGATTGAACCGGGTAGAAGTGAAGTTGGAAGTTCGCGCTCTCACCCGGCTCCAAGGCGCCATATTCGAAGGGCCGACACTGATTGACAGCAGAGTCATCACTGCAAGCTTTCATCTCTTCTCCCAGGAGATCGCCGGTACCAATGATGGAGACCTCGCTGAGCATGATGGCGACCTCAGAGGTGTTACGGATCATCATCAACTCTTTGATCTCGCTGAAGATGGCGACTGCCGCAGCGGCAGGATCTTGGATGTTGAGGGGGATGTGATATCTACCCCCGTTGGGGATCGCGTGACCCGCTTGGGTCAATTCAATGCCCTCTATGAGAGGAGGACTCGCATCTTCAAAGATTTCACCTGAGTCCAAAACAGGAACAGTCGAATCCAGGAGAGGATCACCTGAGTCCACAACAGACTCACCTGAGTCCAAAACAGACTCACCTGAGTCTACGATAGACTCGCCTGAGTCCACAACAGACTCACCTGAGTCTACAATAGGCTCGCCTACATCACCGGCAGAACCTCCAGTATCATCTGAAGCCCCAGCCATATCGCCGGGGATTCCTCCTTCGAGCCCTCCATCCAAGGAGTTCCCTGAAATATTACAGGCGCTGATGAGAGCACACAGTGTTAAAGAGATAAGCCTTCGGGCGTCCATGTATTCCCCTTTTGAACTGGGATCCCAAGCTGTGAGCGACAGTCTAGCATCTGAGTCCCTCTTGTCCATCCCCGCAAAATTTAAAAGCGCCTGTGCTGAATGCCGAAAGCCCTTAACCCCGTGCTAGGCTCCTCTCTCTCAATTTAAGGAGTGTTCAGATGATGAAGGAGCAGCCTCAGGGGGGACTCAAAGCTGAAGAGTTGGCTGGGAGCCTCGCAGACTCTATCCAAGTGGTTGAGGCTGCCCTCGCTGAGACAGGGGTAAGTGCAGATGAAGTTGAGATCTGGCTCCAACATCGAAGCTCTCAGGGTTGGAGCTTTGACGGTGCAGATCTACAACCTCTAGAGAACCCCGAGAGTTGTCGCAGCCTTGTCCGTGTCTTTCGAGACGGGGATGTGGGGCGGGCTTGTGGTGAGGAGAGCTTGGATTTACTGAACCTCATTGAGGAGGCAGCTGCTCACTTAGAGCCTGGAGCGGCCGCGCCCCCGGGGCCGGGGGGGGGGGGCGGGGGGGGGGGGGGGGTGGGGGGGGGGGGGGGGGGGGGGGGGGGGGGGGGGGGG
>CAYLJJ010000007.1:105003-118115 GCA_964384025.1 uncultured Nannocystaceae bacterium
GGGCTCCCCACCCAACCAACCCCCCGGTACCGGCGTGGAGAGCCCCCCCCCCCAGTCCCCTCTATCCGTAGACCCAGCCCGATGATCTTTGATGCTCAGCTGGCGGAGATGTTGAGCCCTCCCGAGGCGCTTTGGGAGATCTGCGATGCCTTGGCCGACAACACCCGTCATGAGGCAGAGCGCATCCCTGGTCTAAAGCAGCTCCAGGGCTCAGTCTCTTACAGCCATCAGCGTACAGTGGTTGGTCGCTCTGGAGAGGTGATCGCTGCTCTGCAAGCCTCGCTCCGCGCTGAGGTGGAGATGAACCGGAGCTATGGGGATATCTTCTACCAAACTCACGCTCCCGAATCGATGTTGCCCCTGGCGCTGATGGGCGCACGCTCTTGGAGAAACAGCCCCAAGCTGACCTCACATGGTCAGCTTGAGCCCGGAGCACTCTCGGTGATTCTGCACCCCAGGGTGCTGGAGGAGATCATCCGCCATGCAGGACTTCAGCCCCTCAGTGAAGGCTCTCAGCTCGCCGAGGAGGGAAGCCGTATCGCCTCTCCTGAGGTGACCCTGGTAGATGATCCCGGTCTAGATGGCCTCGCCACCAGCCGGGGCTTTGATGATGAGGGGCTCCCCGTACATCGCAGCCCGCTGATCATCCGTGGTCGTATGACCCAACTCTTGAGGAGCCGCAGCGAAGCGAAGCGCAGCGGCCTACCCAGGATCGGAGGGCGTTGGCAGCGCCCCGGCTGCCTTGGCCCTGGCTTAGGCTTCTCCAGCTTGATGATGGAGCGGGGAGAGCTGGGCTTTCATGAGATGTTGACTCCTATGGAGCGAGGGGTCTTAGTACAGGCTCTCTCCAACCTGGAGTTGGGAGAGGAGCCAGGCAGCTTCAGCGCCCTGATTCGCTGGGGCCTCTTCCTCAGACGGGGTTTCAGCAACTGCTTGATGGAGCCGATGACTTGGGTCCTGAAGGGTCAGCTCTTTGGAGAAGGGGGTTTGCTGAGTGAAGCCAAGCTGAGCCGAGAGCTGTTCGACACCGGGACAGGGATCATGCCCTACTGCCTCGGCTGCCTCTCTCTACAGAAGCGATAGACTCGCGCTGGACGACTCCCTGTGTGTCGCTTTCCTGCTGCCTGTTCGATCAGACCATCCTCCCGCCAGCGCCGGAAACGTCGCCTAAAATTCCCTGGATCACAGTGGGTCCCCTTGATCGCCTCATAGCTGGAGCGCAGCTCTGCCACGGTGAAGTGGACAGGCACAAGATCAAAGCCGATGGCGCTGTAGTCGATCTTTCCACGGATGCGCTGGATCGCCAACTCAAGGATCTCCTGATGATCAAAGGCCAACGGCAACTCCCCCTCTAAGAGCTTGTGCTCAGCGATAGAAAACCAGCTGGCTTTATGAGCGTCCCCACCCGCCTGAACTAAGGGGATCAAATCGGGGCGGATCAACGCATAATAGGCCACAGTGATCACACGGGTTCGAGGATCACGCCCTGCTCGCCCAAAGGTGTAGAGCTGCTCAAGGAAGAGCTGATCAGGCTCCAAGCCGGTCTCCTCTTTCAGCTCTCGCCGCGCCGCAGCCTCTAGATCTTCTCCCTGATCATCAAAGCTGTCTCCAACCCTCAAGAAGCCGCCTGGGAGAGCCCAAGCCCCCAGGAAGGGAGGCTCTCCCCGCTGGATCAAGAGCAGCTTTAAGTCCCTGTCCAGGACCGTCAGGATCACCAGATCGACGGTGACAGAGGGGCGAGGATCACGCCGTTCTCGGTAGGCCTTGAGGAAGGCTGTCTCTTGCTCTCCTGGCATCTCTCAGGACCTCACTGTTTAAGGCGCATACGATACAGGATCTCTCCCTGAGAACCGAGCAGACCTGAAGCGCCCGACCAGAGGCTCAGGGGCTGATTGAGAGAGAACCGTCGCTCACCCGCCTCACCTGGTCGCCCTGAGCGGAGGATCAATTGGTCCTCCCAGCGCCAGACCAAGACCCCGCTCTTAAGGTGGACAAACTCCAGGGCTTCTGGGGCCACATCCTCTTGGATCTCACAATCATAGCCTCTTCTGGTGCTGCGAAAGAGGAGGCGATCATAGCGACCTTTAGAGAAGCCCAAGACCATCAGCGCGCCGCGTTCGGCGCGGGCCTCCATGAGGCGATGAGCCCTGAGTTCAGGGAGAGAGAAGCCTCTTACATCTCGCGCCTCCAAGAGCCAACACCAAGTTGAGGTTCCCACAGCTTGGAGAGCGACTCCAGGCCAGAGGCGCGCGGCCCGTGGCAAAAGCCGCGCCCAGCGTCGAGGGAGGATAGCCCCCTTGAAAATCTGAAGGGCGAGGAGCTGATCCTCACAGAGGCCATAAAGGGCACCTTCGGCGCCGCTCACTTGAGAGAGTTTAAGGGGCAGAGATCGAGGTGCTGGAGTGTAGAGCTGCGTTCGCTCTAGAGCCAGAGGAGCGCCCTGGGAATCAAAGCCCAGGACCGCCGCGCCTGAGGGAGCGGTGCTGAGCTGCTGATCACCCAGATAGAGCCCTCCTTCTGTCAGCACAAGGCAAGCTTGAGGCCCCTGAAGGACTTTTAGGATCGACTCTGGATAACGGGCCATCACCTCCAGCTCTATCTGAGGAGCCGCGATGGCGGGGGGCATCGGAGGCAGATGATGAGAGGCGCTGGCCTGGGTCCCAGGTGGAGGGGAACGCAGCCCCTCCTCAAAGAGCTGCTCATACCAGCACCGCCAGTCATCTGGAATCAGGGA
The DNA here is from genome assembly GCA_964384025.1 of uncultured Nannocystaceae bacterium. GTDB lineage: Bacteria > Myxococcota_A > Bradymonadia > UBA7976 > UBA1532 > CAYLJJ01. The sequence continues at coordinate 107,738 of CAYLJJ010000007.1, forward strand.
GAAGGGGAGACAGCTGGGAGGCAGCTTGACCTCAGGATCGAAGACCGAGACTTGAGCCTCCATACGCTCATCTAAGCTTCTCAATCGGGGGTGTCGCCCTCGATAGGGGTGAATCCCGGTGAGCAGCTGAAAGCTGACCACCGCAAAGGCAAACCAGTCTGTACCCTCATCAAAGCTAGAGCTGTGACGGTCCCGAACGCTCTCAGAGAGAGCTGTAGCAGGGAAGCCGGGGAGCTGCCAGCTGTCGGTATCGATGAGATAGAGATGGTCCAGAGAGTGTTTGACCAGCACATTCATCTCGTTGAGATCGACGATAAGAGCACCCTGAAGATGGATGAAGCTGAGCAGCTCCCTCAGCTGTAAGACCAGGGCAAGCGCCTGAGCGGGGCTCAACCCCTGTGTACGACGGAAGGAGAGCGGGAAGAGCTCGCAGAGGGTCCAGGCTTCGGACAAAAGCTTCATGCTGAAGCCCAACAACGCGCCCTGCTCGTCATAGAGAGGTTCTAAGGGGCCAAGAATCTGCTCATGCCTCAACCTCTTTAAGGCCCGCAGGCGCTCCAGGGAGGGGACCTGATCCAGATCATCAAAGATCTTATAGGCCAAGCCCTCTTGGGCGTAGACGGAGGCCTGCCCACCACGAGCCAGGAAGTGAGCGTCGTTGAGGAGAATGGCTGTCTGTCCTGGAATCTCAACTCTCATCAGCGCTCTCTAAAAACTCAGCAGAGCAGCTCCTCCCGAGTTCAGGGCTCGGGACTGAAGAGCGATGCTACGGGAGAAGAAGTCAGCCAGGGCGCCCAAGCTGCGCTCATCGGCAGACTCCAGGGCGATAAACTGCATCGCCAGGGCCTGGGAGAGGCGCTCTAGAGCGACTTTGACCTGATCGTCCTTTAGGTTAACCCCCACCAGGATCGTAATCAGGGACTCCAACTCCATCTCTCTCCTCAAGACCATCAGCCGCCGGGTCAGGTCCTTGATGCTCTCCTTAGATGCGTTGTCCATCCCATCTGTCATCACAAAGACAATGCCATTAACGCCAAAGCCATGCCGAGCCAGACGATCTCCATACTCCTTTACGGAGTCGATGCTGTTGGCGATGGCGTCGTGGAGGGCGGTCATCCCGCCCAACTCCAGGCGCCCCTTATAGCCCTCTTGAAGAGAGGCTGCGATGGGACGGAAGCCATGGATCTCCTTTAGCTCCCCATCAAAGCTGATCACACGGAGTAAGAGATTCTCTGCGCGGGGAGAGCGACTGCACGCTCGAGTGACCGCTTCGACGCAGGCCTCGATCTCCTGAAGAAAAGAGGAGACGCTGGCAGAGGTGTCGGCGGCGATCACCGCCAAGGTGTACTCAGAAGCTTCCAGGTTCTCAATGCGAGCGGCTGAGAAACCATAACTTGAGCCTTTGAGTTGTAGAGATTGGAGGGAGCGGTTGAGGATCGGCATAAGCCTCCTTTGATACAGAGGGGGCTCTCCCTCTCTGTTGTATGGCTCTTTGTTGAGAGGGAGCTTTTTAAATCTGGAAGCTCTGGGTGTCGCTGATCTGCATTCCCAGAGCGCTCATATCCTGGATGAAGTCTATCTGCTGCTGCTCAAATCCTGGGACTGGGCTGGTGGCATCCTTGAGCAGCACCATCTTGCGTACAAAGCTGGGATCGGAAAACTCAGCGGCGATATCTCGCACGGTATGAGCCAGACAGTGAGAACCCGCCTCTCCCGCCAAGAGGATCAGATCTGCCTGTTCCAGGGTCTCAATCAGCCGGGCGTTGATCTGCGTGTCTGGATCTCTGGGATCAGGGACCTCGGCGCGCACCGCTGAGAAATGCTCTGTCCAGAGGTTAGAGCCCTTGGTCACATAATCCACCACCCCAAAGCGCTCCTCTTCCCAGCGCCCCAGAGCGGCGAAGAGAGGGGCGGCGACGTTATGCCCTGGGCTGCCGATGAGGCAGTGAGGGGGCCAGATTGTATGTGGATAGCGCCCCCCAGCTTCCAGAGCCTCCAGATAGCTCAAGGCCCGCTCCCGAGCTGCTGGGAGCGCCGTCATCCATCTACCTCTGAGTAGATCCTCAGCGCTGATGGAGCTGAAGGGCGCTGGGCGTACTCTATGGACATCCTCCCAGAAAAGGGGATGGGCGATATCCACAAGGTGGTGACTGTCGAGGGTGACATGGATATCCGCCAACTCCCCTCGAAGCCGATCCAGAAGCGCGGTTAGGCGAAGAATATCCTGCTCTGCTCCAGGGACATAGAGCGCCCCTCCTGGATCGCAGAAGTCGTTTTGAGGATCGATGATCAACAGCTGGAGGTTCATACTCTCTCCTTGCGCGCCTAAAAAGGTCTCCTGGACCTTTTCTGTTGAAAACAGTAGAACAGGTCACTTTGACCTTTTAAAAGGCGAAAGTGAAAATAAGCCTATTTTCAAATATTTACATTGGCGTGAACATATCGGAAAGCGAAGAGTATTTGAGCCGTCAAGCTCGATCCCGTTCAGATCTCTTCTCGCAGTCGTCGCCGCAACCCCCAGCGTAAGAGGCTTGGCCAAAAGCGCGCCAGATAGACCATCAGGCGAGCACCACGGCCGATGGTTTGATCTCCAGGCCGCGCTCTCAGCAGCGCCTCAGCCAGCTCCTCTGGTTGAAGCATCTTCTCTCGATCTTTAACCTCAGGACCCAGCATCGGGGTGTCTACAAAGCCGGGCATCAGCTCTGAGACTTGTATCCCCTGAGGCTCTAACTCCAGACGCAACGCCTGAGCCAGAGCATGGAGCCCCGCCTTAGAGCTGGAGTAAGCCGCCGCACCGGGGATGCCATAAACCCCCAACATAGAGCCCACAAAGATCAACCGCCCCTGAGCTGCGCGCAGTTTGGGCAGCGCCGCTCGACTCCCCAAGAGAGGCCCGATGAGGTTGACCTCTAGGATGCTTTGGCAACGCTCGGGGCTCTGTGCCTCCAATAAACCTCCACCCCCCAGACCTGCGCAGTGAATCAAGAGATCCAGGGCATCAGGGAGCGCTTCTAAGGCTCTCTCCCAAGCCTCCGACCGCCGAACATCCAACTCGAGAGGGTGATAGCCCGCACCCAGATGCTCAGCCTCTTCCAAGAGGGGTGCTAACTGGAGGTCCGCCGCCCAAACCTCTGCACCACGTTGATGAAGTAGGCGAGCGGTCGCCTGACCGATACCTGAGGCTGCCCCGGTCACCAGCGTTACCTCAATATGATCAGGTTTCATCTCTCTCCTCTGTGAGCGCACTCTCTTGGATTCTACCTCCGCGTTTAGCAGAGTCTTCCTAGAATTGACATCTTGAGAGGGGGAGGCATAATTGAAAAATGTCAGAAAAAAACCACAAAGTGATGATCTTAGATGACGACTTCATGAGCCTCCTGCTCACTGAAGACGTTCTCCTCAAAGCAGACTTTTCGGTTGTCAGGATGTCTGCTCCCCATGGCTGTTTGGCTAAACTAGACTATGAGAAGCCAGATGTTCTCTTGGTCGATATCACAATGAAACATTTAGCAGTCGATGATCTTTTGGATTCAATCCAAGACTCCTTAGAATATAATGATTTGGTCATTGTGCTTTATTCAGACATGAAGGCTCAGGCTCTAGAGAAAATATGTCATGCTAAAGATATAAATGGCTACTTTTGTAAATCGATGGAAGTTCAGAAACTCCCTGACTTCCTCAAACAGTTTCTCTAACCCGTAGGTCTTCTAAAAAGAATGTCTCTCCCCAAAATCGAGAGGGGAGCACAGCTCCCTCAGGTGCTTGAACCGCTTTTAGAGGAGGGTTTGCTCCCCCTCTTTGGTATTCTAACCCAAATCAAACTTCAGGCCGGTCCTGAGTCAGCTCCCTGGATCCTCAACGGCCCCTGTTTTTTCCGTGGAGAAGCTTGGAGGAGAGAGGACTCTATCGAACTCTTTGGTCTTCTCTCCTGGAGCGATCAAGGACTCCCTCGCAGCCTCTCCGGCCTGCTTCTGAGCGCTGAGGTAAAACACCTAGAGTTGCTTCAAGGACCCACTCAGTTCTCTCAGATGAGCCCTGCTCAGAGCAAGGTTTCCATTGAATCTGAAGCACCCAAGAGAAGCAGAGCTTCCAACAAGCATAAGGCCAGCAAGAGGAGCAGAGCTGAAGCACCTCCACCCCAAAGGAGAGAGCCTCAACCCAAACAGAGCGAAGCGCGCAGCCTTGGAGCACCGAGCCCCTCAGGCTGGGCTGCGGCGGTGGAGCTAAGCAAGAAAAGCGTCAGTCGTCCATCACCTGACGATCTGGGCTTTGAGTTGGAGGTCTCTCCCAGACTCCGGCGAGGGGATATTCTCATCCATCCACGCTTTGGTCGCTGTAAGGTGGTACAAGAGGTCACCCGAGACAAGGTGAAGGTGAGGCGTGCGACAGGGGGGCTCATCGATCTGGCCCTGCGCTACTGCCGCTTCTCTCAGCTGACCGATGAGGAGGGCGGTCGAGTCTATCGCCTCAGAATCTCTAAGAGATCTTGAGCTATCGAGATCTGATTAATCTTCGCCAGAGTTCAAGAGAGCCCGCTGCTAATAGAAATATGGGGCTCAAGAAAACCGCGGCTACAAAAGAGAAAAGGTAGAGGAGCCCCAGTAGCTGCTGAGGGAGCGAAGCTGATGAGGTCCCTGAGAGCACCCCCACATGCTCTCGGCTGCCCAGAAGGTGAAGCAGCAGGAAGAGGAAGATGAGAGCCAATGAGAGAAACAGAAAACTCTTGATGGAGCTCTTCTCTTTAGCGCCCATAAGCATCCCTCCTCTGGACCTCTCGCCAGAGAGGCCCCTGCACCATAGAGTAAAGGATCACCGCGTCTCCCACCGGGTTGCTCGCGAGATAACGCAGACCATCTTCGTCCTCTACGGGGAAAGCCAGCAAGTTGAGAGCGCTCATCAGCTGTTTGAGATACCCTCGATCCCCAAAGGCGCTGGCGCCTAGAAGTGCCAGACCCGAGGAGCCCGCGCTGGCTTGAAGACCTGGGATAATGGGCCCTGAGTCTACATCCATCTCTCCTGGACAACACCTAGGCCACTCTAGGGCATAGCCAAAACCCAGCACGCTGCGGCCCAACTCCTTCGCCGCTCTTCGGTATTGATCCCGCGCATATTCAATGTCGATGATCTGCAACATATGACTACTCATCCAGATACTTGAACCTTCAGGGCCAAAGCCACTGGGAAGGGGAGTCCCATCCAAACGATAAGAGGAGATGAGCAGGCCGGTTTGAGGCTCAGTTAAACGAGCTTGAGCGACCTTAAGCCAACGCTTGATAAAGTCGGTATGATCGCTGCCATCTAGAAGGTCAGCGATCTTGATCGCAGCCAAGCTGACGCTGTTACAGAAGGTCCAGCACTCATCAGGGTAGCTCTCGGCGCAGAGCACAGGGCTCTGCTTCATACGCGCGATCATCAGCTCTACTCGCTCTTGAAGAGGAGCTGTCCACTCTGGGCGCTCTTCAACGAGGCGGCGGGCTCCCAACATCAGGGCGATCTCTCCATCTACAAACTGGCTTCGATGAGGCTGAAGTAACCAGCCCCCCTGACGACCGTAGGGAAGCAGGAAATGACTCATCCCTCGCTCCTCTTCAACCTCCAGGGTTGCTTCAATGATCAGATCCATGATCTGAAGCGCCTCCGTTCTCTGCGCTTTATCGCGGAGAGCGATGTTGGCCAGCGCCAGGACAAAATAGGTCCGGCTCATAAAGTCCCACTCTGGGTTCAGACCCTGCATCTTTTCCAACTCAAGGCGTTGCAGTTCAGGATCTGTCCAGATCCTGAGATGTCGCTTCATCAGCTGCTGAGCTATTTTTGAGAGGGGACCCTCTCTTTTGGGGAGCTCGGAGGGCTGAAAGAGGAGGTGAACAGAGGGGCACCAGAGCACTGCCGCACAGAGCAGACTGAGGAGTCCAGGCAATGCTCTCTTTATCATCCGCAACATCTACCTTAGAGACGCTTGAATTTGGGATTTCGTACGCCGAACTGATGCTGTATCTGGCTCATCATACGGACATTTCCACGTGTTCTCAATACATCTCGACCGCTTGACTGTCCCCTGTTCTTGTTGTCGATAAAGTAATCGATAATAATATCATTAACGGCAACGCCGTTCATTCGAAGCGTTTCAAGCGCATTTACAATATGATTTAGACTGGGCTGATAATGTCCGCTGCCATCTGTGATTATTTTTATATTACCATTTTCAATCAGGAGTTCACCCGCACACTGTACGGTGTTGCCTGCCATATACGAGGAATGGAAGAAATTTTTCTCATCTATAAGCCCTGCACGATGGTCAGCGACATAGAATCTGCGATCCATACTCAGTGAAAATCCTGCCAGATTGTTTTTGAATACGGGATCAATCTTACCGATACCAACTAGATGTCGACCAGGTGACCTGCTCGATTCGGCGGGGACCAAAGTCCAAGTCTCCATCGACATATCATTCCACCACGTGTACTGGTATGCTCGTCCTCCTCTGAAATGGAGCTGATATTTTCTGGCTTGTACACGCGAAAGGTACTCAACGTTGCGCTTATTCGAGTCTACCAGAACCCCATGCCCGCTGAGCTCTTTCCCGAACTTCTCCTCAATAATCTGAGCGAGTACGTTGGGAGTGGTCTGCCATTTCTTGCACATCCATGAAACGACGTGTTCGAAGAGCAGACGAACAGCAGGATATCTGGCGATATCCGCGTTGTTGATCTCCTCCTTCTCATGACGCATCCAGATAACCGCAGCGAAGTAAAGTTGGGTGCGAAGATATGCACGTATGGCTACATCTCCCGTCGCCTCGTATCGAGCGATAATATCATCAATGGCCAAGAGAGTAGCATCGCTCTCACGTTGAAAAATTCCCTTGGAAGTCAGGTTTTTCCAGCGGAGTAGAACCGGAACCTCCGCAAATTCATCGACATAGTGAGTTCTGAGTATACTTCGGTAAAGTTCTGTAACAGCACCTCTTGAATTACGTCTGTTCTTACGCCAATCATTCTTGGAATTCATCCAATCTTCAAGAGAGGTATCTAAGCGTGCTAAAGTGGTCGAGCTGGGGGATCTATGATAGTTGAGAAGAGCTGTATCGACCGCCTTTAGCTTTTTGCTTCGAGGATTAAAAGCTCCCAAAGAGGTCTGATCTTTCCATGTATCATAGGTCATTATGCGTAACATGATTTTTCACCAACAGGCTGATTTCTGAACACAATATTTATACCATGTAGAACTTTTTTCCGCCGTGAGGATACAGAGGTTTCAGGGATAGCGTTTATAGGTTCGTCAATTACAGGTCAGGTCGAGCAAAAGGCCACCTGTGGAAAATTTTGGGTTAAGCTCCCTCAAAATTGAGAGGAGCACAGATGCCCCGCTTTGCTGCCCATATCGAGGCGATCCCTGGATCGGTCTACACTACTCTGAGATCTCTGGCTGCTGAGGCCCCCCAAATCTACCCTCTCCAGGTAGGCGATACCTATCGCGCTCCAGCGCAGGGCTGTCATCTGGAAGATCTACGAGAGCAGGAGCATCCAGGGCTTCATCGCTATGCCCCCGTTGAAGGCCACCCGCTCTTAAGAGCGGCGATTTTGGAGCATCGCCGTCCCTTCTTAGGTTCTTTTGAACCGGAGGAACTCTGGATCAGTTCAGGGGCAACTCAGGGAATCGCTACCGCTGTAGCTACCTTTACAAGTTTTGGAGATGAGGTCCTGCTCCTCTCCCCTCACTGGCCTTTGGTAGCGGGGGCGATCAAGGTCGCGGGAGGTCAGCCCATTGAGGTGCCGATCCTTGGACTGGAGCGTCCAGAGGAGATCATCCAGGCTCTAGAAGCAGCCTTCACCCCTCGCAGCGTGGCCCTCTACCTCAACACACCCAACAACCCCAGTGGTCGCCTCCTCTCCTTGGAATCGATGGAGGCTCTAGCTGACTGGGCACGACACCGAGATCTTTGGATTCTGGCCGATGAGGTTTATGAACATTACGCCTGGGGAGCCAAACATCAGGCGATGCGTCCCTTGGCCCCAGAGCGAACCTTCTCGATCCACTCCTTCAGCAAGGCTTATGGAATGGCGGGCAATCGGGTGGGCTATGTGGTCGCGCCTCCCAGAGCGATTCAGATGTTTCGTAAGATCGCGGTGCAAACTGTCTATGACGCTCCCACCGGCAGCCAACTTGCTGCCGCCCGTGCCTTAGCAGGACCAGGAGAGATTTGGGCTCAGGAGTCCAAACGCCTCTATCGGGCAATGGCTCAAGAGGCGGCAGAGCGTCTTGGGGTCCCCGTTCCTGAAGGAGGGACCTTTCTCTTTATAGATCTCTCCGAGTATCTGGATGAGCGTGGGCTCAACAGTCTGCTGATGGACTTAGCGGTTGAAGGGCTCCTGGTTGCTCCAGGGAGCAGCTTTGGACCCTGGCCTCACCATCTGAGGCTCTGCTACACCGCCGCCCCTCCAGAGATCGTCAGAGAGGGTCTGGAGATCCTAGCGAGACACTTAGGTCGCGAGTAGCTTATAGCAGCCGCCAACTAGAGATAAAGGAGCAGAAGCATGTGGAGAGCCCTTGAGACCTTAGACCTCCGCTGGCTCAGTGAACAGGCTGCCCCCAACCGCGCCACCCTCAGCCTCTTCTTGGACTCTAGAGGTTTGAAGCCCTTAGAGCGCCGCTTAGAACAGACCCGGCGTCTCCTTCGGGGAGAAGAGCGAGAGCATTTCGATATGAACCTGGAGCGGGCCCGACGTGCTCTCAAAGGACAGCGCCCACCAGAGACTGGGGTCCTCTTCATCTGTTGGGCTCTCGATCTTCAGGAGGCGGTCCACCTGCCTCAGAAAATGAAGCCCACGCTCTATGTCGACTCCTCTCCCTTTATTCGTCCCTTGTTGGAGTTTATGGATGATTTTGAAACCTCAGCGGTGCTGGTCGCGGATAACAACAGCGCCAAGGTCTTCCTGATCACGGCTCTCAATAAGAGTGAGGAGCAGAGCATCAAAGGAGAGGTAAAGAACGCGGTAAAAGTGGGGGGCTGGTCTCAACAGCGCTATCGCCGCCGTCGAGATGGGGAACTCAAAGCTTACGCTAAGGAGATCGCTAAGGCTCTCCAGGGCCTGGAGCGGGATCATAGCTTTCGTCGTCTTTTGATGGTGGGAGGTAAAGAGATCCTCAGAGCGGTCCAGGAGCAGCTTCCTGGGAGCCTACGTCGCAAGCAGATCGATACTCAAGCTCTAGATCTCTCCAAGGGGGAGGCTTATTTAGAGGAGGAGCTGTTCAACCTCTTTGTGGCTCAGGAGCGGGCCAGCGAGGAGGCTCTCTGGCAGCGTATCCGCGAGGCTTGGCTCTCAGATGGTTTGGCGCTCGTCGGTCCTAAAGCGGTCCTGCGCGCAGCTGCCGAGGGCCGCGTTCATCGAGCAGTAGCGATCCGCTCCCTTCAGCTCTCGGCCGTTCGTTGTCGAAGCTGCGAAGCCCTCAGCCCTGGAGAGCCTCAGCGCTGCCCAAGTTGCAAGACTGAGGATCTCTTCAGAGTTGATCTTCTCAATGAGTGTGGTGAGCTGCTGCTTCAGAGCGGCGCTGATCTGGACTTTGTCGATCCCAACCCTCAGCTCGCGGAGCTGGGGGGCATGGCGGCGCTCTTGAGGTACTGAAGGTCTATCTAAAGTTGAGGTTTTTTCAGCTTGATCCTTGCCTGTGTCCCTCGTGACTCCAACCTCAGAAAAAACCTCTAAAACTTGTTTTATTTCTATTATTCCTAAAATCCATTCCCGGTGAGCCGTTTTCATTTTCCATCGGAGACGAACCTATTGGAGAAGATGATGAAATATCTTCCTTTCTTTGCTTTGCTGTTCCTGGCCTGTGGTGAGGCTGATCTGAAGATGGAATCTCAGGAGTCTCAACTTTGGAGATCGTCTCAGTCCGAAAATAATGATGAGCCAAGGCTACCTAACTCTCGCGAACTTCTTGGACTGAACACCGGTGACTGGGTTGGCGCTGAAGAGAGGGCATCTGTATGGGGAGAGCGTTTTCCAAATTTGGTCGAACGGGTTCAATCTAGAAGCCACTCTAGAATCTTTGATTCTGCTGCAAGTGAGCGAAGCAGCGGACATCACTTTGGAGCCTTGGCGGAGCCTGAGGCAGCGGCACGAATCTTAGGAGCACGCCAGAGAGCGCAAGAGTCAGGGCCGGAACCTGCACAGAGCAGCTTTGAAGGTGAGCTTGATATCGGAGAGATGGAGGGCAATTTCCGGGTATTCCTCACGGATGTTCCCGCTGAATTTGACGCGGTTTGGGTCAACATCTCAAGGATTGAGGTCCTACATGTTCTTCTTGATGAAGCTAAGGGGCGACCAGAGCGCGCTGGCAGAGGCAATGGAGAGCCTGCTGAAGAGGGGGAGCCTGCTGA